>NZ_NBOB01000004.1:0-409036 GCF_002213185.1 Thioclava sp. JM3
ACATCGTGCCCGCCCAGCTGCGCGTGCTCGTCACGGTTCGCCCCAAATACGCCTGCCGCGCCTGCACCGATGGCGTGACCCAGGCGAGCGCCCCGGCGCATCTCATCGACGGCGGCCTGCCGACCGAGGGCGCCATCGCGCATGTGCTGGTCAGCAAATACGCGGACCACTTGCCCTTGTATCGGCAGAGCCGGATCCTTGCCCGATCGGGCATCGAGATCCACCGCAGCACGCTGGCCGACTGGGTCGGCACCGCCGCCTTCCATCTCGGCCCGGTGGTCGACCGGCTGGCCGAACATCTGAAGACGTCGACCAAGCTCTTCATGGACGAGACCACCGCCCCGGTGCTGGATCCGGGGCGCGGCAGGACCAAGACGGGATATCTCTGGGCGCTCGCCCGCGACGACCGGTCATGGGGCGGAGATGATCCACCGGGCGTGGTCTTCTTCTACGCGCCCGGCCGCGCCGGGGAGAACGCGGAGAAGATTTTGCACGGCTTCGACGGCATCCTGCAGCTCGATGGCTACCAGGGTTACAACCGTTTGACGCGTCCCGCCCGCAAGGGTGGCAACCCGATCCGCGTGGCGCATTGCTGGGCCCACGCCCGGCGCAAGCTGAAGGAGGTCTTCGACCGCGACGGCTCCGAGATCGCCGCCGAGGGGCTGCGCCGCATCGCCGAGTTCTACAAGATCGAGGCCGACATTCGCGGCACGGCGCCGGGACAGCGGCTCTCGGCCCGGCAGGCGCGCACAGCGCCCCTCGTGGTCGAGTTCGGTGAATGGCTAAAACAGCAACGTCTGCGTGTCTCCGCCAAGTCGCGTCTGGGCGAGAAGCTCGCTTACATCCACCGGCACTGGGACGGGCTCCAGACCTTCCTGCACGATGGGCGGGTGGAGATCGACTCCAACAGCGTGGAGAACCTGATCCGGCCCATCGCTCTGAACAGGAAGAACGCATTGTTCGCCGGACATGACGAAGGCGGGCGCGCTTGGGGACGCATCGCGTCGCTCATCGAGACCGCAAAGATCAACGGCGTCGAGCCCTTCGCCTATCTCAAGACCACCCTCGAGGCCATCGCCGCCGGCCATCCGCAAGGCCGCATCGACGAACTTCTCCCGTGGAACTTCAAGCCGTCAAGCTGAACCTGAGGTGGGATGCAGCCGCCGCTTACGAATGGGCGACAACGAAGCGTTATTAATAGCCCCGCGTTTTTGAACGCCTTACCTGAGGCAAAGGCCGTGACGCTGTCTGGTATTCACTGGAGAGCGCACATAGTCCGCCTCGGGCATTCCCAGTAGCGCAACGATCAACCGGCAGGTCAGCGCCTCCATCTCCAATGGAACATTGCGTCCAACCGCTGACCCAGAACTTCCGCCATAGGTGACGAACCCGAGCGGTTCGTCGAAGAAAAGCGCCTCATGGATGGCATCATTCCGCACTGCTGATATTTCTGTGGTGCTCTGCGACAGGTTGGTGGCCCACTCCGGCACCGGCATGTCGAATTGCTGGCAGGTCCACTCGATACGCTTGGCATGGCTCAACCTGTTCGGGGCGGCGCACATCTCGCTGGCCGCTTTATAACAAGCATCAAGCGCCATATAGAGATAGGAGAATTTCTCAAACGGCATATGGTTAGGATTTTGAGCCAGGAACAGACAGTGGATGATGCCGATCATCCGTTTGATCTGCCTCGGTTTTGCGACATGACCCGTCCAATAGCGTTCTGCTAGCTCAAGCGCATCCTCTGGCTGCGTCCCGCCCGTCAGAATGAAGTCAGTCAGCTTTCCCGCCACGATCGGCGTCGCATCGAGATAGCCTGCCTCGAATGTCGTCAGGCGCGTTCCCTCAAAGAAGCCAAGGCACCAGATCAGAAAATCGAGATGGGCACGGTTGTCATCGGATGCATGACGAAGTCGGTGGGTGAACGGCAAAGAAAAAACGCGACTTGGATAGGGGTGTTCCAAAATTTCACCACTGAACATGTTCCGGCTGCCCGAAGGCGGCGCATAATACCAGTCTTTGTGAACCCGTTCCGAATTGCGGATTGATTGTACTATCTCCGACATGCCATCCAAAATCTCGACATGTATTTCGCCCGTCGAAATAGACAGTGGTTTCATCAGAAAACCGAATTCAGCAAAGCCTTCCGGCATCGTGTTTTCCCTTGTTCTTAAATATATTTCACCAACGCCTACCATGCGATCATCTGACTTTACCACTCAGGCGTCCACTCCCTGCGCATTGCTGCCCTTGGTGGACGGCACAGCACGGGAGGATGGGGCATTCGGTCTCTGAATGGCCGCTTTCGCGCTTCCGAGGCGCAGGCCGAGCACTTGCAGCGGATTCACACTTTCCGCCCCTAGTGTAATTTCGAGCCTCAAGATGAGCTAAGAACACTTAGTGAACACGGTTAGGCCAATCCTTCTGTTAAGCCGAGCGATTTATCGGCTTGTTAGCGTGAGCGGACTACCGAAAATGCCTTGCCGCGTCGAATTCGAACACCTATCCTCGGGACATCCGACTGTGGCAACAACCACGGAACTACGCAGAAAAGCCTTAACGACTTCAACAGCTTAAGACTGAAGCCAAGATAGCTCCGTTCCCTACCGCCGGAGCCAAATCTCTCGCAAGAGACTGATTTCAAAGAGAAAAGCCCAGAGTTCGCTCTGGGCTTTCTTTTTTCCGGCGTCCCAAACGCACAAACGCGGCACGGACCGACGAAGGCCGCGGCACATGGCTCTGACGACGAACTGCCCGCGATGCTCGGCCGCGAACGCGTATCTCACTTTGCATTCCAGGCGAAATAAGCGGGGACCATTTTTAAGATGTCGCGCTCCTCCGAGACCCGTGCCAGTTCCTTCTTCAGCCGACAGATCTCGGCATCCGTCTCCGTGTCGCTAGCCGACGCTTTCGAGAACTTCTTCTTCCAGGAGCAGAGGGAGCATTGGCTCACACCCAAGCGCTCGGCCACCTCTCTGACCGGGTAGACCCTCTCCGTGATCTGCGCGACGGCATCTTGCTTGAAATCGTCGCACGATCCTGATCATCGGGAAGCAGGCGTATTCCTGAAGACGATCAGAGCCGAAATTTAGCTTTGTGCCGGAAACTTGATACAGACGCGCAGCCCGTCGGAGCCGTCCACGGTCAGCGTCGCATCATGCTGGAACGTCAGGGTCCGGATCAGGCGCCAGCCGAGTGAATTCGACCGTTCCGGGCGCTCCGCATCCGACGGCAAGCCGATGCCGTTGTCAGAGACGACCAAGGCGATCCCGCTTTGCAGGTCGCCGGAGACGTCGACGCGAATGGTTCCGCTCTCCCTGCCGGTAAAGGCATATTTGAACGCATTGGTGATGAGCTCTCCGATGATGAGCCCAATGTCGATGGCGAGCTTGCTGTCGAGCATCAGCTCTGCGCAGGTCACCTCGATATTGGCGTCGAGGCTTTCGCCGCTGAACGCACGCTCCGAAGTTCTCGCGACTTCGGCAGCCATCTGCGCGAGATCCACCTTTCCGGTCTCCTTCCCGCGCTGCATCAATTCGTGGGCCTTGGAGAGCGCCCCGACACGGACTTCGAGTTCGGTCAGAACCTGCTGGGTCTCCGGTTGTTGGGCCCGCGACTTGCTCATACGAATGAGCGCGGCGATGAGCGCGAGGTTATTGCCGGTCCGGTGGTGTAACTCCTGCATCAGCAGGTCGCGTTCGGTGATCCCCTCCGAGAGTTCGCGGTTCTGTTCGCTGAGGGCCGCTGTCGGGTCCTTCATGCTGAGATCGTTTAGCGCTTCTGTCGCCTGATCGATGAGCCGGGCATCCGCCGACAGATTTGCCGACGAGCGGAAAACCGCCTCGATCCGAGTTCCTTCGTGACCGGTCTCGACATCGAAACGCGTTGCGATGCGCTGCACACCGCGAAGCCCCAGCCCCATCCCCGTCGAGGAGGACGGCGCCCCATCCGGCTGAAGTTTCTCCTTCGGGATGCCGCGCCCCTGGTCGGTCACGAGAAGCCCGAGTGCCGGTTTGCCTTCCACCTCGGTGAGCGAGAAGGTCGCGCGTCCCTTCTGCCCATGTTCGATTGCATTGCGACCGAGTTCGACGACGGCGGTGACGGCCCGTGTGCGCTCGAACGCGCCGAATTGCAGGACGTTGGTGAGCGTCATGGCGACATCGCGCAGCCGGGCCACGTCGGCGCTCTTCTCAAGGGTCACGGTGGTGAGTTTTGCCATGGTAACTGGTCGCCTCCCCGGTTTATGCGCATGACGACGATGCTCGCATCATCGCGCCCGCGGAACGCGCGATCCAGAAGAAATCCGGCGATCAACAGCGGGCTTTTCTTCAGCAATCCGGGCGGAAAATGCGCCTCCCGCAAGGTTTTCAAACCGTCGCTATGCAGGATCACCATGTCCCCCGCCTCCAGCTGCACGGCTTCCTCGTAGCCATGAGTCGCCGCGCCACCGATGCGACCGTCTCGTACCGCCAGCCGCCTGATACCTTTCGCGCCGATCAGCAAGGTCGAGATATTGCCAAGCGCCGCGTAACGTAGCTCCATCTGCGGCTGTGCGACATGCATCAGAGCTACCACCGCCCCGCGTCGACCGACCAGCCGCTCGGTAATCTGGCGCATCAGCTTACCTGGCTCCGACGAAAGCCCGCCCGCGGCGCCTGCAGCTGCGATCACCTCGCTGGCGGCTTCGGCGGCGGCGGGGCCATGCCCAAGGCCGTCGCAGAGCAACACATCGGTCGCCCGCGGGGTCTGCCGGATCTGAAAGTCGTCGCCGCAGGTGTCTTCGTTCGGGTGGCAAACACGCAGCCCCACCGCTTCGACGCCGCAATCAGCACCGCCGCTTTTCCCGCCGAAGGTGCATACGATCGTCGTTCCGGTGTCGGGCGAACTGAAAATGTCGAACGTATCCGAGAGGCGCACGATCGCCCCGAGCCCGAGACCGGCGGAGTCAGTCGAGCTTTCGCCATCTTGGAACATCCGGTCGATATCCGAGATCCCCGGCCCTCGATCCGTGAAGATCATGTTGATGACGTCGGCACCGGGCTGGCGCACAAGTTCGATCAGGGCTCGCCCGCGCTCTGCGTAGCGCAGCATGTTGGTCGCGGCCTCCGTAGCCACGATCGCGAGTTCGCCGACGCGTGTCTCGGGAAGACCGATCGCGACCCCATGGCGCCGCGCGAGCCGCCGAACGACTGCCACGGCACTGCGATCATCAATTTCCACCCACTGGTTCATAGCTTCACGCTCATGGAAACGGTTGTGCCCTTGCCGGGGGCAGAGCGGACCTCGAACCCGTGTGAAAGGCGCTTGGCGCCGCCGAGCCCTCTGCCGAGGCCTCCGGCGGTCGTGTAACCGTCGGACATGGCCAGCGTTACGTTTTCGATTCCCGGCCCCTCGTCGCGGCATTCGACGCGCAGATACTCGGAACGGTCGTCGAGATAAATTGAAATCTTGCCGCCGCCTCCGTGCACGATTGCGTTGCGAGTGATTTCGCTCACAGCCGTCGCAAAACGGGTGATCCGCACCGCCGACAGCCCGCGCTCCTTGAGAATTCGAGCGACGGCCTGACGCGCAGCGACCACATCGCGGCTGGTCGCAAGCGTTATCTCCGCGACGGCTGGTCTGCTGGATGTTTCGTTTGGATCAGGCACGCCGCAACTGAGTGAGTGCATGGGTCAGGCTGAGCGCCGTGCGGGTCTCGGGCAGATACATCCCCAGTTCGACCAAGGTCACCGCAACCGCTGGACGCATCCCGACAACGTAGGTTTCCGCGGCCAGCAGCTTGGAAATGCCAGCGAGCTGGGCAATGACGCGCCCGACGAAGGTATCGACGATCTCCAGCGAACTGATGTCGAGGATCACGCCCTTGACGTTCTCCTTGGCGATCCGGTTGGAGAGCGTGTCCTGCAGTTCCACGATTTCCGTATCGGTGACGTCGTCCTGAATGGAGACCAGAAGCGCGTTCTCGACCAGGTTTATGGACGTCACACCCGACACGTCAGGAGACCTCGCTGGTTTTGATGACGTAGCCGACCTTCTGCAATGCATCGGCCAGGGCCGTGCGGATGCTGGACCGGGTGGACACGGTGCCCACGTCGATGCCGAGCTGCACCATGGTCTGCGCGATCATCGGGCTGATGCCGCTGATGATGCATTCCGCGCCCATCAGGCGCACGGCGGCCGCGGCCCGCAAAAGGTGCTGCGCTACCTGCGTGTCGACCGTGCCGACACCGGTAATGTCCATGATCACCACCTCGGCCTGCCGCTCGAGAATGGTCTGCAACAGGTTCTCCATGACCTCCTGCGCCCGGGCGGAATCCAGAGTGCCGATCAGCGGCAGCGTGAGGACCCGGTCCCAGAGTTCGACCACCGGGGTCGACAGCTCGAGCATTTCCTGACGTTGGCGCTCTATGATCTGGTCGCGCTCGCCGATGAAGATCTCGTTGGTGTAAATCGCGAAAGCATCGACGAGACGGGTCACCATCAGCACGTCGCTGATAAGCTTCCCGCTTTCGACATCCGTCATCGCCTCGAGCCGCTTGAACAGCGGAGCTTTGAGGGCGAGCACGAATGTCGCCATCTCGGTCGGCGTGACGCCACGGCCGACGCGCTCCTTGCTGACGTCTGCGAGGACGGCACGCAGGTCTTCCCACTCGTCGTCGTCCAGGCTGAACTCTTGGTTTACGACGCCGGCACGGATACCCTTGGTGAAGGCTTTCAGAAGTTCCTGGTTCTGCGCACGACTCTCGGAGTCGGAGAACAGGTCAGAGCGTTTCACGCCCTCTTTCACCTGAGTGCCAAGCCACTCCTCGACGACACCTGAGAAATCAGTTTCGAGTATGGTCAGGATATTTGCCGTCGCTGTCTGCGGCATGTGCAGGAACTCCCGTTCTTATGAATAAAACAGGTAAGCCAATTAGCTGCGGCAAAGTCAACGCATGGTCTTCAATCTTGCCCCGAGGACAAGCCCCTGATCGTCGACGTCCACGGGCACTGCGATCTTGCAAACCGGTCAATGGAACCGACGTCCCTGTCACTCGAAATCGCAAAAGCGAATGCGCCGAACACCGTTCGTGACGAACCGCATCACTCAGCTGAGCCCAGAGAGCCTCTTCACGCGATGCACCATCTCGTCGAAATCAAACGGTTTCAAAAGGACTTCGGCGTCGACCTGAGCCGGCCCTGTCGCGGCCTCTTCGTCATATCCGGTCATGAATATGATTTTCAGGTCTTCGCGGGACTCTTTTGCCCGGGATGCGAGTTCACGACCCGTCATCCCGCCGGGCAAGCCGATATCCGTCAGCAGAACCGACACCCCCGGCTGTTCGTGCAGCAACGCGAGGCCGTCAGCCGCGTTCCCGGCTTCGTAGACAGTGAACCCTGCCTCTTCCAAGGCCTCCACCACGACGAAGCGCACGATGACTTCGTCATCGACCACGAGGATCGAGTGATCGGCGCTCGCGGCCGGAGCCTCTGCCACCGGACGCTGCGCAGTGGGGAACTCGATCGCCGCCGTAGAGCGCGGCAGAAAGATGTTCACTGTCGTTCCCACACCGCAATCGGCTTCGATCGTAGCGCATCCGCCGCTTTGCCGCGCAAACCCATAGACCATCGAGAGGCCCAAGCCGGTGCCTTTACCGCTGGGCTTGGTGGTAAAATAAGGATCGAACGCTTTCGATATCTCTTCTGCGGACATCCCCGTTCCGGTGTCACGCACGGAAAGGCGCAGGTAGTTACCGGGCTGAAGCTCCGAATGTCCATCTTGTATGACTTCGTTGGCCGTGCTGATCGTGATCGTGCCACCGTCGGGCATGGCATCGCGCGAATTGATGCAAAGATTTAGCAGCGCACTCTCGAGCTGGTTCGGATCGACCATCGCGGGCCAAGGCGCTGCGCTGTGCTCCGTTCTGATCAAGATGTGCGGCCCGATCGTGTGCCGCAACAGGTCCTCCATACCGTGCACCAGCTGGGGAACGTCGGTGGGCTTGGGCATGAGCGACTGCTGACGCGAGAAGGAAAGCAAGCGCTGGGTGACGCCTGCGGCACGTTCGGTCGACGATCGCGCGGCTTCCAGATACCGCAGGATTTCCTCGGGACGCCCGTCTTCAAGGCGCTTCGCGACGAATTCGAGGGATCCCGAAATCGCGGTGAGGAGATTGTTGAAGTCGTGAGCGAGACCGCCGGTCAATTGCCCCACGGCCTCCATTTTCTGGGCCTGCCGGAGTTTCTCCTCCTGCTGCATCAGTTTCGCGGTCTGCTCTTCGACCCGCTGCTCCAGAGTCTCATTCAGCTGAGACAGCGCCGCGGCCGCCTTGTCGCGCTCCTCGAGAATGGCGCGCCGATCATCGAGATCCATCAGAACGCCTGCGAAAATGCGCGGTGTTTGCGATTCCATCCGGCCGTTGGCTTCGACCCAGTGATAGCGCCCGTCGGCCCGCCGAACACGGAACTGATGCGCGTAAGGCGACGTCTGCTGCGTCGCGCGGTCGATCGCCGCCATCAGACCCGGCTTGTCGTCCTCGTGCACGTTTACGACAATCTGCTCGATGGTCAGGCCTTCGACAGCCCGCGCGGGGTCGAGCCCCATGCTGCGGGAAAAGTCGTCATCGAGGTCGAAGGTTTCGCTGTCGAGATACCAGACCCAAGTGCCCAGGATTGCCCCGGCCGAGAGCGCTCGCGCGACGTGACGCGCGTTCTTTTCCGCGCGCCGCTGGCTTTCGCGTAGCTCGCGCTCCTTCTGTTTGCGATCGGTGATATCGCGAAAGAGAACCGCGACCTGAGCTTTGCTTGCGGGCTCCACCCGCCTCGCAGAGACCTCGATGTGCCGCCCGACCTCAACGAATTCGCGCTCGAACCTCAGAGGCTCCCCGGTACTGAGCACTTCGCCGTAGATTTTCACCCACTCGTCCCCATCTTGCGGAGCGACATCGAAAACGGTCTTGCCGACAATGCCGTCAATCCCGGTATGCCTCTCGTAACCGGAATTGGCTTCGATATGGACGTAGTCGCTGAGTGGGCCTCTGGGACCGTCGATGAACTGGATGACGCAGAACCCGTCATCGATCAACTCCATCAAGGCCTTGTAGCCAGCGTCAGGAGTAGTTTGGTCCTCGGCGCCGCGTGCTCCCGGCATCAAAGCGTCTTGCGAATTCACTTAATCGGTCCAATGCAGATTGGGTTTTCTGAACGAGCGCAATAGTTAGAGCTTTTTGTGAATCTTACAAACAGCATTTGGCCCAAATGGGGCAGAAACAAAAGCACGCAAAAACGCCCCGCCAACACTCATCCAGCAGCTAATCTCGCGCGACAAATGTGGGAAGGGCCATTTGGCACGCGTTAACCGACAACGCCCATGATCCCGAGAAGGTGCGGCGCATCAACGCAAATGACAGGTTGCACCGTGCTGGCCGAGTCTAGGGCAATCATCCCCAAGTCAGGCCGGTTGCCCGGTGTCGACGGCAAGGCCAAAATGTCGAAACCCGGTGATAATGCCATTGCGCTGTCCGCATCGCCGGAGAAGATCCGAAGCGCGGTTCGGGCGATGTTCACCGATCCGAGCGACCTGCGTGTCGAAGATGCGCCCCGCTGCCTCGCGCTCAAGCTCTTGCAAGGCGTTGCCCCCGTGATCACCGCAGCTTCGTGGCAATCTCTTCTCGCTTGTGTCGCTTCGTAGCCATGCTGATCCTCCGTTTCCCTAAAGATAACGGCGGACCACTTCATTGGGGGAGGATCAACTTCATTGGGGGAGGATCAACGGACGCATTCGCGCTGTTCCAAACCGCCTCGCCCATGCGATGCTGACGCCAAGATGCGGATCGCGAGCCTCAACACCCAAAACATGCGCCTGCTACCGAACCGGGAGCTAGGGCGGCTGCATGGGGCTTGGGACAGCGACGACCCCGAGGATCCGCGCCTCGATCCGATCGACCGGAGGTTGACGGCCGATCTGCTCGCCGGGATCGACGCCGATCTGGTCGCGCTGCAAGAGGTGTTCGACCTCGCGACCCTGGAGCACTTCCACGCGCGCTACCTGCTGCCCGCCGGCACGCGGCCTTACCCCGAGCGGGTCTGCCTGCCGGGCAATGACGGGCGCGGGCTCGATTTGGCGGTGCTGTCGCGCCGGAAGCTGGGAGCGGTGCGCAGTCACGCCGCGCTGACGCCGGGCGATCTGGGGCTGGAGCTGCCCGAGGGCGTCGATCCCGAGATGCCGATCTTCCGGCGCGATTGCCTGATGGTCGAAGTGGGCGCGCTGACGCTGTTCATCACGCATTTCAAATCGCCCTACCCCGACGAGGCCGCCGCCTGGCGCACCCGGCACCTCGAGGCGCTGGCGACGCGGGCGCTGATCGAGCAGCACTTCGACAATCCGGCCGAAGCGCTCTGGCTGATCCTTGGCGATCTCAACGAACCCGACGACTCCGAGCTACCTCTGCCCCGCGCGACGGCGCCGCTTGAACACGGGTTCAGCGTGGATCTGATGGCGCGGATGCCCCGGCCCGAACGCTGGACCTATTACGACCCCCATTCGGCGCGCTACCATTGCCCCGATGTGCTGTTCGCCTCGCCCGCGCTCGCCGCGCGCTACCCCGATGCGGTGCCGCGTATCTTGCGCAAGGGCTTGGGCACCGAGGCCGCCCGCTATCAGGGCGAGCGCCTGCCCGGCATCGGCCGCCACCGCCCCCATGCAAGCGATCACGCGGCCGTCGCGATCGACCTGCCGGGGCTGTGAGCGCGGCTAGAGCTCGAAGCGCTGATGCAGCTCGGGCATCACCACTTTCGCCGGGTCGAGCCCTTTCGCGAAGACCTCCATCGACTTTTTCTCGCCATGCACGAGGAAGATCTTTTCCGGGTGGCGGGTGCGGGCCAGCCAGCGTTTCAGATCGCTCTGGTCGGCATGGGCGGAAAAGCCGTTGATCGTGTGGATCTGCGCACGCACCGGGATCTCCTCGCCGAAAAGCTTCACATGTTTCGCCCCGTCCACGATGATCCGCGCGAGCGTCCCTTCGGCGGCGTAACCCACGAAGATCACAGCACTTTCTTGCCGCGCGAGATTGTGGCGCAGGTGGTGGCGCACGCGCCCGCCCGTGCACATCCCCGAACCCGCCATGATCACCGCGCCCGAGCGGATCTCGTTGAGTGCGATCGAATCCTGCGTCTCGCGGGTGAAATGCAGCTCGGGCAGCTGGAACGGGTCGCGCCCCTTGTGGATGATATTGGCCAGTTCCGGGCGCAGCGCCTCGTCATGGCGCGCGAAGATCCGGGTCGCGGAGATCGCCATCGGGGAGTCGAGGAACACCCGCAGCGAGTTCTCGATCTCGCCCGAGGCCATCCCCTCGCGCAGGAACCACAGCAGCTCCTGCGCGCGCTCCAGCGCGAAGGTCGGGATGATGACATTGCCGCCCCGCCCCGTGGTCGCGCGGATCGCGGCGAGGAATTCCGCGATCGAGGCCTCGAGCCCGCGATGGTCGCGCTCGCCATAGGTGGTTTCCATCACCACGATATCTGCATCCTCCGGCGGGTCGGCATCGTTGAGAAGCGGGCGATTGTCGGGGCCCAGATCGCCCGAGAACAGAAGCTTTCGGGTGCGGCCATGCTCGGTCAGGTCAAGCCGGATCGAGGCCGAACCGAGGATATGGCCCGCGTCGAAAAAGGTCGCCTCGATCCCGTCGAACAGCGAGAGCGTCTTGCGATAGGTGGCGTTGCGTCCGAACCGATCGACCGCGTCGAGCGCATCCATCGTGTCGTAAAGCGCCTCACGCGACCCGCCGCGCCGCCCATGGCGGTGATGACGGCGCGCCTCTTCCTCTTGCAGATGCGCCGCGTCGAGCATCACCAGTCGCGCCAGATCGCGCGTGGCCGAGGTCGCGATGATCTCGCCCTTGAAGCCGCGCTTGACCAGAAGCGGGAGCCGCCCGCAGTGATCGAGATGGGCATGGGTCAGCAATACCATGTCGATCTCTGAGGGCTCGAAGCCGAATTTCGCGGCGTTGTCTTCGACCAGTTCCGAGCGGCCCTGGAACATGCCGCAATCGATCAGGATCTTGCGCCCCGCGCATTCGACGAGATGGCAGGAGCCCGTCACCTCATGCGCGGCACCGTGAAATGAAATCTTCATCCTCTCCTCCCATTGGTTCGTCGATATTGCGACCGAACTGCGCGTACCAACGCCCGATATCCTCCCAGATCTCCTCGGCGCTTTCGGCATACCAGAACAGGTCGCGGTCCTCGGGGTCGATCACCCCCTCCTCCACAAGGAAATCCGGATCGAAGACCCGGCTCCAATACTCGCGCCCGACAAGGATCACCGGCAGCGGGCGGATCTTGCGGGTCTGGATCAGCGTGAGCGTCTCGAACAGTTCGTCGAGTGTGCCATAGCCGCCCGGAAACACCACGAGCGCCCGCGCGCGCATCAGGAAATGAAGCTTGCGCAGGGCGAAATAGCGGAAGCGGAAGCACAGGCCGGGCGTGATGTAGGGGTTGGGGAATTGCTCGTGCGGGAGCGTAATATTGAGCCCCACCGTGCGCGCGCCCGCATCATAGGCGCCGCGATTGGCGGCCTCCATCATCCCCGGCCCGCCGCCGGTGACGATCACCAGCCGGTTGCCATGCGGGCCCTCGCGCGCACCGACGATCCGGCCAAAGGCGCGGGCGACGTCGTAATAGCGACTTTTCGCGGCGACGCGTCTGGCAATCTCGACGCGTCGCGTCAGATCGTCATTGCCCGGATCGGCCGCGCTGCGGGCCTCCATCTCGGCCAGCTTCTCATGCGCGGCTTGTGGTTCGGGGATCCGGGTGCCGCCGAAGACCACGATCGAATGGGCGATGCCCTGTTCGCGCAGCAGCGTCTCGGCCTTCTGGTAATCGAGCTGCAGGCGCGCGCCGCGCATGTCGTCGCGGTTGAGGAAATCGACATCCCCATCGGCCTGCAAGTAATTCGGATGCGCCATGATCTCGCGGGTCAGATCGGGGGCGCGGACATCCTCGTGGCTGGGCTTGGGCTCGCACCACGGCAGATCGACCTCGCGCGCCACGTCATCGGCGGGCTGGGGCTTGGCGCGTTCCCCTTCGATTGTCTCCGACATCGGCTCCTCCTCGATTACCGAACCGGCGGGCTTGCGGTGGCAAGCTCCACGATCTCCTCGGTGATTTCGTCCTGCCGCAGGCTGCGCGAGGTTTGGATCAGCTCGGTCAGCGTGTCGGAGGTATTGTCCTGAGCGGCGATCATTGCGCGCATCCGGGCCTTGTCAACGGCGGAGTAAAATCCGGCCACGGTAGCGGCGGGGTGCTCCTGCTGCGGGCGACGGTGAAATCGCTAGGCTGACCCTTCTATCAACCCGGGAGATTTATTGGCTTAATCACCTGTGCGGACTACCGAAAAATTCCCTGCCGCGCCGAATTCGAATATCTAGCCCTGGAACACCCTGATGTAGCAAAAACCACGAGGCCACGCAGACAAACCGCAACGTATTCTATGCCTTAAGCATGAAGGCAAGACGGATCAACTCCTTACCGCCGGCAGCCAAAGCTCTCGCAAGAGATTGATTTCAAAGATCAAAGCCCAGAGTTCGCTCTGGGCTTTCTGTTTTCCGGCTTCCCGTCGCGGCGCGGCGATTTCAGCGTCCTGCTAAAAGTCTGCCGCATCGAGGAAATCGCCGACCAGCCTGTTGAACCGGTCCGGTTTCTCCATGTGAACGTTATGCGCGCAGCCGGGCATCACGGCGAGATCCGCCCCCGGGATGCCGCGCCAGAGCGCTTCGGGCTGCGTCCAGTCATAGGAGCGGTCGCGGCTGCCCCAAAGGACGAGGGTCGGGCTTGCAATCGCGCCAAGAGCGGGCGTGCCATCCCAAGCTTCCCAGGCCGTGAGGCTTGCGAGTGCGGCCTGCAGGCGCGCCTTCTGCCCGAGCGACAGGCAGAGCGGAAAACCCTCCGCCGCCTCTCCCTGCCGGAACCATGTCGCCGCGATCCGCCGCGCGGTCGCGGGCACCCCGTCGCGCAGAAGCCGTTCACGGGATTGCGCGATCGTCTCGAACCGGCCCGGCATCACGCCGCGCGGCCCGGTGCCGTAGAGTATCAGCTTGCGGATGCGCGTGGGGGCCAGCCGGATCATCTCCTGCACGACCATGCCGCCCATCGAATGGCCGAGAAGATCGAAGCGCTCGACCTCGAGTCGGTCGAGAAGTCCGAGCACCATGCGCGCGTGACCTTCGATGCTCTCGGGCGCCTCGAGCGCTGCGCTTGCCCCGAACCCCGCGAGATCGGGACATATGACATCGCGGAACGGGCTGAAATGCGCAAGCTGCGCGTCCCACATTGCGCTGCCGCCGAGATAGCCATGCACGAGGACGAGGGGCGGCCCGTTGCCTGCCCGGGTGAAGGACAATTCCGGCATCCCTGCCTCCCTTCTCCGTCCGCGCTCCGCGTCAGCCGTGGACCTGCGCCGGACGCAGGTCGAAATGTTCCTCGGGGAAGAACTTGGAGAGCCGGATATCGGCGGACCGCGCATGCCCCTCCATCCCCTCGAGCCGCGAGATTCGTGCCGTCGCCTCCGCGAGCGGTCGGGCCGCCTCGCGGGTGGCGCGCTGCCAAGTGATCGTCTTCATGAACTTGTGCACCGAGAGCCCGCCAGTGTAGCGCGCGGCCCCAGAGGTCGGCAGCACATGATTGGGGCCCGATGTCTTGTCACCGAAGGCTACGGTCGTCTCTTCGCCGAGAAACAGCGAGCCGTAGGATTTCAGCCGGGCCAGCCACCAGTCGAGATCCCGACACTGCACGTGCAGATGCTCGGGCGCGAGTTGATCGGCGAACCGCGCCATCTCCTCGGCGCCGTCGCACAGGATGACTTCCGCGAAATCCGCCCAGGACGCTTTCGCGCTGTGGCGATTGAGTTCCGGCAGGGTCTCTATCAGCTCCGGCACGAGGCGCATGACCTGATCGGCCAGAGCGCGATCGGAGGTGACGAGCCAGACGGGCGAGTTGTAGCCATGCTCCGCCTGCCCCACCAGATCATAGGCGACCATCTCGGGATCCGCCGTCGCATCGGCGATCACCATGCTGTCGGTGGGGCCAGCGAACATGTCGATGCCGATCTGGCCGAAGAGGATCCGCTTGGCCTCAGCGACATATTGGTTGCCGGGTCCGACGAGGATATCCGCCTTTGGCAGGCCGAACAGACCATTGGCCATCGCGGCCACCCCCTGCACGCCGCCCATCGAAAGGATCACGTCGGCGCCGCACAGGTCCATCGCGTAGAGGATCGCGGGCGGGATGCCGAGACCGGGCCGCGGCGGCGAACAGGCGGTGATGTGGGGCACGCCCGCGACCTTGGCAGTGGTGATCGTCATGATCGCGCTGGCAACGTGGCTGTAGCGCCCGCCGGGCACGTAGCAACCGGTGGCCGAGACCGGGATCTGCTTCTGCCCGGCGGTCAGGCCCGGAAGTATCTCGATCGTGCAATCGGTGACCGTCGCGCGCTGCGCCTCGGCGAAGCGGCGCACGTTGTTATGGGCAAACTGGATATCGGCCTTGAGCTGCTCGGGCACGGCGGCGCTGGCGGCGGCGCGCTGCTCCGGGGTGACGACGATCTCGCCGGTCCATTTGTCGAGTTCTCTTGCATAGTCACGCGCCGCGTCCTCGCCGCCGGCCGCGATCTTCGCCAGCATCTTCGAGACGATGTCATGCACGCCTTCCTGATCCGCCTCGGCTGTCCGGACGGCTTTCTTCAAGTAGATCATGGTGGTTCTTCCCGTTACATTCTGCCCTTCCAGGGCACGAGGCGACGCTCGACGAAGCGCATCAAGAGATCGAAAGCGAAGGCGATCGCGGCGATCACGAAGATCCCCATGATCACGACCGGTGTCTGCAGGAACTGGCTGGCGGAGAGCACCATGTAGCCAAGCCCCTTGGTCGAGGCGACCATCTCCGCGGCGACCAGCGTGGTCCAGCCGAAGCCGACCCCGATCCGCATCGCCGTCAGGATCTCCGGCATCGCGGAGGGCATGATGACATGGCGCATCACCTGCCAGCGTGTCGCACCGAAGGAATAGGCGGCGTGGATCTGCTCGATCGCGGCGGATTTCACGCCAGAGCGCGCCCCCAGCACGACCGGCGCGAAGACCGACAGGAAGATCAGCAGGACCTTGGAGGTCTCGCCGATGCCGAACCAGATGATCATCAGCGGCAGGTAGGCGAGCGGCGGAATCGGCCGGTAGAACTCGATCGGCGGGTCGAAAATGCCGCGCATGATCGGGCTCATCCCCATCGCGAGCCCCAACGGAATCCCGATCACGCAAGCCAGCAGGAAGGCGCCGAAGACTCGCACGGTCGAAATCACTACGTGATCGAGAAACGAGGTGCCAGTATAGCCGTCGCTCCAGACCGAGAGAAACTTCGACACGATCGCCATCGGCGAGGGCACGAAGAGCGGCTTCACCCAGCCCATGAAGGTCACGAGCCACCAGACGAAGAAGAAAAACAGGATCGAGCCAATCGAGAGCCACAGCGTATTGCCCTGCCCCGGGACGCCGTAGGTCTGGCCGGGCTTGGTCGCGCGCGAGCGGGAAATCCGCGCCCACAGTCCGGGCGGTTTCGTCGGGGTTTGAGTTGTTTGCTCCGTCATGCCGCGGCCTCTTCGTCGGCGAAGATGATCTTCAGGACTTCTTCGCGAAGTTCGATGAATTTCGGGGAGGCCTTCACCTGTCGGGCGGGCATCCCATCGAGAAACTGCCGCGAGAACGGCAGGTCGAATACGTGGGTGATCCGCCCCGGGCGCGGCGACATGACCACCAGCTTGGTGCCCATGAACAGTGCTTCCTCCACGCTATGCGTGATGAAGAAGACCGATTTATGGGTGTCGTTCCAGATGTTCAGGATCAGTTCCTGCGCCTTTTCGCGGGTCAGCGCGTCGAGCGCGCCCAGCGGCTCGTCCATCAGCAGAACGCGCGGATCGCAGGTAAGCGCGCGGGCGATGCCGACGCGCTGCTGCATCCCGCCGGAAAGCGAGTACACCGGCGCGCCCTGAAACCCGTCGAGCCCGAGCATGCTCAGGAACCTGTTGGCGACCTTCTTGCGCTCGGCCTCGGCGACGCCCTGAATCTGCAGGCCGAAAGCCACGTTGTCCAAAACGTTCAGCCACGGCAGGAGCGCGTGTTTCTGAAACACCACCGCGCGGTCCGCGCCCGGGCCGGAGACCTGCTCGCCATCGAGCATCAGCGCCCCCGAGGACGGCGACAGAAACCCCGCGATCAGGTTGAGAAGCGTGGATTTCCCACACCCCGATGCGCCGAGCGCCACGACGAATTCATCGTCCTCGATTGTCAGGTTGATCCGGCTCAAGGCCTCGACGGGCGGGCGACCATCCGCCGCTGGATAGACGACCGATACGTCCTCGACATTTAATCCCACGTCGCTGCTCCCTCTCGGTTTCTTGGTCCTGCCCGGATCGTATACCCGGGCAGGAAAGACTGTTTCACTTCAGGGCGTCTTCGGCGATCTTCGTATTCACGAAGGCCGAGTAATCGTCGGCGACACTGTCGATGCGGCCCGCGGATTTCAGGAATTCCGCGGTCGATTTCATGATGTTCGCGGCATTGCCAAGCCAGGTGTCGCTGACTTGTTCGGACAGCGGCACGAAGGTGTAGCCCTTGAGAATGCCGGGGATCTGGTCGGCGCCCGCGCCGGTCACGCTGGCGATCTCCTTGACCTTCTCGTTATCGGGCGTCCAGGCCGAGGGATCGTCCAGATAGGCCTTGTTCGCCGCGTTCATCGCCTTGGCGAAGGCCACCATTTCCTTTTCGTGGGACTCGGCGAACTTGGTGTTCACGGTCCATGCGTTGAAGGTCGGATAGCCCCATTTCGCGGTTTGGGCGGCGCTCACGATACGGCTGCCGGTCTCGAGGATATTTGTCTGCACCGGCGGCCAGATGAAAGCGGCGTCGATCGTGCCCTGATCCCATGCGGCGGCGATCTGGTCCGGCGGCATAGAGATGATGGTCAGATCGGATTCCTTCATCCCGGCATGGGAAATCGCGCCCATCAGCGAGTAATGCGCGGTGGAGCCCACCGGCACCGCGACGCGCTTGCCCTTCAGATCTTCCAGCGATTTGATGCCCGAGCCGTTATGCGCGATCAGGCTCTCGGAATCGCCGATCGCGTAGGACACCATGAACATTTGCAGGTCGACGCCCTGGCTCGCGGCGATCGCCAGCGGCGAGGAGCCAAGTTCCGCGACCTCGACATCACCCGAGGCCATGGCTGCGATCACGTCGGTGCCCGAGTTGAACACCCGCCATTCGATCGTCCAGCCGGTGGCCTTCTCGAAAGCCTTTTCGGCGCGCGCGGCGTTCATCGGGGTCGGATCGCTGAACGTCCCGATCGTCATCGTCTCGGCCCAGAGCGCGGACGTCGAGAGCGTCAGCGCGGCCGCCGCCGTCATCATCATCTTGTTGAATTTGTTCATGTCAGAACCTCCGTTGGTAACATTGCGAGATGTATCTCTCGCTTTGATGGTTATCGCGTTCCACTATCGCTGCGCCCCTCCGCCGGTGCGGTCGCAAAGGCGACGATAGCACTGACCAGCTCGTCGAGCGTGTCAAATACGTCCGCCCGGGGACAGACTGCCTCCGGAATAAGCGAAAATTCGGTGCAGGCGATCATCTGCACAGTTGCGCCGCGCTCGAACAACGCGCTCGAGGCGGCCGCCAGTTTTTCGCGCGCGCCCGGTTGCGGGCCGTCCGCCTTGATCTGGCGGATCGCAGCCAGAAGATCGTCTTCCGCCTCGCTGTAGCGCAGGTCCAGCCCGTGTCGCGCTGCGGCTGAATCGAAGAGTTTCACCTTGCGCAGCGCGGGTGAGCCAAGAACGCCGACCCTACCACCCTGCCCGGCCAAGCGTGCGGCCCGGGCAACCGACAGCTCCACCATGTCGAGCACCGGCACGTCGACCGCCGCGCGGATCGCGGGCAGGTAGTGATGCGCGGTGTTGCAGGGGATCGCGAGAGCCTGCGCCCCGCCTGCCACCAGCCGGCGCGCCATGTCGGCGAGAAACGGGCCCGGATCTTCGCCCGTACCTTCGATCAGGTGGCGGATACGCGAGGGGACCTGCGGGTTCTGATCCACGATCAGCGGCACATGATCGGCATCGTCGCGCGCCGTCACGCTGGCCAGAACCTTCTGCATAACCAGGATCGTCGCCTCCGGTCCCATGCCGCCCAGAATTCCGACCCGCCGCATCATGCGCTCACCCTGGCGCGGACGCTCTCGACTGCATCGACGATGTGACCTGCGAGATGCGCGCAATCCTCGAGGCTGAACGTCAGCGGCAGGCGCATATCGAAGAGGCTGGCGAGAACCGCATCGGTCTGGGGCAGCTCCTGCGCGGCGACGTAGCGCCAGCTGCGATGATCGGAGGTGAAGCCCCGGGGCTGATCGGCCCCGAACCATTTCACCTCGACCCCCGCCTCCGCAAGCCGCGCGATCAGGACCTCGGCCTCGGAAGGCGCAAGGCCGGGCACCCGAAACTGGATCGAGGAGCCGACATAGAATTCCGCCTTCGGTCGACGCGGCAGGCAGATCCCGGGCGAGCGCGTCAGCCCATCGGCCACCAGATCGTAGCGCGCGTTCCACGCGGCAACACTCTGTTCCAGCTGGCGAAGCTGCGGGCGCAGGATCGCCGCGCGCAGATTGTCCATCCGGGCGGACATGTTGGGCGTCTCCAGCCGGATCTTGTCGTAGATCTCGGGCGCGGGCCCGGCCCCATGGCTCTCGTAGTTCATGTAGGAGCCCGACAGGACCGTCGCGCGCGCCATGAATTCGGCGTCATCCGAGGTCAGCAAGCCTCCCTCGCCGGAATTCATGTGCTTGTAGGTCTGGGTGCTGAAACACCCCGCCAGCCCGAAAGAGCCGGACAACCGATCGTTCCACCGCGCCCCCATCGTGTGGGCGCAATCCTCGATCACGGTCAGCCCATGCGCCGTCGCGATCTCCATCAGACGGTCCATGTCGCACAGGTGACCGCGCATATGCGACAGCAGAAGGTGCCGCGCGCCGCTTTGCGCAGCCTTCGTCGCCAGCGCTTCGAGGTCGAGCACCAGATCCTCGGTAATCTCGACCAGAACCGGGACGCCCCCCACCGCCGCGATCGCGCCCGGCACCGGGGCGAGCGTGAAGGCGTTGGTCAGCACGCGATCGCCCGGCATCACCCCCGCGGCGCGCAGGGCGATCTGCATCGCCTGTCCGCCCGAAGCCACCGCGAGGCAATAGCGCGCGCCCTGCCATTGCGCGTATTCGCGCTCCAGCTCCACCACCTCGCTCGCCTCGCCGGGTGCATGGTTGTAGCGATGCAGCCGCCCCGAGCGCATCACCGCCACGGCCGCCTCGATCCCCTCCTCTGGGATCGGGGGCTGCTGGGTGAAGCTCTTGGAGAAGCGCGGCCGGATCATGATCTCAGGCCACCACGAGGGCTTTGTTGGCCTCGGCAAAGACGGTCTCGTAGCCGAACAGCGCCGCGGCGCCGCCGGTATGCAGGAAGACCACGCGCTCGCCTTTCTTGAAATGCCCCTTGCGGCAATAGTCGATCAGCCCGGCCGCGCCCTTGCCGGAATAGACCGGGTCGAGAAGGATCCCTTCGAGCTGCGCGAACATGCGGATCGCCTCCAGCGTATCCTCTCGCGGGATGCCGTAGCCCTCGCCGACATAGCTGCAATCGGCCACAACGTCCTCGCGGGCCACCACACCGGGGCAGCCCAGCTTCTCGGCGGTCTTCTGCGCCAACGCGAAGACATTGGCCTCCTGCTTGTCCTTCGGCGCGCGCACCCCGAACCCCGTCAGCGGGATCCCGGCATTGATCGCCTTGAGTCCGGTGATCAGCCCGGCCTGCGTGCCCGCCGAGCCGGTCGCCGTCGCGATATGGTCGATCACCAGCCCGCGGTCATTCGCCTGCCCGACCAGTTCGAAGGCGCAGTTCACATAGCCGAGCGCGCCGGTCGCGTTGGAGCCACCGCCGGGAATGACGTAGACCGTCCGGCCCTCGCCGCGCAGCTTCTCGGCGACCGCCTCCATCTCGGCCTGCATGTCCTTGCCGCCCGCCCGTTTCGACGTCGTCGCCCCATGCAGATGGTCGAGAAGCACGTTGCCGTTCTCGTTGTAATTGGCGTCGTTCGAGCCGGTGCGATCCTCAAGCAGGATATGGCAGGCCATCCCGAGCTTCGCCGCAGCCGCCGCCGTCTGGCGTGCGTGGTTCGACTGGGTCGCGCCCTGGGTCATCACGGTATCGGCGCCCATCGCCTGCGCCTCGGCCATCAGAAATTCCAGCTTGCGCGTCTTGTTGCCACCGGTCGACAGGCCCGTGCAGTCGTCCCGCTTGATCCAGATTTCCGGCCCGCCCAGCTCTTTCGAGAGGCGATCAAGCTTTTCGAGAGGGGTCGGCAGATGCGCCAGGTGAACGCGGGGAAAGCGAGCGAGATGCATATGGAGTTCCTTGGGTAACTTGTCTGTATCGAGCGTTGCGCAGATCAATCCCCTATGCAAATTCGAAATTCTTGATATGTTTTGCACTTCTTGCAAGTTAGGGGCGATATGCGACTGGAATGGCTCGAAGACATCCTCGCGATCGAGGATACGGGATCTTTCAGCGGCGCAGCCGAGCGCAGGATGCTCACGCAATCCGCATTCTCGCGCCGAATTAAGCAGATCGAGGATTTCGTCGGCGTCGAATTGTTCGACCGCTCGCACAAGCCGATCCGTCTCAAGCCGACGACGCGGGCGCAGCGAGAACAAATCATGCAGCTGTCGAACGGGCTGCGTCAGCTCGTCGCCGATCTGCGGCGCGGCGACAGCGTGGCAAGCAACCGCGTGGTGATCGCCTGCCAGCACTCGCTGACCACCGGGCATATACCATCGATCCTGCGCAAGATGCCGACAGAGCGCGAGGGGATATATGTCCGCCTGCGCTCGGCCAATCTCGACGCCTGCACGGGGCTACTGCTCTCGCGGCAGGCCAATGTCGCGATCGTCTACCGCACGCCGGACGAAAGAGACGACGCCCGTGCCGATTTTCTCGAGGAGATCACGATCGGCACCGACCGGCTGATCCCGGTCTTCAACTCCAGCCTGCCGAAAGCCGCGCCCGAGGGCGCCGGTCCCGTCGAGACGCCTTACATCGCCTACCCCTCGGACGTCTTCTTCGGCCAAGTGATGGAGCGCAGCATCCTGCCCTATCTCAGCCCGGCGATCCGCTATGCGCCCAAGGTCGAGACGGCACTGACGCTGGCGGCGGTCGAGATGGCGGTGATCGGCATGGGGGTCGCGTGGGTCCCGGAATCGCTCGCACTGGAGCCGATCACGGCGGGACATCTGGTCGATCTCTCCACGGAACTTCCGGTCTGTGAATTGCAAATCAAGGCGATGCGCCTGCAAGGCAATTACAACCTCGCGGAAGAGACTTTCTGGTCGTCGCTCAGGTCTTGAAACCTGGTCGTCGCTCAGGCGCCAAATTGCCCGGAACTTGCCGCCGAGATCCATGAAGTGCGGTCGCAACCTCGATCGTGGCAGACGAGGATCGAGAAGCACGGAGTCGGTCTGTGACGCGGTTAGATAGAAATATTCATCATATTGATAGGAATCAAAGTTCGCTCTCTTCTCCTGTGATTTTCTCTGATCGACGCGGGTTCCATGCGTCATCAAAGTGGAGGAAGATGAAATGCGTAATCCATTGTTCACGGGCAAATCTCGCGTCTCGCTCGTCGCTCTTGCAGCGGCGCTGGGAGTCGCGATCGCATGGCAGGCACCGGTCACCGGTCCGCTAAGCTTCGCGGCCAATGCACAGGAGTCCGGCGGCCAAGGGACCGGCAAGGGAAATCAAGGCGGTCAGGGTCAGGGCAGCAAAGGCGCTCAGACCGGGCAATCGCAAGGTCAGGGACAAGGCGGCCCGGGAGAAGATTCCGACGGCAAGGGGCCGCAGGCAGGCGCCCCCTCCTCTTCGGGCGGCGGCAAGCCGACCTGGTCGCAGGAAGGAATTCCGGAGGTCGAACTCGGTCGTCTGAACGTCGCGCGCTCGCCCGAGCACGTAATCGATCAGGCCTATGAAGAAGCGCTCGCGTCGATCTCGCCCGAGATGGTCTCCTTCTACAACCTGTCGCTGGACAAGGCGATCGAGGAGCTCTCGCTGAACTGGGACAACGTGAGCTTCATCGACTCGCCGTTGCAGAACCTCGGCCTTCTGCAGGCGACGCTCGACGGCTCGACGCCGCTCGCGAGTTCCGGCGTCTCGAATGATGCCGACACGCTCGCGGCGATCTTCCTCGGCGCGGCGTCGGACAAGACTGTCCCGATCTCGACCGATACGGTGATTGCGGTGACGCAGATCCTCGGGGTTCCGGTGACGGGTACCGCAGCGGCATCCCTCGCTGCAGATGCCGAGGCCGTTCGCATCGCGATCCTCGCCGGGCACGGCTGATCGCATCTCAAACGCAAAAGCCCGGACCCGCCCGTCGGCGCGGGGTCCGGGTCGACAGACCCATTTCCAACATAACAAGGAGGCAGTCATGACACGCAAGACTGCAAAACGCGCAACGACCGTAGCCGGCATCGCGCTCATCGCGGGGCTGGGCTTTACCGTGCAGCCCGGCCCGACCTTCGGAACATTCCATCTGTCCGTGCCGAGCGCTCTTGCGCAGGACAGCGGCTCGCATACCGATGGCGATCACACGGATGGCGGCCAGCAGAAGGGCAAGACCGGCGAGGCTGGCCATGGCTCGAGCAGCGGCGGCCACGAGGACGACGGCACGCATGAGGAGAGCGGCGGCCATGGCGGCGCCAGCGGCTCTTCCGGGCAGGGTCAGGGGGGCCCCGGCCCCGATTCCGAGGGCAAGGGTCCGCAAGCCGGCACCCCGTCGGGCACGCGCGGCACCAAGCCCGTCTGGTCCAGCGAAGGAATTCCGGAGGTCGAACTCGGGCGGCTGAACGTGGCGCGTTCACCCGATCACGTGCTTCAGCGCGCCTATGAGGAAGCCCTAGCGACGATTTCGCCGACCATGGTTTCGTTCTACAACCTGCCGCTCAATCAGGCGATCGACCAGCTTTCGCTGAACTGGGACAACGTCTCTTTCATCGACTCGCCACTGCAAAACCTCGCCCTTCTCAAGGACACGCTGGATGGCAGCTCGGCGCTCTCGAGTCTCGGGGTGACGAACAACACCGCGACGCTGGAGGCGATTTTCCTGGGCACGGCCTCGGACAAGACCGTGCCGATCACGGCCGCCACGGTGACGGCGGTGACGACCATTCTCGGCCAGCCGGTGACGGGCGCGGCAGCGACCAGTCTCGCCGCGCAAGCCGAAGCGGTGCGGATCGCGGTTCTCGCCGGGCATGACGGCTGAGACTCTATGGAACCTAGGCAACACTCTGCCCTCGCGTAAAGCGTGGGCAGAGAATTTCACTTCTGCTTGCACGGTTAGGAGATCATTATCCCGCGACATGGGGATATCCGACCCGGCGAATGACTAAAGACGGACAGAGAGGCATCGAGATGGAATTTTCAACGAAGCTGGCTGCGGCCTGCGCCCTTGTCTTCAGCCTTGCGGCCCCGGCGGCTGCTACGGCACAAGACTCGGCCAACTTCTTCAAGGTGGGCACGGCAAGCGTCACTTACGGACCTTACGTGCGCTTCGGGCTCGGGGTCGCAAACACCCGACCCTCCGACGAGCACTGGCTCCCGCCCGGACAGTCCGATCCGCGGATCGATTTCAACCTGAGCAACGATACGAGTGGCTTCGGAGAGATCGCCTTCGGCTATGACTGGATGAACGGCTTCCGCGGTGATGTCAGCGTCCTCACGACTGGCTCGGCCACGACGACCGGTCCGCACACGACCAGCGGCGAGCATGCCGACATCACCTCGGCTTCGGTTTCGACCAGCGCGGTGATGGGTAATCTCTACTATTCCCCGTTCGAGCAGATGGGCGTCAATTCCCGTCTGCATCCCTTCGTCGTGGCGGGGCTTGGTTACGCCAACAACAAGGTCAGCGACTGGACGCGGACGAATACCGCGAAGCAACCCGAAAACCGGACCTTCTCGGGCGACACCCACGGTGATTTCGCCTATTCGCTCGGCATCGGCATGGCCTACCAACTGACGGCTCCCGGCAAGCATCCGGCGATCCTCGAGATGTCCTATCGCTATTACAGCTTCGGGACCGCGAAGGGCGGCAGCACGCCGCTGACGAGTGGTGAATCGCCGGTCGCTCCATTGACCTTCGAGAACGACGCGCATGTGCTCTCGATCAGCCTGCGCATCCCGCTGCAGCGACTCTGAGGCTTCTTGCGGGGGATGCCGGACTGCTTGCTGCCCTATCCAGCCCCCCGCAGGACTTCCGATAAAGCAGCTCCGCCAGATACGGCTGCGCCCCTCCCTCTCACATCCGCGACGCGAGAAACCCCGCAGCAAGATCCGGGGTGGCGATCTGGGGATACTCGACTTCGGCAATCTCGACGCCGAAGCGTTTATCGAGCGCAATCACCAAATTCAGAATATCCATCGAGTCGAGTTCAAGATCGTCCTGAAGATGATCGGACCCCGCGATTTCGGCGGGATCGAGATCGGGAGCGACGCGCACGAGCTCCTCGATATAGGCTCTGCGGATTTCGTCTTCGGTCATAGCTCCTCCGGCGTTTGCAGCTTCGCGTCGATCGCGGTCAGGAATTTCGAGCCCAGCCGCCCGTCGCTCACGCGGTGATCCGCGGCGAGGGTCAGCGTCACGGCCTGCGCGGCAACCACCTTGCCGTCTCGCACCAATGCTTGCGGGCCAGGCGCACCGGCGGTGACGATGGCGACCTGCGGCGGCACGATGATTCCGGCCATCGCCTCGACCCCGCTCTCGCCAAGCGCCGAGAAGGTCAGCGTCGCCATGCTCATCTCCGAGCTTTTGAGCCGCCCGGCGCGAGCGCGCATCGTGAGGTCGCGCATCGCCTCCATCAAATCCTGCAGGCTTTTCTTGTCGGCATCGAGGATTGCTGGGGCCACGAGCCCGCCGCCCCGAAGCGCGATTGCGAGACCTAGATGAACCGCCGGGGATGGCGTGAACCCGTCCTCCCCGAAATGCCCGTTCACCGCCTTTTCTTCGCGTGCAGCCAGCGCCACTGCCTTCATCAGGAGCGCGCCCATCAGGATGCGTTCTTCGGGCGGGCGGTTCGCATTGGCGGCGCTCAGCCAGTCGCTCGCAGCGCTGAGATCGACCGTGTGGGTGACGTAGTAATGCGGGATCTCGCGTTTGGACCGGGCCATCGCAGCGGCGATCGCCTTGCGCATCTCGGCAATATATGCGCCGCGATCTTCTGCCGGGCTCGGCGTCGCGGCGGGTTTCGTCGTCTCGACATCGGCGAGGACGATTGCGCCCCCCGGTCCGCTGCCGGTGATGTCTTCCAGCGCGACCCCCAATTCCGCGGCGCGTGCCTTCGCGGCAGGAGAGGCGGTGATCCCTGATGGGGTGGCGGGAGGCGGCGCACTTGGCGGCTCCATCCATACCTCCGGTTCGACCGGTTCGGTAGGCGACTGCGGCGCAACTGGCGGCGCGGCCTCAGAGGTCTCCGCCGACGCCTCCCCGGGCGCTTTGATAACGGCAAGCGGCGCGCCAACCGGCAGGTCTTGCCCAAGCTCTGCCACCAGATTTTCGACCACACCGTCCTCGAAGACCTCGATCTCGATCGCTCCCTTCTGGGTCTCGACCACCGCGACGATATCGCCGTGCTTGACCGTATCGCCGGGCTTCACCAGCCATTCGACCAGCTTGCCCGCCTCCATATCCGCGCCGAGCGAAGGCATCTTGAAATCGGCCATCGCCTCACCCTTTCCCGAGCGTCGTCTTCACGGCGGCGACGATAGCGGGCACCTGCGGAATGGCGGCGTCCTCGAGATGTTTGGGATAGGGTATCGGCACCTCGGCGGAGCAAACCCGCCCCACCGGCGCATCGAGGTGCCAGAAGGCCTGCTCGCCGATCCGGGCCGCGATCTCGGCGGAGAGCGAACCGGACCGCCAGCCCTCGTCCACGATCACCGCGCGGCGCGTGCGCGCGAGCGAGGCCATGATCGTCTCATCATCGAGCGGGCGCAGGCAGCGCAGGTCGATCACCTCCGCCTCGATCCCCTCGCCCGCCAGCGCCTCGGCGGCCTCAAGCGTCTTCCACAGCGATCCGCCATAGGTGATCAGGCTGATATCCTTGCCCTCGCGCCGGATCGCGGCCTTGTCGATGTCGACCGGCCCCGCATTCGCGGCGATCTGCCCGGTCATGTTGTAGAGCATGACATTCTCGAAGATCAGCACCGGATCGGGATCCTCAATCGCAGTCCAGAGCATCCCGCGCGCGTCCTCCAGCGTGGCGGGCGCGAGAACCCGCAGCCCCGGAATATGCGCGTACCACCCTTCGAGCGAATGGGAATGCTGCGCCGCGAGTTGCTTGCCCGCGCCGGTCGCAAGACGGATCACCACGGGTGCGCCGAACTGCCCGCCCGACATATGCCGGATCGTGGCGGCGGTGTTCATGATCTGGTCGAGCGCGAGCAACGAGAAATTCACCGTCATCACCTCGACGATGGGCCGCATCCCTGCCGCCGCCGCACCGATCCCGGCCCCGGTGAAGCCGGACTCCGACAGCGGCGTGTCGCGGATGCGGTCCTCGCCGAATTCGTCCATCAACCCTTTCGAGACCGCATAGCAACCGCCATATGCGCCCACATCCTCGCCCATCAGAAAGACCCGCTCGTCGCGGATCATCGCGTCGCGGATGGCCTGCTTGACCGCCTCGCGATAGGTCATCTCGACGGTCTCGGCGCCGGGTTCGGGCGGCGCGGGCGGCGCGGGGCGTTCCTCGGCCATGACATGGCGGGTGAGCGTCTCGAGCGGCTCCCACTCGCTCCCCTCGGCATAGGCGACGGCGGCGGCGATCTCGTCCTCCACCCCCGCCTCGATCTGCGCGACCTCTTCGGGATGCATCAGCCCGCTCTCGTAGAGCCAGGACTGGAACCGCACGATCGGTCCCTTCTCGCGCCACGCGGCCACCTCGTCCTTGTCGCGATAGAGCTGGGCGTCGAACATCGAATGGGCGCGGAACCGATAGGTCAGACATTCGAGGAAATAGGGTTTGCCAGTCTCGTGGATCGCGGCGAGCGCGCGTCGGGTGGCGGCCTCGACCGCGACCACATCCATCCCGTCCACCTGCTCGGTCGCGAACCCATAAGCCGCCGCCTTGCGCCGGATGTCGGTCACGGCCTCGGTCCGCGCCAAGGCCGAACCCATCGCGTAGCCGTTATTCTCGCACACGAACAACACCGGCAGCGACCAGAGCTGCGCGAGGTTCATCGACTCGTGGAACTCGCCCTCGGCCACAGCCCCTTCACCGAAGAAACAGGCGGTGACATGGGGCGCACCCATCATCCGGTCGCGCAGCGCGAGGCCCACGGCCAGCGGCAGCCCGCCCCCCACGATCGCGTTGCCGCCATAGAAATTCCGCTCGGCATCGAAGATATGCATCGAGCCGCCCCGCCCGCCCGAGGCGCCAGTGGCCTTGCCATACATCTCTGCCATCACCCGCTCCATCGGCACGCCGCGCACCAGCGCATGACCGTGCTCGCGATAGGTCGCCACCACGCGATCATCGGGGCCAAGCCGCGGGATCACGCCCGAAGCCACCGCCTCCTCGCCATCGTAGAGGTGCAGGAAGCCGCGGATCTTTTCCTGCGTGTAGAGCTCGGCGCATTTATCCTCGAAATGGCGCACACGGATCATCGCCGTGAGCAATTCGCGGATGTGGTCATGGGTCAGGTGCGGTTTGTTGGCAGTCATGTCTCGTCACTCTCCAGCGTCGAAATATCGCCTTCCGGCAGGCCCAGCTCGCGCGCTTTCAACAGACGGCGCATGATCTTGCCCGAACGGGTCTTCGGCAGGGTCTTGCGGAACACCACCTCGCGCGGGGCGACCGCCGCGCCGAGCTTCTTGCGCGCGAGACCACGGATGTCGCGTTCGAGATCTTCGGACGGCTCGAACCCCGGATTGAGCGCGACATAGGCCTTCACGACCTCGCCTGCGGTCTCGTCCGGCAGCCCGATCACGGCAGCCTCGGCCACTGCCGGATGCTCGATCAACGCGCTTTCGACCTCGAAGGGGCCGATCAGGTGACCGGAGGATTTGATGAGATCATCGGCGCGACCGACGAACCAGAAATAGCCCTCGCTATCGCGCATCGCGAGATCGCCAGAGAGATACCAGCCACCCACGAAACACTTCTTGTAGCGCGCCTCTTCATGCAGATAGGCGCGCATCATCGAGGGCCAGCCGGGGCGCAACGCCAACTCGCCGATCTCGCCGGGCTTGCAGTCGCGCAGGCCGTCGTCGACACGCTCCACGATCCCCGCCGCGATCCCCGGCAGCGGTTTTCCCATCGAGCCGGGATGCACATCCATCGCGCGGGTATTGGCGATCATGATGCCGCCGGTCTCGGTCTGCCACCAGTTGTCGTGGAAGGGCTTACCGAAGACCTCGTTGCCCCAGACCACGGCCTCGGGATTGAGCGGCTCGCCCACCGAGGCCATGAACCGCAGTGTCGAGAAATCGTAAGGCGCGGCCGCCTCTTTCCCTGCGCGCATCATCATGCGGATCGCGGTGGGCGCGGTGTACCAGACCTCGATCTGCTCGCGCTGCAGGATCGAATACCAGCGGTCGAGATCGAAATCGGCCTCATCAACGATCATCCGCACCCGGTTCACCAGCGGCGAGATGATCCCGAAGGATGTCCCCGTCACCCAGCCCGGATCGGCGGTACACCAGTAGCGCGTGCCCGGCGTCAGTTCGAGCGCGTAGCGGCCCGCCGCCGCATGCATCACCACCGCATTATGCACATGCACCGCGCCTTTCGGGCGGCCCGTGGTGCCGGAGGTGAAATGGATCAACGCGGGATCTTCGGGTGCCGTATGAACCGTCTCGAACGCCTCCGAGGCCGCCGCCATCGCAGGGCCGAGCGCCACGCAACCCTCCGGCGCTTCGTCGCCGATGATCAGCACCAGTTTGAGCGAGGGAATTTCGTCCCGCCACGCGGCGATCTTGCGGCGATAGATCGAGGCGGTGGTGATCAGCGCATTGGCCTCGCCGATCTCGAGCCGGGTGCGCAGGGGCTCGGGTCCGAAGGCGGAAAAGAGCGGCGAGAAGATCATCCCTGCCTTCAGCGTGCCCAGCGCCGCGACGTAGAGATCGGGCACCCGGCCGGCGAGACCGAAGAGCCGGTCGCCCGGTTCCAGCCCGTGCGCAGTCAAAACATTGGCGAAGCGCGCGGTCCGGGCAGCGAGATCACGATAGCTCAGGCTTTGCCGCTCGCCGTCCTTGCCGAGCCAGAGGATCGCCTCGTCATCCCCATGACCCGCAGCGACATGCCGATCCACCGCCTCATGCGCGATGTTTAATCCGCCATCGGGAAACCCGTCGACCATCGCCCGCGCGGTGTCCCATGTGAACGCCTTGCGGTCCTCCTCGGAGAGCGTGGCGGCGGCGCGTTCGGCGGCCGACTTCTGGATGATCGCCCAAGTCATCACGCCTCCTCCCAAGGTGATGCCAGTCGACAGACCGCTCCCTGTCACGAACGGCCATGATCTTCCCTAGGCGAAGACAGGAGGCAGTTTCATTGATGTGGCTCAACGCGGGAGCGGAAATTATCTGCGGGTTGCGCGCGATACGACCAGATGCCCCAGCAGCGGCGGAAGCAGGCTCATCGCCCCGGCGAGCGTCAGCCCCGCGATTCCGGGCGACGGAAGCTGCAGCACATCGGAGAGCCCGGGTAGCCACAGCGCCCCCGCGATCAGCACGAGACACAGCACGAGCGCGCCCCAGACATAAGGGTTGCGCGTCACATCGTTGCGCAGGGCGTGAGTGTCCCCCTCCCGCATGTTGAACACGTTCCAAAGCTGGCCCAGCGCGAGGGTGACGAAGGCCACCGTGACGGCGGCCCCGGGGGCAAGCTGTAAACCGTAGAGCGCCCCTCCGAAGGCCAGCATCGTCGCGAGGGTTACAATGACCCCAAGAATGACGATGCGTTCCCATTCGCGCCGCGCGAGGATCGGCTCCGCACGGTCGCGGGGCGGACGGCTCATTTCGTGTCCGTCGCCATGCCCCATCCCAAGCGCAAGCGCCGGGAAGACATCGGTGACGAGATTGAGAAACAGGATCTGCAGGGGCAGGAGCGGCGCGGGGAGCCCCACCCCCACGGCGATCCCCACCACGAGGATCTCCGAGAGATTGCACGACATCAGGTAGACGATGAACTTGCGGAGATTGCCGAATATCACCCTGCCCTGTCGCACCGCCTCGACGATGGTTGCGAAATCATCGTCCTTGAGCACCATATGCGCCGCCTCGCGGGCGACTTGAGTGCCGCGTTGTCCCATCGCAATGCCGATATCGGCCTTCTTCAGCGCCGGTGCGTCATTCACCCCGTCGCCCGTCATCGCAACGGTCTCCCCCTCGCGCTGGTAGAAACTGACAAGCTCCAGTTTCGTCGCCGGGGCCACGCGGGCGAAGACGCTGGCCTTGCGCAGGCGGTCGAGCGTGTCATCGCTGGCGCTCTCAAGATCGAGACCTGTCAGCTCTCTCCCCTCGATCGCCATTACACCGTCCTCACTGATCCCGGCATCTCTGGCGATGCGTGCGGCGGTCTCGGCGTGATCCCCTGTCAGCATGATCACCCGTATCCCTGCGCTCTGGCAGGCCGCGATCGCGGGCGGGACATCCTTGCGCAGGGGATCGGCGAGACAGGCGATACCGACCAGCGTCAGCCCTTCATAGGGGGCCTCCTCCGTCCCCTCCGCCTGCTTCATAGCGAGTCCTATCCCGCGCAACCCCTCGCCCGCCGCTTCAGCGTTGCGGGCGATCCAGCTTGCCTTGTCCTCATCGCTCAGCGGACGCGCACCCTCCGGCCCCAGAACCTCGGAGCACGCAGCGATCACCGCTTCGGGCGCGCCCTTTGTCGCGTAGAGCATACCACCCTGCGGAAGTTCATGGACCGTCGCCATCATCAGGCTGTCGGTCTCGAACGCATGCTGGAGCAGGCGTGACTCTGCTCCGTCTTCGGACACCCCTAGCTTTCGCGCTGCACTCAGTAGCGCCAGCTCGGTCGGATCCCCGATCCGGCCATCCTCGCCGTCCCCCAGCTCGGCATTGTTGCACAGCATGCCGATCTGCAGCGCCGCGCGCAGACGGTCGTCCGCGATTCCGCTATCCGGGCCGTCCAGATTCACGCTCCCCCCGTCGAGCAAGACCTGAACCACGCTCATCCGGTTCTCGGTCAGCGTCCCCGTCTTGTCCGTCAGGATCAGCGTGGTCGCCCCGAGCGTCTCGACCGAGGACAACCGGCTGATCAGGGCGTTGCGCTGCACCATCCGCCACATCCCACGCGCGAGCGACAGCGTGGCAACGACGGGAATCCCTTCGGGGATCGCGGCCACGGCAAGCGCGACCCCGGTCTGGATCATACCGGTAAGCGGGTGGCCCTGCGCCAGCCCCGTGACGATGATCGCGACGGCGAGGACGATCGTCAGCCAGACAAGTCGCTGCCCGAGCCGCGTCAATTGGTGTTCGAGCGGTGTGGGCTCCGTGCTGGCCTCCATCGCGAGCTGGCTGATCTTGCCGATCTCGGTCTCCATGCCGGTGCGCACCACCACGCCGATCCCCGCACCCTGCGTCACGGCCGCGCCCTTGAACGCCATATTGGAACGATCCCCCAACACGACGTCGGAGGGCAACGCTTCGGTGATCTTGCGCACCGGAAGAGACTCGCCCGTCAGCACGGATTCATCGCAATAAAGCCCCGACGCTTCGACTAGCCGCAGATCGGCGGTCACAACGTCGCCCGCCTCGAGCATCACGAGATCGCCCGGCACCAGATCGTGGGCGTCGACTTCGCGCAGCATCCCGTCCCGGCGCACCCGGGTACGGACCTCGGCGACACTGAACAGCGCCTCCATGGAACGGGTCGCGCGCAGCTCGGTGAAGAACCCGATCGCGCCGTTCAGGAGCAGCACGACGAGTATCGCCAACGCCTCGACGATATCGTTGATGACCAGCGAGAACACCGTCGCCAGAACGAGAAGCGCGACGATCACCCCCTGGAACTGATGCAGCAGGATGCTGAGCGCACTGCGCGGTTTCTGACGGCGCAGGGCGTTCGGGCCGTGGCGCGCGAGGCGCGCGGCGGCCTCCTCGGCGGACAGCCCGTCCGGAAACGGCACGGACAGACGCGCCAGCACCGCCTCGGCGGTTTCGACAAATGCTGGTGCGGCGTCGGTATCCTGCATTCCCGGGGGCCTTCGGTGATCCCACGTCGATGGTAAGCCTTTCCGCGGCCTACGCAATCGTCTCGCCTTGCGTAGGAATGCCGCAGAACCTCCCCGGCCGCACCCAGATCACGGATCGTTGATCCCGGTCAATGACGGTTCACCGATGTCGCCCCAGCCTAGATCGCAGGTCTGGCTGCGAAATTTCACCGCAAGCGCGACCGGGAGGAGGAGGAAAACATGCATATTTGTAAAGCCATGATGGCGGCGGTGAGTGTCGCTGGCGCGCTTTCGGCCAGCGCCGCGCGGGCGGATGGCACGGTCGAGGTTCTGCACTGGTGGACCTCCGGGGGCGAGGCCAAGGCCGTCGGAGAACTGAAGAAAGCCTTCGAGGCCGAGGGCGGGGAATGGATCGACTCGCCGATCGCGGGCGGTGGCGGCGATGCCGCGATGACGGCGCTGAGGGCGCGCGTCGTGGCCGGAAACCCGCCGACCGCTGTGCAGCTCAAAGGGCCCGGTATTCAGGAATGGGCCCAGCAAGGCGCGCTCAACGACGTCCAGTCCGTGGCGGATGAGGGCAATTGGGACGATGTGTTGCCGCCGGCGCTGGCCGAAATCATGAAATACGAAGGCAAATACGTCGCAGCCCCGGTCAACATCCACCGCGTCGACTGGATCTGGGCCAACCCCGAGGCGCTGAAGAAAGCGGGCGTCGAAGGCATGCCCACGACCTGGGACGAGTTCAACGCAGCCGCCGACAAGCTGCAGGCGGCGGGTATCGTGCCGCTCGCCCATGGCGGTCAGCCTTGGCAGGACGCGACGCTGTTCGAAGACGTGGTGTTGGGAATCGGTGGGGCCGATTTCTACCGCAAGGCGCTGGTGGAGCTCGATCCGGAGGCCCTGACCTCGGACATGATGGTCAAATCCTTCGATCAGCTGCGCAAGCTGCGCGGCTATGTCGATCCGAACTTCTCGGGCCGCGACTGGAACCTCGCGACCGCGATGGTGATGCGCGGCGAGGCCGGTTTCCAGATCATGGGCGACTGGGCCAAGGGCGAATTCCTCGCGGCGGGCAAGGTTCCGGAAAAGGATTTCCTGTGCTGGCCCACGCCGGGCAAGGGCTTCGTGCTGAATTCGGACAGCTTCACCTTCTTCAAGGTGGAGGGAGAAGACCGCATCGAGGGCCAGAAAGTGCTGGCGCGGTTGATCATGTCGCCCGAGTTCCAGAAGGTCTTCAATCTCGCGAAAGGGTCGATCCCGGCGCGCACGGATGTGCCGCTCGATGATTTCGACGCCTGTGCCAAACGCTCGCACGAAGACCTGCTGGCCGCGATCGAGAACGACACGCTGGTGCCGTCGATGGCGCATGAGATGGCGGTGCCCCGCTCGGTGCGCGGCGAGTTCCTCGATCTTGTGACGGCGTTCTTCAACTCCGACATGAGTTCCGAGGACGCGGTCAAGCAACTCGCTGCCGCGGTCAAGCGCGCGCAGGAAAACTAGGGCCTGCAATGTCCGGGAGGACGGGCCCCATGGCAAGGTTCGGGCGGGCGCTGGAAAGGCGCCTGCCCGCGATTGTCGTCTCTCCGCTGTTCGCGGCGAGCTTGTTCTTCGTCTACGGCTTCATCGGCTGGACGGCCTATATCTCGCTGACCCGCTCGGGGGTGATGCCCGACTACCAATTCGACGGGGTGAGCCAATATGTCCGTCTCTGGCAGACGCCGCGCTGGTACGTGGCGATCCGCAACCTGTTTGTCTTTTCGGGCCTGTTCATCTCGATCTCGATGGCGATCGGCATCCTTCTTGCGATCCTGCTCGACCAGAAGGTGCGCATCGAGGGGGTGATCCGCACGATCTACCTCTACCCGATGGCGCTGAGTTTCATCGTCACCGGAACGGTCTGGAAATGGATGCTGAACCCCGGCCTCGGCCTGGAGCGGTTGATGCATCAGGCCGGGTTCGAGAGCTTCAGATTCGACTGGCTGGTGAACTCGCATTACGCGATCTACACGGTGGTGATCGCGGCCGTCTGGCAAAGCTCCGGCTATGCGATGGCGCTGTTTCTGGCCGGGCTCCGATCGGTCGATGACGAGGTGCTGAAAGCGGCGGCGATCGACGGCGCGGGCCCGTGGCGCACTTATACCGGGATCGTGCTGCCGATGCTGCGACCGGTGTTCCTCTCCACCGTCATCATCCTCGCCCATCTCGCGATCAAGAGCTTCGATCTGGTGATCGCGCTGACTGGCGGGGGGCCGGGCTATGCCACCGACATGCCCGCCACCTTCATGTATTCCTTCGCCTTTCAGCGCAGCGAGCTGGGCGTGGCGGCGGCGAGTGCCACGATGATGCTTATGACGGTCATCGCGATCATCGTGCCCTATCTCTACTCGGAACTGAGGAAGACAGCCGGATGAGCGCACGCAGCACAGGCGGGATCGTCCGGCGCAAGGGGCTGCATCACGGCCTGATGCGCGCGCTGCTCTTCGCGGTGCTCGGGCTGTTCTGCATCTACTACCTGATCCCGCTTCTGGTGATGATATCGACCTCGCTGAAATCGCTGGCCGAGATCAGGGAGGGCTCTCTCATCAGCCCGCCGCAGGCGCTCGACTTCAGCGCCTGGGAGAAGGCGTGGAACAGCGCCTGCGTGGGCGTGCGTTGCAACGGGCTTGCGCCCTATGTCTGGAACTCGGTGATGATGACCGTCCCGGCGGTGGCGATCTCGACGATACTGGGCGCGCTCAACGGCTATGCGCTGACCAAGTGGCGCTTTCGCGGCGCCGATACGATCTTCGCGCTGATGCTGTTCGGCGCCTTCATTCCGTTTCAGGTGATCCTTCTGCCGATGGCGCGGGTGCTGGGCCAGCTCGGGCTTGCGGGCACGGTCCCGGGGCTGATCCTCGTGCACACGGTCTATGGCCTCGCCTTCACGACGCTGTTCTTCCGCAACTTCTTCATCGGGGTCTCGGACGGCATCATTCAGGCGGCGAAGGTCGACGGGGCGGGTTTCTTCGGAATCTTCTTCCGGCTCGTGCTGCCGATGTCGCTGCCCGCGATCGTCGTCACCGTGATCTGGCAGTTCACCCAGATCTGGAACGACTTCCTGTTCGGCGTCGCCTTCACGATCGGCGACAGCAACCCGGTGACGGTGGCGCTCAACAACGTGGTGAACACCTCGACCGGGGTGAAGGAATACAATGTCGACATGGCCGCAGCGATCATCGCGGCCCTGCCGACGCTGGCGGTCTATGTCTTGGCCGGGGCGTGGTTCGTGCGCGGTCTCTCGGCCGGAGCGGTGAAAGGGTAGCGATGGCAGCGGGAATTTCCCTTCAGGGCGTGCGCAAACGCTTCGGGACCAACGAGGTGATCAAGGGCATCGACCTCGAGATCGAGGCGGGCGAGTTCATTGTCCTCGTCGGGCCCTCGGGCTGCGGCAAGTCGACACTGCTCAACCTGATCGCCGGGCTCGAGACGCTGAGCGACGGCCATATCGACATCGCGGGGCGACGGGTCGACGACACCCCGCCGCGCGACCGCGACATCGCGATGGTGTTCCAGTCCTATGCGCTCTACCCGACCAAGACGGTGCGCGAGAACATCACCTTCGGGATGCAGACCCGCCACGTCCCGCGCGCCGATCAGACCAAAGCCGTCGAGGAGTTCAGCACGCTTCTGCAGATCCATCCCTATCTCGACCGCAAGCCCGGCCAGCTTTCGGGCGGCCAGCGCCAGCGCGTCGCGATGGGCCGCGCGCTCGTGCGCAAGCCCGAAGTGTTTCTGTTCGACGAGCCCCTGTCGAACCTCGACGCCAAACTGCGGATCGAGATGCGCACCGAGATCAAGAAGCTGCACCAGCGGCTCGGCAAGACCGTCGTCTATGTCACCCACGACCAGATCGAGGCGATGACGCTGGCGACACGGATCGCGGTGATGGATAACGGCCATATCCGTCAGGTGGCCGAGCCCGGTGCGATCTACGACGATCCGGTGGACCTGTTCGTCGCGGGCTTCATGGGCTCGCCGCCGATGAACATGCTGCCCGGTGTCCTGCGCCGCGGGGGGCCGGAAGGCGTATCTGTCGAAGTGGCGGAGGGCGCGGCAGAAGCGCTTCGGTTCCCCTTGTCCCAAAAGCTCGCGGAGCGGATCACCGCCCCCGACGGGCAAAAGGTCGTCCTCGGGCTTCGGCCGGAGGTGATCTTCATGGCCGGGACCGAACTGCCCGGCCCCGACCGTTTCGTCTTCGAACGTCCGGTGGATCTGGTCGAGCCGACCGGACCGGACACGATGATCGTCTTCGCCCTGGGCGAGACCGAGGTGATCGCCCGGGTCCGGCCCGAGGACGCCCTGCCCCCGGGCGCGCCCTTCAGCTTCGAGGTCGATATGGGCAAGGCCAAGGTCTTCGACGCCGAGACCGGGCTGCGCCTCTAACGCGTGCAGCCCGCGGGCGTCCGGTCACCCTTTGCCTTCGGCCTCCGCGACATGGCCTTTCACCTTCAGGAAGCTGTCCGGTGTCACCGAGATCGAGTCGATCCCGAACTCCACCAGTGTGCGGGCGAATTCAGGGTAGTTCGAGGGCGCCTGACCGCAGAGACCGACCTTCGCGCCCACGCCATGCGCTTTCTCTATGACCGTCCGGATCATCCACTGAACCGCGGCATGGCGTTCGTCGAAGAGCGTCGCGAGCCTGTCGCTGTCGCGATCGATGCCGAGGGTCAGCTGCGTCAGATCGTTGGACCCGATGGAGAACCCGTCAAACCGCTCGGCGAAGGCTTCGGCGAGGATGACGTTCGAGGGCACTTCGCACATCACGTAGATCTGCAGCCCGTTCGATCCGCGCACCAGCCCTTCCTCGGCCATCACCGCCAGCACGCGGTCGGCCTCCTCGGGCGTCCGGCAGAACGGAACCATCACCAGCACATTGTCGAAGCCTGCCTCTTCGCGCAGCCGACGGATCGCCCGACATTCCAGCCGGAACCCGTCGACATAGGCCGGATCGTAATAGCGCGAGGCGCCGCGCCAGCCGATCATCGGGTTGGATTCCACCGGCTCGAACTGCCGCCCGCCAAGCAGGTCGGCATATTCGTTCGTCTTGAAATCGCTCAGCCGCAGGATCATCGGGTTCGGATAGGCCACGGCGGCGATCCGGGACAGGCCGAGCGCCAGTTGATCGACGAAATATTCGGACTTGTCCTCGTATCCCCTAGTGAGGGTTTCGATTTCCTCCCGCACTTCCGCCTCCTGAATGTCGGAGAAATGCAGCAGCGCCATCGGATGGACCCGGATCGTGTTCGAGATCACGAATTCCATCCGCGCCAGACCGACACCGTCGATCGGCAACCGCCACCAGCGCGCGGCAATGGCCGGATTGGCGAGGTTTAGCATCACCTTGGTCTTGGTTTCCGGCACCGCGTCGAGGTTCAGATCTTCGACCGAGAATTCGGCAAAGCCGTCATAGACCAGACCCTCGTCCCCTTCGGCGCAGCAGACGGTCACCTCCTGCTCGTCATGCAGCACATGGGTCGCATCTCCACACCCGACGACGGCGGGAACACCCAACTCGCGGCTGACGATGGCGGCATGGCTGGTTCTGCCGCCGTGATCGGTGATGATCGCCGAGGCCCGTTTCATCACCGGCACCCAGTCGGGGTCCGTCGTCGAGGTGACAAGGATCGAGCCGTCCACGAAATCGTCGATGTCCTTGACGTCCTCGATCAGGCAGACCCGCCCGGTCGCGATCTGCTCGCCCACCGACAGACCGTTGACGACGACCGGACCGTGCGCGCCGATCGTGTAACGCCGCAAAGACCCGGCGGAGACTCGCGACTGCACCGTCTCGGGGCGCGCCTGCACGATGTAAAGCTTGCCCGTGACGCCGTCCTTGGCCCATTCCATGTCCATCGGCTGCCCGTAATGCGCTTCGATGGTCGCCGCTTGCTGCGCGAGGTCGAGCACTTCGTCATCCGACAGGACGAACCTCCCGCGCTCGGCTTTCGAGGTCGGCACGTTGCGCACCGGGTTCGGAGCGTCCGGCCCGGCATAGATCATCTTGATCTCTTTCGCGCCGAGCTTCCTCTCGATGATCGGTTTGATCCCCGTCTTACCGAGGAACGGCTTGTAGACCTGAAACTCGTCCGGCGTGACCGCGCCTTGCACGACGTTTTCGCCCAAGCCCCAGGCCGCGCTGATCAGCACGACCTTGTCGAAGCCGGTTTCGGTGTCGATCGAGAACATCACCCCCGACCCGCCGATATCCGAGCGTACCATCTGCTGGACGCCCACGGAGAGCGCGACATCGAGGTGATTGAACCCTCTGAGCTTGCGATAGGTGATCGCGCGGTCGGTGAAGAGCGAGGCATAGCACTTGCGGCAGGCGGTCAGAAGCTCCTCCTCGCCCGAGACGTTTAGGTAGGTCTCCTGCTGACCGGCGAAGCTGGCATCGGGAAGGTCTTCGGCCGTCGCGCTCGAGCGCACGGCGACGGAGACCTCGGGCACCCCTGCCCGCTTGGACAGATCGCGATACGCCTCCCGGATTGCGGCTTCGGTCGAGGCAGGCCAATCGCCTGCCACGATCGTGTCGCGAATGCTTTGCCCGGCGACGTGAAGGCTGATCTTGTCGGCATCGTAATCCGCAAGATAGCCCGCGATGGCCTCGGTCAGTTTGTTCTCTTCAAGAAACATCCGATAGGCGTCGGCGGTGGTGGCGAAGCCCGGCGGGACCTGAATACCCTTGGCGCCCAACTCCTGCACCATCTCGCCGAGCGAAGAGTTCTTGCCGCCCACAAGCGCGACATCTTCGCGGCGTAAGCTATCGAAAGGAATGACTTCTTTCTTCGTCGTCATGGGCTCGCCTCTCCTGTTTGCACTTGCGGGCACTCTATCCGAGGCGCGCATCGGGGCCTTGATCTCTGTCAACGCGGAGCCTTTCGGACGGGGCTCTGCCCGCGTACCCTCCGCCGCCCAATCCGTTCTGGACAGCGCCGGATTTTCCTGCGATCAAATCCGGGATGGTGTCCGGCCCCAAAGGGTCGGCTGAAAAGGGAACACGGTGCGGGCGAGGCCCAACTCCGTGACTGCCCCCGCAACTGTAAGCGGCGAGCGCCACCGAAAACGCCACTGACCTGCAAAGGTTGGGAAGGTCCGGTGAAGCCACGACCCGCGAGTCAGGAGACCTGCCATCTCGGATGCGCCGCCGCGCATCTCGGTCACCTTAAACCCGGGCGGGGTGCCCTGGGACGGAGAGTCGAGAGATGGACCAGATCGGACCTCGCATATCGCCGTGCCGCGACCAATCCCGCCCTTTTGCGCGGAGGGCGCGATGCTTTTGGAACGAACGCTTTCACTCTTACAACTCGATATAGGACCGATCTCGCCGCTGCGGGCGCGTGAGCTGGGCACGCTGGGCTACATGGAATGGCTTGGCACGCTGCCGGGCGACATGCCCTATGCGAAGGCGGCGATTGTCGCCCATATGCAGGCCTATCCGCATTCCCTGATCTCGCCCGCGGTGGAGGTGTTCTGCGAACTCCTGCTGGAGTCGCTGACCCCGCAGCCCTTCGCCCTGCCGATCGAGATGCCGCCGCCGGTGCGGCGCGGCGGGGCACGCGCCCGGCGCGGCCTCTGACCCGTTTTTCGTCTTGCGGTCGCATTCAGCGGCCCGGCCGAGGACCATTGCAGCAGGGAACGGCACTCCGTCTCCTGTGAGGCTCGGCTTCATCAAACGATGGTCATGGATGAACTGAGAGGATCTCTCCATGAATGACAACAAACTGACCCGCCTGCTCGACGCGCGCCCGGTGATCTGCGCCGAGGGCTTTCTGTTCGAACTGGAACGGCGCGGCTATCTGACCGCCGGGGAATTCGTGCCCGAGGTGGCGCTCGAATACCCGCAGGCGCTGCGCAATCTGCATGTCGATTTCCAGCGCGCCGGCAGCGATATCGTCGAGGCCTTCACCTATAACGGCCACCGCGAGAAGATGCGCGTGATCGGCAAGGAAGACCTGCTGGAGCCGCTCAACCGCGCGGCGCTGAAGATCGCCCGCGAGGTCGCCGATGCCAAGACCGGAAACCTGATGGCGGGCAATATCTCGAACACGAATATCTGGGACCCGGCCGATCCGGCGCGGCAGGCCGAGGTGCGCGCGATGTTCGACGAGATGGTCGGCTGGGCGGTCGAGGAAGGCGCGGATATCCTCATCGGCGAGACCTTCTACTACGCGGGCGAGGCGCTATGCGCGCTCGAGGCCGCGAAGGCGTCGGGGCTGCCGGTGGTGCTGACGCTGGCACCGATGGCGGCCAACGAGATGATGGACGGGGTCGGCATCTTCGAGACCTGCCAGAAACTTGAACAGGCGGGCGCCGATGTCGTCGGGCTGAACTGCTTCCGCGGGCCGCAGACGATGATGCCGTGGCTGCGCAAGGTGCGCGCGGCGGTGAGCTGCCATGTCGGCGCCCTGCCCGTGCCCTACCGGACCACGAAGGAGGAGCCCACCTTCTTCAACCTCTCCGATCACAACGGCTGCACCTGCCCCTCGCCGCATGGCCGGACCTTCCCGACCGCGCTCGATCCGTTGGCCTGCAACCGCTACGAGATCGGCGCCTTCGCGCGTGAGGCGCAGGCGATCGGGGTGAATTACCTCGGCGTGTGCTGCGGGGCGAGCCCGATGCATATCCGCGAAATGGCCGAGGCCGTGGGTCGCGAGACCGAGGCCAGCCGCTTCTCGGAGCGCATGGAGAACCACTTCATGTATGGCCAGAACGCCCGCCTCCCGGCGCATATCCGGGCGCTCGGCGACGGGGCCTGAGGCAAGACACGCTCCTGTCGCGCGAGAGTTTCGCGCGGCAGGGTAATCTATATATTGACACCACTACACCATGCATCACAATATGGTGTTGCTTTGGTTCCTGCGAGTCACTCCGCAGGCGAAGAGGGAAGCCGGTGGAATTCCGGCGCTGCCCCCGCAACTGTAAGCGGCGAGCCTGATGTCCGAATGTCACTGGTGCGATGCGCCGGGAAGACGGACCGAGAGGCGTTCGAGCCGCGAGCCAGGAGACCTGCCAGAGCAGATAGACGACGACCGCGGCGGAGGGCCCGGGCGCGTGGCTATGTGCTGCGGCACCCTGCCCACGAGCCTTGTCCCGCGCTGCCGACAGCAAACAAAGGGACAGGACACATGACCATCACCGTCTATTCGAAACCGGCCTGCGTGCAATGCACCGCCACGACCCGTGCGCTGGATGCCAAGGGGATCGACTACAACGTGATCGACCTCACCAAGGATGCCGCCGCGATGGAGATGGTGCAGGACTTGGGCTACCGGCAGGCCCCGGTGGTGATCGCCAACGAGGATCACTGGGCGGGCTTTCGCCCCGACATGATCAACCGTCTGGTCTGAGTCCTAGCCGCGATGGGACAGGCACGGCTGATCTATTACTCCTCGGCCTCGGGGAACACGCAGCGCTTCGTGGAGCGGCTGGGCCTGCCCGCGCAGCGCCTGCCCCTCTCGGCGGAGGCGGCGATGCCGTACCCGCCCTGCCCCTACGTCCTGATCTGCCCAAGCTACGCCGACGGCAAGGGGCGCGGCGCGGTCGCGAAACCGGTCATCGCCTTTCTCAACGATCCCACCCGCCGCGCGGGCCTGCGCGGCGTCATCGCCAGCGGCAATCGCAATTTCGGCGCGCTCTTCGCCTGCGCGGGCGATCTGCTGGCGCGCAAATGCAACATCCCCGTGCTCTACCGGTTCGAACTGGCGGGGACCGACACTGACATCGACCGCGTGCGCGCGGGTCTCGACAATTTCTGGAGGCTGGAATGCTCGACAGCGACGTGAAACCGAGCGGGGCCACGGCCTCGGAATTCGCGGGGCTTGATCACCACGCGCTCAACGCAATGCTCAACCTCTATGACGCGGAGGGCAATATCCGCTTCGAGGCCGACCGGATGGCGGCGCGGCAATATTTCCTGCGCCATGTGAACCAGAACACGGTGTTCTTCCATTCGCTGGACGAGAAGCTCGGCTATCTGGTGGAGGAAGGCTATTACGACGCCGCCGTGCTCGATCAGTATTCGCGCAACTTCCAGCGCGCGATCTGGGAGGCGGCTTTCGCGGCAAAGTTTCGTTTTCCGACCTTCCTCGGCGCGTTCAAATACTACACTTCCTACACGCTGAAGACCCGTGACGGGCAGCGCTATCTCGAACGCTACGAGGACCGGGTGGTGATGGTGGCACTGACGCTTGCGCGCGGCGACGAGGCGCTGGCGATGCGGCTCATGGAGGAGATGCTGGCGGGTCGCTTCCAGCCCGCGACGCCGACCTTCCTCAATGCGGGCAAGAAGGCGCGGGGCGAGTTCGTCTCCTGCTTCCTGCTGCGACTGGAAGACAACATGGAAAGCATCGGGCGCGGCATCAACTCGGCGCTGCAACTGTCGAAACGTGGCGGCGGCGTGGCCCTGATGCTGACCAATATCCGCGAATATGGCGCGCCGATCAAAGGGATCGAGAACCAATCCTCGGGCGTGATCCCGGTGATGAAGCTGCTCGAAGACAGCTTCAGCTATGCCAACCAGCTGGGCGCGCGTCAGGGCGCGGGCGCGGTCTATCTGCACGCCCATCACCCCGACATCCTGCGCTTGCTCGACACCAAGCGCGAGAATGCCGACGAAAAGATCCGGATCAAGACGCTGAGCCTCGGCGTGGTGATCCCCGACATCACCTTCGAGCTCGCGAAGAAGAACGAGGAGATGTATCTCTTCTCGCCGCATGACGTGGAGCGGGTCTATGGCTGCGCCTTCTCGGAGATTTCCGTGACCGAGAAATACCACGAAATGGTCGACGACGCGCGGATCCGCAAACGCAAGATCAACGCCCGCGCCTTCTTCCAGACGCTGGCCGAGATCCAGTTCGAAAGCGGCTATCCCTACATCATGTTCGAAGACACGGTGAACCGCGCCAACCCGATCGCGGGACGGATCACCATGTCGAACCTGTGCTCGGAAATCCTGCAGGTGGCCGAGCCTTCCGAGTTCGACGAGGATCTGGGCTACGCGCAGATGGGCACGGATATCTCGTGCAATCTGGGTTCGCTCAACATCGCCAAGGTGATGGATGGCGGCGATCTGGGCGCGAGCGTCGGGGCCGCGATCCGGGCGCTCTCGGCGGTGTCGGAGATGAGCGCGATCAACGCCGTCCCCTCGATCCGCAAGGGCAACGAGGAAAGCCACGCGATCGGTCTGGGTCAGATGAACCTACACGGTTTCCTCGCCCGCGAGCGCGTCCATTATGGCAGCCCCGAGGGGATCGAATTCACCTCCGTCTATTTCGCCGCCGTAGCCTATCACGCGCTGGCGGAATCGAACCGGCTGGCCGCCGAGCATGGCCGGAGTTTCAAGGGGTTCGAGGCCTCTGCCTATACCGATGGCAGCTTCTTCGAGAAATACGTCACCCGCGACTTTCTGCCTGAGAGCGACACCGTCACGGCCCTGTTCGACCGCTTCGGGATCACCCTGCCCACCCGCGCCGACTGGGCCGAGCTGCGCGACCGGGTCATGGAGTCCGGCCTGTGGAATCGCAACCTGCAAGCCGTGCCGCCCACCGGCTCGATCAGCTATATCAACAACGCGACCGCCTCGATCCACCCGATCACCGCGAAGATCGAGATTCGCAAGGAAGGCAAGATCGGCCGGGTCTATTACCCCGCGCCCTACATGACGAACGACAATCTCGAGTTCTACCGCGACGCCTATCAGATCGGCCCCGAGGCGATCATCGACACCTATGCGGCAGCGACCGAGCATGTCGATCAAGGTCTCTCGCTGACGCTGTTCTTCCCGGCCGAGGCCACGACCCGCGACATCAACCGCGCCCAGATCTATGCATGGCGGCGCGGCATCAAGACCATCTATTACATCCGCCTGCGCCAAGCGGCCCTCGAGGGGACCGAGGTGCAGGGCTGCGTATCCTGTTCCCTGTGAGGCCCGCCATGAAAGATCTGCACACATCCCGCCCCGTTCCGCGTGCCGTCAACTGGAACCGCCTTCACGACGACAAGGATCTCGAAGTCTGGAACCGGCTCACGTCGAATTTCTGGCTGCCCGAGAAGGTGCCGCTGTCGAACGACATTCAAAGCTGGTCGCAACTGACCGAGGATGAGCAGACGCTCACGATCCGGGTCTTCACCGGGCTGACGCTGCTGGACACGATCCAGAACACCGTGGGCGCGCCTGCGCTGATGGCGGATGCGGCGACGCCCCATGAGGAAGCGGTGCTGTCCAACATCGCCTTCATGGAGGCCGTGCATGCGCGCAGCTATTCCTCGGTCTTCTCGACACTGTGCAACACCGCCGAGGTCGACGAGGCGTTCCGCTGGTCGCAGGAAAACCCGCATCTGCAGGCCAAGTCGCGGCTGATCCTCGACGAATACGACGCGACGGCGAGCCCGTTGAAGCGCAAGGTGGCGAGCGTCTTTCTGGAAAGCTTCCTGTTCTATTCGGGCTTCTACCTGCCGATGCACTGGTCGAGCCGGGCGCGCCTGACCAACACGGCCGACCTGATCCGCCTGATCATCCGCGACGAGGCGATCCACGGCTATTACATCGGCTACAAGTTCCAGCGCGCGTTGGAGCGGGCGACCGAGACCGAGCGCACCGAGATCAAGGATTTTGCCTTCTCGCTGATGTTCGACCTCTATGACATCGAGGGCCGCTATACCGAGCAGCTCTATGACGGTCTGGGCCTGACGGAGGATGTCAAGCACTTCCTGCATTACAACGCCAACAAGGCGCTGCAGAACCTCGGCTACGAGGCGCTCTTCCCCGAAGAGGCGACGCGCGTGAACCCCGCGATCCTCGCCGCGCTCTCGCCCGGATCGGACGAAAACCACGACTTCTTCTCGGGCTCGGGATCGAGCTACGTGATCGGCAAGGCGGTCGCGACCGAGGACGAGGACTGGGCGTTCTGAACCCGCCGCCGCCCGCGCCTCAGACGGGGCGCGGGGCAGTATCCGGGGCTGCGGTCTCGCCGGTCGATTTCAGCGTGGCGATGAACCGCTTGGTGCGCTCGCGCTCGGGCGCATCGAAGACCTGCCGCGCCGGGCCGGTCTCGACCACCCCGCCGCTTTCCAGCACGACCACCCGCTCGGCGATCTGCGAGGCAAGGCGCAGGTCGTGGGTCGCCATCACCATCGTGGTGCCCTCGCGGGCCAGCTGTGCCAGAACGTCGACGACTTCCGCCGCCAGTTCCGGATCGAGCGCCGAGGTCGGCTCGTCGCAGAGCAGCACTTTCGGCGACGGGGCGAGCGCGCGGGCAATCGCGATGCGCTGCTGCTGCCCGCCCGAAAGCGTCGCGGGCCAGGCATCGGCCTTATGCGCCATTCCGACCTTCTCCAAGAGCGACATCGCCCGCTCGCGGGCTTTCGCAGCTGGCCAGTTCTGCACGGTCACGAGGCTCTCCATCACGTTCTCGATCGCGGTGCGATGCGGGAAGAGCTGGAAGTTCTGGAACACCATCCCGGTCTGTTGCCGGATCGACTGGATCTGGCCGCGCGAGAGCCGCCCGCCCTCGGTCAGCGTCACCGTGGCGTCGCCGATGGCGAGCGTGCCGCTCGTGGGCACCTCCAGCAGGTTGATGGTACGCAAAAGCGTGCTCTTGCCGCCGCCGGAGGGGCCGATCAGCGCGGTCACGGAGCCCTCAGGCAGAGACAGCGAGATCCCCGACAGAACCTCGTTCTCGCCGAACCGCTTGGTGATATTCGACAGCTCGATCATGTGCGTTCCTCCAGAAAGCCGCCATATTGGCCGAGGCGCCGCTCGAGCCGCCCCTGCAGCGCCGACAGGACCGAGCAGAGCGCGAGATAGATCAGCGCCGCCTCGACATAGAGGACGAGCGGTTCATAGGTGGTCGCGACGATCCGCTGCGCCGCCTGAAACAGTTCGGGCACGGTGATCGCTGCGGCGAGCGACGTATCCTTCACCAGCGAGATGAAGCTGTTCGACAAGGGCGGCACCGCGACGCGCGAGGCCTGCGGCACGATGGTGCGGGTCATCGTCTGCCGCCAGTTCATGCCGATGGAATAGGACGCTTCCCACTGCCCCTTGGACACCGAGGACAGCGCCGCGCGCAGGATTTCCGACGTGTAGGCGCCGACATTCAGCGTGAAGCCGATCAGCCCCGCCACGAAGGCGTCGAGCGTGATCCCGAGGCTCGGCAGCCCGTAGAAGATCAGGAAAAGCTGCACCAGAAGCGGCGTGCCCCGGATCACCCAGACATAGAACCGCACGATCCACACCAGCGGACGCGGCCCGAACAGCCGGATCACCGCGCAGAGCAGCCCGAGCGCAAGGCCCAGCGTGAAGGTGATGAGCGTCAGCGGGATCGTGAAGGTCACCGTCGCCTGCAAAAGCGGCACGAGCGATGACCACATCAGGGGCAACCAGTCAGCCATAGCGAATCCTTTCTGCAAGCCTCACGCGCCTCCGGGCCGAACCCCGAAGGCGCGCGCGGCTCGACATGCGGCTTACTTCGAGACGTCTTCCCCGAAATACTCTTCGGAAATTTTCTGGTAGGTCCCGTCGGCCTTCATCTCGTCGAGCGCCTTGTTGATCGCAGCCAGCAGGTCGGGCTGGTCCTTCGCGATGATCACGCCGGAATAGTTCGCATCGGGCATGGTCGCGGCCAGCTTCACGGGGGCGTCCGGCTTGTTCTTCTTGAAGTCGAGGAAGGACAGGCTGTCATTCACCGTCGCATCGGCGCGGTTCTGGATGACAAGCGCGATCGACTGATCGAACCCGTTCGTCCCGATCAGTTCGGCACCGTGATCCGAGGCGATCTTGCCGAAATTGCTCGAGAGCGTCTGGGCGGCGGTCTTGCCTTTCAGATCGTCGAAGCCGGTGATGTCGGTCTCGTCCTTGCGCACGATCAGCGCCGCTTTCGACGCGATATAGGGCTGCGAGAAATCGTATTTCTTCTTGCGCGCATCGGTGATGCCCACCTCGTTGATCACCGCGTCGTAGCGGTCGGCATCGAGCCCAGCGATCAGGCCGTCCCAGCGGCCTTCGAGGAACTTCACCTTCACGCCCAGCTTTTCGCCGATGGCGCGCGCGATGGCGACGTCGAAGCCGGTCAGCTTTCCGGATTCGTCATGGTAGGTGAAGGGCGGATAGGTGCCTTCGGTGCCGACGCGGAAGACGCCGTCTTTCTGGATGTCAGCGAGGCTCGCGGCCTGGGCCGCGGGCGCCACGATCCCGGCGAGGGCTGCGATGGCGATGAGGGTGCGAACGGGTTTCATGCGAGATACCTCCGATAGGTCGAAGACGCCGCCGTGGGGCGCGTCGGAATGACAGGCGCCTTACCTAGTAACGCCGCATACCGGAGTCGATGCGCCAGACAAGCATCTGATAAAATTAGTCTTTTATCCCATCTCGTCGAGCGGAAGCGGAACGAATTCCATCAGTGTCCTACGCGAAAGAAAGCCTGTTCCACGGCGCGCGGTCTCGGCGAAACGCTATCGTCCTTCACCGGGCCGCGCGCTACGCTTCCGCCCCGGCGGAGGGACGCCCCAGACGGCGTGTGAGGGCGGTCTCCAGCAGGCTCAGGGCGTCATGGACGAGCACCGCGAACAACCCCACGATCACGCCGCCCTGAAGGACGAAGGCCGTGTTGCTGGTCAAAAGCCCGGCGATGATCACCTCGCCCAAGGTCCGCGCGGCCACGGTGGAGCCGACCGTCGCCGTGCCGATGGCGATCACCACCGACAGCCGAATGCCCGTCAGAATCACCGGTAGGGCCAGCGGCAATTCCACCCGGATCAGGCGCTGCCAGCGGGTCAGGCCGATGCCGCGGGCGGCCTCCATCGTCGCGGGCGGCAGAGTCGAGAGCCCGGCAATGGCCGTCTCGAAGATCGGCAGCAAGCCGTAGAGGAACAGCGCCACCAGCGTCGGCCCGGCCCCGAAGCCGAGCGCGGGCACCGCCAGCGCCAGCACCGCAACCGGCGGGAAGGTCTGGCCGATATTGGTGATCGTGCGCGACAGCGGCAGAAAAGCCGCGCCCGCAGGTCGCGTCACGAGGATGGCAAGGCCCACCGCGACCAGCGTCGCCAGCCCGGAGGCCAGCGCCACCAGCCCCAGATGGCTGAGCGAGAGCGACAGGATCGAGGCGCGCTCGTAGATCACCGGCCCGCCCGCCGGGGCGAAGGGCGCAAAGACCGGGGCGAACCAATGCGGGCGCAGCACCAGCGCCAGCAGCAGCGCCACGCAGGTGGCCCGGATCGCGCCGCTGCGGCTCATGCCAGCTCCGCCGCGCGGGCGCGGATCGTCGCCAGAGTGACCTGGCCAAGCGGACGCTCGCCATCCGTGACCGGCAGCGCCTCGCAGCCGCGCCAAAGACACAGCGACAGCGCATCGCGCAGGCTGGTGTCGGGCGCGATCGGCTCGCCCTCGGCCGTCCCGTCTTCCATCACGTCCGAGACCGGGATCAACGACAAAAGCCGGAGCGGACGATCGACCCCGCCCACCATCTGCGCGACGAAATCGGTGGCGGGCTCGGCGATGATCTCGGCGGGCGTGCCATGTTGCAGAAGCTTGCCGCCATCCATGACCGCCACCCGGTCGCCCAGATGGATCGCCTCTTCCATGTCATGCGTCACCAGCACGATGGTCGACCCCAGCTGCCGCTGGATGCGCCGCAGATCGGCTTGCGCCCGGGCGCGAATGATCGGGTCGAGCGCGCCGAAAGGCTCGTCCATCAGCAGCAGATCGGGCCGTGAGGCCAAGGCGCGGGCGACGCCCACACGTTGCTGCTGACCACCCGACAGCTCCGCCGGATAACGGTCGCGAAACTGCGCGGGCTCCATCGAGAACAGGTCCAGCAACTCGTCGACCCGGGCGCTGGTCTTGTCCTTGGACCAGCCGAGCAGTTTGGGCACCGCGCCGATATTGCCCGCGATCGTATAATGCGGGAACAGCCCGTCGCCCTGAATGACATAGCCGATCCGGCGGCGCAGCTCGTGTTTGGGCAGCGCGGCGGTGGACTCGCCATTGATCCGCACCTCGCCGGAACTCGGCTCGATCAGCCGGTTGATCATCCGCAGAAGCGTCGTCTTGCCGGAACCGGAGGTGCCCACGATCACAGTGATCGTTCCGGTCTCGACCGTCATCGAAACGTGGTCCACCGCCGTCGTGTCGTCATAGAGCTTCGTGATCTCGTCGATTTCGATCATTCTTCACGCTCCGTTCGGGGGGTCGTCAGTTCGACGAGGATGTCCATTGCGATGGCCGAAACCAGCGCCAGGGCGACAGTGGGCAGCGCGCCCAGCAAGATCAGGTCGCCCGCCGTCTGGTTGAGGCCTTGAAAGACGAATGTGCCATAGCCGCCGCCGCCGATCAGCCCGGCGATCACTGCCAGCCCGATATTCTGCACCAGCACGATGCGCAGCCCGGCCAGCACTACCGGCAAGCCCAGCGGCAGTTCCACCCGCGCCAGACGCTGGCGCCATGTCATGCCCATCCCACGCGCGGCCTCTAGTGCGGAGGCAGGTGCGCTGCGCAGACCCGCCAGCACGTTGGCGACGACCGGCAGCAGCGAATAGAGGGTGAGTGCAAGGAAGGCAGGCGCGAAGCCGATCCCCGCAATACCGATCGCGCGGGCGCCGGGGATGATCCCGCTCAGCCAGCTCAGCACCGGGATCATGATCCCGAACATCGCGAGCGAGGGGATCGTCTGCAGGAAGCTCAGCACCGGAAGCAATGCACCGCGCAGCGCCGCATTGCGGTGGCACATCACGCCCAGCGGCAGGCCGATCACCGCCGCGGCCAGCAGCGAGCCAAACGCAAGGCCCAGATGGCGCAGGCTCGCGGTGTAGAAGGCATCCTTGCGGCTCGCGAATTCCTGCGCGATAGACAGATCGCTCAGCGCCCCCGACCACAGCAGCGCCGCGACGAGCGCGATCACCAGCCCTAAAATTCCCGCCCGCGCTGCAGGCCCCGGCGACAGCGCGGAAAGCGCGTCGGCCATCATCAGCGCGAAGACCACCAGCAGGAACCAGAACCCCGCCGCCGGCGAGACACGCGCATACTCGCCCGCCTCGGTCAGCAGAAACGACGCGCCCGCGATCAGCAGCCAGACCAGTCCCGCGAGGCCAAGCGCCGCGCCCGCGATGCGCAAGTAAGGCCGCGCGGCGGGCAGGCCCAAGGCGAGCCCCAGCAGCATCAGCGCTATCCCGGGCCCCGTGACCTGCGGCGCGGCGACGCTCCACAGGGCGCGCCCCTCGCCCGCCACGATCCGGTTCGCGGCGAGCGTCAGGAAAGGCGTGAAGATCGCAGCCAGCCCCAAGAGCGCGAAGAGCACCCCGGGCGGCGAGAGGCCAGCGGTCACGCCCCGCACACGCATCGCTGCGGCGCTCAGTTCAACACCCCAATCTGCGTCAGGTAATCCTTCGCGACCGCCTCGGCAGGTTCACCGCCGACCTGGATACGGCCGTTAAGTTTCTGAAGCGTCTGCATGTCGAGCTTGTCGAAGATCGGGTTCAGCACTTCGGGGATCTTCGGATATTCCTTCAGCACCGCGTCGCGCACGATCGGGGTGGGCTCGTAGACCGGCTGCACGCCCTTGTCGTCTTCCATCACGACGAGCCCCGCCGCGCCCACGCCGCCATCGGTGCCATAGGCCATCGCCGCGTTCACGCCCGAAGTGCCGCGCGCCGCCGCCTGAATGGTCGCCGCCGTATCGCCACCCGAGAGAACGACGGTCTGATCGGGGCTCAACTTGAATCCGTAAGCCTTCTCCATCGCGGGCAGCACGGCGGGGGACGAAACGAATTCGGTCGAGGCCGCGAGCTTCACGTCACCGCCATTCGACACCCACTTGCCGAAATCGGACATGGTGGTGAGGTCGTTCTTTTTGGCCAGATCGCCCGTCACCGCAATCGCCCAGGTGTTGTTGGCCGGCGCGGAATCGAGCCAGGTGATATCGTTCTGTTTGTCCAGTTCGGCCGCGCGATCATGGGCCTTTGCCGCATCCTTCCAGATATCGCTATCGGCCTCGTTGAAGAAATAGGCCGCGTTGCCGGTATATTCGGGATAGATGTCGATCTGGCCCGCGAGGATCGCCTTGCGAACGACCTGCGTGCCGCCCAATTGCAGCCGCCGCTCCACCGGCATCCCGGCATTTTCCAGCGATAGCGCGATGATATTGCCCAAGAGACCGCCCTCGGTGTCGATCTTGGAGGAGACGGTGATATCGGCCTGCGCGGTGGAGGCGAGTGCGCCCCCGAAGACCGCGGCGGCCAGGATAAGAGGATATTTCATGGCGTGTCTGGCTCCCTGAACAGGTGGCTGTGGTCGTCTCGAGATGTGATCTAGGTTGAGTGTAGGGCCCGGCCCGCGCCCGCCAAGCCTTGCTCCGATTGTCTTTGGTATTGAGAGGCTCGCGCCGCGCGCGTCCCCCTCCCTCCGGGGGTGCGTCACATTTACGCTAGGTCGATGCGCGAAGTTCCGGGTAGATAGTGAAATGACATGAGTGATGAGGGACATCATGGCGGGAATTGGCACGGGTCTGGCAAGGCTCGCGATGGTGGCGGTGCCGACCGCGCTCGGTGTGGCGGCGATCGTCTTTGCGGGCGATCTGAAATCGCTGCCCAGTCCGAGCGAGGCGAACCGCCCGGCGGCGCTGGTGCGGGTGATCACGCTCGCGCCCACCGAGATGATCCCGCGCGTCAGCGGCTACGGCATGGTCGCCCCGGTGCGCGAGTGGCGCGCCATCGCCCGGATCGAGGGCGAGATCCGCGACATCGCAGAGCCGCTCGCGCCCGGTGACATCGTCGCGAAAGGAACGCCGCTTTTCACCATCGACGACAGCGATCTGAAACTGCAGCGCGCCAGTCTCGAGGCGCAGGTCGCCGCCTCCAAGGTCAAGGACGACACGGTGCGCACGAGCCTGGAACTGGCGCAATCCGACCTCGCGCTGGCACAGGATGAGTTCGATCGGCAGAAATCTCTCCACGATCTGGGCCGGATCACTCAAACCCAACTCGACGGGGTGCGCCGCCAACTGCTGACCGCGCAGACCAAGGTCGCCGATCTCGAAAGCCAGCTGAAGCTGAACGAGGCAGAGCGCGAAGTGCTGGATACGCAGGCGGCGACGATCGACCGTGCGATCGGGCTGTCGACGATCACGGCGCCTTTCGACCTGCGGGTCAATTCGCTCGACGCGGATCTCGGGCAATACGTCAATCGCGGTCAGGTCCTGCTGAGCGGCGAAGGCATCGAGGCCGTCGACATCTCGGCGCAATTCCCGATCGGGCGGATGGGGCCCCTGCTCCGGCTCGCGGGCGACGGCACGAAGGTCACGGATCTGAAGGCGCGCGTCACCTTGCCCGAACCCGAGCATCCCATTGTCTGGAAGGCCCGGGTCGAGCGGATGGGCGACGCGATCGACGAGACCACGCAAAGCGCGCCCGTCGTGGTGCGGGTCGACGATCCGTTGGGTCAGGCGCAGGCGGGCGAGCGCCCGCCCCTCCGGCGCAACATGGTCGTCGCGGTGGAACTCGCCGCGCCCAAGCAGAGCCTGCTCGTCGTGCCCGCCGAAGCGGTGGCGGGTGGGAGTGCAATGGTCGTCTCCGAGGATGGGACGCTGGCGAAGCGCGCAGTTAAGACCAGCTTCGTCTCGGGCGATCTGGCGGTGATCGTACAGGGCCTCAAGGCGGGCGATCAACTGGTGATCACCGACCCGTCGATCGCGGTACCGGGCATGGCGGTGAAAGCGACCGAGGACGAGGCTCGCAAGGCGGAGATCGCCGCCGAAGCGCTCGGTCAGACACCTTCGAGCCCGCAACCGGGCAGCGGTGGCGGTGGCGGTGGCGGCGGCGGCGGCGGCAAAGGAGCCGCGCCCGAGGGCGACGCCGCCAAGCCCGCGGGGGCCGCGCAATGATCGCGCTTTTTGCCGGCCATCGCACGGCGGCCAATATCGCGATGATCGCGATTGCGGGCCTCGGGCTGATGGCGCTGCCGAGCCTGCAGCGCGACACTTTCCCGGCGACCCCGCCCTCGGATGTCTCGGTCCGTATTACCTACCCGGGCGCCGCGCCTTCGGAGGTCGAGACCGGCATCTGCACCGTGACCGATCCGATCCTCACGCGGGTCGAGAACCTTGCGAAGCTGACTTGCCTCGCGCGCGACAACAGCGCCCAGATCACCGCAGAGATGATCGAGGGCGCGGATATGACGCGCTTCTACAACGACATCAAGGACGCGGTGGACGGGATCAATTCGTTCCCCGACAAGGCTGACGATCCGGTGGTGCAGATCGTCGAGCGCACTGCCTCGGTCTCGTCGGTGGCGGTGACCGGGCCGGACGATCCGGCGGTCCTCTACGCCTATGCCCAGAGCTTCGCCGATCAACTGCGCGCCGATCCCGCGATCTCGCTGGTCTCGGTGAACGGCTTCTCCGACCGCGAAATCGCGATCGAGTTCGACCGTTCCGCGCTGGAGCGCTTCGGGCTCGACATGGGCGCCGTGGGTGCGACGCTGGCGCGCTACAGCCTCGACATGCCCGCGGGCTCGCTCGAGGGGCGATCGGGCGAAGTCGCGATCCGATTCCTCGGCGAGAGGCGCACGCCTGCCGAGCTGGCGCAGATCCCGATTGCGGGGAGTGCTGCGGGCGGCGAAGTGCGGCTGGGCGACGTCGCCACGATCCGCGAAGGCTTCGCCGATCCCTCGCAGGCCACCTATTTCGACGGCAAGCGTGCCGCCATCGTCTCGGTCCAGAAGACCGCCTCGCAGGATGCGCTGCGGGTGCGGGCCGCGCTCGATCGCGAGATGGCGCAGGCGCAGGCCGAGGCACCGGGCAATATCCAGCTCGCGATCTCCGCGGATTCCACGCGCAACATCGTCGAGCGCCTGCGCATCATCGGGGTCAACGGGCTGCAGGGCCTGATCCTCGTGCTCGTCGCGATGTGGCTGTTCTTCGGGCTGCGCATGTCCTTCTGGGTCGCGATGGGTCTGCCGATAAGCTTCCTCGGCGCGATCTTCGCGATGCAATTCCTCGGCTACACGATCAACATGATGACGATGGTGGCGCTCTTGGTCGCGACGGGCCTGTTGATGGACGATGCGATCGTGATCTCCGAAAACATCGTACGCCGTCGGCAACAGGGCGAACCTGCGCAAGTCGCTGCCGTCAAAGGCACGATGCAGGTCTTTCCCGGCGTTCTGGCCTCCTTCCTGACCACGGCAATGGTGATCGGGCCGCTCAGCTTCCTGACCGGCAATATCGGCGCGCTGCTGAAATACATCCCGATCGTGCTGCTTATCACGCTGACGGTCAGCCTGATCGAAGCCTTCCTGATCCTGCCCGCCCATATGCGCCACTCGCTGCGCCACGACATGCGCCCCGGCCCCGTGCAGCGCGCGGTGAACGGCGCGTTTGATCGGCTGCGCGACCGGGTCATCGTGCCGCTTGCCGGGGTGGCGCTACGCTGGCGCTACCTGACCATAGGGCTCGCGATCTTCCTCGTGTCGCTTTCGATCGCGCCCTTCACCGGGGGCTTCCTGAAATACCAGAGCTTCCCGACGCTGGAGAGCGACACGGTCGAGGCGCGGCTTCTGCTGCCTGCGGGCGCACCGCTGTCGCTGACCGAGGCGCGGGTGAGCAAGGTCGTCAAGGCGCTCAAGGAGATGGATGCCGAACTGAGCCCCGCTCAACCGGACGGCCAGCCGCTCGTCCGAAGCTACACGATCACCTATGGCAGCAATGCCGACAGCCCGACCACGGGGCCGAACATGGCGACGGTGAGCGCTTCGCTGCTGCCCGCAGGGACGCGCACCACCGATGTCGGGAATGTGCTCGATCGCTGGAAGCAACTGGTTGGCAAGATGCCCGACATGGCCGCTTTCCGGATCACCGACAAGGAGCGCGGCGCGGGCGGCAAACCGATCGATCTGCTCGTCACCGGCCCGGATCTTGGCGAACTGGCGACCACCGCGCGCGAGTTGCGCCGCTTCTTCCGCGGCTTCGACGGGGTACGCGACGTGACCTTCGATCTGCAGCCGGGCAAGCCCGAGCTGTTGGTGCGGATGAAGCCGGGCGTCGCAAACCTGCTGGGCGTGACGCCTGCCGCGCTGGCCGGTGAGTTGCGCGCGGCCTTCCGTGGCGACAGCGCGGTCAGCTTCGCCGATGCGCGCGGTCAGGTCGATATCGTGGCCCGGCTCGCGCGCTCCGAGCGGCGCGCTATTGGCGACGTTCTGGCGCTGCGAGTGCCCGGCAAGAACGGCGCGCTGGTGCCGCTCTCGGCGGTAGCGACGGTCAGCGAGACGCGCGGTTACACCACGATCACCCATGTGAACGGGCAGCGCGCCGTCTCGGTGCAGGGCACGATCGACCCGACGCGGGCCAATTCGCGCGAGTTGATGGCGGCAATGCGGGCCGATTACCTGCCCGAACTGGCGCAGAAGCGTCCCGACGTGAAGGTGCTGGTTTTGGGCGAGGAACAGGACACCGCGACCACCGGCGCGTCGCTTGCGCGTTTCATGACGGCGGGCGCGGTCGGGGTCTACCTGCTGCTGGCCTTCTACATGGGCAGCTTCATCCGACCCGTCGCGGTGATCGCGACGATCCCGCTCAGCCTGATCGGCGTGATGTGGGGGCATGTGCTGCTTGGCCTGCCTCTCTCGCTGCCGAGCCTCGTGGGGCTTGCGACGCTGGCGGGCGTCGTGGTGAACGACGCGATCCTGCTCGACGCCTTCATCGGCGAGAGACGCGCGACCGGAACCCCGATGCTCGAGGCTGGAAAGGAGGCCGTGCGCGATCGCTTTCGCGCGATCTTCCTGACCTCGCTGACGACGGTGGTCGGGCTCGGCCCGCTTTTGCTGGAGAGCTCGACGCAGGCACAATTCCTGCGCCCGATCGTGGCGAGCCTCGCCTTCGGTCTGAGCGCGGCGACGGTGCTGTCGCTCTTCGTGACACCGGCGATCCTCGCCGTGCTCGAGGATTTCGGCGTCCGCACCGCCGATCCCGAGCCGGAGGCGCCGGAGCCTCCTGTCGAGCACCCGGTCGACGCCCTGCCCGTCTGAGACGCGGCGCGAACAGACGCGCCCCGACCCGATCAATCTTTCTTCGGCTTCGGATAAACCGGCAGATGCGGGATCAGAACGTGATCCGGCTGATCGATCGCGAAGAGGAAGGCGCGCGCGATGTCGTCGGGGCGCAGCGCGTCGGGTTTCGCCTCGTCGAAGAACGGCGTATCGACCATGCCCGGATGCAGGCAGGTGACGCGGCCACCGGCTTCACCTAGCTCCTCGCCGAGATTGTCGGCATAGCCGCGGATGAACCACTTGGTCGCCGAATAGACCGAGCCGAACATCGCGCCCTGCGACGCCTTCGAGCCGGTCAGCACCATATGCCCCTTGGAGGCGCGCAGATGCGGCAGGGTGAATTTCGCGGTGTAGGTCACGGCGAGACAGTTCACCTCGATCATCTTCTGGAAGCTCTCGACCGATCCGGCCTCGGTGCCGCGCGCCGAGGCGCCGACGCCCGCATTGGCCAGAACCACGTCGAGCCGACCGTAATGCTCCACCGCGCGGGCGACCATGCGCTCCTGCGCATCGGGGTCGGTGACATCGGTGGGCAGCGCGAGGGCGTTTTCTTCGCCCAGATCCTTGACCAGCGCTTCGAGCTTGTCCGCGGAGCGTGCGGCCAACGCCACCTTGTGACCCGCCTCGACCGCATGGCGCGCGCAGCTCTCGCCGATCCCGGTGGAGGCGCCGGTGATGAGAATGATTTTCGACATGTCAGCCTCTCTGAATTTGGTGGGAACGAAGAAGGCGCCACCCGGACCGGGCAGCGCCTCTCGATATCAGCCCAGCAGGGCCAGTACTTCTTTCGCCGCCGCCTCGGACGACGCCGGGTTCTGGCCCGTCACCAGACGACCGTCGGCGACCGCATGGGGCTGCCAGTCGTCGACGCTCTCGAACTTCGCGCCGAGTTCGCGCAGGCGGGTCTCCAGCAGGAAGGGCACGACATCGGCAAGACCAACGCCACGCTCTTCGCTGTCGGTGAAGGCGGAGACCTTGCGGCCTTTCACGATGGAGTCGCCATTCTTGTCCTTCACCTTGTCGAAGGCCGCCGGGCCGTGACAGACCGAGGCGACGATCTTGCCGCCATCCCAGGCGGTGCTGATCGCCTTCGCGGCGATATCACTCTCGGCGAGGTCGTACATCGCGCCGTGGCCGCCGGGAATGTAGAGCGCGTCGTAGGCGGTGATGTCCTCGTCTTCGATGCGCGAAGGGTTTTCCAGAACCGCCTTCGCCTCTGCATCGTCGCGGAAGCGCGTCACCGAGGCCGGCGCGTCGTCGCCGGTCACGTCCGAATTCGGGTCGATCGGGATCGAGCGGCCGCCGATCGTGGCGACTTTCACCTCGTGACCGGCATCGAGGAAGGCGTAATAGGGCGTCGCCAGTTCCTCGTACCAGACACCGGTGGGCTTGCCGGTGTCGCCAAGGGCATCGGCTGCGGTCGAAAGAATAAGAATGCGTGCCATGGGTTTGGCCTCCTTGGTTGTGCGTTTCAGGGCATTTCCGGTCCTGTTCGTCTCGGGCCGTCAACGCGTCCCAGCAGAGATAGGTTGCGTTTACTGATCGAGAAATTGATGCACGCCACGTCAGAAATCGATATTCTGGAGATATGACGCCCGACATATCGCTTTTGCGCGTGTTCCATGCGGTCATGGAAGAACGCAATGTCACCGCCGCGGCCCAACGGCTCGGCCAATCCCAGAGCACGGTGAGCGCTGCGCTGTCACGTCTGCGTGCGGCGCTGGGTGACGAGCTGTTCCTGCGCGCCCGCTACGGCGTGGAGCCGACCGAGAAGGCGCTCGAGATCGCGCCCGACATCGCCGCCGGACTGGAACGGCTGGAACAGGCCTTCCGTGCCGCCGAGCCCTTCGATCCCGCGCGCACCACGCGCCGCTTCCGGCTGTTGCTGGGGCCGTACGCCGAGATCGTGCTGGTGCCGGAGCTCGCTGCCGCCTTTGCGGAGCGGGCCCCGTCGGCCCGGCTGGAGATCGCGCCGATCGGGCCCGATCTGGACCCGCGACAACTCGCCGGTCGGGCCTTCGATCTGGCGGTCGGGCGCTTCGACTCGCCGCCTGAGGATCTCGTGGTCTCGGAGCTGTTCGACGACGGGTTCCGCTGTATCGTCGCGCCGCAAGCCTTGCCGGAAAGCGCGATGCTGGATCGTGACCTCTACGAGAGCCTGCCGCATGTGGTCGTCTCGCCGCCCGGCAATTGGCGCACTGGCGTTCACAAGCGCACGGAAGCGACTGGTCTGCGCCGCAACACGGCCGTCGTGGTCACGCATTTCCTGACCGCTGCACCCGCCGTCGCGCGGCTGGGCGGCATCGCCACGGTGCCTGCCCGTGTGGCCGCAATGACCGCCGGCCCCTACGGCTTGCGCAACGTGCCTGTGCCGGTCGACCTCGGCACCTTTCCCAGCCAGATCGCATGGCACCCACATCTGCGCCGGGATCAGGGCCATGTCTGGTTGCGCGAGCTGATCCGAGAGGTCGTCGCCGAATTCACGTCGCCGGACTGACGGAAGTTCTAATACGTCCGCTCAAGTGACCCGCCCACGCGCCTTGAAAGCGGGGGTATCCCAAGCCCGCTCGGCCATTACCTCGCCGAGGATTTCGGCGGCGCGCGTCACGTCGCCCTCATCGAGGTAAAGGGGCGTGAAGCCGAAACGCATCGCGTCGGGGGCGCGGAAATCCCCGATCACTCCGCGCCCGATAAGGGCCTGAACCACGGCGTAACTGTCAGCGAAACCGAACGAGACCTGGCTGCCGCGCGCCTCCGGGTCGCGCGGGCTGAGCAGCGTCAGTTCGGGGCAGCGCGCCTCGACCTCGCGGATGAACAGCTCCGACAACGCGACGGAGCGCGCCCGCACCTCATCCATCGTCAGCCCGTCCCAGACCTTGAGCGCCTCTTCGAGCGCGGTCATCTGCAGGACCGGCGGCGTGCCGACGCGCATCCGCTCGACCGCGCGGCCGGGCCGATAGTCGAGATCGAAGGCGAAGGGCGCCTCATGGCCAAGCCAGCCGCTGAGTGCAGGGCGCACCGTCTCGGCAATATCGGGGCGGACATAGATGAAGGCCGGGGCGCCGGGGCCGCCATTAAGATATTTGTAGGTGCAGCCGACGGCGAATTCGGCCCCGTTCGCCGTCATGTCCACCGGCACCGCGCCGGCGCTATGGGCGAGATCCCAGATCATCACCGCCCCGACCGCGTGGGCCTTGCGCGTGATTGCCTCGAAGTCGTGCATCCGGCCCGTGCGGTAATCGACCTGCGTCAACATCACCACCGCGACCTCTTCGGTGATCGCGTCCGCCACATTTTCCGGGGCGGGCGTGCGCAGCTCATGCCCGCGACCCAGCGAGCGGATCAGCCCATCCGCCATGTAGAGATCGGTCGGGAAATTTCCCTTGTCGGACAGGATGACCTTGCGGTCGGGCCGCATCTCGAGGGCCGAGGCCAGCGCCTGATAGACCTTGATCGAGAGCGTATCGCCCAGCACGACCGACCCTTCCGGCGCCCCGATCAGCCGACCGATGAGGTTGCCGACGCGGGCGGGCTGATCCATCCATTGCGCCTCGTTCCACCCCCGGATGAGCATCTGCCCCCATTCGTCGCGCGCGCAGCTCTCCAGCCGCTCCGCCACGCCGCGCGGCAGCGGCCCGAGCGAGTTCCCGTCGAGATAAATCACTCCCTCGGGCAGATCGAATAGGTGCTTTCTCGGCAGGTTCGGCATGATGGTCTTCCTCTTGTTGTCGCGGCCCGCGGCGCGGCTCCAAACCCGGCAATCTGCTGATGCATCACGAAAGTTTCGGGTCGGGCGCACGCTACCCGGCGAACCCCGCCCTCGCAATATCCCGCGCGATATGCTCTGTCTCCGTACAGGATGCGAAACGAGCGGGAGAGAACATGGAAGACCTGAGCGGGATCGACTGGGAAGACGCTTTCGAGAATGGCGGCTATATCGAGAATGGCAGCAGCTACCCGGATCTGTGGGCCAAGCGCGCCGCCGAATTCCGGTCGCGCCATGCCGATCGGATGAGCGAGGTGGCCTATGGGGATGCGCCCCGCGAAAGGATCGACATCTTCCGCCCCGCCGGCGCGTCCAAGGGGCTCGTGGTCTTCGTGCATGGCGGCTACTGGCTGAAATTCAGCAAGGACATGTGGTCCCATCTGGCGGAAGGCGCGCTGGCACAGGGCTGGACCGTCGCCCTGCCCGGCTACACGCTCGCCCCGGAAAACAGCATCCCCGGCATCGCGCAGCAGATCGCGCGGGCCATCGATCACGCGGCGGGGCTGGTGGAGGGGCCGATCCATCTCGTCGGCCATTCCGCGGGCGGGCATCTCGTGACGCGGTCGGTGTCTCAGGGGAGCGCGCTGTCCGACGAAACCGCGGCGCGCATCCGGCGGCTGATCTCGGTAAGCGGCGTGCACGACCTGCGTCCGCTGCAGATGCATTCGATGAATGCGCGCCTGGGGATCACGCCCGAGATCGCCGCGAGCGAAAGCCCAGCGCTGCTGAAGCTGCGCCCCGGCGTGAAGGTTACCGTCTGGGTCGGCGCGGCGGAGCGTCCGGAATTCCTGCGCCAGTCGTCCTTGCTGGCCGAGCATTGGCCGGAAGCCGATCTGGTCGCCGCCTACGCGCGGCACCATTTCGACGTGATCGAGGAGCTGTCGGACCCGTCCAGCGCGTTGATCACGGCGCTTCTGAGCACGGATTAAGAAAGCGTCATCCGCCGCCCAAACCGCCTCACCGTTCCACACATCAGTTTCACGTTCGCGCGCTCGGGCTTCGCTGCACTTGCATTCCAACCGGCCTTGGGGTCTCAAAAGAGTGCATCTGTGCACCAAAGCGTCTTGCGAGTGTCGAACATGAGCGATGCCAAGAACACCTACGAACACAGCGTTCCCTTCTTCTGGCCGATGGCGGCGGCGATGGAGTGGCAGAAGATCGGGCTCGACGCGGTCGAGAAAGGTCTGACCTATTTCGACGAGGCGGCCAAGATCACGCACCCGCCCGACCCGGAATGGGCCACGAAGAACGACGTGCTGCTCGATCTCGACACGATGCGGCTGCGCGATTTCGGCGGCACGGGCGGCGGCATTCCGGTGATCGTCGATGCGCCCTATGCCGGGCATTCCTCGACCATCGCGGATTACGCCAAGGGCCAGAGCCTGATCGAGACGCTTTTGGATGCAGGGCTGGGGCGTGTTCTCTGCACCGACTGGAAAAGCGCGACGCCCGAGATGCGCGATTTCGACATCGACAAGTTTCTGGCCGAAATCAATGTCGCGGTCGATGATCTCGGCGGGCGGGTGATGCTGGTGGGGCTGTGTCAGGGCGGCTGTATGTCGGCGATGTATGCCGCGCGCTTCCCCGAGAAGGTCGCGGGTCTCGTGCTGGCGGGCTCTCCCATCGACACCGATGCCGGGCACGGGCCGATCCGCAAGCTCGCCCATGAGATGCCGCTTTCGGCCTATCAGGAGATGGTCGAGGCGGGTGAAGGCCGGATGCCGGGGCGGTTCATGCTCACCGGCTGGAAGAACATGCATGCCGATCAGCAGTATTTCGGCAAGTTCGTCGATCTCTACCAGCATATCGACGACCGGAACTTCATGAAGCGCACCGAGCGGTTCGAGAGCTGGTACGAGAACCCCATCGACCTGCCGGGGCGCTATTACCTGCAGGCGATCGATCTGCTGTTCAAACAGAACCTGTTCGCCAAGGGAGAGTTCGTGGGCCTCGGGCGCAAGCTCGATCTGGGCACGATCACCTGCCCGGCCTTCCTGCTGGCGGGCAAGGCGGACGACATCACCACGCGCGAACAGGTGTTTGCCGCCGAGACGCTGCTCGGCACGCCGCGCAAGGATATCGTGAGCCGCCTCGTCGAAGGCGGGCATATCGGCCTCTTCATGGGCAGCCATACCCTTTCGAATGTCTGGCCGGAAATCGGCCAGTGGCTCGGAAAGCTCGGGGCCAAAGCTGGAGACACGCACAATGGACCAGACCGTCGCTGAACCGATGACGCAGCATGTGCCGAAAACAGACCGCAAGACAGGTCTGAGCGCGGCAGAGGCGGCAGAGAGGCTCGAGCGATACGGTCCGAACGCGCTCAAAAGCGACGAGAAAACCCTGCTACAGCGGATCGCGGGGTATTTCTGGGGGCCGATCCCGTGGCTGATCGAACTTGCAGCGCTTCTGTCGCTCGTGTTGCGCGACTGGTCCGATTTCGGCGTGATCTTCGTGATGCTGCTGCTCAACGCGGCCGTGGGTTTCAAGGAAGAGAGCAAGGCGAGTTCCGCCATCGCGGCGCTCAAGGCGCAGCTGGCGCCGAGTGCGCGGGTCAAACGCGACGGGACATGGCAGGAGATCGCGGCGCGTGATCTGGTGCCCGGCGACATCGTGCGCCTGTCGATCGGCCAGATCGTCCCAGCTGACCTGACACTGTTCGAGGGTAAATATCTCTCCATCGACGAGGCGGCTCTGACGGGCGAGTCCCTTCCTGTCGACAAGTCCGTGGGTGACAGCGCCTATTCCGGCTCGGTCGTGAAGCTGGGCGAGATGACGGGCGAGGTCACCGCGACCGGGATGGAGACGTATTTCGGGCATACCGCCTCGCTCGTGCAGACCACGAATGGCAAATCGCATTTCCAGAAAGCCGTGATGCAGATCGGGAATTTCCTGATCGCAGCGGCGCTGGTTCTGGTGGCGATGATCGTGATCGTCTCGTTTCAGCGGAACAACCCACCGATCGAGGTGATCCAGTTCGCGCTGATCCTGACGGTCGCGGCGATCCCGGTCGCGCTGCCCACGGTTCTGTCGGTGACGATGGCGGTGGGCGCGGAACGGCTCGCGCGGATGAAGGCGATCGTCTCGCGGCTGGTCTCGATCGAGGAGCTGGCGGGCGTCGATGTGCTGTGCTCGGACAAGACCGGGACCCTGACACTCAACGAATTAACCGTCGAGGACCCGCGCCCGGCAGAGGGCATCGCGGTTGAAGACCTGCTGCGCGCATCGGCGCTTGCCTGCGACCGCGACGCGCCCGATGCGATCGACACCGCGGTGCTGGCGGCGGCGGCGGGCATCGCGCTCGACGCTATCGAGACCCTCAGCTTCACGCCCTTCGATCCGGTCAGCAAACGCAGCGAGGCGGAGCTGCGCCACGAGGCCGATCGCTGGCAAGTCGCGAAAGGCGCGCCGCAGGTGATCGTGGAGCTTGCAGCGCTGACAGATGACGCACGCAAGGCGGTGGAGGACGAAGTCGAAACCCTTGCGCAGCAGGGCTACCGCGCGCTCGGGGCCGCACAGAAACGCGCCGGGCAGGACTGGGAATTCCTTGGTCTGCTGCCGATCATCGATCCGCCGCGCCCGGATGCGGCCAGCACCATCGCGGACGCGCGCGACATGGGGATCGATGTCAAAATCATCACCGGCGACCACGAAGCCATCGCGCGCCAGATCGCGGGCAAGCTCGATCTCGGCCAGAAAATCTATCCGGCGGGCGAGTTGCTCGACGGCGACCCGGCCACGGTGGAGGCCAATGTCCGCGCCGCCGACGGCTTCGCGCGCGTCCTGCCCGAACACAAGTTCCGCATCGTCGAGGTGTTGCAGGCGGGGCATTCCATCGTCGCGATGACCGGGGACGGGGTGAACGACGCCCCTGCCCTGCGCAAGGCCGATGCCGGGATCGCTGTGAGCGGCGCGACCGATGCCGCGCGCGCCGCCGCCGATCTGGTGCTGACCGACAAGGGCCTGTCGATCATCACCACGGCAATCGAGGAAGCCCGCCGCATCTTCGAGCGGATGACGAGCTATGCCACCTTCCGCGTCGCCGAGACGATCCGGGTTCTGCTATTCATGACGCTCTCGATTCTCGTCTTCGATTTCTACCCTGTCACTGCGATCATGATCGTGCTGCTGGCGGTGCTGAATGATTTCCCGATCATGATGATCGCCTACGACAATGTCTCGGTCTCGCCACGCCCGGTGCGCTGGGACATGCGGCGCGTGCTGACGGTGGCGGCGACGCTTGGCGTGACCGGGGTGATCGAGACCTTCGTGCTGTTCTGGTTCGTCGATGCCTATCTCGGCCTGCCGCGCGACCAGATCCAGACGATCATCTTCCTCAAGCTTCTCGTCTCGGGGCACATGACGCTGTTCGTCACGCGCCATCAAAGCTGGTTCTGGCGGCGCCCCTTCCCGGCGCTGCGCCTGTTCGCGACGACGGAGGCCACGCAATTGCTGGGCACGCTGATTGCGGTCTATGGGCTGTTCGTGACGCCGATCGGCTGGGGGCCCGCGCTGCTGGTCTGGCTCTATTGCCTCGTCTGGCTGCCCCTCGAGGGGGCGATGGCCTTGCTCATACGCGCGCTTTATGATCGCAGGGCACAAGCGCGCGGGCAGTAAGCCCATCACGGCGCTTGCAGGAGGCACATGACGGACGACACGCAAGAGGCAATGGAAACCCCGACAGGCAAACGCGGGCGCGGATTGCCGATGGGCATCTGGGCGCTGGGGTTCGTGTCGCTTTTCATGGATGTCTCCTCCGAGATGATCCATGCGCTGCTGCCGGTCTACCTGATGACCGGACTTGGCGCGACGGCGCTGGCGGTGGGTGTGATCGAAGGGATCGCGGAAGCCACCGCCGCGATCACCAAGGTCTTTTCGGGGGCGCTGTCGGACCGGATCGGGCGGCGCAAGGAGCTGGCCGCGCTCGGCTACGGGCTGGCGGCTGTGACAAAACCGATCTTTCCGCTCGCGCCGACCTTCGACTGGCTTGTGGCCGCGCGCTTCATCGACCGGGTGGGCAAAGGCATCCGGGGCGCCCCGCGTGACGCGCTGATCGCCGACCTTGCGCCGGGCAAGATGCGCGGCGCGGCCTTCGGGCTTCGGCAATCGCTCGACACGGTGGGCGCCTTCCTCGGGCCGCTCGCCGCGATCGGGCTGATGTGGCTGTTCTCGGACGATTTCCGCTCGGTCTTCTGGGTCGCGGTGATCCCGGCTTTCCTGTCGCTCGGGCTGATCCTGTTCGTTGTGAAAGAGCCCGCCCATCCCCGCGCGCAGCGGCAGGTGCGCAACCCCCTCGCCCGGTCAGAGCTCAAGCTCTTGGGTAACGTGTTCTGGTGGGTCGTTGTCGTCGCGACGCTGTTCACGCTCGCCCGGTTCAGCGAGGCCTTCCTGATCCTGCGCGCCAATGACGACGGCATCCCGGTGATGCTGGTGCCGCTGGTTCTGGTGGGGATGAACGCGGTCTATGCGCTGATCGCCTATCCGGTCGGGGCGCTTTCCGACCGGGTCGGTCGTGTCGGGCTGCTGCTGGTCGGGCTGGGGTTGTTGATCGCAGCGGACCTGACGCTCGCGCTGGTCGGCGGGATCGGCGGTCTTGCGATCGGTGTGCTCCTGTGGGGAATGCATATGGGCTTCACACAGGGGCTGCTGGCCGCGCTGGTGGCCGAAGCCGTCCCGGCAGAGTTGCGCGGCACCGCCTTTGGCATGTTCAACCTCGTCACCGGCGTGGCGCTGCTGATCGCCAGCGTGATCGCAGGGGCGCTGTGGGAGTTCGGCGGCGCGCAATGGACCTTCCTTGCGGGCGCGGGCTTCGCGACGACGGCGGTGCTGGGCCTGCTGCCGCTGCGCAGCCGGCTCAACGGGACGCACAAGCCCAAGAGCGTAGGCTGACGCAGAAATTGCGCCGCGCGGAAGACGCGCGGCGCTTTCGTCAAATCAGGCAGTTTCCTCGACCGCGAGCCCCAGCTCCTCGATCATTGCATCGCGCATGACGAATTTCTGCGGCTTGCCGGAAACCGTCAGCGGCAGGCTCTCCTTGAACCGGATCACCGCCGGAATCTTGAAATGCGCAATCTCGTCGCGGCAGAACTCGCGGATAGCCTCCTCGGTCAACTCGGCGCCATTGCGCGGCACGATCCATGCGGCGACGATCTCGCCCAGCCGGTGATCCGGGATGCCGAAGACCTGCGCCTGACTGATATCGGGATGGGTGTAGAGGAACTCCTCGACCTCCCGCGGATAGACGTTTTCGCCGCCCCGCAGGATCATGTCCTTCACCCGTCCGGTGATGTTGCAATAGCCCTCGCTGTCGATCCGGGCGAGATCGCCCGTATGCATCCAGCCATCCGCATCGAGCGCATCATTCGTACGCTCGGGCTCGCCCCAATAGCCGCACATCACCGAGTAGCCACGCGTCAGCAGCTCGCCCTGCTCGCCCACATTGGCGAGCGAGCCATCCTCGCGCACGATCTTCACCTCGAGATGCGGCTGCACCTGACCCACCGAGGACACACGTTTTTCCAAGGGTGTATCGGTGGCCGACTGGAACGAGACCGGGGCGGTCTCGGTCATCCCGTAGGCGATCGTCACTTCCGACATGTGCATCTTCGATTGCACCTGCTTCATCACCTCGATCGGACAGGGTGCGCCCGCCATGATGCCGGTGCGCAGCGACGAAAGGTCATGGTTCGCGAAATCGGGATGCTCCAGCATCGCGACGAACATGGTCGGCACGCCGTAAAGTGCGGTGCAGCGTTCGGCCGCGACACATGCCAGCGTGACGGGCGCGTCGAAGCCTTCGCTCGGCACGACGATAGCCGCGCCCTTGGTGACGCAGCCCAGCGTGCCCATCACCATCCCGAAGCAATGGTAGAACGGCACCGGGATGCAGACGCGGTCCTGTTCGGTCGCCAGCATCGCGCGGGTCACGAAATGCGCGTTGTTGACGATATTGCGATGCGTCAGGGTCGCGCCTTTCGGCGATCCGGTGGTGCCGGAGGTGAACTGGATGTTGATCGGCTCGTTCGGGTCGAGATGTTCGGTGACAGCGTCGAGCGCGCCTTGGTTCTGCGCCGCGCCCATCGCCTCGACATCCGAGAAGCGATGACAGCCGGGATGCTGGGTCTCTCCCAGAGTGATGATATCGCGCAGATCGGGCAGTTTCATGGTTTCCAGCTGACCGGGCTCACTCTTCGCAAGCTCCGGCAGCAGGCGCTGGATCATCGACAGGTAATCCGAGCTCTTGAAGGTCTCGGCCAGCACCAGCGCCCGGCAGCCGGTCTTGCGCAGCGCAAATTCCAGCTCGTGCAGGCGATAGGCCGGGTTGATGTTCACGAGGATCACCCCGATCCGCGCCGTCGCGAACTGCGTCAGCAGCCATTCCGAACGGTTGGGCGACCAGATACCGAGCCGGTCGCCATGCCGAAGCCCGAGCGCGAGCAGCCCCGAGGCGAGCCGGTCGACCCGCTGCGCGAACTCCGCCCAGGTCCAGCGAATGCCCTCCGAGGTGAAGATGGCGCCGTCGCGATCGGGCCAACGCTCGGCAGTGCGCTTCAGCACGGCCGGGATCGTATCCTCGATCAGCGGGGTATCGGTCGGCCCGGCTACATGGGCCAGACCACGTTTCGGCACCACGCCGAGATCTGAGTGCGGGTTGCTCTCGCTTTGCATGACTTCCTCCTCTGGCTCCCCATCGCCGGCACATTCGGCCGATGATCCTCCTTGGGGCGCTCACATTAAATGAACGATGGTTCATTTAATGCAACCCTAAACCGCAGAAACAAGAAAATCATGCTGCGCTCGCGAAACCGTGTTCGAGGCGATCGCGCCTTCGGAGCCCTGCAAAACCTGACGACTCGCGGCATTTCTGCTATAGTTGAAAGCAGTCTAATCTTCTGAGGGAGGAGCGATGATGCGACCGGAACTCATGACACGCCGCCGCGCATTGCGTCTCGCGTTCGAGCGTTACATCGAGGCGGACAAGGCGTGGCGCGACGCGCTCGTGGGCTTGAACGACTGGTTTCCGCGCAGCGCGAACCGTCGTCCGGGGCTGATCGGAAATCCGGGTTCGCCGATCCGACGGCTTTACGATGCGCGCAGCCGGGCGCTGCTGCGCCTAGAAGTCACGCAGGTCAAACTGGCCACTGCGAAACGGCGACTGGCAGAGCGCCGCGCGCGCGAGCTGCCGCCCGTGTTTCTGATCGGGCCGCCCTGCTGAGCAAGGGCGACGCACTCGCAGATTTCACCCGACAGGACGGCGGCGGCACGTGTCCTCCGTCCGGGGGTGCTTGTCATTTCCAAAACTCTGACGCAGCTTCGCAACGGGCAGCACCGTTCGAGCGACGGCGCGGCGCGGGTCGCGACCCGCCGATAGGCCCCCGATACGACCTTTCTGGAGAGCTTCATGCGCACGTTCGTCACGATCACCCACGAGGATTGCCTCGCTCACGACACCGGGCCCACCCATCGCGAGCGGCCGTGGCGCCTCGAGACGGTGCGCGGCCTGATCGACGAGATGGAGCTGCCGGTCATCGAGGCGCGCGAGGCGAGCGACGAGGATCTCCTGCTGGGCCACGACGCGGCTTATCTTGAAGCGCTCGAAGAGGTCTTCGCACGTGAGGAACATGCAGATCTCGATTCGGACACGCATGTTTCGCCGGGCTCGCGCCGTGCGAGCCGCCTGGGCGCGGGCGGGGCCTTGCAGGCCGTCGATCTCGTTCTCACGGGCGAGGCCGAGCGCGTGTTCGTCGCGACTCGCCCGCCCGGGCACCACGCAACGCGGACGCGGGCGATGGGGTTCTGCATCTACGGCAATACCGGGCTTGCGGCACTGCATGCGCTCGAACGTCACGGCCTGTCGCGCGTCGCGGTGCTCGATTTCGACGTGCATCACGGCAACGGCACGCAGGACATCCTTTGGGACGAGCCGCGCAGCCTGTTCATCTCGTCGCATCAGGAGCCCAAGTCGCTCTGGCCCGGCACCGGGGCGCGGTCGGAGACGGGCGCGCATGACAACGTGCTCAACCTGCCGCTCGCCAGTGGCAGCGGCGCGTCCGAGATGAAGGTCGCCTGGGAGGACGGGCTTGCCCGGTTGGAGGCCTTCAATCCGGATTTGATCATCGTATCCGCCGGGTTCGACGCGCATCGCGAGGACGACATCTCGGGCCTGCTCTGGACCGCCGGGGATTACTGGTGGCTGACGAGCGCGATCCGTGGCGTCGCGCGCCGTTGCTGCGACGGACGCTTGGTTTCCTGCCTGGAAGGCGGCTACAACCCGACCGCGCTCGCGGAAGGCGCAGCCGCGCATCTCGAGGCGCTTGCGCAGTGATCGCCGGGGCGCGCTCATATCAGGGGCGCGACAGGCGATGCCCGGTCCGCTCAGTTTCCGCGAAAACCTGAAGCAGGCACGAAATGGCACGTAACCGCTATTACACCGGCCCGGTCAGCGACCATTTCGACGGCGAGCGTTTTCACCCGCATGGCCAGCCGTCCACGGATCGCTCCTTTCGCGACATCCTCAAATGGCGGCGCGAAGGGCAGCGCGCCCGGTGGCCCAAGCACGTCCCCATTGAGCCGAGCGTGCCGCCCGAGCGCAGCGACGCGGCGCGGCTCACCATGGTCGGCCATGCCTCGGTTCTCATTCAGGTCGCAGGGCTCAACCTGCTGACCGATCCGGTCTGGTCGGACCGCGCGAGCCCGCTGCGCTTTGCCGGGCCTAGGCGCGTCACCGCGCCCGGGATCGCCTTCGACCACCTTCCGCCCATCGACGCGGTCCTGATCAGCCATAACCATTACGACCATCTCGACACCGTCACTTTGCGCAAACTGCACAAACGCCACCGTCCACGGATGGTGATGCCGCTAGGGACCGATGCGACGGTGCGAAAGGCGGTACGCGGGGCGCGGATCGAGACCGGCGATTGGCACGACCGCATCGCGCTGACCCCAGAGATCTCGGTCACGCTGACGCCCGCGAACCACTGGTCGGCACGGGGCCTCGGCGACCGGCGCATGGCTCTCTGGAGCGGCTTCTGGATCGACACGCCGCAGAGCCGGATTTGGTTCGCGGGCGATACCGGCTATGGCGACGGGGCGATTTTTCGCGACATCCGCGCCCGGCACGGTGCGCCAGACATCGCGGTGATCCCGATCGGAGCCTATGAGCCGCGCTGGTTCATGCAGCCCCAGCATGTCGCGCCCGAAGAGGCCGTGCGCATCTTCACCGATATCGGCCCCGCCCAAGCGCTCGGCTGTCACTGGGGCACGTTCCAGCTGACCGACGAGCCGCGCGAGGAGCCGCCCACCCTGCTGGGTCAAAGCCTCGCGGCCTCCGGGATCGCGGCGGACCGGTTCCGAGCCTTCGCGCCCGGCGAGGTCTATCTGGCACCCTCGACAGGGTAACAGCGTCGCACCTTCTTGTGGTGACGCAATCGAGCGGTCAAATTGAGGGCAGCGGGAATTCGGCTGTGCCGTCCCCTTCCCCGGGACGATCACGCGGCGGAAAGAGAGGGTTGAGATGAGCTGGTCCTATTCACTCGGCAAGATCGGCGGCACTGTGCTCAGGGTCCATGTCACCTTCGTTCTGCTGATCATCTGGATCACCGCCACCGCCTGGGCGGCGGAGGGGCCGCAGGCGGCGCTGGTCAACATGCTCTTCATCCTGTCGGTCTTCGCCTGCGTCGTGCTCCATGAATTCGGCCATGCGACGATGGCGGCGCGGTTCGGCGTGCGAACGCCCGACATCACGCTTCTGCCGATCGGCGGCCTCGCGCGGCTGGAGCGGATTCCGGAAAATCCCAAGCAGGAAATCCTGATCGCCGTGGCGGGGCCCGCGGTCAATGTCGTGATCTTCCTGATCCTGACGATCTTCCTCGGCGGTCGCGGCTGGCTCAGCGATCTGCAGTCGCTCGACAATCCCGCGCAAAGTTTCTGGGGCCGGCTTGCGCTGGTCAACGCGCTTCTCGTCGCGTTCAACCTGATCCCGGCCTTCCCGATGGATGGCGGGCGGGTCTTCCGAGCGGCGCTCGCGCTGTTCATGGACCGGGTGAAAGCGACGCGGGTCGCAGCCCGAACCGGGCAGGTCATCGCCGTGCTCTTCGCCTATTGGGGTCTGACGAGCGGCAACCCAATCCTCGTGCTGATCGCGGTATTCATCTTCTTCGCGGCGGGATCGGAAAGCTCCGACGCGGCGATGCGCGGTCTGGCCCATCGGGCGGCGGCGCGCGACGCCGTCATCACCTCCTTCGTGTCGCTGACACCGGAAGATACGATCGACACCGCCGCGCAGGCGATCCTGCACAGCTCGCAATCGGAGTTTCCCGTGCTCTCGCCCGAAGGACAGATCCTCGGCTTCGTCACCCGCGAGAGCGTGCTGGCCCGGCCCGATCCCGAGTTCCGCCAGACACCGGTCTCCGAGATCATGTTCCGCGATGTGCCGGTCGTGTCGCTGAAGACCGGGATGGACGACGTGCTCGACGCCTTCGCGCGGCAGCGCATCCCGGCGGTGGCGGTGGTGGGGGTGAACGGCAATTTCGTGGGCTTCATCAACCGCGAGAATATCGGAGAGTGGTTCATCCTCGCCCGCGCCCCTAGCGTGCGGCGCGGAGGGTAAACCCGAAAGCGGCGCCCTGCTCTAGAGATAGACCGACAAGCCTCGCCAGCCCGCAAGCACAGCCGAAATCGCCATGACCACGATGGCGATCGTCCGGTACTGGGCGTTGTCGAGCCGCGCGAAGGCCGTAGTGCCCGCCCATGTGCCGAGCGCCAGCGCGGGCACCGAAACCAGCGTCAGCCAGAGCGCATCGCCATTCACGGCCCCCGCAAGGATCAGCCCGGGCGTTGCCAACAGCGAGGCCACGAAGAAGAATAGCAGCAACGAGGCCCGCGTCTGCATCGCCGTGGTACCTGCCCCGAGGTAATAGGCCACTGCGGGCGGCCCCGGCATCGCCGCGAGCCCGGAAAACGCGCCCGAGGCGACGCCCGCCAGCAGCGCGAGCCCGCCATGGGGATGCGGGCGCGCAGGCTTGTAGCGCAACAGCAGCGTCAGCCCCGCGAGTACGGCGAGCGCGATCATCACCCGCGCGGCATCGGCGCTGACCGCGCTGAGCGCGAAAATCCCGACCGGCGTGCCCACAATCGCGCCCAGCGACAGCCGCGCAAGCGAGGGTTTGTGCACATGCCCGTGAAGCGTGAAAAGATCGCGGCACCCGACCACGACCTGCAGCAGCACCGCCAGCGTCACCGCCTCGATCGGCGGCACCATCAGCGAGACGATCGGCACCGCGGCCAGCGCGAAACCGAACCCCGCAATGCCGCGCAGGAAGGCCGAGAAGAACACGGCGGTGATGACCAGCAGGGTCGTTGCGCTCAGCATCCGGTCACGTCTCGGCCTGCGCGATCCGCGCTGCACAGCCCGCCGCGCAGAAGGCGACCAGCCCCTCGACCGAGGCTTGCGCATCGGACTGCGAGGCCAGCGCCGCGATCCGCCATTCCGAGGTCAGGAAGGCCAGAAGGGCTGCGACCGAATAGACGAACCCTTCTGCCACCACCGCCCGGCCCACCTTGGGATGCAGCGCGCAGATTTCATCCATGAAACGCTGTGCGGTCGGGTCGAAAAGATCGGTAGAAATATCGGCCCAGGCCGGATCGGCCGAGACCATCGCCACCAGCCGCGCATAGGCCAGCCATTGCGGATCGCTGCCTGCCGCCTTCGCCAGATAGGGCCGGAAGAAGCAGCCGAGGATCGCCGTCAGATCGAGCGCCCCCTGCCCCTTTGCCTGCGCCAGAGCCTCCAGACGCAGACGCGCCAGCTCTTCGGCGCGCCGCTCCACCACTTCGCGAAACAGCGCCTCTTTCGAGCCCCCGTGATGGTTCACCAGCCCCAGCGGCACCTCGGCCAGCGCGGCGATGTCGCGCACCTTCGCGCCCTCGAATCCATCCCGCGCGAACACCGTTTCCGCCGCATCGAGAATCCGTGAACGACTCGCGAGAGAGCGCTTCGACGGCGCTCTAAGCCTTTGTTTCTCAGTCGTCTTTTTCGTCATCAGATCGGGGCTTGCTTATTTTGAACAATGGTTCAATTTAAAAACGTCTGGGAGGAGACGCAAGATGACAGATACGAGGGGCAGGTTCGCCCTGATCGGCGCGGGCCCGATGGGTCTGGCCGCGGCCAAGGTGCTGGGCGAACAAGGGGTAGACTATCAGGGGTTCGAACTGCACAGCGATGTGGGCGGGCTCTGGGATATCGAGGGCGCGCATTCGACGATGTATGAAAGCGCGCATCTGATTTCCTCGAAGCGGATGACAGAATTCACCGATTTCCCGATGCGCGAGGAGGTGGCGGAATATCCCAGCCACCGCGAGATGGCGCAGTATTTCCGCGATTTCGCCGATCATTTCGACATTCGGCGCCATTACCGCTTCACCGCCAAGGTGACGAAGGTTGAACCGCTGGGAGGCGATGGCGAAGGCTGGCGGGTCGGTTGGCGCGATAGCGAGGGCGAGCATTCCGAGATTTATGCGGGCGTGCTGATCGCCAATGGCACGCTCTCCGAACCGAACATGCCGGACTTCCCCGGCCAGTTCGACGGCGAGCTGATCCACTCCTCGGCCTATCGCGACCCGTCGCAATTCACCGGCAAGCGCGTGCTCGTCGTGGGCGCGGGCAATTCGGGCTGCGACATCGCGGTGGACGCGATCCATCACGGCAAAAGCTGCGATCTCTCGATGCGGCGCGGCTATTACTTCGTGCCGAAATACGTCTTCGGCAAACCCGCCGACACGCTGGGCGGGGCGATCAAGCTGCCGATGTGGCTCAAGCGCAAGATCGACGGCGCGCTGCTGAAATGGTTCGTCGGCGATCCGCAGAAATACGGGTTTCCCAAGCCCGATTACAAACTCTACGAGAGCCATCCGATCGTGAACTCGCTGGTGCTGTTCCACGCAGGTCACGGCGATCTGAAAGTGCGCGCGGATATCGAAAGGCTCGACGGCAAAACGGTGCACTTCAAGGATGGCGCGCGGGCCGAGTATGACATGATCCTCGCGGCCACCGGCTACAAGCTGCACTACCCCTTCATCGCGCCGGAGCTGCTGAACTGGCAAGGCGACGCACCGCATCTGTACCTTAACGCGATGCACCCCAAGCGCGACGATCTCTTCGTGCTGGGAATGCTCGAGGCGAGCGGGCTTGGCTGGCAGGGCCGTCACGAACAAGCCGAGATGGTGGCGCGCTACATTCGCGGGCTGCGCGAGGGATCGGAGGCCGCGAAGCGCCTGCAGGCAAAGAAGGCCGAGGGGTTCGAGCGTGCGACCGGCGGCATGGCCTATCTCAAGCTCGCGCGGATGGCCTATTACGTGGACAAGGCGACCTATCGCAAGGCGGTCACCGGCTGGATCAAGGCGCTCGGCGGGAAGGCCCCGGCATGACCGGGCTCGACGCGATCCGGCTGAATTTCAGCCCCGGCGCCCTGCATCTGCTCAACGCGATCCTCGGCATCGTCATGTTCTCGGTCGCGATCGACCTCTCCCCCCGCGATTTCCGCCCGCTGGTGCGCAGGCCCTGGGCGCTGATCGTGGGGTTCACGTCGCAGTTTCTGGTGCTGCCCGCGCTGACCTTCGGGCTGGTGCTGGCGCTGCAGCCCAGCCCGTCGATTGCGCTCGGGCTGATCCTCGTCGCGGCTTGTCCCGGCGGGAATGTCTCGAACTTCTTCACCCATCGGGCGGGCGGGAACACGGCGCTGTCGGTCTCGCTGACCGCCTTCGCCACGGTGGCGGCGATCGTGCTGACGCCGCTCAATATCGCGTTCTGGGGCAGCCTTTACGCCCCGACGCGCGCGCTGCTGCACGAGACCCATATCGACCCGGTGAGCGTGGCGATCACCGTGGGTATCATGCTGCTTTTGCCGCTGATCGCCGGGATCGCGCTGAACCATTACCGCTACGATCTGACGACCCGCATTCGCGATCCGCTGAAATGGGTGTCGATGGCGATTTTCGTGGCTTTCGTGGCGCTCTCGCTCAGCGCCAACTGGTCCTATTTCGTGCAATTCGTCGGGCTGATCGCGGGGATGGTGGTGCTGCACAATGCGCTGGCGTTTGCGGGAGGCTACGGCACCGCGACGCTGGCGCGGCTTTCGCCCTTCGACCGGCGCGCGATCACCATCGAGACGGGGATCCAGAATTCAGGTCTCGGCCTCGTGCTGATATTCGCCTTCTTCGGAGGTTTGGGCGGCATGGCAATCGTCGCGGCTTTCTGGGGCATCTGGCACATCATCGCGGGCTTCGCGATCTCGACAGTCATGAGACGAAAGGAGGCCGCGCGATGACCCGGATCCTGATTACCGGTGCGGGCGGCATGATCGGCCGCGTGCTGACCGCTGAACTCGCCGAAAGTGGCCATGAGGTCATCGCGACCGATCTGGCATCCCCCGAGACCCTGCCTAAAGCCGTGCGCTTCGTGGCGATGGACGTCACCACCGACGCCCCCGGCAAGGTCATCGCGCGCGAACGGCCAGAGGTGATCGTGCATCTCGCCTCCATCGTGACGCCCGGTCCCGGCATGGGGCGTGAGCTAGCCTACCGCGTCGATGTGGAGGGCACGCGCAAGGTGCTCGCGGCTGCGCTTTCGGTCGGCGTGCGGCGACTTGTCGTGACCTCCTCGGGCGCGGCCTATGGCTATCACGCCGACAACCCCGTGCCGCTGCGCGAAAGCGATCCGGTGCGCGGCAATCCCGAGTTCGCCTATGCCGATCACAAGCGGCAGGTCGAGGAGATGCTGGCCGAAGCGCGCGCCACCCACCCTGCCCTCGAGCAGGTAGTGCTGCGGGTCGGAACGGTTCTTGGGAAGGGCACCGACAACCAGATCACCGCGCTGTTTCGCAAGCCGCGCCTGCTCGCGATCCGGGGTTGCGAGAGCCCTTTCGTCTTCATCTGGACCCGCGATCTGGCGCGCATCCTTATACGTGCCGCGACCGATGGCCCTTCTGGCATCTTCAACGTCGCGGGAGACGGCGCACTGGGCGTCACCGACCTCGCAAGACGTCTGGGCAAACCGGTGCGCCGCCTGCCCGCGCTCGGCATCAAGGCCGCGCTCGCCATCGCCCATCCGCTGGGCCTGAGCCGCTACGGGCCCGAACAGGTGCGCTTTCTGCAATACCGCCCCGTCCTTGCGAACGACGCATTGAAGGAAGTCTTCGGCTACACGCCAGAGCTGACCAGCGCCGAAGTCTTTGACCTCTGGGCGCGCGAGGCCGAGCTATGAGCGCGCGCGTCGCGGTAATCTCGGGCGGCGCCGGGGGGCTTGGGCAGGCGCTCTCGGCGGGGCTGCGCGCCGAGGGCTGGCAGGTCGTGCTGCTCGACCGGGATATCTCGGGCCTTACCGCCGCGCCGAATGAAGAGGCCATCGCCTGCGATCTGACCGATCCGGCGCAACTGGAGACAGCCTGCGAGGACATCCGCGCACGTCACCCCCGGATCGAGCTCGCGATCTACAACGCGGGCGTCACCCAGATCGGGCCGTTCTCCGAGCTGAGCGAGGCCGCACATCGCAAGGTCTTCGAAATCAACTATTTCGCGGCAACCGCGATGGCGCGGCATTTCCTCGAACCGCTGCGGGAAAGCCACGGCACGCATCTGGCGATTTCTTCGGTGGCGGGATTCTCGCCGCTCTATCACCGCACCGCCTATGCCGCGTCGAAACATGCGTTGGAAGGGTTCTTCAAATCGTTGCGTTCGGAGGAGGCCCCTCACGGCGTGCGCGTGCAGATCGCAGCCCCCTCCTTCGTGGCGACAAATCTAGACCGGGCCGAGCGGCAATCCGACGGCATCGCACGTCCCGGAGCGGCTGCGGACGGGGTGGATTACATGACGCCCGAGGCTGCCGCGCAGGTGATCCTCGCCGGGCTGAAGCGCAACCGCCCGATGATCCCGGTAGGCCGCGTCGCGCGGCTCGCGTGGTGGATCAACCGCGCCTCGCCCGGGCTGTTCCAGCGGCTCATGGAGCGTAACATCGCGCGCGATCCTTCCTGACTTCCGCAGCCGCGACCTTTCGCAGCAGGACATGAGAAATTGCGCCCAACTTGATCGAGCGCATTGAAGCGACCCGTGCCCCCGGCGCTAATCTGCCCGTGATGAGGCACCGGGTCGCGTTTTGCGGCCCCCTCACCGAACGAGCTTCAAGGGGAACGCGACATGAGTGTGACACAGCATGAAACCCCGCATGGCGGGATGCCCGGCTGGGCGTGGAGCGTGGTCGTCGCGGCAGGCCTCGTCGCGTGGTGGGGGATCTACCGCCAGCTCCCGGCCCTCTCCGAATGGATCGTCTCGTTCCTGCCGGTCACTCGCGACACGCATACTGGCGAGGCGCTGGCCTTCTTCTTCTACGACGTCCCGAAAGTGATGATGCTGCTAACGCTGATCGTCTTCGCGATGGGGGTCGTGCGCAGCTTCTTCAGTCCGGAAAAAACCCGCGCGCTTCTCTCGGGCAAGCGCGAGGGCGTCGGCAATGTGATGGCGGCGGGCTTGGGCGTCTTGACGCCGTTCTGCTCCTGCTCGGCGGTGCCGCTCTTCATCGGCTTCGTCTCCGCGGGCATTCCGCTCGGGGTCACCTTTTCGTTCCTGATCGCAGCCCCGATGGTCAACGAAGTGGCGCTGATCCTGCTCATCGGCCTCGTCGGCTGGCCCGTGGCGATGGTCTATCTCGGCTTCGGCCTCGCCATCGCGATCGTCGCAGGCTGGGTGATCGGCAGGCTCCATGTCGAGGGCTGGCTGCAGGACTGGGTGCGCGACATCCATTCCGGCGCGACCACCCCGGGCGCGGTCGAGAGCGACGATCTGAGCATGACCGACCGCTATCGCCTTGGCCTCGAGGCGGTGCGCGAGATCTTCTCCAGGGTCTGGATCTGGATCATCATCGGTATCGCGATGGGCGCGCTGATCCACGGCTATGTGCCGCAAGACCTGATGGTGCGTATCATGGGTTCGGGCACGTGGTGGTCGGTGCCCGCGGCGGTGCTGATGGGCGTACCGATGTACACCAACGCCGCTGGCGTCATCCCGATCGTCGAGGCGCTTCTGGGCAAGGGCGCGGCGCTCGGCACGGTTCTGGCCTTCATGATGTCGGTGATCGCGCTGTCGATGCCCGAGATGATCATCCTGCGTCAGGTCCTGAAACTGCGCCTGATCGCGGTGTTCATCGGGGTCGTCGCCAGCGGGATCCTTGCCGTCGGCTTCCTGTTCAACGCATTGTTCTAAGGAGAAAAGATATGAAGGACGTCAAGGTTTACGGCCCCGGCTGCAAGCGCTGTGAAAAGACCGAGGAGATGGTCAAGGAAGCGGCCGCCAAGCTCGGCATCGAGGTGTCGGTCGAGAAGGTTACCGACCCCCGCGCGATCGCCATGGCAGGCGTGATGTCGACCCCCGGCGTCTCGGTCGACGGGAAGCTGGTGCATACGGGCGGCCTGCCGGATAGCGGCAAGCTCGAGCGGTGGCTATCGGCCTGAGCGAACCCTACCCCACCGAAAGTTAGCCAAAAAGAAGACCCCGCGCCGGGTGGCGCGGGGTCTCTCATTTCAAAGCGCGAAGGCTCAGTTCAGTTCGCTCGCGCGCTCGGCATCGACGGTCTTCGAAGCCTCGTCGACCGCGGATTGCAGGTCGTCGAACACTTCGCCACCGTTCTGGACGTTGTCCTTGAACCAGCCATAGACCGGCTGCGCCGCATCCTGGAACTGCTGTTTCTGCTCGGGCGTCGGCACGTAGATCTCGCCGCCGTCCTTCTTGAACTCCTCATAGGCGGCGATCGACTTGCGCTTCGGCGAAGCGAAGGTCGCCTGCTGGAGCGCCGCGAACCCGTCCACGATCACGCGCTGCATGTCGGGCGACATGTCCTTGAACTTCTGGTTGTTCATCCACCACAGCGCCGCCATGTAGGCATGCCCGTCGAGCGTGACGTATTTCAGCCCTGCCTCGGGGAATTTCATGTTCATGATGTCGGTGATGCCGTTCTTGGTGCCGTCCACGACGCCGGTCTGCAGCGCGGTGAACAGTTCCGGCCACGGGATCGGGGTCGGCGAGGCACCCATCGCTTTCACCAGTTCCTGCGGCAGGTCGGCGACGATGGTGCGGATCTTCATGCCTTTCAGATCCTCGGGCGTTTTGACCGTGTGCTTGGTGTTGGCGAAGTTGCGCCAGCCGCCGGTGTTTCCGATCGTCATCAGGCGGATCATGTTGTCGCTGTCCGCCAGCGCCATCTTGCGCAGCTGCGAGGTGAAGTCGGTATGGGTCAGCACCTCTTCGGCAACCCGGTCGTTCGGCATCAGATACGGCAGGTCGAGCACCTGCACATAGGGGAAGATCCCCGCAGCCCCGCCCGAAGTCGAGATGTAGATGTCGAGCGAGCCATCCGCGATGCCCTGCAGACACTCTGCCCCGTTCGAGCACAGCTGCGTGCCGATGAAGAGGTCGACCTTGATCTTCCCGTTCGAGGCGTTCTCGACATAGTTCTTGAACACGACGAGACCGTCGTAATCCTCGTCATTCGTGTTCGAGTTGGCGACCGCGCGCAGCGTGATCGTATCGTCCTGAGCCTGCGCGGCCATGCCGAGCCCCGAGGCCAGAACGGCCCCCAGCGCAAGCGATTTCACGAAAGTTCTGAGCATCATTTCCTCCCTATATGCTTCAGTATCGTTTTAGTTGGCGAACCCCGTCAGACGGGGAATGGTCATCGAAATCGCGGGGAAGTAGGTGATCAGGAAGATCACGGCCACTTCGACCGCGAGGAACGGCAGGATCGCACGGGCGATGGTCTCCACCCGTTCCTTCGACACCGCGGCGGCCACGAACAGCACCAGCCCCATCGGCGGCGTGGCGAGCCCCACGGTCAGGTTCACGCTCATGATGATCGCGAAATGAATCGGATCGACCCCGAGCCCGGTGAAGATCGGCGCGAGGATCGGCCCCAGCACGATGATCGCCGGGCCCGCGTCGAGGAACATCCCGACGATGAACAGCAGGATGTTGATCAGGAACAGCAGGATCAGCGGGTTCTGCGACAGGCCGAGGATGAACTCCGCCAGCGCTTCGGGGGCGTGCGACAGGCTGACGACCGTCTTGAACGCCATCGCCGCGCCCACGAGCAGCAGCACCACCGAGGACGTCAGCCCCGCCCGCATCAGGATATGCGGCAGGTCGCTCCAGCGCAGCGTGCGCAGGATGAAGAGGCCGACGATCAGCGCGTAGGCCACGGCGATCGCGGCGGCCTCGGTCGGGGTGAAAACGCCGCCCAAGATACCGCCCAGAATGATGACCGGCGTCATCAGCGGGAAGAAGGCGCGCAAACTCGCCTGTCCCCGCTCGGGCCATGTGTGTTTCTTCGAGGCGGGCGGAAACCCGTGCTTGTTGGCCATGAACTTGACCATCACCATCAGCCCGACACCGACCAGAACGCCAGGCACGATCCCCGCAAGGAAAAGCGCCGCGACCGACTGGCCCATCACATAGGCATAGATGATCATAATGCCCGAAGGCGGGATGATTGGCCCGATCACCGAACTGGCCGCGGTGATCGCAGCGGCGAATTTACGGGTGTAGCCCTGCTGCTCCATCGCCGGAATCAGCATAGAGCCCAGCGCGGACGTATCGGCCACCGCCGAGCCCGAAAGCCCCGCGAACAGCATCGAGGACAGGATATTCACATGCGCGAGGCCGCCGCGCAGATGGCCCATCATCGCCTCGGAGAACTCCACCAGACGGCGCGTGATGCCGCCCGAGTTCATCATCTCGCCGGCGAGCATGAAGAACGGGATGGCAAGCAGCGGGAAGCTGTCCATCCCGTTGTAAAGGTTGCGGTAAAGCAGCGCGAAGTCGCGCTCCTGCCCGTTCAGGAGCAGCATCGCGCCCGGGGCCGCGAGCAGCGCGAAGAAGATCGGGAAGCCGATCAGGATCAGGACGAGGAAAAGCGGAAGGAACCAGACCAGCATCACTCTGCCCCTCCAGCGATCGCGAGTACGGGCGGCAGCGGGTCGTCCCCGGTGCGCAGGGCCAGCAGGTTGCGAAGGATCAGCTCGATATTGACCAACACCAGAAGCGCGAAGCCCACCACGAGCGAGGCCATCATCCAGCTGCGCGGCACACGGATCCAGGCGTCGAAGGCAAGGCTTTCGGGCACCCAGAGAGAGGCGGTCGCGAATTTGCCGCCAAAGCCGGTGATCCCGTCCCAGCCGAGTTTCAGCGCCGCGACCGAGACCATCAGCGAGAACACCAGAAGCACCAGCGTCAGGCCGCGCGCGACCAGCTTCGGCAGCATCGCCGCGAGCATGTCGATCGCCACGAACCCACCCGAGCGGAAGGCCGAGGGCGCCATCAGCCCCCCCATCCAGAGCATGCAGAACCGCGCCGCCTCGTCAGGCCAGGGCAGCGCGTTGTTGAGCACGTAGCGAAACCAGATCTGGATCAGGATCGCGATGACCATCGCCGCCACGGCGACGACGCCCGCCCAGCGTCCGATCGCGAGCAGGATGTCGTTCAGCCGGACCAGCGGCCTGGCCAGGATTGTCAGCAGGGTCATGCGCGCGTTTCCTCCCTCGCGATCCCTTGAAGGCCCGGCGCCGCGCTCCTCCTGCGCGGCCCGGGCCGTATATGTGCCGTCTCAGTTCATCTCGATGCGCCGCACCTGGCCGCGGTAGAAGGCCAGCGCATCGCCATCGTCACGCATCACCGCGCGCTCGACCTGACCCAGCACCAGCAGGTGGTCGCCGCCCTCGTGACAGGCCACGCGGTGACATTCGAACCGCGCGAGGCAACCGTCGATCAGCGGCACGCCGTGATCGTTCAGGTGATAGGCGTGATCGAGCAGCGCGTGGGCGTTCTTCGTAGTCGCAAAGCAGAGATCGTCCTGATCGGCGGCGAGCACGTGGATCGCGTAATGCTCGGCCTTCTCGAAATGCACGAAACGTCGCGAATTGCGATCAGGGGCCCAGATCACCAGCGGCGGATCGAGCGAAACCGAAGAGAAACTGTTCGCCGTGATCGCGACCGGACCATTCTCGCTGGCGGCGGTCACGATGGTGATGCCTGTCGCGAAACGCCCGAAGGCGTCGCGCAGCAGGCGGGTGTTCTCGGGGCCCGGCACGAAGGTGCGCGGGGTAAACTGGCGGGTGGCGTTCATCATGGGACCTCCTGACCGAGTCCGGCCTCGTAGAGGCGGAACCACGTCTCCCTGTCGATCTGAACCTTCAAAGCATCGGAGAGCTTCGCGATGCGCTCGAGATTGTTGGTGCCCATCACCGGGATGATCCGCGCCGGATGGGCGAGCAGGAAAGCGGTCGCGACAGCTGCGCGATCGACGCCCTGCGCCTGCGCGATCTCGTCGAGCACCGCCTGCACAGGGCCCTCGCCTGTCATCAGCGCGCCGCCACCCAGCGGCGACCATGCCATCGGGGGTTGGGACTGACGCTGGTGGAAGGCCAGGTCGCCATTGGTGAAGGGCGCGAGGCAGCCGAGGCTGATCTCGATCTGGTTGGTCACGAGCGGCGTCTTCATCGCCGATTGCAGCAGTTCCCAGTCCCAGGGGCGGAAGTTCGACACGCCCACCGCACGCACCTTGCCCGAGGCTACGAGATCATCGAGCACTGCGCCTGTCTCGCGATGATCCATCAGCGGATCGGGGCGGTGGATCAGCAGCAGATCGATCCGGTCGGTGGCAAGCTCCCGCAGCGAGGTCTCGACCGAGGCTTCGATATGCGCGCGCGAGGTATCGTAATGCTTCACCTTGCGGTGGGAATGACGCCCCGCCGAGACGATGATGTCGCATTTCGTGACGATTTCCATCTGATCGCGCAGCGACGGGTCCTCGCGCATCGCCGCGCCGAAGATGCCCTCCGCCGTGTAGCCGCCATAGATGTCGGCATGGTCGAAGGTGGTGATCCCCTGCTCCAGACAGGCGTCGATCTTGGCGCGCACATGGGCGGGCGAGGTATCGGTGTCGTCGCCGAGGCGCCACATACCATAGACGATCCGGCTGAGCGCCACGTCGGAGGTGAGGTCGATCTTTTCCATTAACGGCGTTCCCCTTCTGCGAGCGGTGTTGCGGGCGGTCCCATCGGGACGCGGCCATAGACTTCGGGCAGCGAGACCGTGTCGAGATGCGGCATCACGAGACGGCCGAACTGGCGGGCCTCGTCGATATGCGGATAGCCCGAGAGGATGAAGGCGCGAATGCCCATCTTGCGATATTCCTCGAGCTTCGTGAGCACCTGATCGGCCGAGCCCACCAGCGCCGCACCGCAGCCAGAGCGCGCGCGCCCGACCCCGGTCCAGAGGTTCGGCTCGACATAGCCGCTCTCATCCGCGATCTCGCGGTTGCGCGCCTGTTTCGACACGCCAAGCGAGCTTGCATCATGCGCCCGCTCGCGGATCTTGCGACCTTCCTCGTCATCGAGCTTGGACACCAGCTCCTGCGCGTATTCCTTCGCCTCTGCCTCGGTGTCGCGCACGATCACATGGACCCGCAGCCCGTAATCGAGCACACGGCCATGACGCTCGGCGGCCTCGTTGACGACCTTCATCCGGCCTTCCAGCTCTTCCTTGGTCTCGGGCCACATCAGGTAGACGTCGCAATGCTCTGCGCAAAGCTCGACCGCCGCCGGGGAATAGCCCCCGAAATAAAGGAGCGGGCCGCCCTGCTGATAAGGCTTCGCCGGGTCGGTGGTGAGGCCTTTGAAATTGTAGATCTGACCTTCGTAATTGATCTCGTCGCGGGTCCAGGCCTGCTTGAGGATCTCCACAACCTCGCGCGAGCGCTGGTAGCGGAATTCGCTCTCTTCCTTCTCGCCCGGGAAATCGGATGAGATGATGTTCACCGTCAGACGCCCCTCGAGCATGTGGTCGAGCGTGGCGATGGTCCGCGCCAGCATGATCGGTTGCATCTCCCCGCAGCGCACGGCGGCGAGGAAATTCATCCGGTTCGTGATCTGGCTGGCACCCGCGACGAAGCTCAGCGTGTCTTGGCCCACCTGATAGCTCGACGGGCACAGGATGTTGCGGAACCCCTGCCGCTCGGCTTCGCGCACGATGTCGGAGCAATGCGCCCAGCTGGAGCGCAGATCGCCTTCGGGCTGGCCCAGATAGCGATAATCATCCGAGCAAAGCGCCGAGAACCAGGACACCTCCGCGGCATCGAGATCGGCCGATCTTACCGGCACAACAGTCATGCGTTCCTCCCTCGCGATTCCCGTTCGATTTCCCTTCACTTAGCAGCCGCCTTGATATAGATCAATACTGTATCAATTTTTGGGGCGACCAAGTGACACAGGCAAATCAAGGGTCAGAGCGCACCGGACTGCCGATCTATCAGCAGATTTCCGAGATGCTGATTCGAGATATCGCGGCGGGACGACTCACCGACGGGGAGCGCCTGCCCCCGGAACGGACGATGTCCGCGCAGCTGAAGATCGCGGTGGGGACGTTGCGGCGCGCGCTGGAGGATCTCGAGGAGAAAGGCCTGCTGGAGCGTGTGCAAGGCTCGGGCAATTACATCCGCACCCGCAACCTGCGCGACCATTTCTACTCCATGCTGCGGATCGAACTGCTCTCGGGCGGCGGCTTCCCGAATGCCCGCATCCTCTCGGTCGACGTGATGGACAAGCCCGCCGACCTGCCTGCCTTCGGCACAGCCTTGCGTGCGAGCCGGGTGCGCCGCCTGCGTTTCCTCGATGAGACGCCAGTCGCGGCGGAGGAAATCTGGCTCGACGCCTCGAAGGGCGAGGTGAAAGCCGAGGATCTGGAGGACTCGCTTTACGCCTACTATCAACGCGCGCTCGGTTTCTGGATCGCGAGCGCCGAAGACCGGGTCAGCTTCGCCCCGATGCCGGACTGGGGGCCGTCGGAGCTCGACTGCCGCCCCGGTGAGACCGCTGGCTATATCGAGCGCTTCAGCTGGGCCGACGGGTCTGCCCCGGTCGAATTTTCGCGCACATGGTTCGACACCAGCCGCGCGCATTACGTTCAACGCATGAGATGAGGAGGCTCGGATGAGCGCCACCAAGACGGAACCCGTTCGCTACGGCATGATCGGCTGCGGCATGATGGGGCAGGAACACCTGCGTAATATCGCACTGCTCGACGGGGCGGAGGTCGCGGCGATCTTCGAGCCCGACGCGGAGATGGCGCAGGCCGCGCAGACGCTCGCCCCGGGGGCGCAGATGGTGGCCTCGGTGGCGGAGCTTCTGGCGGTGGAGGCGCTCGACTGCCTCGTCATCACCAGCCCGAATTTCCGCCATCTCGAACAGCTCGAAGAGATCGCATCGACACGCCCGCTGCCGGTGCTCGTGGAAAAGCCGCTCTTCACCGACCCGACCCATGCCGAGCGGCTGCAAGCCTTCCGCGACAACTACCCCGCCCCGGTCTGGGTCGCGATGGAATATCGCTACATGCCGCCGATCGCCGCCTTCCTTGAGGAGGCCGAGGCAGCGACGGGCGGGATCACTATGCTCACGGTCCGCGAACACCGCTTCCCCTTCCTGTTCAAGGTCGGCAACTGGAACCGCTTCAATCGCTATACCGGCGGCACCTTCGTCGAGAAATGCTGCCACTTCTTCGACCTGATGCGCCTCGCGCTGAAGTCCGAGCCGGTGCGCGTCATGGCCTCGGCTCCTGCGCCGGTGAACCACGTCTCCGAGGACGGCGCACCCGACATCCTCGACGCGGGCTTCGCGATCGTCGAATTCGAGAACGGCGCGCGGGCGATGCTGGAACTGTGCATGTATGCCGAGGGCGCGCGCTATCAGGAGGAGGTCACCGCCGTCGGGCCCAACGGCAAGATCGAGGCACTGGTGCCCGGCCCGACCCGCTTCTGGCCCGAGCATCTGGGTCTGCCGCCGGTACCGAAGCTAGTGATCTCGCCGCGCGATCCGAAGGGCCCGGTGGAGCGCGAGTTGCCCGTGCCCGAGGAATTGCTCGCCGCTGGCGATCACAACGGCTCCACCTATCACCAGCATGTCGGCTTCCTCGCTCTCGTGCGCGGGGAGCGCGCAGCACCCGAGGTCACGCTGGAAGATGGTTGGGCCGCGGTCGCGATCGGTCAGGCCGTGCAACGCTCGATCGAGACCGGCGAGGCCGTGCACTTCCCTGCGCAGCCTTGGCGCCGCGTGACCTGAAGACAGAACGGTCAGCCGGGCCTGTACGCAGGGCGTGGGCGTGGCGCTGCTGACGGCGCGCCCGCGACCCCGCTGCAGGCAATCCTGCTGACCGATCATCTGACGGTCGCCGCCACTGGCCGGGCCGGCTGCTGATCTGGTCGATAACCGGGCTCGCCGATTTCGGGGCCGTCTGCCCGATCGTGATCTGGCGCTCGCATCTTAAACTTTTCGGGTAAGCTGTGGCTGGCGCGGACGCGAGGCCCGGTTTGGGCCACTGTCGCACCGGACTATGTCATAGGGCATCCGCGGCGCGCGCGGGGACCGAAACCGAGCAAGGAGGAAAGGCCATGAGCAAGGCACAGGCGGTGATCATCGGGGTGGGCGACGGGCTTTCCGCCGCCGTGGCGCGGGAGCTTGCGCCCGATTATGACCTGACTCTCGCGGCCCGCAGCACCGTACGGATGCAGGCGCTGGCCGAGGAAATCGGTGCGCGCACGGTGCAGCTGGACGCGACCGACGAGGCCGCCATCGCGGCGCTGTTCGACGCTCTGCCAGAGCCGCCGCGCGTCGTGGTCTACAACCCCTCGGGACGGGTGCGCGGCCCGGTTGCGGAGCTCGACGCCGAAGAGGTCCGCGCCGCCGTCGAGATCACTGCGATCGGGGCGTTTCTCACCGGCAAACACGCCGCGCGCCGGATGCTGACGGCGGAGCCCGCCGACGGCACTCGCGGCACGATCCTGTTCACCGGAGCCTCCGCCGGGGTGAAAGGCTTCGCACGCTCCGCCCCCTTCGCGATGGGCAAATTCGCGCAACGCGGGCTGGCGGAGAGCATGGCGCGAGAGTTGCACCCCAAGGGTATCCATGTCGCCTGGGTGAATATCGACGGAATGATCCTCAACCCCGGTCGCAACGAGGCGCCGGACGAGCCCGGCTCGATGCTGCGCCCCGAGGCGATCGCGAAGACCTACCGCCAACTGATCGAGCAGGATCGCAGCGCCTGGACAAACGAGATCACGCTGCGCCCCTGGGTCGAGACGTTCTGAGGCGGCAGGCGCTCAGCGCCCCTTGCCCGCCTCCAGTGCCGCCGAACGCATCGCCGAGAGCGACTGGCGCGGGGTCAGCGCCTCGGGCGAGATCACGAGGTCCAGCACCGCGCCGGTCTCGGAGGCCCGCGCACGTTCAAAGGCGGCGGCGAAATCCTCCGTCCGCTCGACCCGCTCGCCGTGGAAGCCATAGGCCTTCGCCAAGGCCGCGAAATCCGGGTTCACCGCCATCGTCGTGCCCGACACACGGGTCGGATAATTGCGCTCCTGATGGGCGCGGATCGTGCCGTAAATCCCGTTATTGAGGATCAGAATGATCGGCTGTGCGCCCGCCTGCGCGGCGGTGGCAAGCTCCTGCGAGGTCATCTGGAAATCGCCGTCGCCCGCGAAGCAGACCACGGTCCGCTCGGGCTGCGCCACCTTGGCGGCAATCGCGGCGGGCACCCCATAGCCCATCGCGCCCGATTGCGGCGCAAGCAGCGTGGCCTTCGGCCCGAAGCGGAAGAACCGCCCCGGCCAGACCGCGAAATTGCCCGCCCCGTTGGTCAGGATCATGTCCTCGGGCAGTTCCTCGCGCAGATAGGCGCAGACCTTGCCCATATCGACCGGCGAGGGCAGCTCCGGCAGATCGAAGCCAGCGTCATAGGCCGCCCGTCCCTCGGCGCGCCAATCGGCCCAGCCGCCTTTGACCGGGTCCATTGCGCCAAGTGCGGCGGCAAAGGCGTTCGGTCCGGCATGGATGCCAAGTTCGGGACGGTAAATCTTGCCGATCTCCAGATCGGAGCCGTGGACATGGATCAGCCGCTGCGCGGGCTGCGGCACGTCGAGAAGCGTGTAGCCGTCGGTCGTATTCTCGCCAAAGCGTGCATTGATCGCGAGGATCACGTCGGCCTCGCGCATCAGACGCTTCACATGCGGCGCCATCCCGACGCCCGCATCGCCACAGAAAACGGGTGAATTATTGTCGAACTGGTCTTGATAGCGAAAGACCGAAAGCACAGGGATATCAGAAGCTTCCGCGAAGAACTTAATGGGCGACGTGCCATCCCCGCGCCAGTTGCACCCACCGTAGAGGATCAAGGGACGCTCGGCCCCGGCGAGCATCTCGCCCAGTTCGCCCATCGCCGTCGGATCGGGCTGCGGCTCGGTGATCCGGACGGGCGCACCAAGCGGCGCGGCCTCGGTCATCGCGGTCAGCATGTCCTCGGGCAGCGCAACCACGACAGGGCCGGGCCGCCCGCTCACAGCCATCGTCCAGGCCCGCGACAGAATTTCGGGGATACGTTCGACCCGGTCGATCTCGACCGCCCATTTCGCCATCGTCCCGAAAACCGCCTTGTAATCGAGCTCCTGAAACGCCTCGCGGCCCTTCATATCGGTGCCGACCTGCCCCACGAAGAGGATCATCGGTGCGGAATCCTGCATCGCGGTATGCACCCCGATCGAGGCATTGGTCGCCCCGGGGCCGCGCGTCACCATGCAGATGCCCGGCTCCCCGGTCAGCTTACCATATGCGGCGGCCATGAAGCTCGCCCCGCCTTCCTGACGGCACAGCACGAAATCGAGCGTGCCTTGCGTGTCGTGCAGCGCATCGAGCACCGCGAGATAGCTTTCGCCCGGCACCCCGAACGCCTTGCGCGCACCGAGCCCTACGAGGCTTTCGACCAGAAGTTGACCACCGTTTCTCATGCGCGCGCCTCTCTCCCTCTTGTGCCGCTCCGCGCTTCGGCGCGGATCTGCGAGAGGCGTAGCACGCGCCAAATCCGAGCGCACCCCCGGCACGTCGCAAGCGCGGCAGATCACCCGGCGAGGTAGGTCCGGAACCACGCGATCATGCGCTCCTCTGCCAGCTTAGCGGCGGCCTCGTCGTAGCGCGGCGTCGTGTCGTTGTGGAACCCGTGGTTCACGCCCGGATAGATATAAGCCTCGTAGCGCTTGTCGTTTTCCTCGAGCGCCTTTTGATACTCGGGCCACATCGCATTGATGCGCTGATCGAGCGCGGCGAGTTGGATCAGTAGCGGCGCCTCGATCATTGCGACCTGTGCGCTGTCGGGCGCGGCCCCGTAGAACGGCACGCCCGCGCCCATTTCCGGGTAGGCGACAGCGAGCTTGTTCACCACGCCCCCGCCATAGCAGAATCCGGTCGCGCCGACCTTGCCGTTGGTGCCGTCGAGCGTCTGGAGATACTCGAATCCCGCGAAGAAATCATTGAGCAGCGCCCCCTGATCGAGACTGCGCTGCATCTCGCGCCCCTCGTCGTCATTGCCCGGATAGCCGCCGAGAGAGGACAACCCATCGGGCCCCATCGCCACGAACCCCGCCTTGGCGAGCCTGCGAACGACGTCGCGGATATAGGGATTGAGGCCGCGGTTCTCGTGCACGACGAGGATCGCGGCCGGCGGATTGTCCGGGTCGATCTGCGTCGGGCGCACCAGATAGGCGGTGATCTCGCCGGTGCCGTTCGGGCTGGGATAGGTTATGTCCTCGCCCTGAATGTCGGGATCGTCCTCGGCCACCTGCTGGGCGAGCGCGTAATTCGGCGCGAGCGCCCCGAGAATCGCGACGGCGGTCAGGCCACCCACCGCCCATTTCCCCGCGCGGTCGAGAAATTCCCGTTTCGAGATTTTGCCATGGACATAATAGTCATAAAGATCGAGAAGTTCCTGGTCGAAATCGGCCGCCGTCAAGCGACGCGCATTGGCTGGGTCGGTCATGGATGAATCCTCCTCCTGAGAGGAAGAAGCATATCACGGACGCGTGAATTGCCCTCATCTTATCGACGGATAGTTCAGGCAAGGCGCCCGCCCAACGCCGCCGCTGCCGCCACCGCCAGCCGCATGGGCATAGCGCATAGATCACAGATCAAATTTCCCTGTCGGCCTTGGGTTGCATCTTGCAATTACGTTACGTTTATAAGTTGTCTGGCGTCATCGCCCCGCCCCGCTGAAACGCGCATTCTCGAGGAGCCTCGAATTGAAAACGCTACGCCCCGTCATCGGCCTTGTCCTCGTCGCGGGCGCTCTTTGGGTCATCGTCGGAGAGCAGATGTCGGGCGTCAGTGCCGACGCCGTCGTCAATGCGCCCGTCGTCACCGTACGCACTAGCACTGCGGGCAAGCTTTCGATGCCGAAGCGCCCGCTCGGCGCGGATGTCGCCAAGGGCGAACGACTTGCCACTGTAGATGACAGCCTGCCCGACAGGACGCGGCTCGACGACCTGCGGATGGAGGTCGCGAACGCGCAGGCAACCGTCGATCGTATCGAGAGCGATCTCGGCGCAAAACGGGCGCAACGCAAATCCTATGGCGAGCGCACCAAGATTTATCGCGAACATCGCATTGCCGAGATCGAGACCAAGCTGAAATTCGCCCGCGCGCGGCTCGACCGGCTCCAGCCGAAGGCGCAAGGCTCGGAGACGAGCGCGACCAAGGTTGCGCAGACCGCCCCGCCCGCCACCACGGACACCGCTCCTCTGATGCAGGCGCGCGAAGACGTGGCGCTGCTCGAAATTTCGCTCGACGCGGCCAAGTCGGGCGTCTTTCTCGGCGACGGCTATAACGACGCGCCGAGCTCCGAACAGCGCGGTGCCGATCTGGACGGGGCGATCGCCTCGCTCGAAGCGAACCTCACGGAGGCCCAGACCCGCCTCAAGACGCTGGAAGACCGACGCGCGCAAGAACAGACGCGGGTGGCCACGATGTCCTCCAGCCATGTGACCTCGCCTGCGAACGGAATCTACTGGGAGACACTGCAGGCGGATGGCGTGACGGTGCAGCGGGGCGATCCGATCATGGAGCTTGTGGATTGCGACGTCCCGCTGGTGACCGCCTCGGTGAGCGAAGGGGTCTATAACAGCCTTAAGGTGGGCGATTCCGCGACGTTCAAACTGGCTTCGCGCGACAGGATTTACGACGCGACGGTCGCCCGGCTCGCAGGGAGTGGCGCGGCGGATGTCTACCAGCATCTCGCGATCGCGCCGAACAAGGAACATCTCGAGCGTTACGACGTGACCCTTCTCGTCCCGGAACTGAAATCGGATCCCGATCTCGACTGTCCCGTGGGGCGGACCGGGCGGGTATTCTTCGAGCGCCGCCCCCTCGACTTCCTGCGCTGAGGGCGGGACGGCATGTTCTTCTATCCGCAACTGGGAGAGCTTGGCTCGGCGGCGATGCAGCTCATCCTCGTGGTGGGCATCACGGCCATCCTGCCGAGCTTCGTCAACACGCGGCGCAACTGGCACCGCGCGGTCTTGCTGGGGATCAGCGCCGTTCTGGCGCTGCGCTATATCTGGTGGCGCGGGACCGAGACCCTCGCCCCGCCCGGCCTGACGCTGGACGCGCTGGCGAGCTGGTCGCTCTATGCACTCGAAGGTCTCACCATGATCGGCTCGCTCAGCGCCTTTCTGGTCCTGTCGCGGATCAAGCTGCGCAGCGAGGACGCGGATCGATACGTCAATCTCCCGACCGAGCGAGAGCCGCTCGTCGCGATCCTGATCGCCACCTACAACGAGGATCGCGACGTTCTCGAACGCACCATCGTGGGCGCGAAGTTCCTGCGTCACCGCAACAAGACGATCATCGTCTGCGACGACAGCCGCCGCGACTGGCTGCGCGATTTCTGCGAGGCCAAGGGCGTGCGCTACATGCGCCGGGCCGACAACGAAGGGCAGAAGGCGGGCAATATCAACCACGCGCTGGACCGGCTGGCCGAAGAAGAGGTGCAGCCCGACTTCGTCGCAATCCTCGATGCGGATTTCGTGCCCCATCGCGGCTTCATCTCACGCACACTGGCGCTGTTTCACGACCCCGAAGTGGGGCTCGTGCAGACGCCGCAACACTTCTTCAACTCCGACCCGATCCAGCACAATTTTCGCCTCGACAGCTCCTATCCCGACGAGCAGCGTTTCTTCTTCGATCAGATGCAGCCGTCGCGCGACGGCTGGGGGATCGCCTTTTGTTGCGGCACCTCCTCGGTCTGCCGCTGGAGCGCGCTGCGCGAGATCGGCGGCTTCAACACCGAGAGCGTGACCGAGGATTTCATGCTGACGCTGGCGTTGCAGAACGCGGGCTGGCGCACCGTCTATCTGGCCGAGCCGCTGACCGAGGGGCTCGCCCCGGAAGGGCTCAAGGAATACATCACCCAGCGCGCCCGCTGGTGCCTCGGCCTGATGCAGATCGCGCGCTCCTCGCTCGGACCGTTCTCGAAGAGCAACCTGCGCCTGCGCGACCGCTGGAGCGTGATCGACTCGATCCTCTACTGGACCACGACCTTCCCCTTCCGGATCGCGGCGATCTGCTATCCGCTGCTCTACTGGTATTTCAACATCACGGTGGTGAATGCGGGCCTCGCGGACGTACTGAGCTATTTCGGTGTCTACTACCTGTGGAGCCTGATGACGCTCAACATGCTCAGCCGCGGTATGGTCGTGCCGATCCTGAACGATGTCAGCCAATTGATCGGCGCTATCCCGATCGCTCGCGCCGCTTTCACAGGTCTGCTGCGCCCCCATGGCCACCCGTTCTCGGTGACCGCGAAAGGCGGGGATCGGTCGAAAGTCGTCGTGCAGTGGCGGATCATGATGCCGTTCCTGATCCTGCTTTTCCTGACGCTGGGCGGCCTTCTGATCGGGATCATCTGGGATCGCTTCGCCTATTTCGACGCGGGGGACGGTAAATGGGTGATCCTGTTCTGGACCATCTACAATCTGTTCCTGCTCGCCGCGACCTGTCGCGCCTGTGTGGAGCTGCCCCGGCGGGAAATCCATGTCGCGGACAAGCCCGAGCGGATTTCCTTCGACTCCGACGGCGTGGAATACTGGGTCTGGATGACCTCCTTCACGATGGACACGGTGCGCCTTCGCGGCCTGACCTTACCGGAACAGACCCGCGGCAAACTGACGATCGACCAGATCACCGGCCCGATCGAGTGCTACGTCATTGCGAAGACGCGGGACGGCGCGCGGTTGCAGCTGCTCCCGACCGAGGAGCAGCGCGAACAGCTCTTCGTGCGCTTCTACGCGGAAGGTGACGAGCCCGGCGTCAGCCATGTCCGCCCGGGCGCCCTCCTGCACGACATCTACCGCCGTTTCCTGCCGAAATACTCGTCGGACGAGTGACCCTGCGACGGCAGGCATCAATAGGTGTTGATGGAAAGACCCACGAAGGCTTCCTTGGCGAAGGCCCGCCAGCCAGCCCTGATCGAGACCGGCCCGTCGCCGATTTTCTGGGTCACCGCAATCGTCCGCTCGGAATAAGTGTCGCTTCCCCCCGCCGAAAGCTCGAGCCCCAGACCGGAGCGATTCCCTGCCTGAAACAGCGCGAACCAATCCTGATCGATCGTGTTGTACTGGGCCAGCAGGAAGACATGCCCGAATCGGGTGGGCGAATAGCGCTCCAGTCCCGCCCGCACCCCGAGTCGCCAGTTATCGTCCGACAGCGTCCGCCCGATGCTGGGCCCGACCTTCAGCGTTCCGATTCCCCCAAGCGCGAAGTCACGCGTCACCACGGCCCCGGTCGACCAGCCGCCCTCGTAATCAGAGAAATTCGCGCCGAAACTCACCTTGCCGCGCGATATCGCAAACACCGCATCGGAGGTGTTCGTCCCGAGATCGGCCTGCAAGAACGTCCCGTCTGCACGGGCGGGCGAGACCGGCCCCAGCGCCTGTGTCAGCGACGTCGCGACCGCGACGCTCAGCCAGTGAATCTTGTGCATTCTGCGAATCCTGTATAGCTCTGCCTGAGACCTTGGCGGCCTCCTCTGATTCCCCTTAACCTTAGGGAAACTCTTGTTTTTCAGCGCCGTCCAATACGGGAACAACGCGTATCCTTCGATGGCGAGTGTTCGGCGTCGATTTGCGCTTTGCAAGCGGCCTGACCCCGGTCCCGCAAAAAGGTTCACAACAACAACCCGACACCACTTTCTCGCCGTAATTAACCATTAACTATGACTTATAGGCGTTCCCTCCTGTACATAACTTAGGATTGAAACGAGGATGACCATGCGTCGAAATCACAATCTCGGGGGCATTTTCCTGCGTACCGCTATGGCGATGGTACTTGTCGTGGCCGCGACTGCAGTCTTCGTCGCAAAGATCGTCTCGGACCGGGCCCACGAGTACCAGGTAGCTATCGAGCACAAATTGGTCCTCCGAGGTTCGGACGCGATCGCGCTCAGCTTCAACACGGCTTTGACGCGGGAATGGGACAGTATGCACGCCGTGGCGCGGGCCCTCGGTTCTGCAACGCAAGACGACATCGACAGGTTCATGGACGCCGTCTCGCGGACCGGCGGTCAGGTCGCTTGGGCAGGCTTCGCCGCGCCCGATGGCACGATCATCTCCGGCTCGAACGGCTATGACGTCGGAAAGAATGTCAGCTCCAAGCGGTGGTTCCGCGACGGCATACGCGTGCCGTCGATCGATTCCATCACCGAGGTGATCACCAATGCGCAGACCGGCGAGCCGGAGCGTTACCTGAACCTCTCGACCCCGGTGAAAGGCGCGAACGGACAGAAGGCCGGTGTGCTGGTCTACCGCGTGCGGATCGCGTGGGTGCGCAGTTTCCTGTTCGAAGCCAGCAAGGAGCTTGGCATCGACGTGGTCGTGCAGGACATCAACGGCGATACCGTGATCGACACCCGTCACCACGGCACCCCCCTCCCCGACAATCTGACATCGGGCGCGAGCCTGCGCAGCAAGTCCTCCGGCGTCTTCCACATCGTGGACGACAAGAACGGGGAAACCTATGCTTTCGCACCGAATTTCGTCGAGGACGAGCTGCCCAACTTCGGCTGGCGGGTCTTCGCGGTCCTGCGCCGCGACAACGTTTCGACCGATCTTCCGATGCTGACGCAGGTGACGCTGGCGACGGTCGCGGCGGCGGCGCTGTGCATGCTGATCGTGACGCTGGTCTTCCTCAAGCTGCTGCTGCGCCCGGTCGAGCGGCTCGCACGGGATGCCAAGAGCATCGCGGACGGCAATTACGTCTTCCCCGAAGAGGCGACAAGCTCGCGTGAGGCCGCCTCGTTGTCGAGCGCTCTCGCGATCATCCAGAGCAAACTGTCGCCCAAGAACGGCGTCCCGCGGAAACCCGAACCCAATCCCTGACGAGGGAGCGAACTCGAAGGGGCGCTCGGGCGCCCCTTTTTCATCTGGAATAAGCCTTACAGCGGCAGCCCCGTCAGCCGCGCCACCAATTCGGCAGTGTTGCGCGCGCCGAGCTTGGCCTGCAGCCGCGCGCGATGTGCCTCTGCCGTGCGCGGCGACAACTCCAGCACCCGCGCGATTTCCTTGTTGGTCTGCCCCTCGGCCAGAAGGGCTGCCACCTGCCGCTCTCGCGCCGTCAGATCGGCGACGGGGCGCGATTCTGAGAGATCCGCAAAGCTCCAGACCGCGCGCGCGAAAGGATCGTCCGGCGTCAGGGATTGCCCGCGCACCCGGCACCAGAACAGTGCCCCGTTACGGCGCTGCATGATCCGCTCATCGGCATAGCGCCCGGTCTCACGCATCCGCCGCAACCCGATCTCGCCGATGCGCAGAAACTCCTCCTGCGACGGGTAGAGCACCGCGAGCGAGCGCTGCGGCAACTCGTCTTCGGCATAGCCGAAGGTTTCGCAAAACCGCGCGTTGCACCGCTCGATCACCCGATTGCGGGTGACCGCCAGCCCGACCGGCGCATGATCGAAGGCCAGCACCGCCATGTCATCGCTGTCCAGCAGGTCCTGCTCCATCCTCTTCTCCCGATAGCGTAGTTCTACGAATAGAGGTCGTGCCGCCCCTGCGCTAGTCTCCGCCGCAACGGAGAACCATTGGGAGGAGAGCCGCATGGACGCGAAGATCGTCGGCTGGGGCCATACGAAATTCGGCAAGCTGGAGGGGCGCACGCTCGAGGATCTGGTTCTCGAAGCGGGCGGCGGCGCGTTGGAGCACGCCGGGATCGACCCGGCAGAGATCGACGGCATCTGGCTGGGGCATTTCAACTCCGGGCTGGTGCCGGACGGGTTCGCAAGCTCGCTGGCGCTGGGGATCGACGACAAGCTGCGCTTCACGCCTGCGACCCGCGTCGAGAACGCCTGCGCGTCGGGCTCGGCTGCGATCTATGCCGCGCGCGATGCGATCCGCTCGGGCCGGGTGAAGGCCGCGCTGGTCATCGGGGCCGAGAAGATGACCGCGAAGGACACCGCAGGCGTCACCGAGGCGCTCGCCGGAGCGTCTTACCAGATGGAGGAGGCGGGCGTTTCGTTCCCGCAGATTTTCGCGCGCTTCGCTCAGGCCTATTATCAGGCGCATGGCGACCGTTCCGCGGCACTCGCCCGGATCGCGGCGAAGAACCACCACAATGCGCTCGCCAACCCGCTGGCGCAGATGCGCAAGGATGTGGGGTTCGAGTTCTGCAACACGGTGAGCGACAAGAACCCGATGATCGCCCCGCCGCTGCGGATGACCGATTGCTCGCTGATCTCCGACGGGGCGGCGGCGCTGGTCATGGTCGCGGACGACCGCGCGGGCGATTTCGCCAATTCCATAGGTTTCCGCGCCGCCGAGCAGGTCAATGACTATCTGCCGATGTCGCGCCGCGATCTGCTGGCCTTCGAGGGCCCGGCGGAGGCTTTCCGCCGTGCCTATGCTTCGGCGGGCGTGAGGGTCGGTGATCTCTCCTTCGCTGAGGTCCATGACTGTTTCACCATCGCGGAATTGCTCGTCTACGAGGCGATGGGGCTGGTGCCGCAAGGCGCCGGCGCGCGCGCCATCGACGACGGGCTCGTGCTGCGCGACGGGAAGCTTCCGGTGAACCTCTCGGGCGGGCTGAAGGCCAAGGGTCATCCCGTCGGCGCGACCGGCGTGTCGATGCATGTGCTGGCCGCGATGCAGCTCACCGGTCAGGCGGGCGAGATGCAACTGCCCGGCGCGGAACTGGGTTGCGTCTTCAATATGGGCGGCTCGGGCGTCGCGAATTACTGCTCGATCCTCGAAGCGGAGCGCGCGGCATGAACCCGGCGGAGTGGCTGATCCGCAGCGCGATCCGCACCCCCGACGCCCCCGCGCTGCTGCAGGGCGAGGAGCTGCGCGCCACCTATGCGGAATTCGCCGATCGCGCTGCCCGGATCGGGGCTGCGCTGGTCTCGAAAGGGATCGCCCCGGGCGACCGCGTCGCGCTGTTTGCCAAGAACTGCCCGGAATATCTCGAGGCGATGTATGGCGCGTGGTTCGCAGGCGCAGTGGCGGTGCCGATCAACGGCAAGCTGCACCCGCGCGAGGCCGCATGGATCATCGAGGCTTCAGAGGCGAAGCTTGCCTTCACCGGGGGTCCGGAAAGCGATCTGGGCGTCGAGACGGTGGACCTGAGAGGCCCGGCCTATGCCGATCTCCTGCACCATGTCCCGATGCTCGCCCCGGTCGAGATCGCCGCCGACCAAACGGTTTGGCTGTTCTACACCTCCGGCACGACCGGGCGGCCCAAGGGCGTGTGCATCACCTCGGCCAATGTGCAGGCGATGTGTCTTGGGTATTTCTCGGACGTCGACAGCGTCGAGCCGCAGGACGCGATCCTCTACGCCGCGCCGATGTCGCATGGCGCGGGGCTTTACAACTTCGTCCATGTGATGCGCGGCGCGCGCCATGTGGTGCCGCGCTCGGGCGGGTTCGAGGCCGACGAAATTCTCGACCTCGCGCCGAAGCTGCAACATGTCTCGATGTTCGCCGCCCCCACCATGATCCGTCGTCTGGTGGACCGCGCCCGCGCCGCGGGGCAGACTGGCGAGGGCATCAAGACCATCGTCTATGGCGGTGGACCGATGTATGTCGCCGATATCATCGAGGCAGTCGAGGTGATGGGGCCGCGCTTCGTGCAGATCTACGGCCAGGGCGAGAGCCCGATGACGATCACCGCCCTGTCGCGCGAGCTGGTGGCGGATCGCACCCACCCGCGCTGGCGCGAACGACTGGCCTCGGTCGGGCTCGCGCATAGCCCGGTCTCGGTGCGGATCGCTGATCCCGATGGCCGCCCCCTGCCCGCTGGCGAGACCGGCGAGATCCTCGTGCGCGGCGCGGCGGTGATGTCGGGCTACTGGCAGAACCCGGAGGCGAGTGCGAAAGCGCTTCGCGACGGCTGGCTCTGGACCGGCGATCTGGGCACGATGGATGCGGACGGCTTCGTCACGCTGCAGGATCGCTCCAAGGATGTCATCATTTCGGGCGGCACCAACATCTATCCCCGCGAGGTCGAGGAGGTTCTGCTGCTGCACCCTTCCGTCCACGAGGTCGCGGTGGTCGGAAAACCCGACCCGGAATGGGGCGAGAGCGTCGTGGCCTTCGTCACGCCCGCGCCGGGAGCCGAGATCGACCCGGCCGCCCTCGATCAACACTGCTGCGAGCAGATCGCACGCTTCAAGCGCCCCAAGACGTATCGCGTGATCGCGCAGCTACCCAAGAACAATTACGGCAAGGTTCTGAAAACCGAGCTGCGCAAAATGGTGACGGAGGAGGATTGATGTCGCAACTGGAGGGAAAGACCGCACTGGTGACAGGCTCGGTGCAGGGGATCGGGCTCGCCATCGCGAAGTCGCTGGCCGAGGCGGGCGCGCGTATCGCGCTGCACGGGCTGGCCGATGAGGCGCAGATCGCCAAGGCGACGGCGGTGCTGGAAAAGGCGGGTTCGCCCGAGGTGAAGTTCTTCGACGCCGACATGGCCGATCCCACGCAAATCGACGCGATGATGGACGCGGTCGCGAAGTGGGGCGGCGCGGATATACTCGTGAACAACGCAGGCATCCAGCGCACCACCAGCCTTGCCGACGCCACGCCCGAGATCTGGAACGCGGTGCTCGCGGTGAACCTCTCGGGTGCATTCCATACGATGCGTCGCGCGATGCCGGACATGGCCGAGCGCGGCTACGGGCGGGTGATCAATATCGCCTCGGTGCATGGGCTTGTGGCCTCGGCCAACAAGGCGCCCTATGTCGCCTCGAAATTCGGCCTCGTCGGCATGAGCCGCGTCGCGGCGCTGGAATATGCGCAGGCGGGCACGCGTGAAGCGGGCGGCGTGACGGTGAACTGCATCTGCCCGGGCTGGACCGAAACCGACATCCTCGGGCCGCAGATCGCGGAACGCGCAGCGGCCCATGGCGGCGACCGGGCCGCGGGGATCGCGGATCTTCTGGCGGAGAAGCAGCCGACGCGACGTCTCTCGGACCCGTCCGAGATCGGGGCGCTCGCGCTTTGGCTCTGTGCGCCGATCGCCCACAACGTGACCGGTACGTCCATTCCGGTCGATGGTGGTTGGACCACGCAGTAACGGATCGGAGGCAAAAAGGGGCGGCGGATTGACCACCGCCGCCCCTGCCTTCAATCCGGCGCAGGCACCGCGGGGGAGGTGCGGTGCTGGGCTTGGGGGTGCGATCAGTCTTCGATCGCACCCTCGTCATCGCGGCGCTCATGCATCCGCGCTTTCACGAAGCGCCCGAGGAACAGCGGCAGGATGAAGCCGACAATCGCCACCGTCCACAGGCCGATTGCCAGCGGGCTGCCGACCAGCGTTCCGTAATCGCCATTCGAGATCGTGACCGCCCGGCGCAGGTTGTTCTCCATCGTGTTGCCCAGAAGGGTGCCGAGAATGATCGGCACCAGCGGCACGTCGAGCTTGCGCAGTACCCAGCCCATCACGCCGAAGCCGATCATCACCAGCAGATCGAAGCTGGAGCCGGAAATCCCGTAGATCCCCACGAAGGACACCATCGCGACGATCGGCATCAGGATGCGCGGCGGGATCATCAGGACGCGGGTGAAGATGCCCACCATCGGGATGTTCATCGCAAGCAGCATGAAGTTGGCGATGAAGAGCGCCGCGATCAGGCCCCAGACGACATCGGGGTTGTTCTGGAACAGCAAGGGGCCGGGCGTGATGTTGAGCGACAGAAGCACTGCCAGCAGCACCGCCGTCGTCCCCGAGCCCGGCACGCCGAGCGCCAGCATCGGCACAAGCGCACCGCCGGCTGCGGCGTTGTTGCCCGCCTCGGGGGCCGCGACACCGCGCGGGTCGCCCGTGCCGAAGGTGTTCTTGCGGTCCACCAGCTTCTTCTCCATCGAGTAGGAGATGAAGGAGCCCAGCGACGCCCCTGCCCCCGGCAGCACGCCCGCGACGAAGCCCAAGAGCGACGAGCGCAGCATGGTCGGCGTCGTCTCTTTCACCATCTTCCACGGGGGTGTGATGCGCCCGACCGAGACCTTGTGACCCGCGCCGGTGGCCGAACCGTGGCGGTGCTCGAGGAAGATGAACACTTCCGACAGCGCGAAAAGACCGACGATGGCGACGAGGAAATCGAGCCCGTCATAGAGGTGCACCTCGCCGAAGGTCAGACGCGGCACGCCGGTCTGGGTGTCCACCCCGATCACCGACAGGCCGAGGCCCAGCATCGCGGCGAAGGCCGATTTCGCCTGATTGGTCGAGGAGACCCCGCCCAGCGTGGCAAAGGCCAGCGCGAACAGCGCGAAATATTCCGCCGGACCGAACAGCAGCGCGAATTTCACCAGCTGCGGTGCCAGCAGGATCAGGCCCCAGGTGGCGATGAAAGCACCCACGAAGCTTGCGATACCCGAGAGCGACAGCGCCTCGCCCGCAAGCCCCTTCTTAGCCATCGGATAGCCGTCGAGACAGGTCATCATCGCGGGTTCGTCGCCCGGAATATTCAGCAGGATCGAACTGATCCGCCCGCCATACATCGCCCCGTAATAGACGCTCGTGAGCAAGATCAGCGAGGGCGTGGCTCCCAGCCCCAGGGTGAAGGCAAGGGGGATCAGGATCGCGACGCCGTTGGACGGGCCGAGGCCGGGCAGCGCGCCCATCATGGTGCCGAGGAACGTGCCCAAAAGCGCGAGCAGCAGGTTTTCGAAGGTCAGAGCGGTGTGAAAACCGTCTGCGAGTGACATCAGGGTGTCCATCATTTCACCTCAGAAACCGAAGGGGCCGCTGGCGAGCGACAGCCCCAGCACCAGCTTGAAAATTACGTAGATACCGATCGAGGTGGCGACGCCGACGACGACGGATTGCAGCGGCCGCGTGCCCAGCCGCCATGTCAGGTAGGCGCTGGCAAAAGCTGTCGCGATCAGGAAGCCCGCGATGGGCAGGAATTCCGCATAGAGGATCATCACCACGACGGCGGCGAGGATTTCAGCGAGCCGCGAGAGGCTCGGCCAGACCGGGTCGGGATCGGGCTTGAGCAGGATCGCGAGCGAAGCCAGCCCGAGGATCACCGCGATCACCAGCGGAAAGGTTTTCGGCCCCACCGCATCCGACAGGAAACTTTCTTGGATTTGCAGCGTCGCCCAGCCGTAGAACAGCGCGAGGCACAGGCCGACGGCGCCGAAGATGCGATCACTCATGATCCCCTCCCTTGAAATGAAGGCGCGGCGGCGCCCTTGGGCCCGCCGCGCGCATGGGTGTCTCGCTTACTTGATGATGCCGATCTGGCGCGAGATGTCCTGGATCTGCTGGACCGACTTCTCGACGAAGGCCTCGAATTCGGCGCCCTGCAGGTCGAGCGGGGCCAGACCGTTGGCCGCCATCACCTGCTTCCACTCGTCCGAAGCGTAGAGCTTGCCGACCTTGTCGACCCAAGCCTGATAGGCTTCGTCGGACATGCCGCCCGGTGCGTAGAAGCCGCGCCAGTTGGCGCCGATCGCATCGATGCCCTGCTCTTTCGCGGTCGGGAATTTCGAGAATTCACCGTCCAGACGCTCGGGTGCCAACACCGCAATCACGCGGATATCGCCGGAATCGACGAAGCCCTTGGCTTCCGACAGATCGCCGGTAAAGGCTTGGACCGAACCCGCGAGAAGCTGGGTCACCGCTTCGCCGCCGCCGTCGAAGGCGATGTACTTGACCTTGCGCACATCGTCGATGCCGTAAGCGTCAGCCGCGATCAGAACCTTGAGGTGGTCCCAGCCACCCACGGCCGAGCCGCCCGCGACGGAGACCGAGTTCGGGTCGGCCTTGATCTTGTCGAGCAGTTCCGGAAGCGTCTGGATGTCGCTGTCGGCAGCCACGGCGATCACGCCGTAATCCGCGCCGATCGACCCGACCCACCGGACCTGATCCATCGAGTTGCCCGGATAGGCGCCCTGCGCCAGACGGGTCGCGGTGGCCGAGGAGGCCGCGACGATCAGGTTATCGTCGTCGTTGCGCTTGTTCACCACTTCGGCGAAGGCCACGCCACCGCCGCCGCCGGCGAGGTTCACGACCTGCATGGTCGAGTCGATCAGACCCAGATCCTGCATGGTCTTGCCGACCTGACGGCAAGTGAAGTCCCAGCCGCCGCCGGGGTTCGCCGGTGCGATGCATTCCTGTGCCGACGCGCCGGTCGCGACGGTGAGCGCCGCGGCAGCAATCGCCGCGCGCATGAGTTTAAAAGCCATGGTATATCCTCCACTGTCCGCCCGTTGCCTCCCGCAGCGGGCTATGGGACGGGTTTTACCGCTTGAACCTGTCACGAACCTGTCACAGGTTCGGAGCCGAAACGGGGAGGATGGATGCGGCTTCTGCTAGTGGAGGATGCCGAGGAACTGGCCGAGGCCACGCAGCGTCGGCTTGCGCGGTCCGGCATGGCCTGCGATCTCGCCGCCACCGTAGAGGAGGCGCGCGATTTTCTGGCGGTGCAGGCCTATGACGCGGTGATCCTCGACATCAACCTCCCCGATGGCAGCGGCACCGACCTCTTGCGCGAGATGCGCGCGCAGGCCGCGATGATGCCGGTGCTGATGCTGACCGCGCAATTCTCGGTCGACGACAAGATCTCCGCCTTCCAGCTCGGGGCGGACGACTACCTCGTAAAACCCTTTGATCACCGTGAGTTGGAAGCAAGACTTCATGCGATCGGGCGACGTCAGGCGACCGACCGCTCCGCCGATCTCGAACTCGGACATCTGCGCTACAACGCGACGGCGGGCAGCGCCTCGGTCGGAGATCAGGCGCTGAAACTGACGGGCCGCGAATTCGCGCTGCTGGGAATTCTGATGCGCAATGCGGGGCAAGTGATGTCGAAGGACCGGCTGCACGAGGGGCTTTACGCCTTCGACGACGCCGTGCCGGGCGACAACGCGATCGAGCTTTATATAGCTCGGCTGCGCAAGAAGCTTACCGGCAGCGGGGTCGAGATCGAGACCCTGCGCGGACGCGGCTACCGTCTGGCGGCGCGCGACGGCGATGTCTGACGGCGCGCGCTCCCACGACACCGGCCTCGCCGCCACGCGATCCCTGACCGCGCGGCTGGTGACCGGGCTGTCGGGGCTGATGATCGTCGGCGGACTGATCCTCGCGCTCGCAGCCTTCGCCTATGGGCGCACGGCGGCCCGCGACGCCTTCGACCGGTTGCTGGTGGGGGCCGCCAATGACATCGCCGCTTCGATCTCGATCCGCGACGGCGCGCCGGTGGTCGATCTTCCGGTCTCTGCCTTCGAACTCTTGGCCCTCGCCCCCGACGACCGCATCGCCTATCAGGTCAGCGGGCCTAAAGGCGCGGTGCTCACAGGCTACAAGGACCTTCCCCGCCCGAACACGACGGCACAGGACTCGGAGCTTTACGATGCGCGCTTCAAGGGAGAGCCCGCGCGCTACATCCGGGTCACGCGCCGTTTCGCGGAACGCCAGTTCTCCGGCACGGTGGAGGTGATCGTGGGGCAAACCCTGCGGGCGCGCACCCAGCTTGCGCTCAGCATCACTCGCAACGCGCTTGGCGGGCTGGCGGTCGGCGGCATCGCCATGCTCGCTTTCGCGATCATCATCGTGCATAGCGCGCTGCGCCCGCTGGAGCGGCTGGCTCATGGCATCTCGGAACGCGATCCGCAGGACCTGACCCCGATCCGCGCCGCCGTCCCGCGCGAGGTCGATGTGCTGGTGCAGGCCACGAACGGGTTCATGGGGCGGCTCGACCGGCAGTTCGCCACGATGAAAAGCCTGATCTCGGACACCGCGCATCAGTTGCGGACACCCGTCGCCGCCCTGCGCGCGCAATCCGACCTCGCCGCCGAGGAAGACGACCCGGCGCGGCGCGACCAGATCGTCGCGAAGATGCATTCCGGAACGGTGCGGCTGAGCCGCCTGCTCGATCAGATGCTGTCGCGCGCGCTTGTGATCCACCGCGCCGACAGTGCGCGGCGCGAGCGGGTCGATCTGCGCAACATCGCCTTGGATATCTTCGAGGAAGGCGATCATGCGGCTCTCGCGCCGGGCAGCGACATCCGGCTGGAGATCGCCGAGGCGGAGGTGCCCGTGCTGGCCGATGAGCTCTCGCTGTCGGAGGCAGCTAAGAACCTGCTCGGCAACGCATTGGCGCATGGCGAGGCCCCCGTCACCATCGGCGCGGAGCTACGCGACGGGCGCGCCCGGCTCTGGGTGCGCGATGCGGGGCCCGGCCCCTCCCCCGAACTGCGCGCGCGCCTGGGCGAGCGTTTCGCGCCTGGGCGCACGGACACGCGGCGGCGCGGCGCGAGCAGCGGGCTGGGTCTCGCCATTGCGCAATCGGTGGCCGAGACCTATGGCGGCACGCTGGAGATGGAGAGCGATGCGGCAGGCTTCACCATCGCGATCACCCTGCCCCGAGCCGAGGAGGCACCATGATCCGCACGCTCTTGTCCCTGACGCTCTGGCTGTGCCTGAGCTTCCCCCTTTTGGCCGCAGAGCCCGAGGCCGTCCGCACCTTCGGCCCAGATCGGCCCGCCCGCAAGATCACCCTGCGCACCACGACCGACGTCAATATCCTCGCCCCCGCGATCAAGGCGTTTCTCGACACCCAGCCCGGCCTCGCGATCCGGTTCGAGCAATGGGGCTCGAACGACCTCTACGATATCTCCGAGGCCGATTGCGCGAAGGGCAAGCCCGGCGCCGAACTGGTGATCAGCTCGGGCGTGCAACATGTGGTCAAGCTGGTGAACGACAATTGCGCCGCCACATGGATCTCGCCCGAGACGACGGCACTGCCGAAGGATCTGCGCTGGCGCGATCAGGTCTGGGGCATCTCGCGCGAACCCGCGGTGATGATCTACAACCGCGCGCTGGTTCCGCCCGAGGACGTGCCGCGCACGCGTTTCGATCTGGTCGACCTGCTGCGGCCCGCGCAATCGCCCTATACCGGCAAGATCGCGACCTATGACATAGCGGATTCCGGGCTGGGGTTCCTCTTCGCTTTTCTCGACAGTCAGGAGGCCAGCACCTTCGGCGGCTTGATGGAAGCCTTTGCGCGCTCCGGCGCGGTCGCGACCTGCTGCTCGGCCGAGATCATCGACGGTGTCGCGGGCGGCCGCTACCTGATCGCCTACAACATCCTCGGCTCCTACGCGGCGCAGGCGGCGCGCGACAATCCCGATCTGGGGATCATCTCGCCCGCCGATTACACGCTGGTGCTCTCGCGCGCGGCCTACCTTCCGGGGCCCGAGCCAGATCCGACCGCCGCCAAACTGCTGGATTTTCTGCTCTCACCTGCGGGCCAACGGGCGCTGGCGCAGACCAAGCTGATCGACCCGATCGCGAATGACGGGGGCGGCAGCGACAGCGACGAGACGCTGACCTTGCAACGCCTCATCGCACTGGGCCCGCCGCTGCTGGTTGCGACCGACACGATGAAAGCCGCGCGGTTTCTGGAGCGCTGGCGCGATACCTTTGCGCAATGAGTGGCGGAGGGGCGGCTCAAGCGGAGACGCGCTCCATCTGAAAGGGTGTGCGCCGGTCCGTGGGATGGCGCACGCGACCCTGGGGCTGGGCGGTCAATCCCCGCCACGCCCCTCCATTCGCCGAGCGGCGCGCGAATGGCAGATGCGCCAGCCCGCCGGGACGGACTGGCGCACGCCCTGCGCCTTCGGCACGTAGCGGGCGCAGTCTCGGTTACACCGCCTCCAGCGCCACGGCGATGCCCTGACCCACGCCGATGCACATCGTGGCCAGCGCCCGTTGGCCCTTGCGGCGCACCAGCTCCAGCGCCGCGGTGCCGGTGATCCGCGCGCCCGACATGCCCAGAGGATGCCCCAGAGCGATCGCCCCGCCATTGGGGTTCACGCGCGCATCGTCATCCGCAATGCCGAGATCGCGCAGCGTGGCCAGACCTTGGCTGGCAAAGGCCTCGTTCAGCTCGATCACGTCGAAGGCTTCTTGCGTCAGCCCCAGCCGCGCCATCAGCTTCTTGCTGGCAGGCGCAGGCCCGAAACCCATGATCCGCGGCGGCACGCCGGCCGCGGCCCCGCCCGAGATCTTCACCAGCGGCGTCAGCCCATGTTTGCGCACGGCGTCCTCGGAGGCGATGATCAGCGCCGCCGCGCCATCGTTCACGCCGGATGCATTGCCCGCCGTGACCGTGCCGTCGGGGCGCACGATGGGCCGCAGCTTGGCCAGCGCCTCAAGCGTGGTGCCGGGGCGCGGGTGCTCGTCAGTGTCGACCACGAGCGGATCGCCCTTGCGCTGCGGGATCGTGACCGGGGTAATCTCCTCGGCCAGACGGCCCGCTTCCATCGCCTTGGCAGCAGCCTCCTGCGAGCGGACCGCGAAGGCGTCCTGATCTTCGCGGCTCACGCCGAAATCATCGGCCACGTTCTCCGCCGTCTCGGGCATCGAGTCGACGCCATGGGCTTCTTTCATCAGCTTGTTCACGAAGCGCCAGCCGATGGTCGTGTCATAGACCGCATTGGCGCGGCTAAAGGCGGCCTCGGCTTTCGGCATCACGAAGGGCGCGCGCGACATGCTCTCGACACCGCCCGCGATCATCAGATCGGCCTCGCCCGCCTTGATCGCACGGGCTGCGGTAATGATCGCATCCATCCCCGAACCGCAGAGCCGGTTGATCGTGGTCCCCGGCACGTTCACCGGAAGACCCGCGAGGAGCGCCGACATCCGCGCCACGTTGCGGTTGTCCTCGCCCGCCTGATTGGCGCAACCGAAGATCACGTCTTCGACCGCTTCCCAATCGACGCCCGTGTTGCGCGCCATCAGAGCTTTCAGCGGGATCGCCCCCAGATCGTCGGCGCGGACAGGTGCCAGAGCGCCGCCGAAACGGCCGATCGGGGTTCGGATATAATCGCAGATATAAACGTCACGCATCGGCCAACTCCTCGGGACAGATCAGGTCACCCACCTCGCCCTCGACATGGAGGGTCGCGCCGGTGACGGATTGCAGCTCCTCCATCGAGATCGCGGGGAGCTTTTCACGCAGGACGAAGCGGCTATCGACCACGTCCACGACGGCGAGCGACGTATAGACGCGGGTCACGCAGCCCACGCCGGTCAGCGGGAAGGTGCAGCTTTCCACCAGCTTCGGCTGGCCCTTCTTGGTGACGTGGTCGGTGATGACAGCCACGCGTTTCGCGCCATGCACGAGGTCCATCGCCCCGCCCACGGCCGGCACGCCTTTCGGCCCGGTCGACCAGTTCGCCAGATCGCCCGTTTCGGCCACCTGATAAGCGCCGAGGATCGCCACGTCGAGATGCCCGCCGCGCACCATTGCGAAGCTGTCGGCATGGTGGAAAAACGCGGTGCCGGGCTTCAGCGTGATCGCCTTTTTCCCGGCATTGATGAGGTCCCAGTCCTCCTGACCGGGTTCGGGCGCACGACCGAAGCCCAACACGCCGTTTTCCGTATGGAAGATCGCCTCGCGGCCTTCAGGCTGGAAGCGCGCGACCATCTCGGGAAAGCCGATCCCGAGGTTCACATAGGCGCCGTCCTCGATGTCCTGCGCGGCGCGCCAGGCGATCTGTGCATTGCTCAGTTTCTGGGTCATGGGTGATGGGCTCCGGCGCGGTTCAACTCTTCTTCCTGGGCGGGATTGGCGACCTCGACGATCGCATCCACGAAGATGCCCGGGGTGACGATGACTTCCGGGTCGATCTCGCCCGGCTCGACCGCCTTGCTCACCTGAACGACGACCTTGTCTGCCGCCGTCGCCATCAGCGGCGAGAAGTTCCGCGCGGCCATCCGGTAGGTCAGGTTGCCAAGAGCGTCGCCCTGCTCGGCCTTGATCAGCGCGTGATCGGCCTTGAGCCAGCGCTCCATCACGTAGTCGCGGCCGTCGAATTGCTGCACCGGCTTGCCCTCGGCCAGATCGGTGCCCACGGAGGTCGGCGTGAAGAAGGCCGGAATGCCCGCGCCGCCTGCGCGGATACGTTCGGCGAGCGTGCCCTGGGGCACCAGTTCCAGCTCGATCTCGCCCGCCAGATAGCGTTCGGTAAACACCGTCGGATCGGCCGAGCGCGGGAAAGAGCAGATCATCTTCTTGACCATACCCTGCTCGATCATCGCGGCGATGCCGACATGGCCGTTGCCTGCGTTGTTGTTGATCACGGTCAGCCCCTTGGGCGATCCGGTCTCCAGATAGCGGTCGATCAGGGCGTGGATCAGTTCGATCGGCGCGCCCGAGCCGCCGAAACCGCCGACCATCACCGTGGCGCCGTCTTGAATATCGGCCACGGCCTCGGTCAGCGAGGAAAGTCTCTTGTCCATTTGCGGTCCTCCTGAGGGCTTGGATTTAGACCTGCGTGGGACGGCTTTCCACGGATTTCGTGCGCATCTTGACATTTGTTCGCATCGCGCGAAAACCTGTTCGCATGTTGAACAAACCGACCGATTTCATCGCCTCTTTCGCCAAGGGGCTACGCGTCATCGAATGTTTCGGGGCCGAGACGCCGCGGCTCTCGATTGCCGAGGTGGCGCAGGCGACGGGCTTCGACCGGGCTACGGCGCGGCGCTGTCTGCTGACGCTGAATGCGGAAGGCTACGCGGAATACGACGGCAAGTTCTTCACGCTGACGCCGAAGGTTCTGCGGCTCGGGATGGGGGCGCTGGCCTCGCTGCCGCTGGCGCAGATCGTGCAGCCGTGGCTCGATCAGCTGACCGATCGGATCGGGCAAAGCTGCTCGGTCTCGATCCTCGACGGCACCGAAATCGTCTATCTCGCGCGGGCGGCGCAGAGGCGGGTGATGTCGATCGGGTTGATGCCGGGCTCGCGCCTTCCGGCGCATTGTACCTCGATGGGGCGCGTGTTGCTGGCCGCCCTGCCCCCGGAGGACGCCCGCGCAGCCGTGGAGGCCTCGGACCTGACGCCGCGCACGGCCTATAGCCTCACCGATCCGGGCGAAATCCTCGCGCGCATCGATCAGGTGCGCCGCGACGGCTATGCGGTGATCGATCAGGAGGTGGAGATTGGGCTGCGCTCCATCGCGGTGCCGCTTTACGACATCCATGGGCGGGTCGTGGCCGCGCTCAATACCGGGATGGCGGCGAGCGCCGATCCGGCGGAGACGCTGATCGAGACCTATCTGCCGGAACTCACGCGGGTGCAGACGGGGCTGCGGCGCGTGCTGCGCTGAGCCTCACCCCGCCACGGTAATCTCGGTGTCCCATTGCGCGCAAAGCGCCATGAGCGCATCCGGCAAGGGCTTGTCGATGAAAACCCGGTCGATGTCGGAGAGCGAAGCAAGCCGCACCGGCGCGGAGCGTTCCAGCTTCGACGCGTCGGTCACCAGAAAGCTCTGCCGCGCCTGCCGCAAGATCCGGCGGCTGACGCGCACTTCGGCGAGATCGTAATCGAGCATGTCGCCGTCGGAATCGAGCGCGGAGGTCCCGATCACCGCGAAATCGGCTTTGAATTCGCCCATGAAATCCGCCGTCAGGTCACCCACCAGCCCGCCATCCGAGCGGCGCAGATTGCCGCCCGCGACGAGGATATCGCAGCTCTCATTGGCCAGCAGGATATTGGCGACATTGATGTTATTCGTGACCACGGTGATGTTGCGGTGATGCAGAAGCTCTCGCGCGACTGCCTCGGTCGTGGTGCCCAGCGTCAGCACGATGGAGCTGTTGTCGGGGATCGCCTGCGCACAGGCCCGCCCGATCGCCGCCTTCGCCGCCTCGTTCATCCGGCGGCGCTCTTCATAGGCGAAATTCACAACGCCAGTGCGGATCACCGCCCCGCCATGCACGCGTTCCAGATGCCCCGCCTCGGAGAGCTCCGTCAGGTCGCGCCGGATCGTCTGGACTGACACATTGAAGCGTTCGGCCAAGGCTTCGACCACCACACGGCCCTCGTCGCGCGCGATCTCGAGAATTTCGGACTGTCGGAAATTGAGCGCCATCCTGCCCCCCTTTTGGGTCTTGCTGCCACAGGTTACCGACAAAGTCATGTCTTGGCAGTGTTTTTGTGTGAAATCACCGGAGGCCGTGTGGCGCGGTCAGTTCAGCTTCAGCCCCGAGATCCGGGCACGGATCGCGCTGTCGGTGTCGTCGCTGTCTCCTGACAGCGCCAGCCCCACGAGCTGCGTCGGCTGGCCCCCGAAGGCGCGCTGATAGTCGCGCGCCAGATCGACGCTCTCGGAATGCGATCCGGTGCCCGCCGGGCGCAGCACCACCGTTTTGCCGCGCGCACCCAGATAGGGCGACGGCAAGAGCGCCCCGCGCCCATGCGCGCCACCCCAGACATACATCAGCACCCGCGCTTCCTTCACCGCCAGAAGCTTGCGGATGCCCGCCCCCTGATTGGCCCGGGCGACCGCCTCTGGCATGAAGACGAAATAGAGCGAGAGGTCGCGATCGTCGCCGCCCTTTCGGTCGAGCTTCGTCGGCGGGACGCTTTGGCTGACCGACCATTGCCACGCGGCCTTGCGCGCGCCCCAATCTGCCTGAGGCAGCGCACGCCAGATCAACGACACCGCCCCGTCCGAGCGCATCTCCACGCCGTTTGGCGATTGTTCCCAGTCATTCGAGGAAAACAGCGAGAACCGCTGCTCGGTCCAGCCACCGAAGATCGAGGCCGGGGCTAGGCCCGGCATCAGCCCCACGCAGAAGCTTGATGCGAGAAAGGCGATCGACAGGCGGCGCATGACACTCTCCTCTTGCTTGGCTGACAGGGCTACGCAGGCAATCGGCGCGCCGGATCACTTGGCCCGGATGATGCCCGCAGGTCGCAGACCGTCAAGACAGGGCGCGCGCGATGCGCTGCAGTTTCGCGACCTGTTCGGCTTGGAGAAAAACTCACCCGACTTGCGAAATGAAAAACCCGGCCACCGGGGCCGGGTTCTTTCAAATCGCTTCTGGCGCGCTCAGCTCAGGCCGAGCTTCTTCAGCCGGTTCTCGCGCAGCCGCGCAAAGTCGTCGCCCGCGTGATAGCTCGAGCGGGTCAGCGGCGTCGCGGAGACCATCAGGAAGCCCTTGCCGTAGGCCGCTTTCTCATAGTCGCGGAACTCTTCCGGCGTGACAAAACGCATCACCGCGTGGTGCTTCGGCGTCGGCTGCAGATATTGCCCGATGGTCAGGAAATCGACATCGGCCGAGCGCATGTCATCCATCACCTGACGGACCTGCGGCGCCTCTTCACCCAGACCCACCATGATGCCCGATTTGGTGAACATCGACGGATCCAGCTCTTTCACGCGCTGCAACAGGCGCAGCGAGTGGAAGTAGCGCGCGCCGGGGCGCACGCCGGGATAGAGGCCCGGCACGGTTTCGAGATTGTGGTTGAACACGTCGGGGCGCGCCTCGACAACCTTCTCCAGCGCGGCGGGCTCGCATTTGAGGAAGTCCGGCGTCAGGATCTCGATCGTGGTGTCGGGCGAGCGGTGACGGATCGCGCGGATCGTCTGTGCGAAATGCTCCGCCCCGCCATCGTCCAGATCGTCGCGGTCGACCGAGGTGATCACGACGTGGTTCAGGCCCAGCGTCTCGACCGCGTGGGCGACGCGGCCCGGCTCGAACACGTCGAGCGCGTCGGGGCGACCGGTGGCCACGTTGCAGAAGGAACAGCCACGGGTACAGATTTCACCCATGATCATCATGGTGGCGTGGCCCTGGCTCCAGCATTCGCCGACATTCGGGCAGCCCGCCTCTTCGCAGACGGTGACCAGCTTGTTGGTCTTCAGAATGTCGCGCGTCTTCTTGTAGCCTTCCGAGACCGGCGCTTTCACGCGGATCCAGTCGGGTTTCTTGGGCTGAGCATTGTCGGCGCGATGCGCCTTTTCGGGGTGGCGTTCACCGGGCATCTTGAGATCGCGCATGATCCATCCTTTCGGAGTGCGGTTGATCGTCACATAAGCCGATTGCGTGCCGGATGCAAATGCGCAGGCCCAAAGGCAGTATTGCACACCGCGCGAGGCTGCGCGATCAGCCCGAGGCCGTGGCAAGCGGACAGAGCGGGGACGAACATTCGCAACGCCGACATCCGCCAACGGCCTCTTGTGAAGGTCGCGCGGCGAATGCTGCATCTGCAAAGTCAGCGATTGCGACCGAAAGCGACATCCGTTAGTCAGGCCTCTCTCCAAAACGCAACCTTCCCAACCGATCAAGGAGACCTCCCTATGCTTCCCGGTTCGAAACTGCCCGACGTCACCTTCCACACCCGCGTGCGCGACGAAAGCATCGAGGGGCCGAACCCGTTCCGCTGGCAGGACAAGACCACCGCGGATTTCTTCGCGGGCAAGCGCGTGGTGCTGTTTGCGCTGCCCGGCGCCTTCACGCCGACCTGCTCGACCTACCAGCTGCCCGGTTTCGAGAAGGGCTTCGACGATTTCGCCGAACAGGGCATCGACGCGATCTATTGCCTGTCGGTCAATGACAGCTTCGTCATGAACCAGTGGGCCAAGGCGCAGGGCCTCGAGAACGTGCAGGTGATCCCCGATGGTTCGGGCGAGTTCACCCGCCGCGTCGGCATGCTGGTGCGCAAGGACAATCTCGGCTTCGGTCTGCGGTCGTGGCGCTATGCGGCCGTCGTCAATGACGGCGTGATCGAAGCCTGGTTCGAGGAGCCCGGCCTCGAAGACAACCACGGCGAAGATCCCTATGGCGTGTCCTCGCCCGAGACCGTCTTGAACTGGCTGGTCGACGCCAACGCCGAAGCGGCGGCGTGACCAACTGCCGGCCCGGTTTCGGGCCGGCGCTCTAAGCCACGGGGCGCGCGGCGGGGGTCAGAACCGTCTGCGCGCCTGCGCGACCAGCCCCTCGCCCGCCTTTCGCAACACGCGCACCAGCGGATCGAACCATGCCTCGGCATCGGAGACCTCGCGGGCCCGCACCAGCCGGACCATCCGCGCGGGCTCCTCGTCGAAACGGCTGAGCGCGAGCGTCGGGACGGCGCGCGTTTCCTGCAGGCTCGCGATCTCGGGCACCAGCGTCAGCCCCATCGCCTGCCCCGCCAGCGCACAGAGCGTGCTCAGCGACGACGCACCAAGGTCGATGCGTTGCGCCGCCCGCGTCAGCCCGCACAGCGCGAGCGCCTGATCGGCAAGGCAGTGCCCCTCATCCAGAAGCAGCAACTGATCCGGGTCGATCGCCTGCGGGCTGAGGCCGCGCACCATCGTCAGCTGGTCCGGCGTGCCCGCCAGCAGGAAGCGATCCTCGAACAGCGAGGCCTCGAACAGTTCCGGTGCCGGGGTGGCGATGATCGCAGCATCGAGGCGGCCCTCGGCTATCTCGGTCAGCAGCGTCTCGGTCGTGGCCTCGCGCAGCCGCAGCGCCCCTTGCGCGCGCAGCCCGGGCAAGGCGGCGGGCAGCAGATAGGGCGCGATGGTCGGGATCACGCCGAGATTGATCTGCCCCAGCCCGCGCCGCGCCTCGGACTGCAGATCGCGCAACTCGCCCGCGACCCGCTCGGCGGTCTCCAGCACCCGCCGACCCGCCCGCGTCAGCCGCACGTCGCGCGGGCGGCGCTCGACCAGCGGCTGACCGACCTGCTCCTCCAGCTCGCGGATTTGGACCGAGAGCGCGGGTTGGCTGACATGGACCAGTTCGGCGGCGCGCGAGAACGAGCGCGCCTGGGCGAGCGCGCGCAGATAGGTGAGTTGGCGAAGCGTTATATTCATAGTCTCCAATTATCGAGACTTGGATATTTTTACAATTTCTCTTTATGGGGATGTTGATGGAGGACGCATGCGAAGAGGCCACTCTCCAATTAAAATTCTCGCAGCGAGGAAGACGTTGGCCCGCGAACATTGAAAACGGCGCAAAGGTTTTTCGCGCCTTTTCTTATATTGTCTAGGCACCTACGGGTCTTAATTGAAGTGATACCTTAACTTTAGCGACCCGTTAGGTTTGAGCATGGGGTAGCGCATTGCGCGTTCACGGCCTCACCGCTCATCCAATCATCGGACTTGCCCCGCCATAGGTCTCCTCGTAATGCCGCTTGAGGCGTTGCAGGGCGATCCGCAGGACGATCTTGCCCGACCGCGCCGACCAGCCCAGCCGCTTCTCCGCCGTCTCCAGCCCTTCGAGGAAACAGCAGCAGCGCAGCGCCATGTCGCCCAGGCCCGGCCCCAGATCGCGCAGCGCCAGCGCCACCCGCTCCCGCGCGGTGTCGGAGCCGCCGCCCATCGCCAGTTCGGGGCGATACTGCCCGCGCCCGCCACCGCCGGTCAGAAAGCGTTCCCAGTTCTGCCCGACCCGCGGACCCATCTGCGCCAATTCGAAATCCTCGCGGAGCCGCTCGCCTGCGGCGACCAGATCGGCGCTCAGGAACGGCCGTCCCTGCTTGTCGCGCCGCCGCGCCAGCACTGCGAGCGGGCTCTCGGCGAGATTGGCGCGCACACGGCGCTGGTGCCCGTCCGTGTCGGCGCGCGTCTCCTGGGCGAACTCGCCATGTTGCGCAGCGAAGGGATTGGCGGCGGTCTCCCCGCGCGCGGCGGCCTCTTCTTCGAGCACACGCTTCAGCGCTGCGCGCCCCGCATGCGTGATCTTGTAGCTGGTGACGCGCCCCTCATGGGCCACCTCGATCCAGTCCTTCAGTGCGAAGGCCTGCGCCACCGCCCGCTCCAGCACCGCCGTGCGCACCGTGCCACGCAGCACCACGGCCTTGTCCATCTCGCGCCCCACGATCAACAGCGCGCCCGGCTCGGACAGGCGGCGCAGGATGCGGCGCGTCTCGCGGCGCAGTTGCTCTTCGTTGGCGGGAGTTTCACTAGGGCGGAAAGCTGCAGTCATGGGCGTGTCCTTCTGGAGCACGGTCGGTCCCGGAGCGATGGAGGGATTGGCAGCGTCCGATCCGGCCGCACGGCCGAGACGTTCCAGCGCCTCATCGACCAGCGGATCATCCCGCCGCGCCTCGATCCGGCGCACGCGGCGCAGGATTGTCGAGGCTGCACAGCCTTCGGCCCGTGCCAACTCCCTGATCGGAATGCCGTCTTCGACATGGCGCAGATAGAGTTGGGCATGTTTGGGCAGCCAGGCGGGAAGTTCCGCCGGGGCCGGTGCGATCGAATTCATACTGTCCCCCAGATTACGCCGGGCAAAGCTCGGCGAGTCCGTCCGGTAACAACCGTGAGTTGCTTTGGTTACCCGTTCGTTAACAAACGGGACGCCAGCAAGAATTCCTTAAACTTCCTAAACAAAGCTTTGCCGGGCGCGCGCTGACGCCGAAATTTGCGCAACACCGTGTGAAGCTGCGTCACGCTCGGGATCTCACCTCAAGGGAGTTTCCGATGACCGCCGCATTTCGCCAGAAAGACACGCCCGCTCTCCGCCCTTCCGGTCAACTGTATCTCGTCGACACCACGGCACCCGCTAACGTCGCGTCCGAACCCGTCGCCGGGGTCGCGAGAATGCGTCGCCCGCGCCTGCTGATCCGCGCCGCGCGCTTCGGACTGAGCGATTACAGCCGCAAACGCGACCTCAAGCGTGTGATGCGGATGAGCGAGCTGCCGCGCCCCGGCGCGGCGCTGCGCGCATTGATGGCGGAGGAAATGGCGCTCGATCAGGCGCGGCGCGCGGGCGAGGCCACCTACTCGGTCGCCCGCCATCTTGAACTGCTGATCGCCCTGCTCGCCGAAGCCCGGCTGGCCCGAAAATCGATGTCAGCCTCAGCGTGACTTGAAGAGCGAGCCGAGAACCCCGCGCACGATCGTCTGGCCCGTCTTGGTGCCCAGCTGACGCGCGAGGCTCTTGCCAAAGGTCTCGAGTATCGTATCGGATCGGCTCGAGGATCTGCGCGTCGGCTTCGACTTCGCCGTCGGATCGTAGCGCCGCGCGTTGTTGAAATTCTCGAACCCCGCATCGAGCTCGGAGCGGCCCGCGGCGGTCTTGGCGGCCTTCTCGCGCGCTTCCGCCTCCGCCGCCTCGCGCGCGGCCAGTTCGGCGCGCTTGGCAAGGATTTCCTGCGCCGACTCGCGATCCACCGGCGTGTCATACTTGTCGCCCAAACCGCTTTCCGCAATTACCGCGGCGCGCTCGGTATCGCTAAGCGGGCCGAGGCGCGATTGCGGCGGCCGGATCAGCGTGCGCTCGACCATCCCCGGCACGCCCTTCTTTTCGAGGAAAGAGGTGACAGCCTCGCCGGTGCCGACCTCCTTTATCGCAATCTCGGTGTCGAAGCTCGGATTGGCGCGGTAGTTCTCGGCCGCGCGGTGCAGGTCGCGCTGATCCTTCGCGGTGAAGGCCCGCAGCGCATGCTGCACCCGGTTGCCGAGTTGGCTGAGAATGCCGTCGGGCACGTCACCGGGGTTCTGGGTGATGAAGAACACGCCCACCCCCTTCGAGCGGATCAGCCGCGCCACTTGCTCTACCTTGTCGACCAGCGCCTTGGGCGCGTCGTCGAACAGCAGGTGCGCCTCGTCGAAGAAGAACACGAGCTTCGGCTTGTCCGGGTTGCCGACCTCGGGCAGTTCCTCGAACAGTTCCGAAAGCAGCCACAAAAGGAAGGTGGCGTAGAGCTGCGGATTTCCCATCAGCTTGTCGGCAGCAAGGATGTTGATCTGGCCCATCCCGTTCTCATCGGTTCGGATCAGGTCGGTCAGGTCAAGCGCCGGCTCGCCGAAGAATTGCCCGCCGCCCTGGTTCTCCAGCACCAGCAGGTCGCGCTGGATCGCCCCGATCGTCGCGGTGCCGACATTGCCGTATTCCAGCGCGATCTCGTCCGCGCGCTCGCCGATATGGCGTAGCATTGCGCGCAGATCATCGAGATCGAGCAACGCCAGCCCCTCCTTGTCGGCGATATGGAAGGCGATGTTAAGCGCGCCTTCCTGCGCCTCGGACAACCCCAGCAGCCGGCTCAGCAGCAGCGGCCCCATCTCGGAGACGGTCGTGCGCACCGGGTGGCCCTTCTCGCCGAACATGTCCCAGAAGACCGTCGGATAGGCGCGGTAGTCCAGATCGAAGCCGATCGTCTGCGCGCGCTCCATGAAGGCGTCATGCAGCTTGGCCTCGGTCGAGCCGGAGGCCGCGATACCCGAAAGATCGCCCTTCACATCGGCCATGAAGACCGGCACGCCCGCCTGCGAAAATCCCTCGGCGAGGATCTGCAGCGTCACCGTCTTTCCGGTGCCCGTCGCGCCCGCCACGAGCCCGTGACGGTTGCCGTATTGGAGCTTCAATTCCTGCGGGGTCGCGTAGCCTTCGCCGCCGCCACCAACGAACACGCCCTCTTCGGTCAGAACACCTGTCATTTCGCCCTCGCCAAACAAATCCCGGCTCAGACAATACTATCTTAACCCCTTTGCGCCAGTGTGATCCTGCCCTCGGGTTACGCTTTTGCGCAGACGGGGGCACTTCCTCCCTGTCAGACTGGCCGCGCCCTCCTCGGCGCGGTCTTTTTCTTGCATGCCAAGGGATTGCGCCGCGCGCCTCATCCCCTCACCGCGCGTAACACTTCCTCAACTTTGCCTGTTGACCTGTGAAAAATTACAGCCTAGCGTGGCGTCAATGACGAAGTCGGCCAGTCCGACAGGGGGAAAAGGAAGGGGTCCTGAACGGGCCCCTTTCGCTTGGAAAGCCCCTCTATCGTGGCCCCGAAACGCCCCGTCACACCCGCGCCCGTCGCGGATGAATCGCCCCTCTGAGCCTCTCGGCATTTCCCGCTCACAGCCAGCCCGACGCGCGCGTCCCGGCACCTCACGAAACTGTGGCAGCATGCCGCCTATCCGTGAGCGCGGCTGCCGAATTCATCACTGACAGCGCCGCGGACCCGTGTTAAGCCTTCGCCCAATACGTTTCAGGAGAAGAGTAATATGTCTCAACTGACGAAACCGCTCGCCCTCGCTCTGGCCCTCGGCCTTGCAAGCGGGGCTTGGGCACAAGACACCACGTCGAGCGACACCTCCACGACCCCGTCGGCGGATGCGACCGCAGGCGCAAGCGCCGATGGCACGACGGCCCCGGCCGCGGATGCGACCAACACCGATCAGGCGACCGACGGCCAGACCGCGCCCGATGCGGCTGCGGACGCCCCGACCATGCCCGGCGCCGACCAGCAGGCCCAGAAGCCGCAGGAGCCGCAGACCTACGTCAAGGCGACCTACGAAGACTGGGAGCTGCAATGCGCCAAGTCGCCCGACGGCAAGGATCCCTGCCAGATGTACCAGGTGATCAAGGACCAGAATGGCGGCAACGTGGCCGACATCTCGGTGATCGGCCTGCCCGATGGCAGCCAGGCCGCAGCCGGCCTCACCATCATGGTGCCGATCCAGACGCTCCTGTCGCAGAACCTCGTGATGCAGGTCGATGGCGGCAAGCCGATGGTCTACCCCTATTCCTTCTGCGACCCGCGGATGATGGGCTGCTTCGCCCGTTTCGGTGTCAGCAAGGCCGAACTGGACTCGCTCAAGAAAGGCAGCAAGGCGACGATCACGATCACGCCGCTGTCCAACCCGCAGCAGAAGGTGAAAGCGGATATCTCGCTCAAGGGCTTCACCAAGGCCTTCGAGGAAACCGTGAAAACAAACAAGGAAAATGGCGTTCAGCAGTAAGCTGGATGGATGAGCTTCGACTCATAACCATTTGAGATCAAAGACGCCGCGCCCGATCCGGGCGCGGCGTTTTCATATCGCACGCAGCGCGAGAACCGCGTTGAGCCCACCGAAGGCGAAAGCATTGGACAGCGCCGCGCCGACCTGTGCCTTGCGCGCGGTATTGGGCACGTAATCGAGATCGCAGTCGGGATCGGGCGTGGTGTAATTCGCCGTGGGCGCGATCACCCCGTCGCCAAGCGCCATCAGGCAGGCGATCAGCTCCACCGCCCCCGTGCCGCCGATGCAGTGGCCGTGCAGCGCCTTGGTCGAGGAAACCGCGACCTGATCGGCCGTCGGGCCTAGCGCCGCGCGGATCGCGGCTGTCTCGATCCGGTCATTGGCCGCCGTGCCGGTACCGTGGGCGTTGATATAGCCGACCTCTTCAGGCGCCATAGCCGCATCGCGCAGCGCGCCTGAGATCGCCGCGCTCGCCCCCTCGCGCGAGGGCATTACGACGTCACGCGCATCGGAATTCATCGCGAAGCCCGCAATCTCGGCCAAGGGCCGCGCGCCGCGCGCCTCGGCGCTTTCCAGCGCCTCGATCACGAAAACGCCCGCGCCCTCGCCCTGCACCATGCCGTTGCGATCCGCCGAAAACGGGCGGCAGCCATCGGGCGACATCACCCGCAGTCCTTCCCACGCTTTCAGCCCACCGAAATTGAGCATCGCTTCCGAGCCGCCCGCGAGCATCCCCTCGGCCATGCCGGAACGCACCATCTGGAAGGCGAGGCCGATCGCGTGGTTCGAACTGGCGCAGGCGGTGGCGACGGCGAAGCTCGGCCCCTGCAGCCCGTAGCGGATCGAGAGATGCGAAGGCGCGGAATTGCCCATCAGCTTGGGCACCGTCAGCGGGTGAACGCGGTTCTTTTGGTCGGCAAAAACAGCGCGATAGGCGTTGTTCGCGGTGGTGTGTCCCCCGCCCGCCGTGCCGATGATGCAGCCCCAGGCCGCGGGATCGGGGGCGCGCTCAAGCCCGGCTTGAGCCATCGCCTCCGCCCCCGCGACCAGCGCGTATTGGGTGAAAGGATCGTATTGCGCGAGCTGCGCCGAGGTGAAGCGGCTGGTGGCATCGAAGCCGTGGATCTGGCCGCCGATGCGAATGCTCAACCGCTCCACATCAGCGAAGGAGAGCGGCCCGATACCGCTGCGCCCCTCCGCCATGGCCGTCTTGGTTGCCGCAACGCCCTCTCCAAGCGCGTTGATCGTGCCCGCGCCCGTGATGACGACGCGCCGCATCAGGCGACGGCGGTCGAGGGTTTGCCACCCGAGACGAGACGCTCCACCGCGCCGACGATCGCCCCGATCGAGGACATGTCGAATTGCGAGGCGGCGGGCTCGTTGGCGTTGAAAGGCACCGAAACGTCGAACGTCTCTTCGATGGCGAAGATCACCTCCACCAGACCGAGACTGTCGAGCCCCAACTCGTCGAGGGTCATTTCGGGCGAAAGCTCGGAGGGCTCACGAAGGGCTTCGCGGGCGATGATCGAGAAAACCTGGTCTTGCACGTCTGGCCTCATATCTGGCGTTACTCCGTGCCGCCTTTTTGCGTGAGTTTCGTAACAGTTTCTCGAAGCTCGGCCATTTGCGCAAACAATCTCGGCAGTCTGCGCAGAGATTTGTTGATCTCGAGCTGCGTTTCCATCTTCACCGCCGGGCTGCCCCAGATCGTGCGGCCCTTCGGCACGTTGGTGTAGATATTGGTCCCGCCCGCCGCGATCACGTCGTCGCCCACGGTAATATTGTCCGACACGCCGCATTGGCCTGCGAGCACCACGCGGTGCCCGATCCGGGTGGAGCCCGCGACACCGACCTGCCCGCAGAGCAGACAATCCTCGCCGACCTGCACGTTGTGACCGATATGGACGAGGTTATCGAGCTTGCTGCCCGAGCCGATGGCCGTCGCGCGCACGGTGCCACGGTCGATGCAGGTATTGGCGCCGATCTCGACATCGTCGCCGATCTCGACCGTTCCCAGAGAATGGATGCGGGTCCATTTCTGCTCGGTGATCTCTTCGCGCTGCTCGAGCGTTTGGCGGATTTCCTCGACGCCGGAGGGCTCGGGCGTGACGAAGGAAAACCCGTCCGAGCCGATCACCGCGCCGGGCTGGCAGACGAACCGGTCGCCGATCACCACCTGCGCGCCGATGCGCACTCCGGCATGGATCAGCGCCTCGGCCCCGATCCGGGCGCCCTCACCGATCGTGACCTGCCCGACGATGCGCGCGCCCGGGCCGATCCGCACGTCCGGCCCGACGATGGTGAACGGACCGATGGCCGCGTCCGCGCCGATCACGGCGGTCGGGTCGATCACGCAGGAGGGGTGAACGCCGGAGGCGATCGAGGGGCCCGGGTCGAAGGCTTTCGACAGCCCCGCCATCGCGAGCCGGGGCCGGGTCACGAAAACCGCGGCCTCCAGCCCGTAGGCGCGCCAATCCGCACCTTCCCATACCAGCGCGGCGCGGGCCTTCCCGGCTTGCAGACCTTCGGCGTATTTCTCGCTCATCGCCAGCGCGATCTGGTCGGGCCCCGCAGCGGCGGGCTCGGAAGCTCCCGTCACCTCGATCGTCAGGTCGCCTTCGGCGCGGGCCTCCAGCGCCTTCGCGATTTGCTCGATTGTCTGGGACATGGCCGATCCTCTCATGGTCGCTTGGGGGCGGGAGTACCGCCCCCGTTGCCAGAGATTTAGCTGTCCTGCGTACCCAATTCCACCCCGGCTTTTTGCAGCGCGTCGAAGAGGATCGCGTCACGCCCGTAGACGTCGCGGCGATACTCGACATGGCCGGTCGCGGTCGGCCAAGCGGTGAAGTAGGTCAGGTGCACGGGAACGTGCTTTTCCAGCGGCACCACAGTTTCGCGCCCCGAATTGAGGATGCGCTTGAACTCCGCCTCGGGATTGTCGCTTTGCGCGCTCAGAAGGGTATACGCCAGATCGAAGGGGTCGCCGACGCGCACGCAGCCGTGGCTGAACGCCCGCGTCTCTTTCTGGAAGAGCGATTTCGACGGCGTGTCGTGCAGGTAGATATTCCAGCGGTTCGGGAACAGGAATTTCACCAGCCCGAGCGCGTTGCGGCTCGATGGCGGCTCTTTCATCGCGAAGGGGAAGTTGCTCGCATTATAAGCCGCGAAATTCACCGCCGAGCGCGGCACGACCCGGCCTTGGCTGTCGATCAACTGAAGCTGGCTCGCCGCGTTCGGATTGCGCTGCATCTTCGGCAGATATTCCTTAGTCACGATCGAGCGCGGCACATGCCATGCCGGGTTGATGACCATCCGCTCCATCTCGTCGGAGAACTCCGGCGTGCGGCGATCCGAGCTATTCTGCCCGACCACCGTGACCGAGCGGAAAATGGTCTTTCCATGATCGACCACGCGAACCGAAAAATCGGTGATGTTGACCCAGACGTAGCGTTGCGAGAAATCGATGCCGTTCATCCAGCGCAGACGTTCCATCGCGACGAGGATGGATCTCATCCGCGCCTCCGGGCTCTTGTTCAACTCGCCCAGCGTGCTCGGCCCGGCGATGCCGTCGGTCGCGAGCCCCTGATCGGCCTGGTAGGCCTGCACCGCCTTCTGCATATCGGCGTCGTAACTCGCGCTGGCGGTGCGGCCCAGATAGCCCATCTTCTGCAGCCGGTTCCGAAGCGCGATCACGTCCGGCCCGCTGTCGCCGGGCTCGAGTTTGGAGCCGGGCACCGTCGGCCCCCAGCCACCCGCTTCTATCTGATGCTCCAGATCGAGACGCGCTTTCACGAGCTGCGCATATTGCGGCATCTGCGGAGCGAGTTCGCGCAGAAACAGCGCGGGGTTCGTCGAGGCCGCGAAGGCAGTGATCCGGGCCTCGGGATCGGCGCGCTTGGGTTCGCGCTTGATATCGGAAATCACGCTGTGCGGATCGAGCACGCCATGCGACAGGTCATGCGCGTAATCGAGGAAGATCTGGCTCATCTTCACTTCGAGCAGACCGCGCTGGCGCTCGGACTGGACGGCGGCGAAGGCGACACGCAGACCCGCGGGATCGTAATGCGCGGTCGGAAGTCCCTGCAGGCTCGACAGGTCGAGCGCACGCATGAAGGCCGCGCGGCGGTCGGCATCCCCGGCGGCGGTCCAGATCGGTCGGTAATCGCGCGCGGCGTAGAAGGCGGCGAGGGCGGGAGTCTTGGCGGCGGCTTCGGCGACAGCTTGGGTGAATCCCGAGAGTTCGACCCCTGCCAATGGCGACATGGCCCCTTGGGCGGCGATCTGGGCAGTGCCTTGCGCCTGGGCGCCGGCGGCGAGCGTAGCCAGCGCGAAGGCCAGCCCTATCTTACGGAAATTGCGCGTCATGGCGTCTAAACCCCTGCCCGGACCCTTCGTTCCAGATGTTCCAAACTTACCCGCAACTGTCCAGCGAAGCGTTGCCTGCGCGCAACGAATTGAGCCGAGGCCCGAGGAAAGATGCAGGCGCGCAACAGCGCCTTTCCTCCACCCGGGGCCGCGGCCTCGCGCCGCTCCCACATGGCTGTGAGGAGATTTTTACTACCGGCAGGCGAATTTTTGCCGACCCGCCTCGTTATGGCAAAGATGCATCAGTTCCGTTCTTTATCGATTAATCGGTCTATGCCATAAGAAGTGAGAAGTTTGGGTCTACCATCCCTCAACCGCCCGAAACAGGGCGGGTAAATCGAGAGACAGGCGAACACAGGAACTTGCTATGACGACGATTTCCCGGCGCGGCCTTCTGGGCGCATTTGCTGCGACCATGGTGACGGCAGCCCCCACCATGAGTAACGCTTTCGGTCTACTCAAGGGCGCTGGGGATATCCGACGGATCAAGATGTATAACGGTCGTACCGGCGAGACGCTCGACACCGTTTACTGGATCGAAGGTGAGTACATCCCGGACGCGCTGAAGGAAATCACCTACTTCGCCCGCGACTGGCGCACCAACCAGCTGAAAAACATCGACGCGCGCACCGTGGACATCGCGGCGGCCGCACACAACCTGATGGAATCGAACGAACCTTACATGCTGCTCTCGGGCTACCGCTCGCCCAAGACCAACGCGATGCTGCGCGCCCGCTCGAAAGGCGTCGCGAAGAACTCGCTGCACATGAAGGGGCTGGCGATGGACCTGCGGCTGAAGTCGCGCTCGGTCAGCCAGATGTACAAGGCAGCGACCGCCTGCCATGCCGGCGGCGTGGGCAAGTACTCGCGCTCGAACTTCGTGCATATGGATTGCGGTCCGGTGCGGCACTGGGGCTCCTGAGCCCCGCCTGCACCGTCTAGACCACCCTGAACGCCGCTTATTCGAGCGGCGTTTTTCTTTGCGTTCTCGCGCCCGAACCTGCGCTCACAAAAACTGGATCGCGCGTGAGAAATCGTAGAGGAACGTGCGCCCCCGTCTCCGGATTGTCCCTGAGCTGCGATTTCGCAGCCCGAAGGCACCTGCAATCCGAGGAGTTTCCCGATGCGCTATCCCGCCCGCCTCGTCATCCCCTATTTCGCCGCGATCGCGCTTGGCAGCACCATGGCCTATGCCGCCTCGGACGATCCCGGAACAGGCTCCGGTCAGACCGAATGGATCAACCCGGTCGTGAAGGATTACGGCAAGATGCATCCCGTGCCCGATGGCGCGCTGACCCCTGACCCGAAAAAGGACTGGAAGATCGTCTTCGACGTCGGCGGTGGCAAGACGATGGAAGACGGCGTGAACGCAGCGCTCTGGCATGTCGCGCGCGCGGTCAACGTCTACGGCAATGCGGGGGTCGACAAGGAGCATCGCAAGTTCGCGGTGGTGCTGCACGGCGCGGCGACCAAGCTCGCCCTCTCGCCGGAAGCGTATAAGAAGAAATTCGGTAACGATGATCCAGACACGAAGCTCAAGAAGGAGCTCGCGGAGGCAGGCGTCACGCTCTACGTCTGCGGGCAGGCGCTGGCCGATCACGGCTTCAGCGAGGATCAGGTCGGGCCGAATGTGGATGTGGCGCTCTCCGCGCTGGCGGCGGTTCCGGTGCTCGAGAGCCAAGGCTACCAGCTTTTCCCGATGTGACCGCGCAGCAAAGGCGGACATGAAAAAACGCGGGCAGTTTTCGCTGCCCGCGTTTCTTTTTGTCTTGGCGGCGCGGGACCGAAGGCCCCGGCCCCTCGGCTCACATGCTGCCGGCGCCCATACCCATCCGGCTTGCCAGATCGGCCAGCACCCAGACGGTGCCCGCGGCCATAAGGATGATAAGCAGGAAGGTGAACAGCACCAGATACAGGTCCGGTCGCGCCTCTTTCGAGAAATCGAGGTGCATGAAGGCCCAGAACTGGATCACCAGCTGCGCGATGCCGAGCAGCCCCACGAGGGACCATGCGACACCGACCGAGAACATGCCGCCCGCGACGATCACGACGCCTGCGAGCGTCAGGACCACCGAGAGGGCGAAGCCCCAGACATAGCGCGCCATGTCGTGCTTGTACTCAGCCGAGTCCATGCCGACGTCGGAGTTGATATAGTCCATCACAGCACCCCCATCAGGTAGACTTTCGTGAACAGCGCGATCCAGACGATGTCCAGCATGTGCCAGAACAGGCCCAGACGCACGAGGCGCGACTTGATCAGGTCGTTCATCCCGAAGGTCTTCATCTGAACCATCAACAGGATGCCCCAGATGATACCCGAGGTGACGTGCAGACCGTGCAGACCCACCAGCGAGTAATAGGCGGTCAGGAAGCCCGACACTTGCGGCGTGTTGCCCTCGGTCCAGAACTCGTGGAATTCGTAGAGTTCGATCCCGAGGAAGATCGCGCCGAGTGCCAGCGTCAGGACGAGCCAGCCCACGGTGCGCTTCATCGACGCGCCGTATTTCATCCCCAGCGTGCAGATGCCGAAGGTGAAGGTCGAGATCAGCAGCGCCATCGTCTCGATCGTGGGCAGGCCGAGGCTGAACAGCTCATGCGGGCTCGGCCCGTTCGCGATGCCGTGCCATTCGGCATCGGCGTAGTTGGCGATCATCAGCGAGAAGGCGATGAGATCCGACATCAGGAAGATCCAGAAGCCGAAGATCACCGTGCCCGTCTTGTCGTGATGGCCGTGATCGTGGGAGGCAGCGTGCGCTGCCCCCGTGTTGCTCATAGTTGCACTCATACCTGCGTCTCCATGATCAGGCCGCGGTTCTTGGTGGTGAACTCATCGTCGAGCCGGATTTGCGGCGTGGTTTCGACGAGGCGCTTATGGGCTTCATAGCCCTCACGCAGTTCTTCCGCAGTGATGGTTTCTTCCCAATCGGTGTCGTAGGAGCGGATCAGCACCAGCACCCACATGGCCACGAAGCCCACCGCCGCGATCAGCCACATCTGGAAGATCATGGCGAACGCGAAGAGCGTCGCGACGAGGCCCACGAGGAAGGGCATACCGGTCGGCTTCGGCAGATGGATGTCGACGAACTCGGTCGGATCCATGATCCGCTTGCCCGCTTCCTTCGCATCGACCCACGGCTCGCGCGAGGTCATCGCGGGAATGGTGGTGAAGTCGTATTCCGGCACCGGGCAGCCCAGCGACCATTCGATACCACGACCGTCCCACGGATCGCCCGCCGGCACCATCAGGCTCTCACGGTTCTTGACCGAGACCCAGATCTGGATGACCTGCGCGGTCAGACCCGCCAGCACGCAGAGCGCTCCGAGCATCGCGATCACCAGCCACGGGAAGTAGGCCGGCTCGGTGAAGAAGGCCATGCGGCGCGGCGCGCCCATCAGGCCGATCGCGTAGAGCGGCATGAAGGCCCCGTAGAAGCCGATCATCCACAGCCAGAAGCTGCGACGGCCCCATTTCTCGTCCAGGCGGAAGCCGAAGCAGAGCGGGAACCAGAAGTTCACGGCCGCGAACATACCGAACAGCAGGCCCGGGATGAGCATGTTGTGGAAGTGCGCCACCAGGAACAGCGAGTTGTGGGTTGCGAAGTCGATCGTCGGGTTGGCGAGCATGACGCCCGTGATCCCGCCGATCACGAAGGTGAAGATGAAGCCGGTGGAGAACAGCATCGCGGTCGAGAACCGCAGCTTGCCGCGCCACATCGTCAGCATCCAGTTGAAGACCTTCACGCCCGTCGGCACGCCGATCGTCATCGTGGCGATCCCGAAGATCGCGTTCAGGTTGGCCGTCTGGCCCATCGTGAAGAAGTGGTGCACCCAGACGGTGAAGGACAGCACTGCGATGGCAATGGTGGCCCAGACCAGCGAGGTGTAGCCGTAGATCTTCTTGCCCGAGAAGGTCGGGATGACTTCCGAGAACACGCCGAAGGCCGGCAGGATCAGGATGTAGACCTCCGGGTGACCGAACAGCCAGAACATGTTGGCGAAGTTCATCATGTTCCCGCCTTGGGTGGCGGTGAAGAAGTGGAAGCCCGCCTGACGGTCAAGCGCCAGCATCAGCGAGGCCACCGTCAGCGGCATCATCGCGAAGATCATCAGGATCGCGGTGCACAGCGTCGCCCAGGCGAAGATCGACATGTCGAACAGTTTCATGCCGGGGGCACGCTGCTTGTAGATCGTCACGAGGAAGTTGATGCCGGAAAGCGTCGAGCCCACCGATGTCAGGCCCAGCGACCAGATCCAGTAATCCACGCCCTCGTTCGGCGACAGCTTGATGCCCGTGTAGGGCGGATAAGCGGTCCAACCGCCGGTCTCGAAGTGACCGACGACGAGCGAGGCCATCACGAGCGCCGCACCGCCGATCGACAGCCAGAGCGAAACCGCGTTCATGAAGGGGAACTCCATGTCGCGCGCACCGATCTGGAGCGGCATGACGACGTTGATGACGCCGGTCAGGAAGGGCATCGCCACGAAGAAGATCATGATCGTGCCGTGGGTCGAGAACAGCTCTGCGTGGTGTTCGACCGACAGGAAGCCCGGTGCGGGCGAGACCTGCTGGGCGCGCATCACGACCGCCTCGAGCACGCCGCGGATCAGCATGATCAGGGCAAGAACGATGTAGATGACGCCGATCTTCTTGTGATCGAGCGTAGTGATCCAGTTGGACCAGAGCGGTTTCCACCAGCCTTTGACGGTCAGCAGAACCATGACCGCGAGCGCGCCGAGCACGACGACGCCGCCGGCGCCGGCCGCGATCCCGGTGGACAGAGACGGCTCCGTAAAGAAGGGAACGATGAAGATATCGTTCCAGTCGAGACTACCAAGAATACTCATTGCGCGTCCCCTTGAGGTTGAATTTGCGAGACATGCAGCTCGTCGCGGATCGCGTCATCGATCTGTTTCTGCTCGGGCGCGTTGTCGGGAAGGATGGCGGCGCCACCATCGGTCAGCATGTCGGGGTTCATAGCCACCTTGTCCCAGAAACCGGTCTCCGGCGGCTCGAAGAGTTCAGGCCCCGACCAGGTCGCGGTTTTCTTGAACTGCTTCTCGAGCTGGGCGAAGGGGTGCTTGGGCTCTTGCAGGAAGGCGTTGAACTGATCCTGGCTCACCACGTCCACTTCGAACTTGTTGAGCGGGAAAGCCGCGCCGTTGAACTGGCTGTTGAAGCCATAGGTCTGCGACGGGTTCTCCGAGGTGGTCAGGTTCATCTTCGTCTTCATGCCGGGCATCGCGTAGATCTGGCCCGCGAGACGCGGAATCCAGAAGCTCTGCATCGCGCCGGTCGCGGTCAGGTCGAACTCGACCGGGGTGTTCTCGGGAAGAACCAGCCGGTTCACGGCGGCGACCTTGCCGGGATAGATGAACATCCATTTCCACTCGGAACCGATGACCTTCACATGCATCGGGTCCTTACCCGTCGGCTTGTAGGGGTCTTCGCCCTGCACGTGGCCCCAGGTGAGCCAGCCGACGATGAGGAAGGTGAGCGTGGCACCGCCCCAGATCACGACTTCGGCCCCAACCGAGTGTGCCCAGTTCGGGTCGTACTTGCCCTTGCCGCCATGGCGGCGATAGCGCATCGCGATCCACGGCGTACCGATCAGGATCGGCAACGTGATGGGCAGCATCCAGAGAAAGAAGCTGATCAAGTGCGCGCGTTCTCCGGCCGCGACCGGCCCGAGCGGGGTCATCACCCCGTTCTCCGCGCAACCTGACAGCCATGCAGCCGCGACGGTCAACAGGACCGGGGCAGCGAGGCGGCTGGGCCGCTTGTAGATTTTTTCAAACAACACGGAAATACCTTTCCTATTCCCTCTTCTTGGCGCGGGGGCATAGGGGTCTCTCGGGGGAGGCCGCGAGGGCTCCCATCCCGCGCGTTGCCTTCCACTCTAGGGCAGCGCCCTTGAGGTCAATCGGTCTTGACAAATTGTCGCAGGAACAGCCGCAAACATATGAAATATATGCACAATTTCCATCACAGTCCTGCGACACACGAAAAAATTCCCAATAAATAAAGGGGGTTGGGCTTGAACGCGCGCATCGAAACACAGGGGCAAACGGGCCAATCTCTCGCGCTTGTGATACGGCGGTGAGCGATCCGTGAGCAAAATGAGCAACTTAGCCGATCACGCGCGCTTGAGGTCACGCCGGATGTGAGGGGCGTCGCCGGGTGCGGGACTCGCTTTGGAGGCCGGATCTGGCTCTCCTCGGCGCTGTGTCGGACCGGCGCCAAACAAGGTCGCAGCGCGTCGTTTGGGCGACAGGGAAGAGCTTAGAGAGCGGCCGCCCGACGCAGCGCCGGAAGCGAGGAAATCCGTACGCGCCCGCCGGAGATGCGGAAGAGCCCCTGATCGCGCAGACGGCGGATCGTCTTGTTGGTATGCACCAGCGAGAGCCCGAGGGAATCTGCCACGACCTGCTGGGCGAAGGGGAACGGGGCGCTGTCCTTCTCGATCAGACCGACCGCCTCGGCGCGCTCCCATGCGTGCATCACGAACCAGGCGATGCCCTCGTTGGCGTTGCGCTGCCCGACGGAGGCCAGCCAGCCCGAAAGCCGCGTCAGTTCGCGCGTCATCAGCCAAAGAAGCGCAGTGTCGCGATCTGGGCCGTTGATCGCGGGTTGGCGCAGATCGGCCGGATCGAAGCTCGACAGTATCACCGGCGTGAGCGCCTCGTAGTAACTCGCCCCGGGGCCGTGCAGCACGCTCGTGAGGCCGCAGAGATCGCCGGGATAAACCAGCGCCTCGACCTGCCGACGCCCGTCTTCGATCAGAGTATAGCGCATGGCGATGCCGCGCTCGATCCGCGCGATCAGCGGCGTGGACTCGGGCAGAAGCGCCGCGCCCACGGGCACCGCGCGTTGCGAATGGGAAACGTCCGCCAGGTTGGCGAAGTCAGATTTTCGAGACAGGTCTTCCAAGCTTGCTCGGTTCCGTTTTGTTAACTTATTCGAGGAAAGCCAGCATCTGCCGCGAAACCGATGAACGCGCTACGTCATAGGACATCGCTGCAGATCTTTTCCGGTATTCCTCGGCGTCACCCTGCGAAAAATTGCTTTTCGCCTATGTGAAAAGCTTCGAGAATCGGTGTGCGGCTGCGGTCGGGCTGGGGAATTACGCCACTACAAATAGTAGCGTGGCTTCCCGGATCCGAGCTCGACGACTCCTATGTCGGCGAGCTTTTCCAGATCTGGCAGTTGGAGAATCCCCTGCGCCCACTGAACCAACCCTTCGCTGCGCAGGCGGGCGAGGGTCTTGTTGGTGTGAACCAGGGACAGCCCAAGCGCATCCGCAAGATCCTGCTGGCGGACGGGGAACGGCATCTTGCCATCGCGCACCAGCCCGGTCTGCATGCCGCGCTCGTAGAGCGTCACGAAGGCCCATGCGAGCGCCTCGCGCGCCGAGCGCTGGCCAACCGTCACCAGCGCGTCGCCGAGGAAATGCTCCTCGCGCGCGACCTGCCATGTCAGCATCATCGCGCGCTGCGGCATTTTCGAGAACAGTTCCCAGACCTGTCTGCGGTCGAATACGCTGAGCTTCACCGGCGTCAGCGCCTCGGTCGTATGCGAGGCCACGCCCATCATGATCGCGTCGAGACCGATCAGATCGCCGGGAAAGAGGAAATTGAGCACCTGCCGCCGTCCGTCTTCCAGCATCCGGTAGCGCATCGCCTGACCCTCGAGCAGAGTAAAAAAGCGCTGCGGCTCGTTCCCTTCCATCACCACGGCCTGGCCCGAGGGCATCCGCAGCTCGCCCGCCCGGGCGGCTTCAGTGATCGCTTCTTCACCCGGATCCGGCGCCATGAAGGCGGGATTATCGACGAAGGGGCAATTTCTACAGTTACTTGTCATGCCTTGGCTCACTTTTGCGTCATAAGGCAACGCGGATGGCCTTGGCGGGTTCCTTTCGATCTTCGGGAGGAAGCGAGTGTTTCCCGTTATTTGCCTCACGTTTCCGCCGACAGGCGTTCACGATGCTTTGTAGAGCCGGAAACAAGCGGCTAGACGAATTGCGAAGGTATGTCATAGTTAAATGACCCCGAAGATTATGACGTGCATTAAGGTTCACGAGGCCTCTCAGCGCACCGTCGACCGGGACTGACGCCTAAATTTCAGATGCGACGCCGGATCAACTACGATCCCTTCCCCCTTCGAACGCAGTTATCTGCAAGGACAGGATGCTGATGCCCCGGAATATCCAGCACGAACGAAGCGAGAATCGCGCAAGCGATGCCCGCCGCGCGGCTAGGCGGTCCTCGTGACTCTTTGTGCGCCACCTCGGATCGACGGCACCGCGCTGGTTCTCGAAGACGCAATGATCGTGGCCTATGACGCGGCCGCGATGCTAAGCGAATTCGGTGCGCGCGACGTGGTCATCTTCGGCACCGTCGATGAAGCGTTGCAGCACATCGCTGGCGGCAACGATATCTCGATGGCGCTGCTCGACATCAATCTCGGCGACGAAACCTCGCTGGAAGCTGCCAAGGCGCTGCGCGAACGCGCGGTGCCAATCCTCTATTCGACCGGCTATGATGAAAAATCCGTGATGATGGATGGTTTCCCTGAAGGCAAAATACTGATCAAGCCCTTCACCGACGACGATTTCGCCCAAGCCCTGATTTCGATGGGGTTTGTCGAAGCCTGATCTCAACGCTCCCGGCGCCGCAAACTCTACGCCATGCGCCCAGCGACATGAGTCATGCGTCCAGCGCATACCGGCCAAACATGGACATCCCGCGCAACCTCGCGTTCCTCGTCAGCGGAACACGAGGTCGCGCGGCGATGCGAGGCAGAGAAGAACCCCGCTCCGCGCCATCGCGACCGAACCATCGCGAAGGAGGCGCTTGCTCATGAACCACACGATCCGCAAAGCCCATGCCGGGCTCGCCGCCAAGGTGATGTCCGCCGAAGACGCCGCCGCCCTGATCGACAATGGCGCGACGATCGGCATGTCGGGCTTCACCGGCTCGGGCTATCCCAAGGCGGTGCCGATGGCGCTCGCTTCACGGATCGAGGCCGAGCACGCGGCGGGCCGCCCGTTCAAGGTGAAGATCTGGTCGGGCGCTTCGACGGGCCCCGAGCTGGACGGCGCTCTGGCCAAGGCCGACGGAATCGAATTCCGCCTGCCCTACAATTCCGACCCGATCGCGCGCGAGCGGATCAACGCGGGTCAGATGAAATATTTCGACATGCACCTGAGCCAGGTCGCGCCGATGGCGTGGATGGGGTTCATGGGCAAGCTCGACACGGCGGTGATCGAGATTTCCGGCTTCACCGAGGACGGCAAGCTGATCCCGTCGAGCTCGGTCGGCAACAACAAGACGTGGCTCGACTGCGCTGACAAGATCATCCTCGAAGTGAACCGCTGGCAGTCACCGATGCTGGAGGGGATGCATGACATCTATTACGGCACCGCCCTGCCCCCGAACCGCGTGCCGATCCCGCTGGTGAAGCCTGACGACCGCATCGGCCAGACCTATTTCGAGGTCGATCCCGAGAAAGTCGTGGCCGTGGTCGAGACCGACGCGCCCGACCGCAACGCGCCCTTCAGCCCGCCGGATGCGGTGGCCGAGGCGATTGCGGGCCATATCCTCGACTTTCTCGGCAACGAGGTGAAACAGGGCCGCCTGCCACGCGGGCTGCTGCCGCTGCAATCCGGCGTGGGCAACGTGCCGAACGCGGTGATGGCCGGGCTGATCGAGGCCCCCTTCGACCAGATGACCGCCTTCACCGAGGTCATTCAAGACGGGATGCTCGACATGATCGAGGCGGGCAAGCTGCGCATGGCGAGCGCCACCGCCTTTTCGCTCTCGCCCGAAAAGGCGCAGTATTTCAACGACAACGCCGCCTATTTCCGCGACAAGCTGATCCTGCGCCCGCAGGAAATCTCGAACCATCCAGAGCTGGTGCGCCGATTGGGCTGCATCGCGATGAACGGGCTGATCGAAGCGGATATCTATGGCAACGTGAACTCGACACATGTGATGGGCTCGAAGATCCAGAACGGCATCGGCGGTTCGGGCGATTTCGCGCGCAACGGCTATGTCTCGATCTTCATGACTCCGTCGGTCGCCAAAGGTGGTAAGATTTCGGCGATCGTGCCGATGGCCGCCCATGTCGATCACATCGCGCAGGACGTGCAGGTAATTGTGACCGAGCACGGTCTGGCCGATCTGCGCGGGCTGTCTCCGAAGCAGCGTGCCGAGACGATCATCGAGACCTGCGCCCATCCCGCTTACCGCCCGATGCTGCGGGACTATTTCGAGCGCGCCAAGAAGGGCAGCTTCGCCAATCATGCCCCGAACCTGCTGGGCGAGGCGCTGAGCTGGCACCAGCGGTTTGTCGAGACGGGGACGATGGAGGAATGAGGCACTGAGGGGCGGGCCTGAGCCTCGGTTGGGCGCTTCGATCGGCGGGTGGCTTGGCAGTTTATCTCGCAAGCCCGAATGACGTTCGAGCCCGCGCTGACATCGCCAATGCGCCCTCCCGGGGGGAGGGTCGGGCGCGGCCCCGGGCTGGTCGCCCCGCGCCGGAGCAAAATGCTCCCGCTTCGCGATTGCGCCCGAACTGGGCGACCAAATCAGAAAAAGGGGCGCCCGACCGGACGCCCCTTCCCTATCTCAAATCTCGAAAAGCTCAGACCTTGAGCGACGGGATGATCTGCTTCTTGCGGCTCATCACGCCGGGCAGCACCACCGTGTCGCCCTCGACCGTGGCGTCGAAGCTCTTCTCGGCCACGCCCTTCACCAGATCGTTCGGCACCAGCAGCGTCGCCTCTTCCTTCAGGATGTCGATCACGAACAGGAGCACCTGATCGACGCCGTCTTCCTTCGCGACCTCTTCCATCGAGGTCATCAGCGAGGCCTTCCGGTCCAGCACCATCTTCGGCGCGGTGGTCTCCAGCACGGAAACGCGGAAGGTCGTGCCGTCGACCGGGTATTCCTTGGAATCCATCCGCAGCAGTTCTGCATCGGTGAAGGCGGAGACGTCCGATTTCGCTTCGAACATCTTCTCGGCCAGCTCGTGCATGTCGATGCCCAGATCGCTCGCCAGCGCGTCGCAGACGGCGCGGTCGTGATCGGTCGTGGTGGGCGAGCGGAATTCCAGCGTATCCGACAGGATGCAGCTGAGCATCGCGCCCTTGATGCCGCGCGGCGCTTTCGCCAAGTCGTCGCCCATCAGATCGTAGAGGATGGTCGCGGTGCAGGCGAGCGGGCGCATCGTGATGTCGATCGGTCCCTTGGTCTCGATCCCGCCGGTCAGCTTGTGGTGATCGATGATCTGGATGACGTTGGCAGCGTTGATACCGTTCGGCAGCTCGGCGGGGTTGTTGGTGTCGACGACGACCACGTCCTCGCCTTCTTCCACGTCAGAGATGATCTCGGGCTTGTCGAGGCCCCAATGCTCGATGACGAAAGCCGCCTCGGTATTGGGCTCGCCCAGCAGGCAGGGCTTGGCCGGGGTGCCTTTGACTTCGTTGAGATACCACGCCCAGGCAATGGGCGAGCCGGTCGAGTCGGTGTCGGGGGCCTTGTGGCCGAAAACCTTAATCGTCATGGGGAGATCCTCTCGGATAATCAACTGTCGGCGCAGGTTATAGGCGCTGTGTCTGGGCTTGTCACCTAGGGGTCTGGCGATGCGGAAAGGGCCGCAAGCGAGCAACCGGACAGGCGCGGACCGGGGTGGGTCACCCCAGGGCAAACTGCATTTCGACGTCTCAGCTATCGAGCCGCTCGATGCTCCAGCCGTCCTTCTCGAGCAACCGCAACAACCCCTCTTTACCCGAAAGGTGCAGCGCGCCCACCGCGACCACGACCGGCCCCTGCTTCGCCGCGGCTTCGATCTTGGGCAGCCAGTTGCGGTTGCGGGCGACCATCAGCAGATCCTCGGAGAGCTTCATCTGGCGCTCGACCTCATCGGCATTCATGCCTGCCGTGACGGCCTGTTCGCGCGCCAGTTCCCAGATCAGGCGCGGTTCGCCCCGAAAATAGAGATCACCCATCGTCACGCCCATATCGTCAGCCAAGGGCGCGCCGATCACTGCCGCGCGGAGCATTTCCAGCGCCTCGGTCTCGGTGATGCCGTTGAACAGCTTGAAGACAGTGTCCCACGGCTCCAGCGCCTCGACCGGCACGCCGTCGTCCTCGGCCTGCGTCATTACCTGCAGGTCCAGACCGCCCTCCCCCTTGGCGAGCTCGGCCGTGGCACAGGGCGGCAGCGACAGCGTCATCGCGACGAAAGCGGGCCGCATCTTCGCGGCGAGGAAAGCGGGCATCCCATGGGCCGCGAGCGCCGCCTTGGTCATGTTCCAGTCCTGCTCGGACATCATCTGTGGCAGGGTCTTGCCGGTCGAGAACATCAGCGTCGGGTCGGTCTGGATCGCGTGCTCCAGCCGCGCCTGCTCGTCCGGGCCCGCCTCCACCAGCAGCCGCGACGCTTTCTCGAGTGCCTTCGAGAGCGCCCCGACCAGCTTGTCATGACGCGGATCGGGCAGATGGTAGGTGCCGGCCAGCGTGATCTTTTCCGTGCCCTTGGTTGCAGAGAACAGCAATCCGCGAGAGAAGGGCGCGGAATCGGCGGCGGCGGTCAGCGCCTCCTGTTCGGCCTTGGGCAGCGCGTCAAAAATATTCGTGCCGCGGCACTCCGCCCATGCGGGCAGTGCGAGGCAGAGAGAAAGCGCGGGGGCCAGCAAAGGCCGAAGGAGCTTGGCGAATTTCATGAGGGCGAGAGTGCCACGCGATATGCGTTCCGCATAGAGGCGAAATCGCCGCGCCCCGATCGTTCGAATTGACGCAAAAAATTCGCTTTTCGGTTATTGACAGCCGCCCGCCTCAGTGACTAACTCCGCCATCGTTAGCACTCACCAATGACGAGTGCTAAAAGTTTTCGAACCTGGAACCTTTAGGGAGTGACCCAGATGGCATTCAAACCGCTTCATGACCGTGTGCTGGTCAAGCGCGTGGAGAGCGAAGAAAAAACCAAGGGTGGCCTGATCATCCCCGACAGCGCGAAGGAAAAGCCCGCAGAGGGTGAAGTCGTCGCAGTGGGTGACGGCGCGCGCAAGGAATCGGGCGAGCTGATCGCACCGGGCGTCAAAGCTGGCGACCGCGTTCTCTTCGGCAAGTGGTCGGGCACGGAAGTGACCCTCGACGGCGAAGAGCTGCTCATCATGAAAGAAAGCGACATCATGGGCATCATCTCGTAAGGCGCCCTGCCCTTACCGAGATCCCCTGATATCCCAAGAACAACTCAGTCAAGGAGCCAACAAACATGGCAGCCAAGGACGTGAAATTCTCCACCGACGCCCGCGATCGTATGCTCGACGGCGTCAACATCCTCGCCGACGCGGTGAAGGTCACGCTGGGCCCGAAAGGCCGCAACGTCGTGATCGAAAAGTCGTTCGGCTCGCCGCGCATCACCAAAGACGGTGTGTCGGTCGCCAAAGAGATCGAACTTTCGGACAAGTTCGAGAACATGGGCGCGCAAATGGTGAAAGAAGTCGCCTCGCGCACCAATGACGAGGCTGGCGACGGCACCACCACCGCCACCGTGCTCGCTCAGGCGATCGTCAAGGACGGCCTGAAAGCCGTGGCCGCTGGCATGAACCCGATGGACCTCAAGCGCGGCATCGATCTCGCGACCTCGAAAGTCGTCGACGCGATCAAGAGCGCGGCCCGCCCGGTCAAGGACTCGGACGAAGTCGCTCAGGTCGGCACCATCTCGGCCAACGGCGAAGAAGCCATCGGCAAGATGATCGCCAACGCGATGCAGAAAGTCGGCAATGACGGCGTCATCACCGTGGAAGAAGCCCGCGGCATGGAGACCGAAGTCGAAGTCGTCGAAGGTATGCAGTTCGACCGTGGCTACCTGTCGCCCTACTTCGTGACCAACCCCGACAAGATGGTCGCGGAACTCGAAGACTGCTACATCCTGCTCCACGAGAAGAAGCTCTCGTCGCTGCAGCCGATGGTCCCGCTGCTCGAGCAGGTCATCCAGTCGCAAAAGCCGCTCCTCATCATCGCCGAAGACGTCGAAGGCGAAGCCCTCGCGACCCTCGTGGTCAACAAGCTGCGCGGCGGCCTGAAGATCGCAGCCGTGAAAGCACCGGGCTTCGGCGACCGCCGCAAGGCCATGCTGCAGGACATCGCGATCCTGACCGGCGGCCAGGTGATCTCGGAAGACCTCGGCATGAAGCTCGAGAACGTCGGCATGGACATGCTGGGCACCGCCAAGAAGGTGAGCATCACCAAGGACGACACCACCATCGTCGAAGGCGCTGGTGACAAGGCCGAGATCGAAGCGCGCGTCAGCCAGATCCGCACCCAGATCGAGGAAACCACCTCGGACTACGACCGCGAGAAGCTGCAAGAGCGCGTCGCGAAACTGGCCGGTGGCGTGGCTGTCATCCGCGTCGGCGGCATGACCGAAGTCGAAGTGAAAGAGCGCAAGGACCGTGTGGACGACGCTCTGAACGCGACCCGTGCGGCCGTTCAGGAAGGCATCGTTGTCGGCGGTGGCGTCAGCCTCGTTCAGGGCGCGAAAGTGCTCGCCGGTCTCTCCGGTGCGAACTCCGACCAGGAAGCCGGTATCGCGATCGTCAAGCGCGCTCTCGAAGCGCCGCTGCGTCAGATCGCAGAGAACGCCGGTGTGGACGGTGCTGTCGTGGCCGGCAAGGTCCGCGAGAGCGACGACCTGAACTTCGGCTTCAACGCGCAGACCGAAGAGTACGGCAACATGTTCGAGTTCGGCGTGATCGACCCGGCGAAAGTGACCCGCACCGCGCTCGAAGACGCGGCCTCGGTTGCTGGCCTGCTGATCACCACCGAAGCGATGATCGCCGAGAAGCCGGAGCCGAAAGGCGCTGGCGGTGCCCCCGACATGGGCGGCATGGGCGGCATGGGCGGCATGATGTAATCAGCCGTTCCCGCTTCAGGGATCTATGGGAAGGGGCGCTCCGGAAGGGGCGCCCCTTTTCACATGCGTAAATCGCAGGTTTTTATGCCCGTATTGAGCTATGTCACGTGGCCGTGAACGATTGGTGTTACACTTCCCCATCGTCAATTTCGCTGGAAGGCCCCGGTTATGTCGCGCAATTTCCTCGTCAAATCCCTCGCCTGCCTCGCTGTCGCTCTGGCCGCCTCGGTCGCGGCGGCCGAGGAAACTCAAGACTGGCGCTTCGGCGGCGACGCCTATCTCGCGGGCCGAACCGTGAGTGCCACGGGTGAGAACATCCACGATCTTTTCGCCGCTGGTCAGCACGTCACTATGGGTAGCCCGATCACGGGCGCGGCGCATCTCGCGGGCCAGAATATCGTGATCGGCGCACGGGTGGGCGGCGACCTTTATGCGGCGGGTCAGGATATCGACCTCGCGGCCCCGGTCGCGGGTGCGGCGACGCTCGCGGGTCAGGCGCTCACCGTCAAGGGGACGATCTCGGGCAACCTGCGCGCGATGGGGCAGCAGGTTCGGCTCGAGGCTCCTGTCGCGGGCAGCGCGGTCATCGGCGCCGACGAGGCGCTGATCGACGCCGAAATTTCGGGCGATCTCGTGCTGGGAACAAAGACCGTCACCTGGGGCGATGGCGCGACGGTCACAGGCAAGGTTCAGGTCTATACCGACACGCCCGGTGAGGTGACCGTCCCCTCCAGCGTCGCCCCGGCCGAACGGGTAAGCATTCATCAGGCGAAGGAATTCGAAGAGGCGAAGGCACGCCCTGCCCCGGCGCGCAATTACCTGATCGAGATCCGCGACTGGCTGGGCGGCGTGCTCGTGGTCGGGATCGTGGCCACGCTTCTCGCGGTCTTCGCGCCGGGCTTGATGGACCGCATGCGCCGGCGCAGCCTCGCCCATCCCTTGCGCGCGGGCCTTGCGGGGTTCGTCGGGCTCTCGGCGCTCGTGGGGTCGATCTTGCTGCTTGCGATGACCGTGATCGGGCTGGTGCTGGTGCCGTTCTCGCTGCTCGGAGTGCTGGTGCTGGGCTTCGGCGGCTATATCGTGGGGATCTGGGTCATCGGCGCGTGGTTGCATGATCTGATCGGGCGCGGCCAGCCGGTCACGCCGGGCGAATGCGCCCTCGCGGCGTTCGGTGGCGCGGCGATCGGCGCGCTGATCTGGATCATCCCGTGGGTCGGTTGGCTCGGCGTGATGGCGATCTTCCTGTTCGGCGCGGGCGCGATCGCGCTTCGGGTGACCGGGATCGGTGCGCAGGAGGCCATGGTCTGACAGACCGTTTCCGCCTCTGGCCATCCCCGGTTTCGCACGCTATCGCTGCGCGAATGACAGGGGGGAGGAACCATGACCGATCTGGTGATTTTCGACTGCGACGGGGTGCTGATCGATTCCGAGATCATTTCGGCGCAGATGCTGATCGACGAGCTGGCCACGCTGCAGGTGAATATCGACCTCGATTACGTCGCGCGCCATTTCCTTGGCCGGTCCTATCCCACGGTGATGAAGCAGATCCGCTCCGAGTTCGGGCTTGATCTTCCGGAGGAGTTCGAGGCGCAGTATCGCGCGCGTCTGCTCGACGCGTTCGAACGAGACCTGCGGGTGACTCAGGGCGTGGCCGATGTGCTGGAGGCACTCGACGTGCCATGGTGCGTGGCCACGTCGTCGAGCCTGCCGCGCGCCGAACGCTCGCTCGAAATCGCAGGCCTGCGCGACCGGGTGGGCGATCGGCTGTTCACGGCGAGCGAGGTCGCCCATGGAAAGCCCGCACCCGACCTGTTCCTGCACGCGGCGGAGAAGATGGGCGCGGCCCCTGCCCGCACGCTGGTGATCGAGGACAGCCTCAACGGCATTCGTGCAGGGCTTGCGGCGGGGATGGAAGTCTGGCGTTTCACCGGCGGCAGCCATCTGGCCGGGCGCGACCTGACGCCGCCCGAGGATGCCCGTCCGCATCGCGAATTTGCGCATTTCACCGAGTTCTTCCAGAATGGACTCATCAGGGAGAAAGAGTCGTGAGCCGTATGAATGAGGCCGAAACTTCGCGCGATGACGAGGCGGCACGGGCCGGATGGCTCTATTACGTCGGCGGCATGACGCAGGACCAGATCGCCGCCGAACTTGGCGTGTCGCGCCAGCGCGCGCAGCGGCTGGTGAGCCGCGCGGTTTCAGAAGGACTGGTGCGGGTGCGGATCGAGCACAAGATCGGCGCCTGTCTGGAACTGGAAGCGGCGCTGATGCGTCGCTTCGGGCTGCAGACGGTGCGCGTCGCGCCGTCGCTGGGTGAACGCGGCGACCCGGCCACGGCCACCGCCGCTTTTGCCGCCACGCTTCTCGAACGGATCCTCGCACGGTCCGAGCCGCAGGTGATCGCCTTCGGGACGGGCCGCTCGCTCTCTGCGATGGTGAACGAGGTGATGCAGCGCCCCGCGACCGAGCACAAGATCGTCTCGCTGATCGGCAACATCGCCCCGGACGGTTCTGCCTCGTTCTATGACGTCATCATGCGGATGGCCGACAAGCTGCGCCTGCCGCATTATCCGATGCTGGTTCCGGTGATCTCGGAAACGGTGGAGGAACGTGCGATGTTCGACCGGCTCAAGCCGGTGCAGGCCGTGAAGCGGCTCGCGGCGGAGGCGGATGCGACCTTCGTCGGCGTCGGCCAGCTGGGCGAGGACGCGCCGGTGCACAAGGACGGCTTCGTCACCCTCGCCGAACTCGAGGAGCTGCGCGCGGCTGGCGGCGTGGGCGAGCTCGTGGGCTCGTTCTACGATGCGCAGGGCAACTACATCACCACTCCCACCACGACGCGTTTCGGCTCGTTCCGGATCGAGCCCAAGCGCGACGCCCCGGTGATCGGCATCGCCGCTGGCAGCTCGAAACTGGTCGCGATTCGTGCCGCTCTGGAAGGCGGGCTTCTCAACGGGCTCGTGACCGACGAGCCGACGGCTCAGGCCCTGTTGGAAGACTGACGCCGAAACAAGGCGTTAGAGACGGCGTTCATAATAAATCAAGACATCGCAGTAATTCTTGATTGACAGCTTGGGTTCTGTTTGTGAATATTTTCTCACAGTTTGGGCATATGCTCAGACCGCAAGGGAGGAAATCTATGACTTATACGATCCGGGCGCTCATGGGCGCCTGTGCTCTCGGCGCGCTTGCGACTGCTGCGGCAGCCGAGACCACCATCACCGTCGCAACCGTGAACAACGGCGATATGGTCCGCATGCAGGGCCTGATGGACGACTTCTATGCCGAGCATCCCGACATCAAGGTGGAATGGGTCACGCTGGAAGAGAACGTCCTGCGCCAGAAGGTCACCACCGACATCGCCACCAAGGGCGGCCAATTCGACGTGCTGACCATCGGCACCTACGAGGTTCCGATCTGGGGCAAGCAGGGCTGGCTCGTGCCGCTCGACGGCATGCCCGACAGCTATGACGTGAACGACCTGCTGCCGCAGATCCGCAAAGGCCTTACTGTGGATGGCAAGCTCTATGCAGCGCCCTTCTACGGCGAAAGCTCCTTCGTGATGTATCGCAAGGACCTGATGGAAAAGGCCGGGATGGAAATGCCCGAGAAGCCGACCTGGTCCGACATCGAAAAAGCCGCTGCCGCGATGACCGACAAGGACAATGAAGTCTACGGCATCTGTCTGCGCGGCAAGGCCGGTTGGGGCGAGAACGCCGCCTTCCTGACCACGATGGACAACTCGATGGGCGGACGTTGGTTCGACGAGAACTGGCAGCCGCAATTCAACACGGCCCCGTGGAAAGAGACCATGTCGCGTTACCTCGACATGATGAACAAATACGGCCCGCCCGGCGCGTCGGCCAACGGCTTCAACGAGAACCTCGCACTGTTCCAGCAGGGCAAATGCGGCATGTGGATCGACGCCACGGTGGCTGCGTCCTTCGTGACCAACCCCAAGGACTCGACCGTGGCCGACAAGGTCGGCTTCGCGCTCGCGCCGAACAAGGAAGGCGTCGACAAGCGCGCGAACTGGCTCTGGGCCTGGTCGCTGGCGATCCCGGCGGGCACCCAGAAGGAAGACGCCGCGAAGACTTTCATCGAATGGGCGACCTCGAAGCACTATACCGAGCTCGTGGCCGAGAAAGAGGGCTGGGCGAACGTGCCCCCGGGCACCCGTACCTCGCTCTACGAGAACCCGAAATATCTCGAAGCGGCTCCCTTCGCGAAGCTGACGCTGGACTCGATCAACGCGGCTGACCCGACCAATCCGACGGTCGACCCGGTTCCCTATACCGGCGTCCAGTTCGTCGCGATCCCCGAGTTCCAGGCGATCGGCACCGCCGTCGGCCAGCAGTTCTCGGCTGCGCTCGCAGGGCAAATCTCCGGCGATCAGGCACTGCAAAACGCACAGAGCCTGACCGAGCGCGAGATGAAGAAGGCCGGTTACATCAAGTAACCAGGCCCCTCCCCGGCCGGGGCGGTCATTTTGGGTCTGACCGCCCCGTGCCTCTTTTTTTCAACTTCCGATAACCGGAGCCGGACCGATGTCCACGCAAGCCTCGCGCTCTGCCGCGCGTCTCATGATTTCGCCATCCGTCATCCTGCTGTTCATGTGGATGGCCGTGCCGCTGGGCATGACGATCTGGTTCTCGTTCCAGCGCTACAACCTGCTGATGCCCGGTCAGGGCGGCTTCGTGGGCTGGGACAATTACTATTACTTCCTCACCGATCCCGCCTTCTTGACTGCGCTCAAGAACACTTTGGTGCTGGTGGGGGGCGTGCTGCTGATCACCGTGATCGGGGGCATCCTGCTGGCGCTGCTCCTCGATCAGCCGATCTTCGGCCAGGGCATCGTGCGGGTTCTCGTGATCGCGCCCTTCTTCGTCATGCCGACCGTGTCCGCACTGGTCTGGAAGAACATGCTCTACAATCCGGTGAACGGCATTTTCGCCTATATCGCCAAGGCGATAGGGCTACAGCCATATGACTTTCTCGCCCATGCGCCGATGCTTTCGATCACCATAATCGTGGCATGGCAGTGGCTGCCCTTCGCGACGCTGATCCTGCTGACCGCGCTGCAATCGCTGGATTCCGAGCAGCTGGAAGCCGCCGAGATGGACGGCGCGGGCGCCCTGTCGCGGTTCTTCTACATCATGCTGCCACACCTCGCACGGGCCGCGACCGTGGTGATCCTCATCCAGACGATCTTCCTGCTCTCGACCTTCGCGGAAATCCTAGTGACCACGAATGGCGGGCCGGGCAACGCGTCCACCACGCTGACCTACCTCGTCTATGTCCAGTCGCTGCTGCAATTCGACGTGGGCGGAGGCGCCGCGGGCGGTGTGATCGCCGTGATCCTCGCAAATATCGTCGCGATCTTCCTGATGCGGATGATCGGCAAGAACCTGGAGGCGTAATCCAATGGCGCGCAAAATCTCCAACCGCCGCCGCACGATCATGTCCGTGATCGCATGGGCGCTGGCCTTCGTGATCTTCTTCCCGATCCTCTGGACGATCATCCTGTCGTTCAAGACCGAGGGCGACGCGATCAAGGCGCCGTGGGACGTGCTGACCTCGGCCTGGACCGTCGATAGCTACCATCTCGTTCAGGAGCGCTCGAACTACTTCCGCCACTTCATGAATTCGGTGGTGATCTCGTTCGGTTCCACCCTGCTGGCGCTCATCGTCGCGATCCCCTCGGCCTGGGCCATGGCCTTCGTGCCGGGCAAGCGCACCAAGGACGTGCTGATGTGGATGCTGTCCACCAAGATGATGCCCGCCGTGGGCGTGCTCGTCCCGATCTACCTGATGTTCCGCGACTGGGGCCTGCTGGATACCCGGACCGGTCTGGTCATCGTGCTGTGCCTGATGAACCTGCCGATCGTGATCTGGATGCTCTTCACCTATTTCAAGGAAATTCCGAAGGACATCCTCGAGGCCGCCCGTATGGATGGCGCGACCTTGAGCGGCGAGATCCTCTACGTGCTGACCCCGATGGCCGTGCCCGGCATCGCCTCGACGCTTCTGCTCAACGTGATCCTCGCCTGGAACGAAGCCTTCTGGACGCTGAACCTGACGGCGGCGAATGCCGCCCCCCTCACCGCTTTCATTGCCGCCTATTCCAGCCCCGAAGGGCTGTTCTACGCGAAACTCTCTGCCGCCTCGACGCTGGCTATCGCACCGATCCTGATCCTCGGCTGGTTCAGCCAGAAACAGCTGGTGCGTGGCCTGACCTTCGGCGCCGTGAAATAAGGAGCTAAACCCATGGGACAGATTACCCTCAAGGGCGTCCGCAAGGCCTTCGGCGATGTCGAGGTCATCCCGCCGCTCGATCTGGAAATCAACGAAGGCGAGTTCGTCGTCTTCGTCGGCCCCTCGGGCTGCGGCAAATCCACCCTTCTGCGCCTGATCGCGGGTCTGGAAGACGTCTCGGGCGGCGAAATCGAGATCAACGGTCAACCTTCGAGCGACCTGCCCCCCGCCAAGCGCGGGCTGGCGATGGTGTTCCAGAGCTACGCGCTCTACCCGCATATGTCGGTGCGCAAGAACATCGCCTTCCCGCTGAAGATGGCAAAGCTGGACGCGGCGGCGGCCAAAGAGAAGGTCGACAATGCGGCGCGCATCCTCAACCTGACCGACTATCTCGACCGTCGCCCCGGCCAGCTTTCGGGCGGTCAGCGCCAGCGCGTCGCGATCGGTCGGGCCATCGTGCGGGAACCGGCGGCGTTCCTTTTCGACGAACCGCTGTCGAACCTCGATGCGGCGCTGCGGGTGAACATGCGGCTGGAGATCTCGGAACTGCACCAGAAGCTCAAGACCACGATGATCTACGTCACCCACGATCAGGTCGAGGCGATGACCATGGCCGACAAGATCGTCGTGCTGCAGGCCGGACGGATCGAACAGGTTGGCTCGCCGCTGGAACTGTATCGCTCGCCGCGCAACAAGTTCGTCGCGGGCTTCATCGGCTCGCCGAAGATGAACTTCATCGAGGGCGACGAAGCTGCGAAATACGGCGCCGACAGCATCGGCATCCGCCCGGAGCATATCGAGGTCTCGACGACCGAAGGCGCGTGGGAGGGCACGGTCGGCGTGTCCGAGCACTTGGGCTCCGACACGTTCCTGCATGTCGAAACGAAGCATGGCGTGATCAACGTGCGCGGCGGCGGCGAGATCGGGCTGCATTCGGGCGACAAGGTCTACCTGACCCCCGACCTCAACCAACTCCACAAATTCGACGCGCAAGGACAGGCAATCTGATGCGACTGAATGGCAAACGCGCCCTGATCACCGGGGCAGCCCGTGGGATCGGCCGCGCTTTCGCGGAGAAATACATCGCGGAAGGCGCGGAGGTCGTGATCGGCGATATCGACATCGCGCGGGCCGAGGACACCGCGGCCGAGATCGGCGCGGTCGCGCTCAAGCTCGACGTGACCGACGCGGCGAGCATCGACGCCGCCATGGAGAAGATGCGCGCCTCGGGCGGGATCGACATCCTGATCAACAACGCCGCGATCTTCACCGCCGCGCCGCTCGTGGAAATCACCCGCGAGGATTACGCCCGCGTCTTCAAGATCAACGTCGAAGGCACGCTCTTCATGATGCAGGCGGCGGCGAAGGAGATGATCGCGCAGGCCCGTGGCGGCAAGATCATCAACATGGCGTCTCAGGCCGGACGTCGGGGCGAGGCATTGGTCGCGGTATATTGCGCCTCCAAGGCCGCCGTCATCAGCCTTACGCAATCCGCGGGGCTGAACCTGATCGAACATGGCATCAACGTGAACGCGATCGCGCCCGGCGTGGTCGATGGCGAGCATTGGGACGGCGTCGATGCCTTCTTCGCGAAATACGAGAACAAACCCTTGGGCCAGAAGAAGAAAGAGGTCGGCGAGTCCGTCCCCTATGGCCGCATGGGGACCGCCGCCGACCTGACCGGCATGGCCGTTTTCCTCGCCTCGGACGAGGCCGAATACATCGTCGCCCAGACCTACAATGTCGACGGCGGAAACTGGATGAGCTGACATGACACTTTCCAACGACACCCTCTCCGAGCTTCCCGCAGACGTGGCGCGCCCCGGTTACGACCGCGCGGCGCTCACCCCCGGCATCGTTCATATCGGCTGCGGCAATTTCCACCGGGCGCATCAGGCGGTCTATCTCGACGATCTGTTCAATTTGGGCGAAGGCCATGACTGGGCGCTCATGGGCGCGGGCGTTCGACCGGGCGATGCGAAGATGCGCGATGCGGTTCTAGCACAGGACGGGCTCTATAGCGTGATCGAGCTGGACCCGGCGGCGAAATCGGCCCGCGTGATAGGCTCGATGGTTGGTTTTGCCGAAGTGGCCTCCGGAAATGCGCCGCTGATCGCAGCCATGTCGCAGCCCAGCGTTCGGATCGTGTCGCTTACCGTGACCGAGGGCGGCTATTACATCGACCCGAAGACCGGCACGTTCAGCCCGACCCATCCCGACATTCAGGCCGATGCGGCCAATCCGGACCATCCCGAGACCGCGTTCGGCGCGATCATCGCCGCGCTGAAGGCGCGCCGAGCCTCGGGCGTGCCGCCCTTCACCGTGATGTGTTGCGATAACGTGCCCCATAACGGCCATGTCACGCGCGACGCGGTTTGCGGACTGGCGGAACTCTCCGATCCGGAGCTAAGCGCATGGATCAAGGCCAATGTCGCCTTTCCGAACTCGATGGTGGACCGGATCACCCCCGCCACCGGCCCGCGCGAGCGTGCGCTGGCCCAAAGCTTCGGGATCGAGGACGCCGCCCCCGTCACCTGCGAGCCCTTCCGGCAATGGGTGATGGAGGACAATTTCCCTGCGGGCCGCCCCGCGCTGGAGAAAGTCGGCGTGACCTTCACCGATGCGGTCGCCCGGTTCGAGACGATGAAGATCCGTATCCTCAATGGCGGGCACGCGATCATCGCCTATGCCGCAGGCCTGCGGGACATCGAATACGCGCATGAGGCGATGGCAGATGATCAGATCCGCGCCTATCTCGACAAGATCGAGACGACCGAGATCCTGCCCATCGTGCCGCCGGTGCCCGACACCGACCTGAACGATTACAAGCAGCTGATCTTGAGCCGCTTCTCGAACCCGGAAGTGGCCGACACGATCCGCCGCCTGTGCCATGACGGCTCGAACCGGCAACCGAAGTTCATCATCACCTCGATCAGCGATTGCCTCGCTCAGGGCCGGGATTGCACCGGGCTGATCCTCGAGAGCGCGCTCTGGTGCCGCTATTGCTACGGCACCAGCGAGACCGGCGCCGAGATCGCGCCGAACGATCCGAATTGGGATCGCCTCGTCGCGCAGTCGAAGCTGGCGAAGGAGCGTCCCGCCGCGTGGCTGGAGATGTCCGAGATCTACGGCGATCTGGCCGAGAATGCCGAGGTCGTGGCGAAATTCACCGCGCTTCTCAATGACGTCTGGGCACGCGGGTCGCACTCGGTGATCGCGGATTATCTGGCGGGCTGACGGCACGCTTGCACTTGCACAAGCTCCCCCTTGCAAAACTCTCGCAAGGATTCGAAATTAAACGGGTGTTCAATTCATCCGGTTGAGGTCGAGCCTTTACCGAAAGTGAGCTCGGGGAGGAGTTTCATGGATTACGCGCTCAGCGAGGAACAGCAGGCCATTTTCGACATGGCTTACGCCTTCGGGCAGGACGAGATCGCCCCCCATGCGGACGCGTGGGAAGAGGCCGGCACGATCCCGAAAGAGCTCTGGCCGAAAGTGGCCGAGCTGGGTCTGGGCGGCATCTACGTCGCCGAAGACTATGGCGGATCGGGCCTGTCGCGCCTCGATGCCACGCTCGTCTTCGAGGCGCTCGCAATGTCCTGCCCCGCCGTGGGCTCGTTCCTGTCGATCCACAACATGTGCGGCGGCATGATCGACAAGTTCGGCTCGGACGAGGACAAGGCGCGCTGGCTGCCCGATCTGGTCAGCATGAAAAAGGTCTTCTCCTACTGCCTGACCGAGCCGGGTTCGGGCTCGGACGCAGCGGCGCTGCGGACCAAGGCCGAGCGCTCGAACGAGGGCTGGGTGCTCAACGGCACCAAGGCGTTCATCTCGGGCGGCGGCTATTCGGATGTCTATGTGACCATGGTCCGCACCGGCGATCCGGGGCCCAAGGGCATCTCGACGATCGTGGTCGAGGACGGCGCGAAGGGGCTCAGCTTCGGCGGGCTGGAGCGCAAGATGGGCTGGAAGGCTCAGCCGACCGCGCAGGTGCAATTCGACGATTGCCACATTCCGGCGGAGAACTTGCTGGGCGAAGAGGGCAAAGGCTTTACTTATGCGATGGCGGGTCTCGATGGCGGGCGTCTGAATATCGCGGCCTCCGCCCTGGGCGGCGCGCAGGCCGCGCTCAACAAGACGCTGGCCTATATGGGCGAGCGCAAGGCCTTCGGTAAATCGCTCGACCAGTTCCAGGCGCTGCAATTCCGCCTCGCCGATATGGAGGTGAAGCTGGAATCCGCGCGCACCTTCCTGCGTCAGGCGGCATGGAAGCTCGACAACAAGTCCCATGATGCGACGAAGTTCTGCGCCATGGCTAAACTCTATGTGACGGATGCCTCATTCGATGTGGCAAACCAATGCCTGCAATTGCATGGTGGTTACGGCTATCTTGCCGATTACGGGATCGAGAAGATCGTGCGCGACCTGCGCGTGCACCAGATCCTTGAAGGCACGAATGAAATCATGCGGCTGATCGTCAGCCGCGCGATGCTGGCGGAGCGTGGATGACCGAAGAAACGATGATCGCGAGAAAGGAAGGCCACGCCGGACGGCTGACCTTCAATCGACCCAAGGCGCTCAACGCGCTCGATCACGAGATGGCCATGGCGATCGAGGCGGCGCTCGACGCATGGCGCGACGACCCGGAGGTCGATCTTGTCGTGATCGACGCAGCGGGTGATCGCGCCTTCTGCTCGGGCGGCGACATCGCCGCCGTCTACCGGGCCGGGATCGCTGGCGATTATGCACCGGGACGCGACTTCTGGCGCGACGAATACCGGATGAACGCAAAGATCGCGGAATATCCCAAGCCCATCGTCGCCTTCATGCAGGGCTTTGTCATGGGCGGCGGTGTCGGCGTCGGCGGCCATGCCAGCCACCGGATCGTGGGCGAAAGCACGCAGGTCGCGATGCCGGAAAGCGGGATCGGGCTGATCCCGGACGTGGGCGGCACGCTCTTGCTGGCGCGCGCGCCAGGCCACGTGGGCGAATATCTCGGCCTCACGGGGGCGCGAATGAACGCAACCGACGCGCTCTATGCCGGGTTCGCCGATATGTTCGTGCCCGAGGCCGATTGGGAGGAGTTGAAGACCCGGCTCATCGAGACCGGCAATATCGACACCCTGCCCCATCCGCGCACCCCGCCCGAACCCGGCAAGCTGGAAGGCCTGCGCCCCGAGATCGACCGCATCTTCTGGGCCGAGAACCTCAGCGCGATCGTCGCCAAGCTCGAGACTTCGGGCAGCGAGTTCGCCGAGAAGACCTACAAGACGGTGCTGCGCAACTCTGCGCTGTCGATGGAGGCGACGCTGCGCCTGATCCGCATGACCCGCGCCGAGAACACGATCCGCGCCGCCCTCACCCATGAGTTCCGCTTTACCTGGCGTGCGGCGGAGCTAGGTGATTTTCTTGAGGGCGTGCGGGCGCAGATCATCGACAAGGATCGCAATCCGCAATGGAAATATGCTCTGGATGCGCTGCCGGAAGAGGCGGTCGCGCAGATGCTGGAGCCGCTCGGCCCCGAATGGGCCATCTGGGAGGAGACGACATGAAAATCGCATTCATCGGGCTTGGAAACATGGGTGGGCCGATGGCGGCCAATCTGGTCGCCGCGGGTCACAAAGTGATCGGCTTCGACCTCACCGCCCCGCCGCCCGAGGGCGTGGGTCGGGCGACGACCGCAGCGGCGGCGGCGCAGGAGGCCGAGGTCGTCATCACCATGCTCCCCAACGGCCAGATCCTGCGCGACGTCGCGAAGGAAGTGATCCCGGCGATGCAGGAAGATGCGGTGCTGTGCGATTGCTCGACCGTCGATGTCGACAGCGCGAAAGCGGTCGCGGCGATGGCGGCAGAGCGCGGCCTCGGTTCGCTCGACGCGCCTGTCTCCGGTGGCGTGGGCGGCGCGACCAACGGCACGCTGACCTTCATGGTGGGTGGTGACGCGAAAAGCTTCGAGATCGTGAAGCCCCTCTTCGACGTGATGGGCCAGAAGGCCGTGCATTGCGGCGAAGCGGGCGCGGGTCAGGCGGCCAAGATCTGCAACAACATGATCCTCGGCGTGACGATGATCGCGACCTGCGAAGCCTTCGCGTTGGCCGACAAGCTGGGCCTCGACCGCGAGAAGATGTTCGACGTGGTCTCGACCTCCTCGGGTCAGAGCTGGTCGATGAACACCTATTGCCCGGCGCCGGGCGTCGGCCCGCAATCGCCCGCCGACAACGATTACAAGCCGGGCTTCGCCGCCGAGCTGATGCTCAAGGACCTGCGGCTGAGCCAGCAGGCCGCCGAGAGCGCCGATGCCGACACGCCGATGGGCAAGCTGGCCGCCGCGCTCTATTCGGCCTTCGTGGAAACCGAAGGCGGCAAGGGCCGTGACTTCTCGGCCATGCTGCCGCGTTTCGAAAAGCGCAGCCGCACCTGAATTCCGAGTGGAGGCGCGTCACCGCGCCTCCCGCAGTTAATCCTTGCCGCCTGAGTTCGCGTAACAGTATCAAGTTGCAAGGAAGCTGCGCCACGGAAAGGGCTTTGAATGTTCAAGAACAATGTCGGCGGCATCGACCGCACTCTGCGCATCGTGGTCGGGCTGGCCCTGATCATCGCCTTCTTCATGACCCCGCCCGGCCCCTATCGCTGGCTCTTCTGGGTGGGGCTGATTCCGCTCGGGACCGGGTTGCTGGGCACTTGCCCGCTCTACTCGATGCTCGGCGTCAATACCTGTAAGAAGTAACCCCAGAAGCCTGATTTCGCCCCGAGGGCGAGCCGGACCCCGCCGAATGACCGCGCGTCTTCGGCGGGGTCTTGCTTGTGAGAGGGTTGCGCGTGGATAAAGCCCGATTCCGCGATGGAACGGCTGGCCAGCTACGTTCATTTATATCCCAACACGCGCATGAGGCGCGTCAGGAAAGGAGAGGTCACATGAAACACCTGACCCAGCTTACCCTCGCCGCTGCCCTCGGGGCGAGCCTTCTGCCCGGGGCCGCCCTTGCTGACGGCCATGGCCACGGCAAATGGAAGAACGACCGCGGCCACGCAGAGCGCGATTACAGGGGCTGCCCGCCCGGACTGGCCAAGAAGAACAATGGCTGCCGTCCGCCCGGTCTCGCCAAGAAAAGCTATCGCCACGACGACGAGCGCGACGACAAATGGCGGGACGCGGAGCGCCGTTGGCGCCGCGGTGACCGGATCACCGGCGACTACGTCCTGATCCGCGACCCGAACCGCTACGGCCTGAACGACAATCGCACCTATTGGCGCTCCAACGGCTACGTCTATCAGGTCGACCGCCAGACCGGCGAAGTGCTCGCTCTGATCGGACTCGCGCGTTCGATCCTCGGCTACTGACTTCGCAGACGCAGCGTCAACCGCGACATAGCGCCGCATCTGAACACGAGGCCTTCACGTAAAGTGGAGGCCTTTGTGATTTGACACGGAAATATCGTAATTTTTTATTAAGCAATAACAGCAACTTACAGCGCGCAACAGCTTTCGTTTCTACGCATGGCGGCAATGCGGAATCTGCAATGGACCTTTTCGCCGCAATGCGGCATTTGGTCCCTCAAGACGAAAGGAAAACGCGCATGACTTATCTCCCCCGTGTCGCGCTGATCGCGGTGATCGGCGCAGCTTTTACCCCGATGGCAGCTCTCGCAGATGGTCCGATGAGCGCCGCAGGTTCGAAAATGGCAGCAAGCGTCTCGGTCGCGAACCAGTCGCATGACCAGAAGCCCTCGGTTCGCAACGACCTGCTGTGGCAAGTTGGCCAGCAGATCACCGAGAACCACGTTCGCCTCCGCCAGCCCGCCGCGTTCGGCCTGAAGGCTGACGCGACCTACTGGCGCTCGTTCGGCTACATCTACGAAGTCAGCCCCGAGAGCGGCGAAGTGCTCGCCCAGGTCGGCAAGGCCACGGACATCGTCGGCTTCTGAGCCACAGTCCAGACGGAAATTAAAAAACGGGCGGAACCACTCCGCCCGTTTTTTATTGTCCTCGAAAGGTTGGAGGACAAAAAGATGTATCGATTCTCAATTTCGTTGCCCGATGACACGCGCGTGGATAGGCTTTCAAGATGAGGATCGTGATGCGCCCACTCGCCCTGATTGCGCTGACCTGCGCCCTGCCCGCCCTCGCCTCTGCCGAAGGATCGGCGCAAGGGGTTCAGGTAATGCGCGGTGGGAAGATCGACATGGGTAGCCCCGCAGCGCAGGAAGCCAAAGCTTCCGCAAAGGCCGCGCCGGAGTGCAAGACGCTCACGACGGGCGACACGTTCTGCAAGGTCGCCACGACGAATGGCACGTCACGCTGGGTACTGCAGGGTCAGATGGAGCCCGAGTTCAGCGTCGGCGATGTGTTTCCAGTCTATCAGCACTCGATGATCCTGAACCTGCGCCGCTACGATCTGCCGATCGTGACCGGCGCCTGGCGCTACTACAACGTGCGCGGCGTGATCTACAAAGTCGGCGCGGAAGACCACAAGGTCATGGAAGTCATCGGCCGCACCGCACGGCGCTGAGCCCGCGCGCCCGCGACCAGAGCGCGGCGGATCACTCCGCCGCGACCTTCACTCCCAGCATCTGCGCAAGGTAATGGCCGGTATGGCTGCGCGGGTTGGTGGCCACTTCTTCCGGCGTGCCGACCGCCACGATCTCGCCGCCGCCATCGCCGCCCTCGGGGCCGATATCGATGATATGATCGGCCGTCTTGATGACGTCGAGATTGTGCTCGATCACCACGACGGTGTTGCCCTGCTCCACGAGGCTGTGCAGCACTTCCAGCAGTTTTCGAACATCTTCGAAGTGCAGACCGGTCGTCGGCTCGTCGAGAATGTACAAAGTGCGACCTGTGGCGCGTTTCGACAGTTCCTTGGACAGCTTCACCCGCTGCGCCTCGCCGCCTGACAGCGTCGTTGCCTGTTGGCCGACCTTGATATAGCCAAGGCCCACCTCCATCAGCGCGTCCATCTTCTCGCGGATCGAAGGCACCGCCTTGAAGAACTCCTGCGCGTCCTCGACCGTCATGTCGAGCACGTCCGCGATGGACTTGCCCTTATACTGGATTTCAAGCGTCTCGCGGTTGTAGCGCTTGCCCTTGCAGGTCTCGCATTCGACATAGACGTCGGGCAGGAAGTGCATCTCGATCTTGATCACGCCATCGCCCTGACAGGCCTCGCAGCGCCCGCCCTTCACGTTGAAGGAGAACCGCCCCGGCTTGTAGCCGCGCGCCTTCGCCTCCGGCAGACCGGCGAACCAGTCGCGGATCGGGGTGAAGGCGCCGGTATAGGTCGCGGGGTTCGAGCGCGGCGTGCGCCCGATCGGGCGCTGGTCGATGTCGATGACCTTGTCGAGATGCTCCAACCCCTTGATCGTATCGCAGGGCGCGGGCGTCTGACGCGCACCGTTGAGCCGCATCGAGGCGGTCTTGAACAGGGTCTCGATGGTGAGCGTGGACTTGCCCCCGCCCGAAACGCCGGTGACGCAGACGAACTTGCCGAGCGGGAACTCGGCCGTGACGTTCTTGAGGTTGTTGCCGGTCGCACCCACGACCTTGAGCTTCTTCTTGTTGCCCTTGCGCCGCTCGGTCGGGACCGCGATCTCGCGCGTGCCGGACAGGTATTGCCCGGTCAACGACGCCGGATCGGCGGCAATCTCTTCGGGCGTGCCGCGCGAAACGACCTGACCGCCATGCACGCCGGCGCCCGGGCCGATATCGAAGACGTAATCGGCATGGCGGATCGCATCCTCGTCATGCTCCACAACGATCACCGTATTGCCCTGATCGCGCAGGTTTTTCAGCGTCTGGAGGAGGCGGTCGTTGTCGCGCTGGTGCAGGCCGATCGACGGCTCGTCGAGCACGTAGAGCACGCCCGTCAGGCCCGAACCGATCTGCGAGGCCAGCCGGATCCGCTGGCTCTCGCCGCCCGACAGAGTGCCCGCCGCGCGGCTCATGGTCAGGTAATCGAGACCCACATTCACGAGGAAGCCGAGGCGTTCACGGATTTCCTTGAGGATCGCCGTCGCGATTTCGTTCTTCTGGTGCGAGAGGCTGCCCGGCACGGTGGCGACCCACTCATGGGCCTCCTTGATCGACATCTCGACCACGTGGCCCACATGCTTGCCGCCGATCTTCACGGCGAGCGCTTCGGGCCGCAGGCGGTAGCCGCCGCAAGCGTGGCAGGGACGGTTGTTCTGATAGCGCTCCATCTCCTCGCGCGACCAGGCAGAGTCGGTCTCGCGGTAGCGGCGCTCCATGTTCGGGATGATCCCCTCGAAGGTGCGGCTGACCTCGTAGACGCGGCCGCCCTCGTCGAAGCGGAACTTGATCTCTTCATCGCCCGAGCCGCGCAGGAACAGCTCCTGCACGTTTTCCGGCAGATCCTTCCACGGCTTTTTCGGATCGAAGCCGTAATGTTTCGACAGCGCCTCGATCGTCTGGGTGTAATAGGGCGATTTCGTCCGCGCCCAGGGGGCCAGCGCCCCGCCCTGCACCGAGAGCGTCACATCGGGCACCATCAGGCGCTCGTCGAAGAACAGTTCGACGCCGAGGCCGTCACAGACCGGACAGGCCCCGAACGGCGCGTTGAACGAGAACAGGCGCGGTTCGATCTCGGGGATCGTGAAGCCCGACACCGGACAGGCGAAGTTTTCCGAGAAGGTCGTGCGTTCGGGCTCCCCCTCGCCTTCGCGCGGCGCGCTCTCGAAGATCGCGATGCCGTCGGCGAGGTCGAGCGCGGTGCGGAAACTGTCGGCCAGCCGCGTCTCCATCCCCTCGCGCACGACGACGCGATCCACGACCACGTCGATGTTGTGGCGGAATTTCTTATCGAGCGTCGGCGGTTCTTCCAGCTCGTAGAACTCGCCATTCACCTTCACGCGCTGAAAACCTTGCTTGCGCAGCTCGATGAATTCCTTGCGATATTCGCCTTTGCGGTCGCGCACGATCGGGGCGAGCAGATAGCCGCGCGTGCCCTCCTCCATCTGCATCACGATATCGACCATATCCTGCACCTGCTGCGCCTCGATCGGCTCGCCGGTGGCGGGCGAATAGGGCGTGCCCGCGCGGGCGTAGAGCAGACGCAGGTAGTCGTAGATTTCGGTCACGGTGCCGACGGTGGAGCGCGGGTTCTTCGACGTCGTCTTCTGCTCGATCGAGATCGCAGGCGACAGACCCGAGATGTGATCGACGTCGGGTTTGCCCATCATGTCGAGGAACTGGCGCGCATAGGCGCTCAGACTTTCGACATAGCGGCGCTGCCCTTCGGCATAGATCGTGTCGAAGGCCAGCGAGGATTTCCCGGAGCCCGACAGCCCCGTGATCACCACGAACTGGTCGCGCGGAATATCGACATCCACGCCCTTGAGATTGTGCTCGCGCGCGCCGCGCACTTCGATGAACTTCAGTTCAGCCATCCACGCCCCCTTTTATCACCAGCCCTAGATAGGTGTTTCCCCGCGAGTCTCCAATCCAAATCTGCGAACGAAATGTGAACTTTCTGCATGGCGGCAATGTCGCGCGTATCCGTCGTGCCGCTTGCACGCCTCGCAGCCCGATCAAAATTGCGGCAATTAGGCATTAAATTCCATTTCTTGAATGTATTTTCGACGGGTTTCGCGCTATCACTCTTGAAAGCGGTCCGGTATTTGCCACATGAACCGGGAAACGGGCCTGCGGGTCACGCGAATGCAAGAGGTAACGACATGCTGAATTTTCTTCGCCCTTCCGGTGGAAACCGGGTCGAGCGCATTGCCCCGCAGGACGCCGTCGCCAAGGCGAAAGCCGGTGAGCTGACCGTGGTCGACGTGCGTGAGGGCATGGAAGTGAAAAGCTCGGGCAAGGCCAAGGGCGCGCTTCATATCCCGCTCGCGACGATCCGCATGAAGGCCGACCCGTCGAGCCCGGAGAAGCATCCCGACCTCGACCCCGCGAAGCCGGTCGCGCTCTATTGCGCCTCGGGCGGGCGCTCGGCAGGTGCGGCGCAGATGCTCGTCCAGATGGGCTACGCCGAAGTCTACAACATCGGCGGTCTGGGCGACTGGCACGCAGGTGGCGGCGAGATCGAGCGCTGATCGCGCACTGTGTCGCATGATTTTGAAGGGGTCCCGCCGGGGCCCCTTTTGTTTTGCGCAGCCGATGGAATTGCGTGGGCGTGGCGCGTGCCTATATCGGATGCGTAACGATCAAAGGGTGAGACCGACAATGGGTTATGCCAAGACTGCGATGCTGATGGCGGCGATGACGGCGCTGTTCATGGGGCTGGGCTACCTGATGGGTGGTGCGACCGGCATGGTGATCGCGCTGATCTTCGCCGCCGGGATGAATGTCTATTCGTGGTGGAATTCGGATAAAATGGTGCTGCGGATGCATAACGCGCATCTGGTGGCGCCGGGCGACCGCGCGGGGCTGAACGCGCTGGTCGGGCAACTGGCCAAGAATGCCGACCTGCCGATGCCCGCCGTCTACCTGATCGACACGCCGCAGCCCAATGCCTTCGCCACTGGCCGCAACCCCGAGAACGCCGCCGTGGCGGTAACCGCCGGGCTGATGCAGAGCCTGTCGCGCGAGGAGTTGTCTGGCGTGATCGCTCACGAGTTGGCCCATATCAAACACCGCGACACCGCGATCATGACCGTGACGGCGAGCTTCGCAGGTGCGATTTCGATGCTGGCAAATTTCGCCCTGTTCTTCGGCGGCTCGCGCGAGCGGATGGGGATCATGGGCACGCTGGCGATGATGTTCCTCGCCCCGATGGCGGCGGCGCTGGTCCAGATGGCGATCTCGCGCACACGCGAATATGCGGCCGACAAGGAAGGGGCTGCGATCTGCGGCAACCCTCTCTGGCTGGCCTCGGCGCTGCAGCGGATCGAGGCTGGCGCGCGTCGGGTCGAAAATGTCGCCGCCGAGCGCAATCCTGCGACCGCGCATATGTTCATCATCAACCCGCTGAGCGGGCACGGCGCGGATAACCTCTTCGCCACCCACCCCTCTACCGAGAACCGCGTTGCAGCGCTGCGGCAGATGGCGGGCGGTGCGGGTGCGCGTCGTGAGCGCGCGGCCCCCGCGCCGGCTACGGGCGATTGGAGCGGTGCGCGCTCGATGCCGAAGGTGCGCCGGAAAGGCAAGAACGGACCTTGGTCATGACCAGCACGGGGCGACCAGCCCCGGGCCGCGCCCGACCCTCCCCCCGGGAGGGCGCATTGACGATGTCAGCGCAGGCGCATCCTACTTGCGGACTTGCAGGATAAACCGCCCGGCCACAGGCGACGCGCAGCGCCCACCCGAGGCTCGGGCGCGCCCCTTATCACCAAAACAAAAAGGCCGGGGTCCCCCCGGCCTTTCGCATTTCCCGGCACATCCGATCAGAAGTGGATCGCGCGCCCGTAAGCGTCGAGCACCGACTCGTGCATCATCTCCGACAGGGTCGGGTGCGGGAAGACGGTGTTCATCAGGTCTTCCTCGGTGGTCTCCAGCTGGCGCCCCACGACATAGCCCTGGATCAGTTCGGTCACTTCCGCGCCGACCATGTGCGCGCCCAGCAATTCGCCGGTCTTCGCGTCAAACACGGTCTTCACCAGCCCCTCGCTCTCCCCCAAGGCGATCGCCTTGCCGTTGCCGATGAAGGGGAAGCGGCCAACCTTGATGTCGTAGCCCGCCTCTTTCGCTTTCGCTTCCGTCATGCCGACCGAGGCGACCTGAGGCTGGCAATAGGTGCAGCCCGCGATCGAGCCCGGCTTGACCGGATGGGCGTGCTTGCCCGCGATCAGCTCGGCCACCATCACGCCCTCATGGCTCGCCTTGTGCGCGAGCCACGGTGCGCCCGCGATATCGCCGATGGCATAGAGCCCGTCGACGCCGGTGCGGCAGTATTCATCGGTCACGACATGGGTGCGGTCGATCTTCACGCCCGCCTCTTCAAGGCCCAGATCCTCGACATTGCCGACGATGCCGACCGCGGAGATCACGGTGTCGACTTCCAGCGTCTCGGTCTTGCCGCCCTTGTCGAGCGTTGCGATCACCTTGTCGGCCTTGCGGTCGAGCTTGGTTACCGTGGTCTTCTCGCGGATCGTCATGCCCTGTTTCTCGAACTGCTTCTTGGCGAATTTCGAGATTTCCTCGTCCTCGACGGGCAGCACGCGATCCATCACCTCGACGACCGTCGTCTCGGCGCCGAGCGTATTGAAGAAGCTGGCGAATTCGATACCGATCGCGCCCGAGCCGATGACCAGCAATTTCTTCGGCTCATGCGGCGGATTGAGCGCGTGCTTGTAGGACCAGACGCGCTTGCCGTCGGCCTCGAGCCCCGGCAGATTGCGCGCCCGCGCGCCAGTCGCCAGCACGATGTTCTTGGCGGTCAACTCTTCGCTACCCTTGTCGGTTTTCACCGAAACCTTGCCCTTGCCGGCAAGTTTCGCGGTGCCCATCACGACATCGACCTTGTTCTTCTTGAGCAAGTGGCCGACGCCCGAAGCGAGCTGCTTGGCCACCCCGCGCGAGCGTTTCACCACCGCGTCGAGATCGTAGCCGAACTTCTCGGCGCTGAGGCCGAAATCCTTCGCGCGCTCCATCAGGTGGAACACCTCGGCCGAGCGCAGAAGCGCCTTCGTGGGAATACAGCCCCAGTTCAGGCAGATGCCGCCCAGATGCTCGCGCTCCACGATCGCGACCTTGAGGCCCAGCTGTGCGCCCCGGATGGCGCTGACATAGCCCCCCGGCCCTGCCCCGATCACGATCATGTCGTAGGTTTTCGATGCCATGTCTTCCCTCCGGTCAGAAACTGGTTTGGCATTAAACTATTTTGCGGACAGCTTCAACTCATCCGCATCCGCAAGCGCCTTGCGGTAGCCGCCCTGCTCCATGAATGCCTGTTCCTCGGGCGTTGTCTCGCGATCTAGCGCGGAATTGCGCCAAGGGAAGCGCCCGAACCGTTCGATCACTGAACGATGTGCGAGCGCGTGGCGCAGGTTATCTTCAGAGCGCCAGCGCTCGGAGAACAGGGTCACCGCCCGGTCCTGATCGGCAAGCTCTTCGGAATGCATGAAAGGAAGGTAGAAGAATTGCTGCAGCGGCGGCCCGATCTGCAGGTCGAACCCTTCGGCGATGGCGCGATCGGCATGGCGCCGTGCCATCGGGTCGGTCTGGAAGGCGCGCGGATCGTCTCGGAACATGTTGCGCGGGAACTGGTCGAGTAGCAGCAGAAGCGCCAGCGCGCCCTGCGCGTTGCGCTCCCATTCGGTCAGCGCGCCTTGCGCGCCTACCTGCCAGAGCGGCGCGTAACGACGCCGGATCGCGGCGTCGATCTGCTCGCTCGACTGGTACCAGTATTTCTCGCCGACCTCGATACGCCAGAAGCGTATAATCTCGTTGATGCGATCCATGGTGACGGCCCTCCCCTGCCGTGCCTGCCCCGCTGTCATCAGATCATGGTAGGGCAAGCGCAGAGGCAGGCAAAGGGCCTTGCATCAGGCGGCGGCATCCTCGTTCTTCGCGGCCTCGGTCTCGGCTTCCTCTTCGCTGGCCGCTTCGGCCTCCTCCTGCGCGACTTCCAGACGCGCCTCGACTGCCACCGCGGTCGCCGTCGGCGAGAGCAGCGTGTAGGAGCCGGTCTCGTCCACCGAAGGCGCTTCGCGGCGCGTCATCCGCCACACTGCATAGCCAGCGATTGCGGCGCAGAGCACACCGATATAGAGGAAGAACCCGCCCGGACCCATGACGCTCATCAGCCAGCCGGTCACCAGCGGCCCCGCGACCGCGCCAAGCCCGTTTACGAACATCAGCCCCGCAGAGGCGGCCGCCATGTCGGAGGAATCGAGATAGTCGTTGGTATAGGCGATCAAGAGCGAATAGAGCGGATTGGCCACACCGCCGATCAGCGTCGCTCCGATCAGCAGCACCCAGAAGGGTGGGTTGAGCGCGAAGATCGTGAACGTCACCACCGCGCCCGCGAGTGCCGCCCCCATGATCACGCGGCGCCGGTCCATTCGGTCCGAAGCCCAGCCGATCGGATATTGCAGCACGAGGCCGCCCACGTAGATCGCCGCCACGAAGGCCGAAATCTGCTTCACGTCGAGCCCTTCGGCGGTACCCCAGACCGAGGCCATGCCGAACATCGCCGAGATGATTCCACCCAGCAGGAAGAGCCCCACCATGCCCAGCGGCGAGGCTTCCCAGAGCCGCTTGAAGGTCATGCGCTGGATCGTCTCGAAGCTGGGCGCGGGCGAGGCGGCGAGCAGAATCGGCGTGAAGGACAGCGACACCAGAACCGAGGGGATCACGAAGAGGAGATACCCCGCCGGGTCGCCCACGTTCAGCAGCGCCTGCGCCGTGACGATGCCGAACATCTGCATGATCATGTAGAGCGACAGCGCCTGGCCGCGCGTCTCGTTGGTCGACCCCGCGTTCAGCCAGCTTTCCGCCGTGATATACACGCCCGAGAAGGAGAAGCCGATCAGCACGCGCATAGCGACCCAGGCAGGCCAGTTCGGGAAAGCCGCGTAGAGGATCAGTACCGCCGAGATCAGCGAGCCGAGCGCCGCGAAGACGCGGACGTGACCGACGCGCGCGATCATCTCGGGCACCATGCGCGACCCGAACAGGAAGCCCGCGAAATAGGCCGACATCACGAGCGACATGTAGAAGGTGTTGATGCCCTCGATCTTGCCGCGGATACCGAGCAGCGTGCCCTGCATCCCGTTGCCGACCATCAAGAGCATGATGCCCAGCAAAAGCGGCCATGTCTGGCGCAGCACTAACAGCATATCGGTCTCCCGGGGGCCTGAATTGGATTGCGTCGTCCCGCGGCATCTAGTCCGCGGCGACAACATTTCCAAGCCCTGAAAGCGACTCTAGGGAATTAGAAGCGACGCATCGCCGTAAGAGAAGAAACGGTAGCCCGTCTTAACCGCATGATCGTAAATTTTGCGTATGCGATCTTGCCCCATCAAGGCCGAGACGAGCATCAGCAGCGTCGATTTCGGCAGGTGGAAATTCGTCATCAGCGCGTCGGTGATGCGAAACTCGAAGCCGGGATAGATGAAGATGTCGGTGGCATCGCGGAAGGGCACGATATGGCCTTTCGCGCCGCCCTCGGCGCGTGCGGCGCTCTCGATCAGGCGCAGCGCGGTGGTGCCGACGGGAATGACGCGGCCGCCTGCGGCCTTGGTCGCGTTGATCTCGGCCGCTGCCTGCTCGCTCACTTCGCCCCATTCGGAATGCATCTTGTGCGTGGTGACGTCCTCGACCTTCACCGGCAGGAAGGTGCCCGCGCCGACATGCAGCGTCACTTCGGTGAACTCCACGCCCTTGGCGGCCAGCGCCTCCAGCAACTCGCGGGTGAAATGGAGGCTGGCCGTGGGCGCCGCGACCGCGCCGGAATGGCGGGCGAAGACAGTCTGATAGTCGCGCTTGTCCTCGTCATCGGGGGCGCGCAGCGCCGCGATATAGGGCGGCAGCGGCATCGCTCCGGCCTCGGCCAGAGCCGCGTCGAAATCCTCGCCCGTGAGGTTGAAGCTGAGCCGCAGCTGGCCGTCCTCGATCGCCTCGACCTTGGCCGAAAGCGCGTCGGAGAAGACAATCTCCTCACCCTCCTTCACCTTGCGCAAAGGCTTCGCCAGCGCGGACCATTCGCCGCCCGGTGCGGGCTCCAGAAGCGTCACCTCGACCTTCGCGACCACCTCGCCCTGTGCGCTCTGCCGGGTCCGTGTGCCCGCCAGCCGCGCCGGGATCACCTTGGTATTGTTGAGCACCAGCCGGTCGCCGGGGCGGAAGATGTCGACCAGATCACGCACGTGGCGATCATGAATTGTATCACCTTCGGCTAACAACAATCGTGCCGCATCGCGCGGGCGCGCAGGTCGCGTCGCAATCAGCCCCTCGGGGAGCTCGAAATCAAAATCGTCTAGCTTCATCTTCAGCCTTATTCGCTCAGCACCTTGGGCGGCGCCGCCCGGAACAACTCACGCAATCCGCCGGGCGCCAGAACCGACAGCGGGTTGATCGAGACCTTCGGCGCGTCGGCGCTTCCGCGCACCGAGTAGTTGAAGCCAAAGAGCCCTTCCCCCGCCTTCGAGATGACCTGACCGATCCCGTTCACGAGATAGAAAGGCGAGATCACGCCCTTCATGTTCAGCGTCTTCGATTGCGGGTAGTAGTTGCCCGTCATCGTCACCCCCATGGAGGCCCCTACGGCGGCGCCCCGTGTGACACTCACCCCGTTGGGCGTCAAGCGGAAGGCGCCATCGACGGAACTGAACAGGATGCCCTCGCCGCTAAGCTGTTCCAGCAGCCCCACGCCCGAGGCCGCCGACAGCAGTGAGGCCAGAACCGGCGCGTCCTTCACCCGCAGGTTCGCGACGGTGAGCTTGCCGTCATAGCTTTTCTGCCCAACCGGCGTCAGCACCAGCGTGCCCTGCCCGCCGCGCGCCTTGGTGAATATTCCGGTTGCCGCCAGCGCCTGTCCCGCATCTTGCGTTTGCGCCCGGACTGCGACGCGCCCGCCCGCGGCGGGGATCACCGTGCCGTCGATCGGCGCGCTGCCGTTCAACTGTCCCTGGAACCGGCCCGACAGACCGCCCCGCGTACTGAAATCGCCGCGAAACCCGGTGAGCGCGATGCCGTCCGTTATCTGCACCCGGTCGAGGGCAGCATTAATCGACGTGCCGCCCCCACCGCCTGCGCCGGCGCCGCCGCTGCCGCCCAGATCCGCCTGTGCGAGGTTCAGATCGCCGGAGGTGACATTCACCTTCGGCGGGCGCGCCTTGCCCTGGCCTATCAGATCGACGCTACCGTCGAACCAGTTGCCGACGCTGAGGCTCGAGAACCGCGCCCGGTTCAGCCCGCCGCCCTTGTTCAGCGTGATCCCGCCCTGCGCCTTCAGCCCCGCCGCGCTCAGCGACAAGCTGTCGATATCGGGTGGCGCGCCGAGCGTGCCGGAAATCTTCAGATCGCCCGCGCTGCCCGCAGGTTTGCTCCACCCGATTTCCGGGATCGACAACCGAACCCCCTGCAGCGCACTGGTGAAGGTGAAGGCGGTCGGCTGATCCTTGCGCAGATCGAGCGCGATACGACCTTTGCCCGCGCCGCCCACCATACCGTTCGGCAAGGCAATCCCAAGACGATCCAGCCCGTCGGCGCTTACATCGACCGTGCCCGCAACCTCCGAGCGGCCCTTGTGCTCCGGCCCGAATTTCTGCGTCCAGGCTGCATCGAACCCGACACCGGACAGTGTCCCCTTGCCGGAAATCGTCATCCCCTTGGGATCGGCCTTCAGCGTCAGCAAATCGGCCCGCAGCGTCCGGTTGGGCACCAGCGTGTCGGTCTTCACCTCGGTCAGCCGGGCGGTGACATCGAAACCGATCTCGTCCTGCGGCACCTTGGGTTTAAGCGGTAGCCGGATTACCGAACGCGCCTCGGCCCAACCCTGCGCGATATCGGTGCTCATGCCTGCCTTGCTGAGAAACTCGAAAGGCGGCTGATCGAGCAGCGACAGCGCCGCCGGAATCGGCGAGCGGGTCATCAGCGTGACCTCCGCCGGGGCTGGTTTGATGCGGATATCGGGCACGATGAGCGACGAGCCCGTCACCTCGATCCGGCCGCCCGACGGCGCGGTCACATGCCCCTCCTCGACCTTGAGCGCCTGACGCGTGTCGATGATCGTGGCAAAGCCACGGCCCTGCTGAACGGGCGGCAAGGTGTTGATGATCCGCACATCCGCGCCGCGGAACTCGTAGCCAAGCGCCAGTTTCGGCTGCGCCCCCGGCACCAGCCGCAGCGCGACGCGGGCATTGCGCAGTTGGCCGGTGGTCACGTTCTTCTCGAGCCATTCGCGGGTCTTCGGCACCACCGCCGGCGGCCAGAGCGCGAGCAGCTTGGTCTGGTCGATCTGGTCGATCCCGGCATCGAGCGCGACTTTCCAACCGTCCTTCTCGGCGCTGACCTTGCCGCGCGCCGAAATCGTTGTGTCGCCCTGATCGTTCAGCTCCAGCTGCCCGATATCGACGCGGAACGGATCGAGGTTGAGCCGGAAGTCGACCGCGCCTTGCGCGAATTGCACAGGGCTCTCGAACAGACCCGCCGGGTCGAGCTGCAGATCGGAAATCGCGATCTGGCCGAGGATCTCCTTAGGCACGCCGCCCTCGAGATCGCGCAGATAGGTGTGGCCTGCCGCCCGCAGCCGCAATGCCCTGCTGTTGAGCGAAAGCGTCGAGACCTCGACGCGCTGCCGCTTCGGGTCATAGCTGAGATAGAGCTTGCCATTCTCGATCGGGATCGGCTTCACGCCCTCGTTGGGCCGGATCGCGCCGCGCCCGATCTCGAGCATCGCGTTCATCCCGGTCAGTTCGCCCTTGTCGTTCAGCCCGGAGCGCAGCGCCCCCGAGATCGGCGCATCGAGCACGCCGAGCGCCGCGAGCGCCGGCGCCTGCACCGCGAGATCGCGCGCCGGAAGCGCGGTCACGGCAGCCCCGAAACTCGCTTCGCGGCTGGCCTTCTGCGTGGTCATCGACAGCGCGACCTGCGCCGGCTTCGCCCGACCACTACCCAGATCGAACCCAAGCGCGACAGAGATTTCGCTATCGCTCTGCGTCAGTTTGAACCTGCCGTCGCTGACCTTCCAGAGCCGGTCGAGACGCTCGTCCATCAGCCGGAGTTGCAAGTCTTCGGCGCTGATCTGCTGCAGGTTGGACAGCGCTGGAACCTCGAGCGTTTTTTCAAAGGTCTCAATGAGATCGGAGGCATTGTTCAGGTCGATATTGGCGAAGCGATTGCCGCCGCCGAAATCGAGATCGAGCTTGCCGTCGGGCAGGCGATGCAGCGAAAGGCTCGCCCCGCGCAGCCGGAACGAACGCGGCTCCACCCGCCCGCGCAGCAGCGGCTCCGCCCAGAGCGTCATGCGCAGCTCGGGCAACACCGCGATCGGCAAGCCCGAAGGCCGCTCGAGCCGCACCGTGTTCAGCCGGATCCGGGGCCGGATTCCGTCATCGATATAGAGATCGATCCCGCCGGATAGCCGAACCCGCATCTGCCCCTGCAACGCGTCATTGGCGCGTGTCTCGATGCGGGAAACAACCCATTGCGGTACGGCGACCGCGCGATGCGTGATGACGAGAAAGGCCCCGGCGGCCACGATTCCGAGAAACAGGAAGCTGAGAACCAGCAAGAGCCCGGTGCGCGCCCTGCGGCCGCGACCTGCCGACGTTTCCGCCCCGGTGGCGACCGTCTCGGCGTCGCCCGTCGACGCTTTGCCCGCCCTATCGGGCGTGCCAGACGTTTCGCGGCTATCGGGACGCTCTCTCTCCATACCGTTCGTCTTGCGCCCGTTGGCTCGGGGCCGTTTCTCCCTCGGAAGCGGCGCGTGCCGACCCCGTCTCATCTGCCGGGCCCACCGCGCGCGGTCTTGCCCGGGTCTCCTGCCTCGTGGTTAAGTCTCGCGCAAGCGGGCGTGGAAAGTAAGCCCCGAACTTGCAAGGAGGTTCCCCAATGATCGAGACAGGCGAAAAAGCGCCGGACTTCACTCTGCCCGCCACGGGTGGCAAAAGCTTCGAAACACTCGGAAATCCGATCACGGAGGAGGGCAACCTGACGATGTCGGCCTTCGCCGGCCGTCCGGTCGTGCTGTATTTCTACCCCAAGGACAACACGCCCGGCTGCACCACCGAGGCGCTCGATTTCACCCGGCTCGCCCCGGATTTCGCCGCCGCAGGCGCGGTCGTTGTCGGCATCTCCAAGGACAGCCTGAAGAAGCACGAGAATTTCTGCGCCAAGCATGACCTGGGCATATATCTGGCCTCCGACGATGATGCGGAAACCTGCGAAGCTTACGGTGTCTGGGCCGAAAAATCGATGTATGGCAAGACCTTCTGGGGCATCGTTCGCGCGACCTTCCTGATCGACGCAGACGGCAAGGTGGCGAAGGTCTGGCCGAAGGTGAAGGTCAAAGGCCACGCAGAAGAGGTGCTCGGCGCCGTCCGAGACCTCGGCTGATCGAAACCCCGAAAAGGCGCTTCCCCGGGCGTCCACCCTCGCGACGCGGCGCCCGTCGCACGGCGACCGCCAGCGGCAAGCGCGGATCACACCAACGTGACGCCCGCATGACCGGCAGGACCTAAACCGCCGGGAAGTCCCGTCTTTTGGGCAAGAAACCGCTCATACCGCGCGCGCGAGGGAACCGTGACCGAATGTGCCCGGGAAAGAGGTTGCCCGGACCTGCCCCCCTTGGTAATCCCTTTGGCCAAGGGCGGAGGACTTATCCACAAGCAGGACGGGTGCACCGCCGCGAGCGACGCGCGGCCCCTTCGTGGTCGCCCTTGATCCGAAACAAACACAGGACCGACCGGCTTGCCTAGACGCATTCTCGACCGCCTGAACACCCGTCTCGAGCGCATCCTGCCCGAACAGCGGCTGTTTCTGAAATCAGACAGCGCCACGCGGTTCGTCCGACTGCGCCCCCTCACGCAGGCGAGCGTCTTGGCGATTGGCGCTGGCGTATTCGTGTGGTCGATGGTCGCGACCTCGATGCTCTTCATCGACGGGATTTCCTCTGGCGGGGCCGCGCAGAACGACAAGGTTGCGAAAATCGCTTTCGAGCGACGCCTCGACGCGCTCTCGCAAGAGCGCGACGCCCGCGCGGCCGAGGCTCTCGCCGCTCAAGACCGCTTCCAGACCGCCCTCGAGCAGGTCTCGAAGATGCAATCCGCGCTGCTCGCCTCGGAAGAGCGCAAGCGCGAGCTGGAAACCGGGATCGGCGTGATTCAGGCGACCCTGCGCCGCACCATGGAAGAGCGCGACAACGCCCGCCTCGCACTCGCCAAGGCCGAGGGCAAAGGCCCCGATGCCGGCCCCACCCCGGCTGCCCGCGCGGAGGACATGGCGAAAACGGTCGACATGCTGACCAGCGCACTCGGAGAGACAGCCAAGGAACGCGACACAGCGAATGCCGACGCCAAGACCGCGCAGCTGCAGATGGACAAGATCGCGCTGCAGAAGCGGCTTCTCGAACAGCGCAACGACGAGATCTTCACCACGCTCGAAGGCGCCGTGAAAATCTCGATGGAGCCGCTCGACAAGGTGTTCAAGCAGGCCGGCATGGACCCCGATCACGTCCTCAAGGAGATCAAGCGCGGCTATTCGGGCACCGGCGGGCCGCTCTCGCCGATCTCGCTCTCGACCAAGGGCACAGCCGATCTCGACGGCGATACCGCCCGCGCCGAGAACATCCTGCGCAAGCTCGACGAGATGAACATGTATCGCATCGCCGTCGACAAGCTGCCGCTCTCTATGCCCGTGAAGGCGCATTTCCGGTTCTCCTCGCCCTTCGGTTGGCGCTGGGGCCGGATGCATGAGGGCGTCGATATGGCGGCTCCGATCGGCACCAAGGTCTACGCGCCCGCCGATGGCGTCGTGATCGCGGCCGAGCACGAGCGCGGCTACGGCAACATCATCAAGATCCGCCACGACTTCGGCATCACCACCCGCTACGGTCACCTGAACAAATTCCACGTGAAAGTCGGGCAAAAGGTGTCGCAAGGCGAGTGGATTGCTGATATGGGCAATACCGGACACTCCACGGGACCGCATCTGCACTACGAGGTCCGGCTCGGAGGCAAGCCAATTAACCCGATGACCTTCATCAAGGCTGGTAAGAATGTTTTCTAAATCGAAAATCCATGAACCGGGCCCCAAGGCCGACGGCGACAAGCCCAAATCCGCTGAAAGCGCGACCGCTCCGAGCCGCCCCACGTCCAGCTCGAGCGACTACACGCCGAGCTCCGCGCCGCGCTCCAAGCCCGCGCCCTCGGTTCTCTCCTCGGACCTGACCATCACCGGCAACGTCAAGACGACCGGCGACATCCAGATCGAAGGCACCGTCGAAGGCGACATCCGCGCCCACCTGCTGACCGTCGGCGAAAGCGCCACGATCAAGGGTGAGATCATGGCAGACGACGTCGTGGTCAATGGCCGCGTCGTGGGCCGTGTGCGCGGCCTGAAGGTGCGCCTGACCTCGACCGCCCGCGTCGAAGGCGACATCATTCACAAAACCATCGCGATCGAGAGCGGCGCGCATTTCGAAGGCTCGGTGCAGCGTCAGGACGACCCGCTGCAGACCGGTCAGGGCACGCCGAAGCTCGCGCCGCCGGCCTCCGAGGCTGCTGCAGCCGCTGCGGCTCCGACGGGTTCGGAACAGAAATAAAATCAGGCGATAGCCAGAGCAGGAGGGGCGGCCGATCGGGTCGCCCTTTTATTTTGCGCCGGTGCCATTTCCGAGCGGGCAGCAGGGGCGCTGCCCCTCTTCGCATTCGCGAATTCACCCCGGGATATTTGCGCCAAGCCGAAAGAATATCCAGTTTTCTCGCCCTGGCGGAAATGTCCCGGGGCGCGCGCGCAGCGCGGGGGCAGAGCACCCTAGACCGACCCCACAGAAAAGCGCGCCGCGTGGGGATGCCACGGGCGCGCCTAGTTGGAATGGCGGGACATCGGGCCGGAAGCAGCCCCTGCCCCGCTCGGGTTATTTCACGACCGTCTCCGGTCCCATCGCCATCGTCGGCAGCCATGTCGACAGGAACGGCACGTAGGTGACCAGGATCAGGAAGACGAAGAGCACGGCGAGGAAGGGCGCGGCCGCCTTCACGACCCGCATGATCGGCATTCCTGCCACGCCTGAGGTTACGAAAAGGTTCAGACCCACCGGCGGCGTGATCATCCCGATCTCCATGTTCACAACCATGATGATGCCGAGATGGATCGGATCGACGCCCAGCTCCATCGCGATCGGGAAGACCAGCGGGGCGACGATCAGGATGAGGCCTGAAGGCTCCATGAACTGCCCGCCGATCAGCAGGATGACGTTGACGATCACGAGGAACATGATCTTGCCGAGACCTGCGCCGAGGAGCGCCTCGGTGATCTTCTGCGGAATTTGCTCGTCGGTCAGGACGTGCTTGAGGATCAGCGCGTTGGCGATGATGAACATCAGTGTGATTGTCAGCTTGCCCGCTTCGAACAGCGTATCGCGCGTGCCCTTGTGCCAAATGGCGGTGATCAGTGCCTGCGGCTTCTTCAGAAGTGAGGTTTTTCGCTCGCCCTCGTCGAGCGGGCCCATGTCGCGATAGATGAAGTTCGCGACGAACCACGCATAGACGGCGGCGACAGCAGCGGCCTCGGTCGGGGTAAAGATACCACCCGTGATGCCGGGGATACCGTAGAGGCCCACCATGATGATCGCGATCAGCATCAGGCCCCAGAACGCGTCGACGAAGCTTGCAGCGACTTCGCCCCAGCCCTGCCACTCGCCTTTCGGAAGGTTGCGCTTGATCGCGAAGAACAGGATCGTGGCCATCAGCATCACGCCCGCAAGAAGGCCCGGAATGACGCCCGCAAGGAACATCCGCCCCACCGACACGTCGGTCGCCGAAGCATAGACGACCATCACGATCGACGGCGGGATCAGGATGCCGAGCGTGCCGGCGTTACAAATAACGCCAGCGGCGAAATCCTTGGAGTAGCCCACCTGACGCATCGCCGCGATGACGATGGAGCCGATGGCGACCACGGTTGCAGGCGACGAGCCCGAGAGCGCCGCGAACAGCATACAGGCGAATACGCCCGCGATGGCCAGTCCGCCCGGCAGGTGCCCTACCACGGCGATGGCGAAGCGGATGATCCGTTGCGCCACACCCCCGGTCGACATGAAGCTCGAGGCGAGGATGAAGAACGGGATCGCCAGCAGCGTCGCGTGGTTGTCCATCGCGTCGTAGAGCGACTGCGCGATGGAGGCGAGCGAGGCGTCCGAAAAGATCAGCAGGAACAGCGTCGAGGCCAGGCCAAGAGAGACCGCGATCGGCACGCCGATCAGCATGAAGCCGATCACCATCACGAAAAGGAACAGGATATCCATGCCTCAGTCACCCTTGTTGAAATGGGCCACGTCGGCCACTTGGTCTTCGGCTTCGTGGCTCACGATCAGCGCCGCACGCGTGCCCGTGGCGACCCCGATCGCCGCCTGTACGAAGCGGATCAGCAAAAGCGTCACGCCGATCGGCAGGATCAGATAGGGGATGAAACGCGGCAACTTGTCATAGGCCTCGCCCATGTTGAACCGGTCGCCGAGCCAGACGGCGAGCCAATCCGCGATCGGTACCTGGTCGGTCTCGTAGAAGGCGCGGTCGCGCGTCTCCTGGAAGCCGGTCGGGAACCAGCGCCCCGAGGTCTGCTCGAACCCGGCGAACGGCGCCCAGTAATCCCAAGCCCCTTTCAGCAGCAGGACCGCGTAGAGAATGCACAGGCCCGCCGCGACGAGGCTCATGGCCTTGCGCGGTCCGGGGCGGAGCATGTTGATAATTGCATCGACGCCCAGATGCGCGGTCACTTTCACCGCGTAGCTCATGCCCAGAAGTACCAGCCAGGCAAACAGGATCAGCGTCGTCTCCAGCCCCCAGATCAGCGAGGAGTTGAAGACGTAGCGCAGTACGACGTTGACGAAGGTGATCACCGTCATGACGCCGAGGATCAACGCGATCAGCGTCTCCTCGAGGTTGTGGATCGCCCGCGAAAACCCGTTACGCGGCTCATAGCGCTGGCTCATGGCTCACTCCGGTCTGAGGTCGAGAGGTGAAAGTGGCGCGCGCGGGTGATGTGGGGGCCGCGCGCGCCGTGAGATCGGGCGACGGGTGGGGTCCGTCGCCCGTCCGTTCCGGATCAGTGCTTGGCGTTGATCGCCTGCGCTGCGTCGATGTTTTCCTGACCGACGTCATCCTTGAACTGGTCCCAGACCGGTTTCATCGCATCGACCCATTGCTGGCGCTGCTCGGGCGTCAGTTCGCGGATCGTCGCACCGGCATCGAGGATCGCCTGACGGTTCTCTTCGTTGACCTGGTTTACGGCGGCGTTGCGCTCCTGCGTGACCTCGTCGAGGATCGACTTGATCTGGTCACGCATCGCCGGATCGAGGCTGTCCCACCAGTCGACCGAGGTCACGACCATGTAGTCGAGCAGGCCGTGGTTGGTTTCGGTGATGCCGTCCTGCACTTCGTAGAACTTCTGCCCGTAGATGTTCGACCAAGTGTTCTCCTGCCCGTCAACCACGCCGGTCTGCAGCGCGCCATAGACTTCCGAGAAGGCCATCGGCTGCGGCGACGCCCCCAGCGCTTCCATCTGCGCGATCAGCACGTCGGAGGGCTGCACGCGGAACTTCAGACCCTTGGCGTCGCCCGGCACCAGCAGCGGCTTGTTGGCCGAGAACTGCTTGAGGCCGTTATGCCAGAAATCGAGGCCCAGCAGACCGCGACGCACCATCGCTTCTTTCATCGACTGGCCGACTTCGGAATTCTGGAATTCGTCCACGGCTTCCATGTTCTTGAACATGAAGGGCAGATCGAAGATGCGGTATTTCTTGGTGAAGGTCTCGAATTTCGACAGCGAGGGCGCAGCCATCTGCACGTCGCCCTGCAGCATCGCTTCCAGCACCTGATCATCGTTGTAGAGGGTGGAGTTCGGGTAGACTTCGACGCAGGCCTTGCCGTCCATCTCTTCGTTCACGCGCTTGGCGAACAGCGCCGCCGCGATCCCTTTCGGGTGCTTGTCGGTATTGGTGACGTGGCTGAACTTGATGACCATTTCGCCTTCGTCGCAGCCCGTCGGATCGGCCATTGCGACCGAGGCCGAAGCCATGAGGGCGAGCGCCGAAACGGCGGCGGTAAATTTCTTCATAATGTCCTCCCGGTATTCATGTCACGCCGGTCCTCCCCGGCATCGGGGCAAGCAGAAAGGCGCCGAGAGATCCGATCAACTGTTTCGTGAAGCTCTTGTGACAAGGCCGAATAACCAATCTAAGTCAAAGCCTTACGAGAAAGCCCCGATCCCGCGTCGACGAGAGGTGTGCGAAATCCCGCACAGATACAGGCGGCTCCGTGCGAATCCTCGCCCGCCCCTAGTCGCGGTAATCGTCGGGCCGCAGCCCATGGCGTGCGAGCTTGTCGTAGAAGGTCTTGCGCGGCAGCTTCAGCGCGGCCGCCGCCTCGGTCGCGTTGCCGCCCGCACGGGTCAGCGCTTCGGCCAGCAGCGACTTCTCGACCGCCGCCATCCGCTCGGACAGGCCCAGCTCCGCCGGCGGCTCGCCCGCCTCCAGCCCCATCGCGAAGCGCATCGCCTCGGACATAAGTGCGCGGGCATTGCCGGGCCAGTCGCGGGCCATCAGCTGTGCGGTCATCTCGGCCGGGATTTCGGGCGCGCGCAGGTTGGCCTGTTCGCAGGCCGTGGCGACATAGTGGCGAAACAGCGCGGGAATGTCCTCGGGGCGTTCCGACAGCGAGGGGATACGCACCTTCAACGCCTCCAGCCGCCAGTAGAGATCGGGGTGGAAGCGCCCTGCCCGCGCCTCGCCTGGCAGGTCGCGATAGGTGCCCGCGATAAGGCGCGTGGCAGGCCGGGTCTCCAAGAGCTCGATCAGCGCGAATTGCGCCGGGCGCGGCAGGTCGGCCACCTCGTCTAGGTAAAGCGTGCCGCCCTCGGCCTGCGCGAAACCGGCCTCCAGCGCCTCCACGTCGAGGCCCGCCGCGGCGAGTTTAACGAAGGGACGGCGCGCATTGGTCGAGAGTAGATGGATCACCTCGGCGAGCTTGGAATTGCCCGCACCCGGCGCGCCGGTGATCAGCACCTCGGCGCCCGAGCGCGCCGCGCGACGGGCCGCTTCGCGCAGGCCCTCCGCCACCGGAGAGTCGCCAACCAGCATCCGTGCCGCGGCATCGCCACGCTTGCCGGCGGCCCGCGAGAACCGCGCTTCCATCACGCGCGCGCGCGTTTCCAGCGCCTTCTCGACAACGGCCAGCAAGTCTTTCCCTGCGCAAGGCTTTTCCAGAAAGTCGAACGCGCCCGCTGCCATCGCGCGCACTGCCATCGGCACATCGGCCTCGCCGGTCAGCAGGACGACGGGCAGCTCCGCATCGGCCTTCTGCACGAGGTCCAGCAGCGCGAACCCGTCCTTCCCGGGCATCCGGATATCGGTGACCACGATCCCCTCGAACTCGGTCGAGATATGGTCCTTCGCTTCGATATAGCTGCCTGCGAGCGTCGGCTTCAGCCCCGCCAGTTCCAGCGTCTGGCCTAGCGCCTCGCGCACCGCGCGGTCGTCATCGACAAAGAGAACCCGGCGCATCATGTCTCCACCTCGGTTGGTCTGGGTTGGCTCGCAGCTTCGCGCAGATCGATGGTGAAACGCGCGCCGCCGCCGGGCACATTCTCGCCGCACAGCTTGCCGCCGAACCCTTGCACAAGCCCGTAAGAGATCGAAAGGCCGAGGCCAAGCCCCTCCGCCGATCCCGCCTCCTTGGTAGAGTAGAACGGATCGAAGATGCGCTCGGGATCGCGGATGCCCGGTCCGGTGTCGCGCAGGCTGAGGCGGATCATGCCATCCGCGCGCGCCATGCGGATCGTCAGGCGACGCTCGGGCTGGCCCTCCATCGCCTCGATCGCGTTCGAGATCAGGTTGATGACGACCTGACTGAGCCGCACCTCGCCACCCATGACGATGGCGGGGAAGTCGGGGCGCTGCCAGTCGACGGTAACGCCCGCGCGCTTCAGCCGTTCGTCGAGCATCTCGAGCGCGCTTTCCACCACCGCCGCGAGACCGACGCGGGTCGCGGGTTCGCTCTCCTGCCGCGCAAAGGCGCGCAGATTGCGGATGATGCGCGCCATACGGTGCGCCATCGCGCCGATCTTACCCAGCGTTTCGCCCGCCTCTTCTGTCCGACCGCGATCGAGCAGCAATTCGGCATTCTCTGCATAAGACGAGATCGCCATCAGCGGCTGGTTCAGCTCGTGACTGATCCCCGCCGACATCTGCCCCAGCGCCGAAAGCTTGCCCGCCTGCACCAACTCGGCCTGCGTGCGGCGCAATTCCTCGTTCGCGGTCGACAGCTCCGCCGTGCGCTCCGCCACGCGAACCTCAAGCGCGGCATTTGCCTCTGCCAGTGCGCGCCTGCGCTCCCACAGTGCGAAGATCACCGCCCCCACGGCCAAAAACCCGGCCGCCGTCGAGAGCGCGGCAAGCCGCGCCGCGCGCAGAACCGGATCGGCGGCGGCGAGCGCGTGACCCTCCATCTGGATCACCGGCAATTCGCGCGACACATCCAGCGCGGGACCGGCAAGCGAGCCATCCCCCGACACCAGACGATGGCCCGCCAGATTGCGTTCGCGCAAGTGAAGCACCCCGGCGAGCGAGCCCGCCGGATAGGTCGCGGGATCGGGGCGTGCGCCCGGTTCGGACAGTAGCACCAGGTCGGTCCGATTGGTCAGGAAGCTCACCCCGTCGGCATCGGTAAACCAGACGGGCACCGGGTTACCGCGCCCCTCGGCCTCGACATCCTCGGCATTCAGCCGCAGCAGCACGATCCCCGAGACGCGGCCGCCAGAGGCGAAGACAGGTGCGGCGAAGACGAACAGCCGGTCGCCGGTATCGGGATCGACGAAATGTTCTGACCCAGTCGCGCCTTGCGCGGCGCGGGCCAGCGCCCGGTTCATCGTGACCCGATCGGGACTGTCCGCAGGGCCCGCGAGCACCGTGCCTCCCGGCGCGATCAGCCAGATGTCGCGCGCGCCCGCGTGATCGGCCAAGCGCTGCAAGGTCAGGCTCACCGCGTCATCGCGCCACGTGCCGACCGCCTTGCCTCCTTCGGCAAAACGCCCCGCCAGCGCGACCACGTCGGGATGATCGGCGGCCAGAACGGCCACTTCGCGAAACTGCAGAAGGGCCGCCACCAGACGATCCGAGGCCAGCCGCAGGTCGGACTGCCCCTGCGCCTCGATCCGCGCCAGACCCTCGCGCGCCGATACCCGCCACACCCCGATCGAGGCGGCGAGCGTCAGCGCGATCCAGATGAGCAATATGGCGACACGGCCCAGCATCAGCACTCTCCCGCCCTTTCCTTGCGACCAACCGCGCGGCAATGCAAGGCGGCGTGTTCGCTTGGTCTTGCATCGCGCGGCGCCTTCTGCCCAATCTGGCCTCCGACCAAACGGAGCGCCGATGCAGACCCTTTCCCAATCCCCGCTCGACCCAGATTTCGTGCAGAACCCTTACCCGTTCTATGACCGCGTGCGTCAAGGCGCGCCTCTCGTTCAATGGCCCGAATACGGGTTTCACGTGACTGCGCGCGCCGCGATCGTCGGCGCGGCGCTGCGGGACCGGCGGTTGGGGCGCGAAGCCCCGCCAGAACACGCGGTGGAGGTTCCGAAGCATCTCGAGCCCTTCTATGCGATCGAACGTCATTCGATGCTGGAGTTGGAAGCGCCGACCCACACCCGCCTGCGCAAGTTGGTGACGAAGGCCTTCACCCCGCGCCGGATCGCAGGCATGGAGGACGAGATCGCGACACTCTGCCACCGGCTGGTCGACGAACTGCCCGAGGGCGGCTGCGACCTGCTGGAGCATTTCGCGAAACCCCTTCCGGTGATCGTGATTGCGCGGCTTCTGGGCGTGCCGGAGAAGGATGCCGACAAGCTTCTCGCGTGGTCGAACGCGATGGTGCAGATGTATCAGGCCCGCCGCGACATCAGCCTCGAAGAAGACGCGGCGCGGGCCTCAGCGGAATTCGCGGAGTATCTCGGGGATCTGATCGAGACCCGCCGCAAAGCGCCCGGCGACGATCTGATCTCGGAACTGATCGCGGTCGAGGAGGAAGGCGTTCACCTGAGCCGCGACGAGCTGATTTCCACCGTGATCCTGCTCCTGAACGCGGGTCACGAGGCGACCGTCCACCAGATCGGCAACAGCGTGAAGACCCTCGTCGAGCAGACCGTCGCGCCGCATTGGCTGGAGCCAGAGCGGATCGACGGCACGGTAGAGGAACTTCTGCGCTTCGATCCGCCGCTGCACTTGTTCACGCGATGGCTCTACGAGGACATGGAGTTTCAGGGGCAAATGCTGCGGAAAGGCGAACGGATCGGGCTGCTACTCGCCGGTGCGAACCGCGACCCGTCGGCTTGGGACGATCCGAGCGCCTTCGACCCGTCCCGCCCGGTGCGCATCAATTTCAGTTTCGGCGCGGGGGCGCATTTCTGCATCGGCGCGCCGCTGGCCCGGCTGGAGTTGAAACTCGCGCTGCCGATTCTGATGGAGCGGCTACAGGGGCTCGATCTGCCGCGCCGCCCCTATTACGCCGATCTCTACCATTTCCACGGGCTGGAGAAGCTGGAGACCACCTACACCAAGCGCTGATCGCTCACAGCGGCAGTGCGGTGGTGGATTTCAGCTCTTCCATCGACAGAAGCGCCGTGACGTTGTGAATTTTCACTTCCGAGATCAGCGCCTGATAGAAGCGGTCATAGGCGCGCGCATTCTCGACCCGCACTTTCAGGATGTAGTCGATATCGCCGGCAAGGCGGTGCGCTTCCATCACCTCGGGGCGCGCGCGCAGGGTGGCGAGGAACTTGTCCTGCCATTCGGCCTCGTGCTCGGACGTTCGGATCAGCACGAAGAAGCAGGCGTCGAACCCAAGCGCCTCGGGATCGAGGATCGCGGTCTGCTTTCCGATCACCCCCGCCGTGCGCAATTTGCGAATCCGGTTCCAGACCGGGGTCTTGGAAGAGCCTGTTTTCCGCGCGATTTCGTCGAGCGACTGGCTCGCATCGTCCTGTAGCTCCGCGAGGATTTTCCGATCCAGCTCGTCGATCTGCACCGCCATTCCGATTTCCCTCCGATAGAAAGAAGATTGTTACTCCCATCAAACCCATAATGAACGCACGTCCTTATTGGCAAGGACATATAGCCAAAAACGAGAATATTTTCCTATATTAACACTCAAGACGCAGACGAGGAGCGTGACATGGAAACTCTCGAAACTCAGACCCAGGTGACCCTTGCCGGCGCAGGTCCGGGCGACCCGGACCTGCTGACCGTGGCGGTGCTGCGCGAGATGACGTGCGCCGATGTCATCCTGCACGACACGTTGGTGAGCGCCGAGGTGCTCGCACTTGCAGGTCCGCAGGCGAAGTTGATCGAGACCGGCAAGACCGGTTTCGGCCCCTCGATGAAGCAAAGCGACATCTCGGACCTGATCGTCCGCCTCGCGCGCGAGGGACAGCGGGTGCTCCGCCTGAAATCCGGCGATCCGGGTGTGTTCGGGCGGCTGGGCGAAGAGTTGGACGCGCTCGACGCGGCCGGGATCGCCTATCGCGTGCTGCCGGGCATCACCGCTGCTTCCGCCGCCGCCGCATCGCTCGGCCAGAGCCTGACCGAACGCGGCCGCAATCGCGAGCTGCGCCTGCTCACCGGCCATGACGCCGACGGGCTCGCCGAACAGGATTGGACGGCGCTCGCTCGTCCCGGCGCGGTCGCGGCGATCTACATGGGCAAGCGCGCGGCCCGCTACGTGCAAGGGCGCCTGATGATGCATGGCGCCTCCCCCGCGACCCCGGCCTGCGTGGTCGAGAACGCCTCGCGCGCCGATCAGGTGATCCGCCCCGCGACGCTCGCCACCCTTCCCACCGTTACCGCCGAGGCCAAGGGCCCCGCCGTGATCCTGCTGGGCCTCGCCCCGCGCGACGCCCGCATCGCCCTGAAGGAGGTCGCGCTATGAGCAAGAAATTCATCCCCGGCGTGATCAGCGCCAACGATCTGCGCGAAGGCCATGTCGTCTACATGAACGACGCGGGCCAATGGGTTCTGCGCCTGAGCGACGCCGCTTTCCTCGACGATCCGGTGATTGCCGAGATGTGGCTCGATCTGGCCAATGCGCAGCCCGACAAAGTCGTCGGCGCCTATCTCGCGCCCGCCACGCTTGGCCCGAATGGCCCCGAGCCCGCGCATTTCCGCGAGGCCTTCCGCGCCTCCGGCCCTTCCATTGAGCTACCCGGGAGCTGATCCATGTTCCAACCCAGCGATTTCGACCGCGCCGCCGTCCGCGCGCGCGCCGAGCAGTTTCGCCATCAGGTCGCGCGCCGCCTCGACGGCAGCCTGACCGAAGACGAGTTCAAGCCGCTGCGCCTGATGAACGGGCTCTATCTGCAGCTGCACGCCTACATGCTGCGGGTGGCGATCCCCTATGGCACGATCAACGCGCGTCAAATGCGCCAGCTCGCCAAGATCGCAGATGTCTGGGATCGCGGCTATGGGCATTTCACGACGCGCCAGAACATCCAGTTCAACTGGCCGAAGCTGGTCGATGTGCCGGACATGATCGACGCGCTGGCCGATGTCGGCATGCACGCGATCCAGACCTCGGGCAACGCGATCCGCAACACGACGACGGACGCCTTTGCGGGCGCCGCCGCCGACGAGATCGCCGATCCGCGCCCCTATGCGGAGTTGATCCGTCAATGGTCCACCGACCATCCGGAATTCCAGTTCCTGCCGCGCAAGTTCAAGATCGCGATCAATGGCGCGCGCGCCGACCGCGCCGCGATCCGCGGCCACGATGTCGGCCTGCAACTGGTCGAGCGCGATGGCGAGATCGGTTTTCAGGTCTTCGTGGGCGGCGGTCTTGGCCGCACCCCGATGATCGCGAAGGAACTGCGCAGCTTCCTGCCAGTGGCCGATCTGCTGCCCTATCTGGAGTCGATCGTAGCGGCCTGGAACCTCGCAGGCCGGCGCGACAACAAGTATAAGGCACGCATCAAGATCACCGTGCACGAGCTTGGAATCGAGACGTTCTCCGAGATGGTCGAGGCCGAATTCCCGGCCCGCCGCGCGGCCTTCAAAGGTGCCGATCAGGCGATCCTCGAAGATCTCAAGGCGCAATTCGCGCCGCCCGTTTTGCCTGCGCGGGAGAGCAAGAGCTTCGAAGCCGCGCTCAATGTCGATGCGCTACTGCGCGACTGGGCCGCACGCTCGGTCTCGCCCCACCACAACCCCGATTACGGAGTCGTCACGGTCAGCCTGAAGGATCACGGCGCGCCTCCGGGCGATGCCACCTCGGACCAGATGCGCCTGTTGGCGGAGCTTGCCGAACGCTACGGCCAGTCGGAGCTGCGCATCAGCCACGAGCAGAACGTGATCCTGCCGCATATCGCGAAGGCCGATCTGCCCGCGCTGTTCGAGGCCCTGCGCAAGGGCGGCCTCGCTACTGCGAATATCGGCCTGACCTCGGATATCATCGCCTGCCCCGGCATGGATTACTGCGCGCTGGCCACGGCCCGCTCGATCCCGCTGGCACAGCAGATCGCGACCCATTTCCGCGACCTCGGGCTGGAGCAGGAGATCGGTGCGCTCAAGATCAAGATTTCGGGCTGCATCAACGCCTGCGGTCATCACCATCTGGGCCATATCGGCATCCTCGGTCTCGACCGCGCGGGCGTGGAGAACTACCAGATCACGCTCGGCGGCGACGCGACCGAGACGATGGCGCTTGGCGAGCGCGCTGGCCCCGGCTTTGCCTATACGGAGGTGATCCCCGCGCTGGAGCGTCTGCTGCGTGCCTATCTCGAACTGCGCGAAAACGCGACCGAGAGCTTCCTCGAAGCGCTGCGTCGCCTTGGCCCGGACCCGTTCAAAGAGGCGCTCTATGCAGAGGCTCAACGCCATGCCGCTCAATGATCGCCCGGATATCGCAACGCGCGTCGCCGGGCTGAACGAACGCTACCGCCACCACGCCGCGACCGCGGTGATGGAGCGGGCGTTGCGGGACGCTGACGTGGGCGAAGTCGCGCTGGTCTCCTCCTTCGGAGCGGAATCGGTGGTGCTCTTGCATATGGTCTCGGTGATCGCGCCCGGCACGCCGGTGCTGTTCATCGACACGCAGATGTTGTTTCCTGAGACGCTCGCCTATCAGCGCGACGTCGCGCACAAGCTGGGCCTGACGAATGTGCAGGTGATCCAGGCCGATCGGGCCGCGATCGCCCGCGACGATCCGGATGGCACTTTGCACCAGTACAGCACCGATGCCTGCTGCACACTGCGCAAGACGGTGCCGCTGGAAAACGCGCTCTCGGGCTATGACGCCTGGATCACCGGGCGCAAACGCTTTCAGGGCGGCCAGCGCGCGGCGCTCGACTTCTTTGAGGTCGAGACCGAGGCGCGGATGAAGATCAACCCGCTCGCCCATTGGGACAAGCAGGATGTGCAGGATTACATGGTCGAGAACCGCCTGCCGCGCCACCCGCTCGTGGCGCAAGGCTATCCCTCGATCGGCTGCGCGCCCTGCACCTCGCCTGTGAAACCGGGCGAGGACGAACGCGCGGGCCGCTGGCGCGGCGCCGCCAAGACCGAATGCGGCATCCACTTCATCGGCGGCAAGGCCGTACGTGTGAACAGTGAGGGCCAAGTGATTGAGAACAAGGAGAATGTGGCATGAGCGTGATCGTTCGCGACGACGGCTTCCACGAGGATGACTTCACCGGGGCGAGCCTCGATATCGCGCCGGAGACCGATGCGGGATATCTGCCCGCGCTGATCGACGGCGCCGAGATGATCCGCGTCCTGTTCCCGACCTTCTCGGACGGGCGTGGCTTCTCGCTGGCGCGCCGCATCCGTGCGCTCGGCTATTCCGGCCGGCTGCGCGCGGCGGGCCCGCTGATCGCGGATCAATACGCGATGGCGCGGCGCGTCGGCTTTGACGAGGTCGAAATCCCACGGGAGCTGGCCGAGCGCCAACCGCAGGCGCAATGGCTCTTCCGCGCCGACTGGGCCGCGCATGACTACCGCGCGCGGCTTGCCGGCTGAGGCTTTCGCCCGCATCCGATATCCGATAAACCCCACCCGTGACCGGCAATTGAGCCAGATCAAGGGCCAGCGCTGACGCAAGCTGTATCCGATCTGCATATTTGCCAGACCGAGGCGCCTGCCCCGGCCCGAGAGAGATATGACAATGAACGAGAGCGCCGTGACCGAGATCCCCAAGGTGAAAACCCTGCCCGACGCGCAGACCGTGACCGAAGTGACCCACTGGACGGACCGGCTGTTTTCCTTCCGCGTGACGCGGCCGCAATCCCTGCGCTTCCGCTCGGGTGAATTCGTGATGATCGGACTGATGGGCGACAATGGCAAACCGCTGCTGCGCGCCTATTCCATCGCCTCGCCGAACTGGGACGAGGAGCTGGAATTCTACTCGATCAAGGTGCCCGACGGCCCGCTGACCTCGAAGCTGCAGCATATCAATGTGGGCGACCAGATCATCCTGCGTCCGAAGCCCGTGGGCACGCTGGTCCATGACGCGCTGCTGCCCGGCAAGCGCGTGTGGTTCCTCGCCACCGGTACCGGCATCGCGCCCTTCGCCTCGCTGATGCGCGACCCCGAGACCTACGACAAGTTCGACGAAGTCATCATGATGCATACCTGCCGGACCGTCGCCGAACTTGAATATGGCCGGCAGCTGGTCGAGAACCTGATCAACGATCCGCTGATCGGCGAGATGGTCGAGGGCAAGCTGAAATATTACCCGACCACGACCCGCGAGGAATCCCCCCATATGGGCCGGATCACCGACAATCTCGAGAACGGCAAGGTGTTCAAGGATCTCGGCCTCGAGCCGATGAACCCCGAGTCCGACCGCGCGATGGTCTGCGGCTCGCTCGCCTTCAACAAGGACGTGATGGCGGTGCTCGAAGGGTTCGGCCTGCGCGAAGGCGCGAATTCCGAGCCCCGCGAATATGTGGTCGAGAAGGCCTTCGTCGGCGACGGCATCTGAGCATATCTGGGGGCGCTGCCCTCGCCGGCGCCGGACCGCGGCAAACGTCAGAGAATGAGGGGGCTCTACCCCCTCGGGCTTCGCCCTCACCCCCGGGATATTTGAACAAGCCCGATGGGAACACCCGACGCGCGGCCGAACCGGTCGCGCCGGGTGCCGTCGGTCTTGACGGTCATCGGCGTCCCCGCCTGTACCGTGCTTCGTTTATCGCCGCGAATTAGTTGAATTCTCGTTAATGCCTTCGGGTTTGCGCATATATCCTCATGGGGGGCGCGCCAGCGCGCGGGCGCAGAGCCGTTCGTGACCCAGCGTTTTTTCCGTCACGGCTTGGGAGATCGCCTCATCGTTGCTATCTTGAAAGGATGACCGAGGGGATCACCACGATGACGCGCCACCAATTGAGCCACAGCTTTCGCGAACATGTCGCCGATGGCGTCGTCCATGTGCTGGGCGTCGTTTTCGCCGTGGCAGGCGTCAGCGCGCTGATCGTCTGGGCCTCGCTCGCAGCACCTGCGGGGCGCGTCTGGCCTCTTGCGGTCTATTCGGTGGGGCTGATCGCCTCTTTCTCGCTCTCGGCCGCCTATAACCTGACGCTGCATGCACCGACGCGTGCGGTGTTGCGGCGCCTCGACCACGCGGCGATTTATCTACTGATTGCAGGCACATACACACCGATGGCGCTGATCGGCCTCGGCGGGGTCGCGGGCTGGGCGCTGACCGCGACGGTCTGGACGCTCGCGACCTTCGGCATCGTGATGAAGCTCGGCTTCTTCCACCGCGCGGAGCGCACGGGGTTCTGGCTCTATCTGGCGATGGGCTGGCTCGGGATGATCGCGATGTGGCCGTTGATCGTGGCCCTGCCCTTGCCCGCGCTGATCCTGCTGGTCGTGGGCGGGCTGACCTATACGGTCGGCGTGATCTTCTACCAGACCGAACGCATCCCCTTCTCGCGCGCGATCTGGCACGGCCATGTGCTGGCCGCCGCCGCGACGCATTACGCCGCGGTGATCGTGATCTCGCACTGAGCGGGGTTCAGAGCGGCTCGATATCGCCCATCGCGCGGGTCTCGTGGAATTCCGAGACGAAGCGCGCCAGCGCTCCCTCGTCGATCGCCGCGCGCAGGCCCGCCATCAGTTCCTGATAGTAATGCAGGTTGTGCCAAGTGAGCAGCATCCCCGAGATCATCTCGCCGGAGCGGAAGACGTGGTGCAGATAGGCGCGCGAATAGTTCGAGCAGGCGGGGCATGTGCAAGCCTCGTCCAAGGGGCGCGGGTCGTCGGCATGGCGGGCGTTCTTGATGTTCACCTGACCGCGGCGGGTCCAGGCCTGACCCGTGCGCCCCGAGCGCGACGGCAGCACGCAATCCATCATGTCGATGCCGCGCTCGACCGCGCCCACGATATCATCGGGTTTGCCGACGCCCATCAGGTAGCGGGGTTTGTCTTGCGGCAGCATGCCGGGCGCATAGTCGAGCACGCCGAACATCGCCTCCTGCCCCTCGCCCACGGCGAGGCCGCCGACCGCGTAGCCCTCGAAGCCGATCTCCTTGAGTTTCTCGGCACTTTCCTCTCGAAGCTCACGCGTCACGCCGCCCTGCTGGATGCCGAACAGCGCATGGCCCGGACGGTCGCCAAAGGCGTCACGTGAGCGCTGCGCCCACCGCATCGAGAGGCGCATGGATTTGGCCACTTCTTCCTCGGTCGCAGGCAGCGCGGGACACTCGTCGAAGCACATCACGATGTCCGAGCCCAAGAGCTTCTGAATCTCCATCGAGCGTTCGGGCGAAAGCATATGTTTCGAGCCATCGACATGGGAGGCAAAGGTCACGCCTTCCTCGGTCAGCTTGCGCAGAGATGCCAGGCTCATCACTTGGAACCCGCCGGAGTCGGTCAGGATCGGCTTGTCCCAGTTCATGAACTTATGCAGCCCGCCCAGACGCGCCACGCGCTCTGCACCGGGGCGCAGCATCAGATGGTAGGTGTTGCCCAGCAGGATATCCGCGCCGGTCGCGGCCACGCTTTCGGGCATCATCGCCTTCACGGTGGCGGCGGTACCCACGGGCATGAAAGCCGGCGTACGGATCTCGCCGCGCGGCGTCGAAATCGTCCCGGTGCGCGCCGCGCCGTCGGTGGCCTTGAGGGTGAAGCTGAACTTGGTCATCTGGGGCTCTCCTTCGGCCCCGGCTGATAGACCCAAAGCGGCGCAAAGGGAAGGCCGCGCGCGGCAGCAGAGCGAAGAGCGATCAGAAGGGCAGCAGGCTCTTTTTCGGGCGGAACTTCACACCGCAGCTTTCGAAAAAGGCGCGCACCTCCGGAGTGAGCATGCCGCGACCATTGGAATATTGCGGAAGATCGAACCCGCCGCCTGCGTTGATCTCTACCACAACGGGGCCATCCGCAGTGATGGCGATATCGGTGGATTGATACCGGACGGGGGCGAAGCTGCGCGCGGCCCGCTCGTTGATTTCGAGGAGTTCTTTCCAGAAAGGCAATTCCATCCCCATCAGGCCAGGCCGGTCGTCGTAAAGCCCGAAGCGCACATATTCGACGAGGTTGATCCGCGTCTCCGACCTCGCAAGTTGGCGATAGTCGCGCAGCACCTGCAACACCGAACGGCCCGACTTCTTGGCCGCGTAAACCAGAAGATTCTGGAAGGAACTGTCGCGCGCGCTCTGATAAGCGGTTTGGTCGAGTGTGGCGAGGGACATGGCGGCCCCAAGTGAAACAATCATCGATCTTTCGTTAAATTTGATCCTATGAAGAAACGCCGCAAACTTGGGCAAAGCGACGATCTTTTCGCGGTCAGCCCTTTGAAATCGTCGGGGGTCGCACGGCATCTTACGTAGGGGCATAGACCGGAATCAGCTTTTCGCTTTACGTTAAGGCAAAAGGAGGCTCGCCATGTTCCGCGCCCTACTTCTCGCCCTCTTCACCACGCTTGCGCCGGTCGTCGCGGCCGCGCAGAACCAGCGGATCAGCCACTGCATCGCGATCGCCGATGCAGCGCCCGGGATCGAATATCTGCACAAGGCCAGTTGGTCCGACCCGGTGCCGGACCAATCGGTGCGGCTGCATTACATCGACCATTCGATGGTGCTGTTGCAGACCGAGGGCGGGCTGTCGGTCATTACCGATTTCAACGGCTGGACCGGCGGGGCCCGGTTTGCCCCCGATTACGTCACGATGAACCATGCTCATTCGAGCCATATGACCGATATGATCCCGGACGGGACGGTGGCGCTTAAGGGCTGGTCGGATCAGTTCGGCATCGCTGCCGAGCATCATCTCGATCTGGGCGAGATGCTGATCCGCAATGTGCCCACTGATATCCGCAGCTGGGGCGGGGTCGAGGAGAACGGCAACTCGATCTTCGTTTTCGAGGTGGCGGGGCTGTGTATCGGCCATCTGGGCCACCTGCATCACGAGCCCGATCCCGCGCAATATGCGGCGCTCGGGCGGCTCGACGTCGTGATGGCAGCGGTGGACGGCTCCTACACGGTCGATCAGCCGACGATGATCCGCATCCTGAACCGGTTGCGCTCACGCATCGTGATCCCGGTCCATTGGTTCGGCGAGCCGACCCTGCAGAGCTTTCTCGACGGGATGAAGGGTGTCTTCGCGGTGGAGCGGCCCGGCGTGAGCGAGGTGATCGTCTCGCTCAGAACCTTGCCGCGCGAGCCGACCGTGATGGTGCTGGAGCCCGACCGGCTGCGGTAGCGCTCACCAGATCTCAGGTCTCTGGAAGGCTGCCACGCAATGCGGCCTCCCCGCGAAGGTGCCGAGCGGCGTCGGCGTCAGGGATTGGCCGAGCCAGCCCTGCGGGATCGTCAGCGGATAGGGCGCAGCAATGGCGACCTCGGCAATCGGAGCAAATCCCACCCGTCCGTAATAGGCCGGATCGCCATAGGTCAGCACGGCCTCGACACCCGCCGCTGAAAGCTCCGCGAGGGCATGACGGATCAGCCTCTGCCCGACGCCCTTGCGTTGCTGCGTCGGGGCGACTGCCATCGGCGAAAGCAGAAAGACGCGGCGTGGATCTTCGACATAGCGCAGGCGGGTGAAGCAGACTGCGCCGATGAGGGTCTCTCCGTCGCGCGCGACGAAACAGTACAGATCGCCGGGCTCGGTTCGGGCGAGGATGTCGCGCACGAGCGACCCGATCAGCGTACCTTCGTCGAGGCCTTCAGAGACTGCGAAGCTATCCGCGAAGAGACCGGCGAAGCGCTCCGCATCTCCGGCATATCCTGCGCTGATCTCCACCCGGCTCAACTCTCCGCCTTTTTCTCCCAGCGGCCGCCCTCTTCCGACCAGTAGATCGCTTTCGCGCCCACGCCGGTGAGTGTCTTCCACTGGCCGCGCGCATGTTGCACCGCCTGCGGGTCGTTGCCGTCGAACAGGATCCAGACGCGTTTATGGGCGTCGGTCTCCTCCGCCGCGACCTCGGCACCGTCCACGGCCATCATCGCCTCGCGCCCGTCGCCTGCGGGCGTGGTGCCCAGCAAGATCGGCTGCAACGCGTCATGTGGCCCGCCTGCGAGCCCGTGCGGCAGAAAGCTGGCCTCGCTTCCCATCAGCCAGAGTCTCTGGTCGAGCCAGTCGAGGCGCGCGGAATCGGTACCGCGCAACTCCACCTTCCAACCCTGCTCCACCGCCCGGGAGGCGAGGTTCAGCACCACCCCCTCGAGACTGGAGCGGGTAAGATGGTAGAAATTGACCTGCCCCATCTCAGGCTTCGAACTTGTCGCGGATCAGACGGTCGAGCATGCGCACGCCCCAGCCAGTCGGCCCTTTCGGGGCCAGCGTGGTCTCGTTTGGCGGAAGCGCGACGCCCGCGATGTCGATATGGCACCACGGGACCTCGTCCTTGACGAAGCGCTTCAGGAAAGCGGCCGCGGTGATCGCGCCGCCCCAGCGGTTTCCGACATTGCGCATATCCGCCAGCCGCGATTTCAGCGCCTTGTCATAGGCGGGCTGCAGCGGCATCTGCCACGCGCCCTCACCCTCGGTCTTCGCCGCTTTAAGAATGTCGGCTACAAACTTGTCATCATTGGAGAAAAGGCCCGCATTCTCGTGACCGAGCGCGACGATCACCGCGCCGGTCAGCGTGGCGAGATTGACCATCGCCTTGGGCTTGAACCGATCCTGCGCATACCAGAGCACATCTGCCAGAACGAGGCGGCCTTCGGCATCGGTGTTGATGACTTCGATCGTGTCGCCCTTCATCGAGGTCACGATATCGCCGGGGCGTTGCGCGCGCCCGTCGGGCATGTTTTCGACGAGACCCACGAGGCCCACGACATTCGCCTTGGCCTTGCGCAGCGCCAGCGTGCGCATCACGCCCGAGACGACGCCTGCGCCGCCCATATCCATCGTCATCTCTTCCATGCCCGCGCCGGGCTTGAGCGAGATGCCGCCCGCATCGAATACGACGCCCTTGCCGACGAGCGCGAAGGGCGCCTCACCTTCCTCGCCGCCCTTCCACTGCATGACGACGAGTTTGGAGGGCATTTCCGAGCCCATGCCGACACCCAGAAGCGCGCCCATGCCGAGCTTCTTCATGTCCTCTTCCTCGAGGATTTCGACATCGAGGCCCAGCTCCTGCATCGCGGCGAGGCGGGCGGCGAAGTCGTCGGTGGTGAGGATGTTTGCGGGCTCGTTGACCAGATCGCGGGTGAAGAACACCCCCTCGGCGAGTGCTGCATGCGGGGCGGCGGCAGCGGCGACTTCTTCGGGCTTGTCGACCATGATCGTCACCGGGCCGAAGCCCTTTTTGCCCTCGCCGGTGTGATAGTCGAAGCGATAGGCGCGCAGCGCTAGCCCCAGCGACAGATCAGCCGCGCGCGGATGGCCTTGCGCCACCACGAGAACCCCGGCTTCGCCGAGCTTGGCCCCGATCGCGGCCCCCGCCTTGCGGGCCTCGTCGGCACTGGATTTCCGGTCGAGCCGCACCAGCTGCACCGCTTCGGCGGCGATCGCGGCGGGCCAGCTCAGATCCATCGCCTCGCCCGCACCCAAACCCGCGAAGGCTTCCGAATCCACCGCGCGCTTGATCGCGCCCTTCATCGCGCGGTCCAGCTTGCGCCCGGCCTGGCCCAGCTTGCCGTCCCCGCCCACGATCAGAGCGATCCGCCCGCTTTGGGTGGCAAAGCCCTCCGGATCGGTTTCCTTGAAGGCGATGGCGACGGGTTGGGTCATGTGGGGCTCTCCGCAGATGGGACCGTCGCGCGGATCGGCGGCGCGCGGTCGCGATTGGCATCATTTCGCGCGAGAGCCTAGCCCTGCCTCCGGAAAATGAAAAGCACCCCCGCTGCGCCCTTCCCTCACTTCGCCCGACAGGCTAGAGAAAGGGAAATATTCGGGGGTATTGAGGGGTCGTGACGCGACTGGACAGATATGTTTTGTCCAAATTGATGGCGCTGTTCGGGTTTTTCGCGCTCGTGCTGGTCTCCGTCTATTGGGTCAACCGGGCTGTGATCATGTTCGACAGCCTGATTTCGGATGGCCAGACCGCAACGGTGGTGCTGGAATTCACCGCGCTGACCTTGCCTTACGTCATCCGCATCGTGCTGCCGGTCGCGGCCTTCGCCGCCACGATCTACGCGTTCAACCGGCTCGATCAGGACAGCGAACTGGTGGTGATGCGCGCCACCGGAACCTCGAACTGGCGGCTGGCGCGTCCGGTACTGGTCTTCGGGCTGATCGCCTCGGTGATGATGGCGTTGCTGGTGAACTTCCTCGTCCCCGCCGCGAAGGCCCGTCTGGCCGAGCGCCAGCAGGAGGTCGCGCAAAACCTGACCGCGAAATTCCTCACCGAAGGCACGTTCCAGCATCCCGCGCCGGGCATCTCGATCTATATACGGCGCATTTCTGATCTGGGGGAGTTGCAGGATATCTTCGTCTCCGACAGCCGCTCGGCACAGACGAGCACGATTTATACCGCCGACAAGGGGGTGATCGTGAAGACCGAGACGGGGCCGAAACTGATCATGTTCTCGGGTATGGCCCAGACCCTGCGCAAACCCTCCGATCACCTGTCTGTCACCCGCTTTGCCAATTTCACCTACGACATCGGCTCCTTCCTCAAGTCCGGGAAAGCGCGGGCGCTGAAGATCGACGAGATGATGACCCCGCGCCTCGCCGCGATGATGGCGGGGAGCGGACTCGACGCGACTCCGGGCGCCGACAGCGCCAAGGCCGCCCGCGACGCGCTACGACTGGAGCTCGCTCGGCGGATCACGCAACCGCTATTGGCCCCGATCGCGGCGCTGATCGGATTCTCGGCGCTGATGATGGGCACCTTCTCGCGCTTCGGCATGTGGCGGCAGATGACGCTCGCGATCGGCGGGCTGATCGTGATGCAGGTACTTCAGAACGCCGCCGAAACCAGTTCCGGGCGCGACCCCTCGCTCTGGCCGAGCCTGATTGCGCCGACGCTGGGCGGGATCGTGATGGTGCTGTTCATGCTGTGGTGGTCCGGTCGTCCGCGCCGTATCCGGCCCAAGCGGGAGGCTGCCGCGTGACGCTTGCTCTCTATCTTGCGAAACGGTTTCTCCGCAGCTTCCTGATCGTCGCGGCAAGCTTCTGGAGCATCCTGTTTCTGATCGACGTGGTCGAGGAAATCCGCCGCTTCTCCGATCAGGGGCTGAGCCTTTTGCAGGTCTCGTTGCTCTCCGCGCTAAACATCCCGGAGACGCTTTACACGATCCTGCCGCTGATCGTGATGCTGTCCTCCGTGGCGCTGTTCATCTCTCTCGCGCGCAGTTCGGAACTGGTCGTGATCCGGGCCGCGGGCCGGTCTGCACTGCGTATGCTGGCTGCACCGATCGCGGCGGCGCTGGTGCTCGGGCTGCTGACGCTGCTGGTGGGCAACCCGCTCGTCTCGGCCACGTCGAAGCGCTATGAGACCCTCCTGGATCACTACACCTCCAATGGGGGCTCGACCGTGTCGATCGGGCGCGAAGGCGTCTGGATGCGACAAAGCGCGGGGCTTTCCTCGGACGGCAAAACGCTCGCGCAGGCGGTGATTCATGCCGATCGCGCGAATGGCGATGCAACGACGCTGCATGGAGTGACCTTCCTGATTTTCGACCCTCAACGCGGCCCGGTGCGCCGGATCGACGCGAAAACCGCGACGCTGGTGCCGGGCGCGTGGCAGTTGCAGGACGTGAAAGACTGGCCGTTGGGCGACTCCACCAACCCCGAGCGCGACGCTACGATCGAAGACAGCCTCTCGCTGCCCTCCGACCTGACGGTGGCGAGCATCCGCGACAGTTTCGGCAAGCCCTCCGCAGTGCCGATCTGGCAATTGCCGGGCTTCATCGCCTCGCTGGAGGCCGCAGGCTTCTCCGCGCGCCGCCATATCGTGTGGCTGCAGATGGAGCTCGCGCTGCCGGTGCTCTTCGTTGCGATGGTCCTGATTGCGGCGAGCTTCACGATGGACCATGTGCGCTTCGGCGGCATCGGCGCGAAGGTTCTTTTCGCCTTGGCCGCCGGTCTGGGCTTGTTCTTCCTGCGCAATATCGCGCAAGTTCTGGGCGATAACGGACAGATTCCCGTTCTACTCGCGGCCTGGGCGCCGCCGGTGATCGGGTTGATGCTGCCGCTGGCGCGGCTTCTGCACCGGGAGGATGGGTGATGCGGCGGCAATTCGGCGCTTTGGCAGGACGGGCGAGCGCTCTGGCGCTGATCGTCGCGCTTGGCGTGGCAGGGCCGCAGCCCGGGCGCGCGCAAGACCAAACAGCGACCGATACGGCCCCCGCAACGCAGGGTGCGGCGATCCCCGCCTCGGACGAATTGGCGACGCTGCTGGCCGATCGGGTGGCGATCCGCAACCAGAACGAGTTGGTCGCAGAAGGGAATGTCGAGGTCTTCTACAAGTCGAACCGACTGTCTGCAAAACGCGTGGTCTATGACCAGAAGGCCGACAAGCTTTACCTCGAAGGTCCGATCCGGCTGGTTCAGCCCGGCCAGTCGCAGGCGGTGATCCTCGCCTCGCAGGCAGAACTGTCCTCCGACCTGCAAAACGGCATCCTGCTGAGCGCGCGCATGGTGATGGCGCGCGAATTGCAGCTCGCCGCCGCCCGGATCGAGCGGCGCGAGGGCGCGATCACCATCATGGACAAGGTCGTGGCGTCGTCTTGCGAGGTATGCCGGACCAACCCGACGCCGCTTTGGGAAATCCGCGCGAGCCGCGTCGTGCATAACGCGACGACGCGCCAGATCGTATTCGAGGACGCCCAGTTCCGCGCGGCGGGCGTGCCGATCGCCTACCTGCCTCGGCTGCGGCTGCCCGCGCCAGGCGTGAAGCGGATGACGGGCTTCCTCGCTCCGCGTTTCCGCACCACGAGCGGTCTCGGCCCGGGGCTTCTGGTACCCTATTTCATCGCGCTCGGACCCAGCCGAGATCTGACGGTGACGCCCTATTTCGCCACTTCGCGCACCGAGACGCTGAACCTGCGCTATCGGCAGGCCTTCAACTGGGGCAAGATGGAATGGTCCGGCGCGCTGAGCAATGACGACATTCGCAGCGGCACGCGCGGCTATCTCTTCGGCGATCTCGAGGCGCAGCTTCCGCGCGAGTTTCGCCTGACCGCGCAGCTTCGGCTGGTCAGCGACGACAGCTACCTGCTCAATTACGGTCTCAGCGACGATGACCGCCTGTGGTCGGGCGTCACGCTCGAACGGGTACGCAGCGACGAATTGATCTGGGCCCGCGTCGGCAATGTCCACTCACTGCGCGCGGGTGAGAGCAACGCCACCGAGCCAATGCAGAGCGGCACCGGAGAATGGCTCCGCACCTTCCGCCCCGCCGGGATCGGCGGACAGGCCAGCGTGCGGTTTTCCACCCTCGCCACGCGGCGCGCTTCGAATGCGACGGTCGATCTGAACGGCGACGGTCGCCCCGACGGGCGCGACATGGTGCGTGGCTCGCTCACCGCCGATTGGCGGCGCAACTGGCTGTTCGGGCCGGGCATGCTTGGGTCGATCGAGACCCAATTCGCGGGCGACATCATCGAGACCAACCAGGACCCCGCCTTCAGCGAAACGATCCTGCGTGGCCAGCCAACCGTCGCCGCGGAGATCCGCTGGCCCTGGGTCAAGACGAGCGGTCGCGCGGCCTATGTGATCGAGCCGGTTGCGCAGGTCGTCTGGGCGCCGGATCACCTGAAGGACGCTCCCAACGAGGACAGCCAGCTGCCTGAATTCGACGGCGGCAACCTGTTCTCGCTGACCCGCTTTCCGGGCGAGGATGCCCGCGAGACGGGTTTGCGCGCCAATGTCGGGCTCGGCTGGACGCGTTATGACAGCTCCGGCTGGTCGCTTGGCGTCGCGGCGGGCCGTGTGTTCCGCCAGCGCGACCTGAACCAGTTCTCGCAGGGCACCGGGCTGTCGGGCACGAAATCCGACTGGCTTCTCGCGACCCATCTCGCAACCGCGAACGGGCTGACGCTGTCGAACCGCGCGCTGTTCGACGATAACTTCTCCGTGTCGCGCGACGAAGTGCGGCTATCGCGGGTCGGCACTGACTTCGACATCTCGGCGGGCTATCTCTGGCTCGAGAAGAACCCCGCCGAAGGACGCGACGACAACATGTCCGAGCTGATGCTGGACACGGCGTGGCGCTGGGGCGCCGGCTGGTCGGGCACGATGAGCACACGTTACGATTTTACCGCCGAGCGCGCCGCGCGCGCCAAGCTCGGCCTGCGCTACCAGACCGAATGCATCGCGGTTGATCTTTCCCTCTCGCGCCGCTTCACGTCATCCACTAGTGTAGCCCCTGAGACCGATTTCGGCCTATCCGTCCAACTCGTCGGCTTCGGCGCGAGCGACGGTGCGCCCGCGCGGCGAATGTGCGGAAGTTGAGGCCGGGGATCGCAAAGCGGCCCAGCGGGCCCAGAGGATCAACGAGGCCCCAAGGGCCAGGACTGAACGAGACGAAACGGACAGGCACGCTCATGACGATGATGACCCGACTGCTCACCCTTCTGGCGCTGATGCTCGCCCTGCCCTTCGCCGCAGGAACGGCGCAGGCGCAATCGGGCGGTAGCTTCGCGCCCGTCGTCACCGTCAACGGCATGGGCGTGACCGACTACGAAATCAACCAGCGGCAGCGCTTCATGCAGCTGCTGAACGCCGGCGCGAACACGCGCGAGGACGCCGAGAAGGCGCTGATCGAGGACCGTCTGCGGATCTGGGCCGGCAAGCGCATCGGCATCAAGCTCGACGAAGCCGCGATCCAGAAGGGCATGGATGAATTCGCTGGCCGCGCGAACATGACCGGCGACGAATTCGTGCAGGCACTGCAGAAGGAAGGCGTCGATCCGAACACGTTCCGCAACTTCACCGAAGCCGGCCTTGTCTGGCGCCAGGTGATCCGCGCACGCTTCGGGCCGCAGGTGAACATCACGAAATCCGACGTCGACCGCGCGATGATGCCCGAGAGCCAGACCGGCAAGGGCGTGAAGGTGCTGATATCGGAGGCGATCATCCCCGCGCCGCAGGGCCGCGCCCGGGCCGCGATGGGGCAAGCGCGTCAGCTGTCGGCCGCGCAGGGCGAAGGCGCTTTCGCCGCGCTCGCGCGTCAATATTCGGCCGCGCCGTCGCGTGCACGCGGTGGGCGTCTGGACTGGATGCCGATCGACAAGCTGCCGCCGCAACTGCGCGGCGTGGTGCTCAAGCTCAAGCCCGGCACCGCGACCCAGCCGATCGAGCTTCAGGGCGCGGTCGCGGTCTTCATGCTGCGCGCGATTGGCGATGGCGATGCGCCGTCGGGCCCGCAGACGCTCAGCTACATGACCTTCGCGATCGGCCCGACCGGCTCGCAGCAATCGGCCAAGATCCAGAGCCAGGTGGCCGCGGCGCGCGAATGCAACCAGCTCTACACGATCGGCAAGGGCTTCCCGCCGAGCGCGCTCACCAAGCATGAGGACGTGGCGCAGGCGCAGGTGCCGACCAATATCGGTCTCGCGCTGGCGCATCTCGATGTGGGCGAGACCGAAGTGATCCCGCAAGGCGCCAACGACGTGCTCGTGATGCTCTGCGATCGCAAGGTTGCGCCCCAAGGTGACCAATCGGCTCCCGACCGCGATCAGGTCCGCGCGGCTCTGGAGAACAAGGCGCTGGAATCCTACGCCAATGGCTACATGGCCGATCTGGAAGCCGAAGCGGTCATCGTGCGCAAATGAGCGCCCAGCCGACCGATCGCACTGCGGCCCGTGCGCCCGACCGCCCCGTGATCCTCAGCTGCGGCGACCCTTCGGGCATTGGCCCCGAGATCGCCGCCCGCGCCTGGGAACATTGCGGCGCGAAACTACCCTTCGTCTGGATCGGTGACCCCGCGCATCTGCCGCGCGGCACAAAGATCCGAGAGATCGACCGACCCGCCGACGCGCTGCGCCACGCCAGCGCCGGGCTGCCGGTGCTGCCCCACCAGTTTCCCGCCGCCGCCCTTCCGGGCGAGCCCGATCCCGCAAATGCGAAAGCCGTGATCGACGTGATCGCGCGCGGCGTCGATCTGGTGATGCGCGGCGAAGGGGCTGCGCTCAGCACCGCGCCGATCAACAAGAAAGCGCTGAAAGACGGGGCAAAGTTCACCTTCCCCGGCCATACCGAATATCTGGCCCATCTCGCGGGCGTCGAGCGGGTAGTGATGATGCTCGCCTCGTCGCGAGTCGACCCGCCGCTGCGCGTGGTGCCCGCCACGATCCATGTCGCGCTCTCCGAAGTACCGAAACTTCTGACCCCGCAGCTTCTGCGCGAGACGGTGCGGATCACCTATGAAGGGTTGCGGCGCGATTTCGGCTTCTCGGCCCCACGGATCGCGGTGGCGGGGCTGAACCCGCATGCAGGCGAAGGCGGGGCGATGGGCATCGAGGAAGGCGACTGGATCGCCGACACGCTCGACGGTCTGCGGGAAGAGGGCTACGCGGTTGCGGGCCCGATGCCCGCCGACACGATGTTCCACGCGCGCGCCCGGCAGAATTACGACGCGGCGATCTGCGCCTATCACGATCAGGCGCTGATCCCGATCAAGACGCTCGATTTCGACGGCGGGGTGAATATCACGCTCGGCCTGCCCTTCGTGCGCACCTCACCCGATCATGGCACCGCCTATGACATCGCGGGTCAGGGCCGCGCCAACCCTGCCTCGTTGATCGCGGCGCTGGAGATGGCGGCCCGGATGGGAGCGGCCCGGCATGACTGAGGCTGCGTGATGGCCACGATCGACGGGCTGCCCCCGCTGCGCGAGGTTCTGCAGACGCATGACCTGGTGGCAAAGAAGAGCCTCGGGCAGAACTTCCTGCTGGACCTGAACCTGACCGCGAAGATCGCGCGCTCGGCGGGCGATCTGACGGGTGCGGACGTGCTGGAGGTCGGTCCCGGCCCCGGCGGTCTCACGCGCGGGCTGCTGGCCGAGGGCGCGCGCAAGGTGCTCGCGATCGAGAAGGACACACGCTGTCTGCCCGCCTTGGCCGAGATCGCCGAGGCCTATCCGGGCCGTCTCGAAGTGATCAATGGCGATGCGCTGCAGGTCGATCCGCTCGCGCATCTCACGCCCCCGATCAAGATCGCCGCGAACCTGCCCTATAACGTGGGCACCGAGTTGCTGGTGCGCTGGCTGACGCCGAAAGACTGGCCGCCCTTCTGGGAAAGCCTGACGCTGATGTTCCAGCGCGAGGTGGCTGAGCGGATCGTGGCGAAGCCGGGCTCTAAGCATTACGGCCGCCTCGCGCTCCTCGCGCAATGGCGCGCCGAGGCGAAGATCGTAATGAGCCTGCCGCCCGAGGCATTCACGCCCGCACCCAAGGTGCATTCGGCGGTGGTGCATCTGCGCGCCCTGCCCGAGCCGCGCTATCCGGCCGATGCGGCAACGCTCAGCCGGGTCGTGGCTGCGGGCTTCAACCAGCGCCGCAAGATGCTGCGGGCTTCGCTCAAGGGTGTCGCCCCTGATATCGAGGCGAAGCTGGAGCAGGCTGGGATCGCGCCCACCGAACGCGCCGAACGGGTCACGCTGGAGCAGTTCTGCCGCCTCGCGCGCATCGTCGCGGGACAGGAATGATCTGCGCCGCGCGCGAGGACGACTTGCCTCGCGGTGCCGAGATCGTCTTCGCTTCCCTCATTTCCGGGATTGGCCAGTTGCCCACGTCGATGCTGACCGGTCACACCGCTGAACTGCCGCGATAGAGAGAGCTGCGCGGTTCGCGCGTGTCGGCTTGCACGTGGCACATCTGATGGATGGCAGCTGCGGCCGGTTGTATCCGTACACGGACCAGACGGGCGAAGCGTCCGCCCCGCTCCCAAGATGCAAAAAGGCCCGCCAACCTGGCGGGCCTCGCGCTATCTCTTGGGAGGCTTTACTCGCCTGAAGCCTTCGGCAGCTCGGCACTCGCCTCGGCTTTTTCGGCCTTCTCGGCTTTCGGAGCGCGCGGCTTGCGCGGGGCGCGCGGACGCTTGGGCTTCTCGGCCTTTTCAGCTTTCTCGGCCTTCTCCGGCTTTTCGGAGGGCTCTTCCGCCTTCGGCGCGTCGTCGCCGCGACTACGGCTTTCGGGCGTATCGACGAGGGTGGAATCGTCATCGGAGTCCAGCTGCGGCATCGGCGGCATCATCTCGGAGCTTTCGCTCCGCTTACGCCCGGACGACTTGCCCTCGGAGCGCTCGTCGCGGCGCTCGGACGCATTGTCCTGAGCCTCGCCTTTCGAGCCGGTCTCGTTTTGACCGTCATTCTGCTGACCGTCGTTCTGACCGCTGTTCTGGCCGCCGCTTTGCCCGTGGCCGCCGTGGCTCTGACCACCATTATTCTGGCCACCATTGTTCTGGTTGCCGTTATTCTGGTTGTTCTGCTGGCGCTGCTGGTTGCGGGCTTCCTGCTCGCGGGCCTGTTCTTTCTGCGCCTCGCCCAGCATTCGCGTGTAATGCTCTGCGTGCTGCAGGAAGTTCTGTTCGGCCACGCGGTCGTTGCCGAGCTGCGCATCGCGCGCGAGCTGCAGATATTTGTCGATGATCTGTTGCGGCGTACCGCGCACCTTGCCTTCGGGGCCGGAGCTGTCGAAGACGCGGTTGACGATATTGCCCATCGACCGTTGACGGTTCGACTTGTTACGCGAACGGGATTTCGAAGATCTCATGGCTTTCGTTTTCTTGGCCCGTTGTCACGGGCTTTTCGGAAATGGCCGCTAATGCAGGGCCTGCGGGCTGAACTGTCACGCTGGGCATACCTGCCCGGTTTCGTTCCAAACACCCGCGCTGTGAAGCTGAGCCGTGCGGGGGATCAATATCCGGCCTGCACAGGCTTGACTAAACATGCGAGGGGCGACCTTTCAAGTCAGAAAATCGGTCAAATCCGCGATTTCGATGGATTCGCGGGGTTTTCCCCAAGTTTTTGCGCGATTTCGTGCTCAGGACGTGCCGCAATCCGCCGGATCACCGGGTTTATGCGCCAAAATGACGCGGTCGCGGCCGTCGAGATCACGGCGGGTCTCGATGTTCTCAAGGCCCTGCGCTGCGAAGAGATCGCTCACCGCCTGCGCCTGCGTCGGACCGATCTCGACGGCGAGGCGTCCGCCCGCCATCAGCCGCGCCCCCGCGCCGCGGGCAATGGCGCGATAGGCGTCGAGCCCGTCCCCGCCCGGCGTCAGCGCCGAGAGCGGCTCCCAGTCACGCACGTCCTGAGAGAGCCCCGCCATCTCGTATTCCGCAATATAAGGAGGATTCGAGACGATGAGGTCGTATCGCCCCGGCACATTGGCAAACCAGTCTGAAATCAGGAACTTGGCGCGTTTGGCCACACCGAGCGCCTCGGCATTGGCTTTCGCGACCTCGAGCGCGGCTTGAGACAGGTCTGTCCCCGTCCCTGCCGCGAAGGGCATGGATTTCAGCAGCGAGATCAGGATGCAGCCGGTGCCCGTTCCGAGGTCGAGCGCGTGAACGAAGGGCCGCTCCAGCGCCACCTCGACCAGCAATTCCGTCTCCGGGCGCGGATCGAGCGTGTCGCGGGTGACGCGGAATTCATGCCCCCAGAACAGCCGCTTGCCGGTAATCTGGGCGACGGGCTGGCGTGCCTCGCGGGCAGTCAGCGCAGCCTCAAACCGGTCGACCGCGTCGTCCGGCAGCGGGTCTTGCAAGGCGAGCGTCAGCCGGTCGGGTGCGATCTGCAGCGCATGGGCCAGCAGCCTGCGCGCATCGGTTTGCGCACCCTCGATCCCGGCCTCGCGCAGACGGCGGGACGCAGCGACCAGCGCATCCTGCGCCCTCACGCCTCCATCTCCGCGAGCTTGGCCGCCTGATCGTCTGCGATCAGCGCGTCGACCACTTCGTCGATCTCGCCTTCCATAACCTTATCAAGGGAATAGAGCGTGAGGTTGATGCGGTGATCGGTCAGCCGCCCTTGCGGGAAATTATAGGTGCGGATGCGCTCCGAGCGGTCGCCGGAACCCACCTGGGATTTCCGCGTCTCGGCACGTTCCGAAGCCGCGCGGTCGCGTTCGGCCTCGAACAGCCGCGCGCGCAGAACGGCCATCGCATTGGCGCGGTTCTGGTGCTGGGATTTCTCAGACGAAGTCACGACGATCCCGGTCGGGATATGGGTGATGCGCACCGCGGAATCCGTCGTGTTGACGTGCTGCCCGCCCGCCCCGGAGGCTCGCATCGTGTCGATCCGGATATCATTGGCGGGGATGTCGATATCGACCGCCTCGACCTCGGGCAGAACGGCGACGGTCGCGGCAGACGTGTGGATGCGTCCGCCGGCTTCGGTTTCCGGCACGCGCTGAACGCGGTGCACGCCGGATTCGTATTTCAGCCGGGCGAAGACGCCCTCACCTTCGATGCGCGCCACCGCTTCCTTGACGCCGCCCAGCTCGGTCTCGGTCAACTCCATCATCTCGAAACGCCAGCCATGTTTCTCGGCGTATTTCTGATACATACGCAACAGGTTACCCGCGAACAGCGCCGCTTCCTCGCCACCCGTGCCGGGGCGGATCTCCAGGATCGCGGGGCGCGCGTCGGCGGCATCCTTGGGCAGAAGCGCCACGCGCAAGGCCTGCTCCATCTCGGGGATGCGGGCTTTGAGACGCGGCAATTCCTCTTCGGCCAGATCGCGCATTTCCGGATCGGTCATCCAGCCTTCCGCCTCGGCCAGATCGGCGCGGGCCTGACGCCATGCTTCGATCTGGGTGACGACCGGCTTCAATTCGGAATATTCGCGGCTGATCTCGGCGATCTTGGCGGGTTCCGCGCCAGCGTTGAGCAGCGCCTCGAGGTACTCGAAGCGCGCGAGGATCTGGTCGAGTTTCTCTTCGGGCAACATGGGATCGGTTTGGCGCGAAGCGTGCGGGGCGTCAAGCGGCGAGCGTTGTGAAGAGAGCGCCGCTTCCTCCCGTTGGTCCGGGGCGACCAACCCCGGGCCGCGTCCAACCTTCCCCGGGAAGGCGCGTTGTCGATGTCATCGCAGGCTCAAGCGCCCACCGGGCTTGCGAGATTAAGCGCCCGGCCCCACACAAAGCCACGCACCACCCGGGGTTCGGACGCGTCCCTTACAAACAACGTTCCGTCATTGCCTCTTCGCAGCGCTGCGTCATCACATATCAGCAGACTGCCCACAGCTCCCTTTACGGCTCGGGTCCTATCACCTAGATAAACAGTCGAGTAATTCGATAGGCGCCCTGCCGGCGCCCCTGCCGATGGAAGAAGCCGCCATGACCGCCACGCCCGAAGAGCCGCTTGAAGGCACGCCGCTGATCAAGCCCTCGACGACCGACCATCCGCTCTACGAAAATGTCGTGGAAGCGTGCCGCACCGTCTATGACCCGGAAATTCCGGTGAACATCTATGATCTCGGCCTCGTCTACACGATCGAGATCAGCCCTGAGAATGACGCGAAGGTGATCATGACGCTCACCGCTCCGGGCTGCCCCGTCGCGGGCGAGATGCCGGGTTGGGTTCACGATGCCGTGGCCTGCGTCGGTGGTCTGCGCGATGTCGATGTCGAGATGACCTTCGACCCGCAATGGGGCATGGACATGATGTCCGACGAGGCGCGGCTGGAACTAGGCTTCATGTGAGGCTTGGAGGGGCTCTGCCCCGCACCCTGCGGGTGCTTCCGGGATATTTCCGACCAAGAGGAAGGGAGCCGCGCGGCTCCCTTTTTGTTTCCTTGCATTTGCGCACACAACCTTCGCACTGCGATGGACTTGCCGCCCGCGCGCGCAGCCCCATGTCATCTGGCCGAACGTCAAACCCGATGAGAGGACTGACATGGCTGATACGCTATTCTCCCCCACGAAGCTCGGCGCGATCGAGATCGCCAACCGCTTCGTGATGGCGCCACTGACCCGCAACCGTGCCCCCGATCTGCACCCGACCGATATGACGGTCGAGTATTATCGCCAGCGTGCAGGCGCCGGGCTGATCGTCACCGAAGGCACGCAGATTTCGCCGATGGGTCAGGGCTACGCCTGGACGCCAGGCATCTACAGCGAGGAGCAGGTCGCGGGCTGGAAGAAAGTCACCGACGCGGTGCATGAGGCTGGCGGCAAGATCGTCGCGCAAATCTGGCATGTCGGCCGGATCTCGGTGCCGCAGCTGCTGAACGGGCGTGACCCGGTCGGGCCGTCTGCGATCTCGGCCGAGGCCAAGACCTTCGACGGCGAAGGCTTCGTGGCGACCACCACGCCGCATGCGCTGACGGTCGAGGAAATCGCAGCGACGGTCGAAGATTACCGCAAAGCCGCCCGCAATGCGCAGGCCGCGGGCTTCGATGGCGTCGAGATTCACGCCGCGAATGGCTATCTGATCGATCAGTTCCTGCGCGACACCTCGAACAAACGAGAAGACGAGTACGGCGGCTCGATCGAGAACCGCACCCGCTTCCTGCGCGAAGTGGTCGATGCGGTCACCGAGGTGCTGGGCGCCGAGCGTGTGGGCATCCGTCTCTCGCCGTGGTCGAACGCGAATAACGTGGGCATCGATAGCAACACGGCCGAGCTGTTCGGCGCGGTGGTCGATTTCCTCAACACCAAGCCGATGGCCTATGTCCATTTCGTCGAAGGCCAGACCGGCGGTGCGCGCGAGTGGCCCGAGGACGGGATAGAGACGCTGCGCGCGAAGTCGAAGGCGCCCTATATCGCGAATAACGGCTACGACAAGGCGATGGCCGAAGCGGCGCTGAAAGAGGGTGCGGCGGCGGTGGCCTTCGGCAAGCTCTTCATCGCGAATCCGGACCTGCCCAAGCGTTTCGCGAAGGACGCTCCGCTGAACGAGCCGAACTCGGAAACGTTCTACGGCGGCGGTGCTCAGGGCTACACGGATTACCCGTTCCTCGACGAGTGACGCGAGCGCTAGAAAACGACCATGGAAGGGCTTAATAGCCCTTCCATGAAGGATCTTATTGTTTTCACCGGCGATATCGTCGGCTCAAGCCGACTAACGGCGTCGGAGCTGAGCGCGGCGCTCGATGCGATCGAGGGGGCGGCGGCAATACTGCGGCCCGCACTGGGCGAAACGGCTTTCGCCCGCAATCGCGGGGATGGCTGGCAGATCGCGATCACCGAGCCGCGTCTTCAGGCCCGGCTCGCGCTGCTGATCCGGGCCAAGTTGCGCGCTCTGGGCGAAGCGTTCTCGACCCGGATCGCGATGGCCGAGGGCGACGGCACGCTGCCTGCCGATGGCAACCTGAACGGGGCATCGGGGGCGGTCTTCACCGCTTCGGGCCAACTTCTCGACAGTCTCGAGGGCCCGCGCATCGCCCATGCGACAGGCGGACCGCTTGGCGCGGCACTGCGACTTTTCGATCATCTCTCGGAGGGCTGGACCCCGGCACAGGCACGCGCGGTCATGCCGATGCTGCGCCCCGATCCTCCAACCCAGACCGCCGCCGCCAGTGAAATCGGGATTACCCGACAATCGCTCGCCCAAGCCTTGGCAAGTGCGGCCTATCCCGCCATCGTGGAAGCGCTGAGATTAATCGAGAACACCAGATGATCGAAACTTTCACCGCTTTGCTTTTCACACATACATTGACCGATTTCGCATTCCAAAGCGACCGGATGGCTCACCGCAAGGCCAAGCGAGAAATAACAGCATTCGCATCGCATCTTGCGATCCTTCTCGGTCTCAGCGCAGTTGCGCTCTTACAATTTTCGACCGGCTTTCTGATCGCACTCGCGCTCGTCTTCGCGAGTCATCTCTTGATCGACTTCGCGAAGAGCTTTGCTCCGCCGACCTTGAAATCATTCGTTTTCGACCAAGCCGCGCATCTGATCGCATATGCATTTATTGCAGCTTGGTTTTCTGACCTCTGGGCTCAAGCGCTATGGTCAGACCATAAGTGGATTCCAGGAGTATACGACTTGATCGCTGGCTCATTTATTACCGTGCGAGCCGGTGGCTTTGCTATCGAAAGGCTATTGACGAACTCAGGTTTTGGCCAAGAAAGTGCAAGCGCTCCAGCGGGTGGAGAGCTGATCGGCCTCCTTGAGCGAAGCTTAATATTCATTTTGATACTGGCAAACCAACCTAGCGCGATTGGATTTCTAATAGTCGCGAAGGTTTGGCGCTTCGATGCTCTTTCGAAGAGCGACACGCAGCTTAAATCCGAATATGTGATCATCGGCACGCTGGCCTCCTTCGGCTGGGCGCTCGCCGCCTCTTACGCCACGCTCGCGCTTTTGGGACATTTGCCGCCCCTTGGAATCCTGCCCGTGCCCGACTAAATTACTCGGTGAAGGAGAGCCCCCCATGTTCAACGTTCCCGGACAAGACCCCGTAACCCTGACCGACGCCGCCGTCGCGCAGATCGCCAAGCTGATGTCGCGCGAAGACGCGGCTGGCTTCCGCATCGGCGTGAAGAAAGGGGGCTGCGCGGGCATGGAATACACGATGGAGGTCGCGGCCGAGGCCGGTCCGATGGATATCGTCGTGGAAAAGGGCCCCGCCCGGGTTCTGATCGCACCGATGGCGCAGATGTTCATGCTGGGCACAGAGATCGACTACGAGACCGGTCTTCTCGAAAGCGGCTTCAAGTTCCGCAATCCGAACGTCGTCGATGAATGCGGCTGCGGCGAGTCGATCAAATTCGCCGATATGGAAGCCCCCCAGACCAACGGCTGAGCCCCGCTCCCGCGCCAATTTGCCCTTTGCGAGTGCGATCCCCCTGCCCTAATGTCGGCCCGAATGACATAAGGGAGACAGGCATGCGCAAGAAGCTGGCCGCCGGCAATTGGAAGATGAACGGGCTCAAGAGCAACCTGAGCGAGGTGAAATCCCTTGTCGAGGCGCATCCCTCGTCCGCCTGTGACGTGCTCCTGTGCCCGCCCGCGACTCTGATCGGCGCGATGACCGAAGCGGCGGGTGGCAAGCTCGCGGTCGGCGGGCAGGATTGCCACATGAACGAGAGCGGCGCACATACGGGCGACATCTCGGCGCAGATGATCGCGGATGCGGGTGGCTCTCACGTCATCGTCGGCCATTCCGAACGCCGTGCCGATCATCATGAAAGCGATCTGATCGTGCGTGCCAAGGCCGAGGCTGCGATCGCCGCAGGCCTGATCGCGGTGATCTGCGTGGGCGAAACGGAAGCGCAGCGCGACGGCGAACAGACGCTCGACGTGATCGGCGAACAGCTTGCCGGCTCCGTCCCCGACGGTGCGACGGCCGCCAATTGCGTGATCGCCTACGAGCCCGTCTGGGCGATCGGCACGGGTCGCACGCCGACGCTGGATCAGATCGCGGAGGTCCATGACTTCATGCGCAACACGCTGATCGCGCGCTTCGCCGACGCAGGCAACGGCATGCGGCTGCTCTATGGCGGCTCGGTCAAACCCGGCAATGCCGAGGAGATCTTCGCGACCTCCAACGTCGACGGCGCGTTGGTGGGCGGGGCCTCGCTCAAAGCCAGCGATTTCGGCGCGATCATCGCCGCGCTAGAGGCGAGCTGAGCCGCATCCCGCTCGGCATCCGGGGGGCTCGAACACAAGGGCCACGCGGCTTTCCAACGCCGCGTGGCCCACGCAATTTCCCCCGTCCCGCCTTGCGGGCGCCGCGCCGATCTCGTATCACGCGGACCAAGCTTTCAAGAGGATGACAGATGCGCGCCGAGACGCAGAATACCGTCGAACAGATCCGCAAGTCCCTGACCTTGCTCGGCCAGCGGATGGACCTCGAGACCGCGCCGCACCGGATCGAGGAATTCAACGCGATGATCGAAGACCCCACCCTGTGGGACGATCAGGCGCGCGCGCAGAAACTGATGCGCGACCGGCAGCAACTGATGGACAAGTTCGAAACCTATAACCGGATCAAGCAGGATCTGGAGGACAATGTCGAACTGATCGAACTTGGCGAGATGGAAGACGACGAGGAAGTCGTCTCCGAAGCAGAAGCGTCGCTCGCCGCGCTGAAGGAAACCGCCGCGTCGAAAGAGCTGGAAGCCCTTCTCGACGGCGAGGCCGACGGCAACGACACCTTCCTCGAGATCAATGCGGGCGCGGGAGGCACCGAGGCCTGCGACTGGGCCTCGATGCTGCAACGGATGTATGTCCGCTGGGCCGAAAAGCGCGGCTACGAGGTCGAACTGCAATCCGAAGAACCGGGTGCCGAGGCCGGGATCAAGTCCTGCGCCTACAAGATTTCCGGTCCCAATGCCTATGGCTGGCTGAAATCGGAATCGGGCGTGCACCGCCTCGTGCGGATTTCACCCTTCGGCAAGGGCACGCGCGAGACCTCTTTCGCCTCGGTCTGGGTCTACCCGGTCGTTGACGACAATATCGAGATCGAGGTGAACCCCGCCGATATCCGCATCGACACGTTCCGCTCCTCGGGGGCTGGCGGTCAGCACGTCAACACGACCGACTCGGCGGTGCGGATCACCCACCACCCGACCGGCATCGTTGTCACCTCGTCCGAGAAATCGCAGCACCAGAACCGCGACATCGCGATGAAGGCGCTGAAATCGCGGCTCTATCAGATGGAGCTGGAAAAGCGCACCGCGGCGATCAACGAAGCCCACGAGAACAAGGGCTCGGCCGGCTGGGGCAACCAGATCCGGTCTTACGTGCTTCAGCCTTACCAGATGGTGAAGGACCTGCGCACGCAGCACGAGACCTCGGACACGCAGGGCGTGCTCGACGGCGACCTCGACGGGTTCATGGCGGCGACGCTGGCGCTTGGCCTCGAAGGCAAATCCCGCGCCGACGCGCAGGCGGATAGCTGATCGCGAATGACGGCGCGGGTTCACATCACCGGCGCCGCAGGATCGGGCACATCATCTTTGGGGGAACGCCTGGCCGACCGCTTGGGCGTCACCCATCTCGATACCGACGAATTCTATTGGGCCGAGAGCGACCCGCCCTATACCGTCAAACGCCGCCCCGCAGAGCGGCTCGCCTTGATGGAGGCGGCGAAAAAGCCCGAAGGCTGGGTGATCTCCGGCTCGCTCGACGGTTGGGGGGAGCCCGCGATCGCGGGCGCCGACCTTATCGTCTTTCTCACCGCTCCGACGCCGATCCGCCTCGCGCGCCTGCGCAAGCGCGAGGCGATGCGCTTCGGCGCGCGTATCCGCAAGGGCGGCGACATGGAGGGCAATCACGGCTCCTTCCTGACCTGGGCTGCGGGCTATGACGATCCGTATTTCTCGGGTCGCTCGCTAAGCCGCCATCACGAATGGCTGGCGGGCCGGTCTGAACCGATACTGGACCTCTCGGGCACACGGCCGCTGGATGAACTGCTGGCGGAGTGCCTCGAGGCCCTCGGAATGAAACCCTGATCCGGTTTGGCGCGTATCCTCACCACTAGCGAAAGGATGACCGCCGTGGAGTTCAAGGACAAACGCATCTGGATCATGGGCGCGAGCTCGGGCATCGGGCAGGCGCTGGCGCGCGAACTGGCCGCCCGCGGGGCGCGACTGGTGCTGTCTGCGCGCTCGGTCGAGCCGCTGGACGCGTTGAAGGCAGAACTGGGTCAGGGCGAGGTCGTACCCTGCGACGTCGCCGATCCCGAAAGCCTCGACGATGCGCGCGGCGAAATCCTGAGCCACGGGCCGCTGGATGCGATGATCATCACCGCCGCGCTTTACGATCCGGGCCGCGTGGAGCAGATCGAACGGGAGGCTGCGCGCAAGCTGGTGGAGGTGAACCTGCTCGGCACGCTATGGTTCGCGCAGGCCGCTCCCGGCTTGCTACGCGAAGGTGGGCAGTTGGTGATCTTCGGCTCCGTCGCGGGCATCTTCGGCCTGCCGAAAGGGCAGCTCTACTCCGCCTCGAAAGCCGGCGTGATCAACCTAGTGGAAAGCCTGCGGGTCGAATATGCGCCCAAGATCGACGTGCGGCTGATCTCTCCCGGCTTCGTGAAGACTCGCCTGACCGAGAAGAACGACTTCGCCATGCCCTTCATGATCGAAGCCGACGAGGCTGCCCGCCGCATCGCCGACGGGCTGGCCAAGGACCGGTTCGAAACCCACTTCCCCCGCCGCCTGACATGGCAGCTCAAGCTGTTGAAACGCCTGCCCTATGCGCTCTCCCTGCGGCTGACGAAACGGATGGGCGGCTGAGCCTCGCGGCGACGCAGCGAGCAATTCTCTGGACAGATCACGCCCGCGTGACGCAACGTGAAGTTGCGGGCCTTTGGGAGAGGCCCTCAGTCAGGGAGAAAAGCAATGCAAACGATCCTGTCGCCGCCCTCCGAGGTGCCGCCTATCCGCGACCTTCAGGCCTCGGACATACCAGACATCCTGAAGGCCGGATGGAACGATTTCAAACGCGCCCCGGCCTTCGGTCTGATGTTCTCGGGCTTTTACGTGCTTGGCGGCATCGTGCTCTGGATGGTGTTCGCAGCGCAGGGCGAGGAATGGTGGCTGATCCCCTTCGCGCTCGGCTTTCCGCTGCTCGCCCCCTTCGCGGCGATCGGGCTTTATACCGTCTCGCGCAAGCTGGAGGCGCAGGAGCCTCTCATCTGGCGCGAGGTGATCGCCAGCTGCGTCTCGGAGAAGGATCGCCAAACGCCGTCCATGGCGATGCTGATCCTGATGATGTTCATGTTCTGGGTCTTCGTCGCCCATACCACCTTCGCGCTGTTCATGGGGCTGTCGGCCTTCACCAACATCTCCAGCTCGCCTGAGATCCTTCTGACCGGGAACGGGCTGATGATGCTGAGCATCGGCACCCTGATCGGGGCGGGTTTCGCAGCGATGCTGTTCTCCTTCACCGTGGTCGGCCTGCCGCTGATCATGGATCGCGAGATCGACATCATCACCGCCATCCTCACCTCGATGCGGGCAGTCGCGGCCAACCCGGTCTCGATGGCGATCTGGGCACTGGTGATCGCGGCGAGCCTGTTCGTTGGGATGCTGCCGATGTTCCTTGGCCTCTTCATCGTGCTGCCGGTTCTGGGTCATGCCAGCTGGCACATGTATCGCCGCCTCACTTCCTGAGGTCCGCGCGCCGTTTTCCGAGGGGCGCGAGATTTCGCGCCCCTTTGTCATGGAATTATTGAAAGGGAGATGGCGTGAACATATAGTGAACACATGGCAAGGATGACCCTCGATCAGAAACTGGCGATCCTCTCGGATGCGGCGAAATACGATGCCTCCTGCGCGTCGAGCGGCGGGCAGCGGCGCGACTCGAAGGATGGCAAAGGGATCGGCTCGGTCACCGGCTCCGGCATCTGTCACGCCTACACGCCGGACGGGCGCTGCATCAGCCTGCTGAAGATCCTGATGACGAATTTCTGCATCTATGACTGCGCCTATTGCGTGAACCGGGTGAGTTCCAACGTCACCCGCGCGCGGTTCTCTCCCGAGGAGGTCGTGACCCTCACGCTGGAATTCTACCGCCGCAACTATATCGAGGGGCTGTTCCTCTCCTCCGGCATTATCCGCTCGCCCGATGACACGATGGCCGACATGGTGCGGATCGCGAAGCTCTTGCGGGTCGAGCATAATTTCCGCGGCTATATCCATCTGAAGACCATCCCCGACGCAGCCCCCGAGCTGATCGAGGAGGCCGGCCTTTACGCCGATCGCCTCTCGATCAATGTCGAGCTGCCGACCGACCGCGCGGTGCAGGACTATGCGCCGGAAAAGGATCCCGCGCAGATCCGGCGCGCGATGGGCGACGTGCGGGTGCTGCGCGAGGCGCGGAAAGAACGCAGCTTCACCGGCAAGCGCCCTCCGAAATTCGCGCCCGCCGGGCAATCGACGCAGATGATCGTCGGCGCGGACGGGGCGAATGACACGACGATCCTGAAGACCTCGACGCGGCTCTATTCAAGCTACGCGCTCAAGCGTGTCTATTACTCCGCTTTCTCGCCGATCCCGGACAGCTCCGCCGCCCTGCCCCTGATCAAGCCACCACTGATGCGCGAGCATCGGCTCTATCAGGCGGATTGGCTGCTGCGCTTCTACGGCTTCGACGTGGACGAGATTTCGCAAGGCACCACCGACGGCAATCTCGATCTGACGGTCGATCCCAAGCTCGCCTGGGCGCTGGCGAACCGGCATCTCTTTCCGCTCGACGTGAACCGGGCCGAGCGCGAGATGCTGCTGCGCGTGCCGGGGCTGGGGGTGAAGACGGTGAACCGGGTGCTGGCGACCCGCCGCTACCGGACCCTGCGCTACGAAGACCTGAGGCGCATGGGGGCGAATCTGAAGCAAGCGAAACCCTTTATCACGCTGCTGGACTGGCACCCGCGCGCGCTGACCGATGCGGCAGACCTGCGCGCCCGTTTCGCCCCACCGCCGCAGCAGTTGCGGCTGTTGTGATGCGGACGATCACCCTGCCCGAGATCGGCACGTTCGAGGCCTGGCGAGACGAGGCCCGCGCAGCCTTGGGCGCTGGCATCCCGCCCGAGGAGCTTCTCTGGCATCGCGGGGCGGCGGAGGCCGATCTCTTCGCGCAGGACGCCCCTGCCCCCACGGGCAGCGCTGTGAGCGTGCCAAAGGGCTTTGTCGACCTCGCCCGGCTCGTGGTGTGTCATCGCGACCCGGAACGCTTCGCGCGGGCTTACGCGGTGCTCTGGGCGCTGCGATCCGACAAGCGCCTGCTGGAAGACCGCGCCGATCCGCGCATCGACCGACTGAACCGCATGGCCAAGGAGGTCTCGCGCGACCGCCACAAGATGACGGCCTTCGTGCGCTTCCGCGAAATCGGGGCGCCCGACGCCCCACGTCGCCGCTTTGCCGCGTGGTTCGAACCCACGCATTACATCTGCGAGCTGACCGCGCCGTTCTTCGTGAAACGTTTCGGCGACATGGACTGGTCGATCTTCACGCCCGATCTGACGGCGCATTTCGAAGCGGGCAAACTGCGCTTCAGCGAGGGGCAGCCGCGCCCCGACCTGCCCGAGGATGCCGCCGAAGACCTCTGGCGCACCTATTTCCGCAACATCTTCAACCCGGCGCGGCTGAAGGTCGACGCGATGCAATCCGAAATGCCGCGCAAATATTGGCATAACCTCCCCGAAGCCAGCCTCATCCCCGAGATGATCGCCACCGCACAGGCCCGCGCCGAGGAGATGGCATTAAGTGCCCCCACGCTGGCCCCGGCCCGAGCTGGCAAGATCACCGAGCGGCTGGCGAGCGAACGCGCCAGGCCGCAGCCCGCGGGTGACCGCGCGGAACTGCTGGCCGCGCTGAACGCTTGCCGCCGCTGCCCGCTTTGGGAGAACGCAACGCAGGCAGTACCGGGCGAAGGGCCGCTGGATGCGCCGCTGATGATCGTGGGCGAGCAGCCGGGCGATTTCGAGGATCTCGAGGGCCGCCCCTTCGTCGGCCCTGCAGGCCAGCTTTTCGACGAGGTGGCTGCGCGTGCGGGTCTGTGCCGCGATCGCGTCTTCATCACCAATGCGGTCAAGCATTTCAAGTTCACCCCGCGCGGCAAACGGCGCATCCACCAGTCGCCCGACCGGCAGGAAATTCATCACTGCCGCTTGTGGCTCGACCGGGAACGCGCGTTGGTGAAACCCAAGGCGATCCTCGCGATGGGCGCGACCGCGCTGGAGAGCCTCACCGGGGATCGGCGCGGACTATTGAAACGGCGGGGCACGGTGGAGGTACTCGACGATGGCACGCCGATGCTCATCACCGTGCACCCGTCCTACCTGCTGCGCCTGCCCGACATGGAAAAGCCCGCTATGCTGCGGGCTTTCGAGGCGGATCTTGTCCGCGCGGTGCAGATGGTGGCGTGAGGCGTCAGCCCAGCACTGCAAGGCTCGGGAAGGTCTCCAGCAGCCAGAAGCTGATTGCCGAGAACGCATTGGTCAGCAGCAGAATCCCGACGACGACCAGCAGCGCGCCCATCGTCTTCTCGATGATGCCCATATAGGCCTTGAGCCGGTTCATTACCCCGATCGCACGCTGGATGAACAGCGCGGCCAGCAGGAACGGAATGCCCAGACCCAGCGCATAGACCGCCAGCAGCGCGGTGCCGCGCGCCTGATCGCCGCCTTGGGCGGCCAGCGACAGGATCGCACCCAGCTGCGGGCCGATGCAGGGCGTCCAACCGAAGGCGAAGGCGAGCCCCAGCACATAGGCACCCAAACTCGAGCCGCCCCGGTCGCCCGCGTCCAGCCGCGCCTCGCGGTCGAGGATCGGGATGCGGAATACGCCGAGGAAATGCAGGCCGAGGATCACGATCACCCCGCCCGCGATCCGTCCGAACAGCACCTGATTGGTCAGGAAGAACCGCCCGAAGGTCGAGGCGGCGAAACCCATGAACAGGAACACCGTCGACAGGCCAAGAACGAAGAACAGCGCAGGCACCGCCGCCGAGCGTTTGCCCTCGCGCAGGTCGCCCATGCTGACCCCGCCCATATAGGCGAGATAGGGCGGCACGATCGGCAGCACGCACGGGCTGAGGAATGACAGCAGACCCGCAAAGAGCGCCACGAAAGCGGCGGGCAGGAAAGCGGCAGAGAGGAGATCGATTCCAAACATGTTCTTCCTCTACCCCATTCCTCGCGCGCGGTCACCGGGTCGTGAGATAACAACAGCGTGGACAAATCAGCGCGGGCGCGCGAGAACCTCCGGCATGAAACCCGATGTCGAAATCGATGCAAAGGGGTTGTTGTGCCCCCTGCCCGTCTTGCGCCTGCGCAAAGCGTTGGAGGCGGCCGCGCCCGGCACGCTGGTCCAGCTGGTCGCGACCGACGGGGCGAGCTGGATCGACGTGCCCCATTTCTGCGCGCAATGCGGACACGAGCTGGTCGAGGCAGAGGATTGGGAAGGCGTGAAGGTCTATCTCGTACGCAAGGGCTGATGGCCCTCGCGTTGCGCACCTGCCCGGCGTCGGCCCGCCGCTGATGATCAGTCTCCCGATGCTAGTAAGGCTGGCCGAGGAACTGAGCCCCTTGCCGAGGACATAAGCGCGTGCCAATCTCCGGCCATTCTCAGGGCGGGGCGAAATTCCCCACCGGCGGTATGCGGCGAAATCCGCGAGCCCGCGAGCGCCTCGCCGTCGTGCGAGGGTCAGCAGATCAGGTGCGAGGCCTGAGCCGACGGTTACAGTCCGGATAGAAGAGAATATGCAGCCGATCCCGGGCCTTCTCGCGCGGGCACGGCCTGTATGTGATCGCCTTGGGTGACGTGTCGCTAGCAAGGAGATCACGATGACACACACCCGTTACGCTTTTATCAAGGCCAATTGGCACGCTGATATCATCGACCGCGCGCTCGAGGGGTTTCTCGAAGAGATCCCGGCGGCGCAGGTCGATGTCTTCGACGTGCCCGGCGCGTTCGAGCTGCCGCTGAGGGCGCAGGAACTGGCCCGAACGGGCCGCTACGCGGCGATCGCGGGCGCGGCTCTGGTCGTCGATGGCGGAATCTACCGGCATGATTTCGTGGCGCAGGCCGTGGTGAATGGCCTGATGCAGGTGGGGCTGGAGACGGGCGTGCCCGTGCTGTCGGTCTCGCTGACACCGCATCAGTTCCAGGAGACCGATCACCACCGGGCGATCTTTGGCAGCCATTTTGTCGAGAAGGGCCGCGAGGCGGCGCGGGCGGCGCTGCAACTGACCCGCCATGCACAGGAACTGGCCGCCTGAGCGCGGATAAGCAGATATGAAAACGAAAAAGGCCGGGCGCTCTGCCCGGCCTTTCTCAAATCTGAGGCTGCCTCAGCGGCTCCACCAGCCCCGTTTCTTGGGCTTGGGCGCCTCCTCGGTCATGGTTTCGCCCTCGGCTTCGGTTTCCGCGAAGGCTGGACCACCGGGCAATTCGACCGGAGCATCAGGCTGCGGCGTTTCCGGAGGCTGCTCGAACGGGGTTTCCGGCTCGGGCGCGGGCGGCGTTTCCTGCGGCACGTCGGCAGGGGTTTCCTGCGGCGTAGGCTCGGGCGTCTCGACGGGCGCGTCGGGCTGCGGCGTCTCCTGCGGCTCGGTCGGCGCGTCGGGCTGCGGGGTTTCGGGCGGCTCAGGGCTCTCGGGCGTCTCCGCTACGGGCTCTTCGACCTTCTTGCGCGCACGGGAGCGGCGCTTGGGTTTGGGCGCCTCTTCCTCCGCCGCTGCGGCGGCCTCGACCTTTGCGCCGGCGGCGCTGCCTTCGACGGCGGCTTGCGCATCCGCCTCGGGATCCACCTTCTTGCGCGACCGCGTGCGGCGCTTCGGCTTGGGAGCTTCTTCCTCGGCCTTGGCCTCGGTGCCCTCAACCGCAGCTTCCGCAGTCTCGGCGTCCGCTTTCGGTTCTTCGACCTTCTTGCGGGCGCGCGAGCGGCGCTTCGGCTTCGGCGCTTCTTCCTCCGGCTGAGCCTCGGTCTTGACGTCGGTCTGCGCCTCGGTCTTGGCCTCGTCCGCCGGAGCCTCTGCCGCTTGCGCGGGTTCGGCCTTGGCGGGCGCGTCCTGACCTCCGGTCGGTTCAGACTTCTGATCGTCCGACTTGTGGTCGCCCGACGACTGATCGCCGTTCTCCGAAGAGTCGTTATTCTCCCCGTTCTCGCCATTCGACTTCTTGCGACGGCGACGGCGGCGGCGCTTCTTCTTAGGCTGCTCCTCGGCCTCGGTCTCGACCTCCGGGGTCTGCGCCTCGGCTTCGGCCTCGGTCTCGTCCTCCGCCTCGTCGATTTCGGCCATCAGGCTTGCCGACGCGGACACCACGGGGCTGTCCACTTCCGCAACATTGCGGGTCGCGGTCTTGAACTTCTCGATGGTGAAATCGGGCGAGACTAGCTCGGGCGCGGCCTCGATGCGCACGGACATACCGTAGCGGGCCTCGATCACTGCCACATGTTCGCGCTTAGCGTTCATAAGGTAGTTGGCGACCGCGACGGGCGCACGCACCAGAACCTCGCGGGTCCGTTTGCGGGTGCCCTCTTCCTCGATCGCGCGCAGAACGCTCAGCGCGAGGCTGTCGTCGGAGCGGATCAGGCCGGTGCCGTGGCAATGGGCGCAGGGCTGCGTCGTGGATTCGATCATGCCCGGACGCAGGCGCTGGCGGCTCATCTCGAGCAGGCCGAAGCCGGAGATGCGTCCGACCTGAATGCGCGCGCGGTCGGTCTTGAGGCGCTCTTTCATGCGCTTTTCGACGGCCGAGTTGTTCTTGCGCTCGTCCATGTCGATGAAGTCGATCACGATCAGCCCGGCGAGGTCGCGCAGGCGCAGCTGGCGGGCCACTTCGTCGGCGGCTTCAAGGTTGGTCTTGAGCGCGGTTTCCTCGATCGAGCCTTCCTTGGTGGCCCGGCCCGAGTTCACGTCGATCGCGACGAGCGCTTCGGTCACGCCGATCACGATATAGCCGCCCGACTTCAGCTGAACCGTCGGGTTGAACATCGAGGCGAGGTAGCTTTCCACCTGATGGCGCGCGAAGAGCGGCAGCGATTCCGAGTAGTGCTTCACGTTCTTGGCGTGGCTCGGCATGATCATCTTCATGAAGGCCTTGGCCGCGCGGTAGCCGCGCTCGCCCTCGACAAGAACCTCGTCGATATCCTTGTTGTAGAGATCACGGATCGAGCGCTTGATCAGATCGCCTTCTTCGTAGATCGGCGCCGGTGCGACGGATTTCATCGTCAGATCGCGGATCTGCTCCCACAGGCGCATCAGGTATTCGTAATCGCGCTTGATCTCGGTCTTGGTGCGCTGCGCGCCCGCCGTACGCACGATCAGGCCGGCACCTTTCGGCACGTCCAGCTCGCCTGCGATTTCCTTGAGCTTCTTGCGGTCGGCGGCGTTGGTGATCTTGCGCGAGATGCCACCACCGCGCGCGGTGTTGGGCATGAGCACGCAGTAGCGGCCTGCCAGCGAGAGATAGGTGGTCAGAGCGGCGCCCTTGTTGCCGCGCTCTTCCTTGACGACCTGCACCAGCATGATCTGGCGGACCTTGATCACTTCCTGGATCTTGTAGCGGCGCGGACGCGGCTTGCGGGCCGGACGGATCTCTTCCTCGACATCCTCGTCGGCGACGGATTCGATGCCGCTATCGGCCTCCGCCGCGTCGTCGTCATCCTCGTCCGTGTCGTCGCTGTCATCCTCGTCGGATTGCGCAGCTTCCACAGCCGCGGTTTTCTCAGCAGCTTCCGAAGCGGGCGCTTCCTCGGCCGGAGCTTCGGAGGTTTCCGTCTGCGCGTCCGCTTCCGCCTCTTCGCTGGCGGCATCGGCGTTCTCGTCTTCCGCCTCGGGATCGACGACGCCCATGCCCGGGATCTCGTCCGAGCTGACGACCGCGTCGTCCTGCTTGGCCTTCTCCGCCTTGTTCGACGACCGGCGCGAGCGGCGGCGGCGTGATTTCGGCTTTTCCTCTTCCTCGGCAGCGGCCTCGGCAAGCTGTCGCTCTTCTTCGAGGAGCGCTTCGCGGTCGGCGACAGGGATCTGGTAGTAATCGGGGTGGATTTCCGCGAAGGCGAGGAACCCGTGCCGGTTTCCGCCGTAGTCGACGAATGCCGCCTGCAGCGACGGTTCGACGCGCGTTACTTTCGCGAGATAGATATTGCCGGCGAGCTGCCGTTTGTTGATGGTCTCAAAGTCGAATTCCTCGACCTTGTTGCCGTCCACCACCACGACGCGGGTCTCTTCCGCGTGGGTGGCATCGATAAGCATCTTCTTTGCCATGTAATTCCAATAGGTCAGCCCTTTGCGACCGGCCCGGGGGCGCGGCGCTGTCTTGGGCTGAAACTGTCCTTGAGGCGAGGCTGCGGACATGCGCGCAGACGGCGGTGGCGTCGAGCCTGCCCGTCTTCATCTGCGAAATCCCGTCACGCATCATCGCGGTTCTTTCCAAGGCGCGGTCGGCCTTAGCCGCTTGGCGCCCAATTAACGGCCTCCATCCCGGCATATGCGGCAGAGGGAGACAAACTTGCGGCCTTTCGGCCAATCGGTTGAGCCGGGGCCCCTTGCGCATCATCTGCGCCGGATCGGCCAAGGCATCAGCGAATTTCGGAGGGTTCACACGCTTGGCGTGAAACCGACTGGTTTCGACCATAGCGGCACAGCCACCGGGAACACAATCGAATTTTCGTAACGGAAGGGTTAATCGCGCCCCGATTCCGGGCAAAGATCAACGATTGGGCAGGCCCGTCCCGGAGATTTTTCGCCCTGGGCCTGAAAATGCCGCGGCGCGGTGCCATCCGGGCCCGCGCCGCTGACGTCGTCTTGTTCGAAAGCTGCCTGCACGCGCACGCATCGGGGGGGAGCCTGCGCGGGCGCAGGCCTCACAGGTAATCGGCGCGCGCGAGGCCGTATTTCGCCATCTTCTCGTTCAGCGTCCGACGCGGCAGGCACAGTTCTTCCATCACCGCCGAGATCGACCCCTTGTGGCGCCGCATCGTGTTGTCGATCAGCATCTTCTCGAAGCTCTCGACATATTCTTTGAGCGGCTTGCCCTCGGTGGTGATCGCAGCTGGGCCCGCCTCTTCGTCGTCGGTCATCAAGAGCGACGCGATGGAACCCGACCCCCGGCGCGATTGGAGCACCGCGCGTTCAGCCACGTTGATCAGCTGGCGCACGTTGCCCGGCCACGGGGCCTGCAACAGTTGTGCCGCTTCCTGCGCCGTCACTTCCGGCACGTCGCAGCCGTATTCGTCCGCGAATTGCTCGGACATGCGGTTGAACAGCGTCAGGATATCCTCGCCGCGCGCACGCAGCGGCGGCAGGGTAATCTTCAGAGCGGCCAGACGATAATACAGATCGGGGCGCAGCGCGTCCTCGACCGTCTTTCCCTCGCCATGGGTGTTGCAGATCGCGACGATCCGGGTCTCCGCAGGCGCGCCCTGATCGTTGATGAACTGCAAAAGCCGCGCCTGCAGCGACTGGCTGAGCGCCTCGACATCCTCGAGACAGAGCGTGCCGCCGCGGGCCTCTTCCATCAGCGGCAGACCGCCCTCCTCGACCGGGCCGAACAGCTTGGCAGAGAGGGCTTCCTCGGTCAGCGCGGCGCAGCTGACCATGACGAATTTCTTTCCCGCGCGGGGACCCGTCGCGTGCAATGCATGGGCCACGAGCGTCTTGCCGGTGCCGGTCTCGCCATCGATCAGAACGTGGCCATCAGCCTGAGACAGATCGAGAATATCCTCGCGCAGGCGTTCCATCGGTTCGGAGGTGCCGATCAGCTTGCCCATCACCTTCTCGCCCTCGGCCAGATCGCGGCGCAGCGCGCGATTATCCAGCGTGGTGCGCCGCGCCTGCGTGGCGCGTTTGGCCAGTTCGGTCATCCGGTCGGGCGAGAACGGCTTCTCCATGAAGTCCATCGCGCCAAGGCGCATCGCCTCGACCGCCATCGGCACATCGCCGTGGCCGGTGATCATGATGACCGGCAGACCGCTATCGATGCCCATCAGCCGCTTGAGGAAGGCCATCCCGTCCATGCCGGGCATCCGGATATCGGTGATCACCACGCCCGGCCAGTCGGGGCCGATCACTTTCAGCGCATCTTCGGCGCTGGCATAGGTCTCGGCGTCGAAGCCCGACAGCGCCAGCCATTGGCTGACCGACTGCCGCATGTCTTCCTCGTCATCGACGATCGCTACCTTCATTAGTCTTGCCATGTCTTACTCCGCGGCCTTTATGGCCCTGTTCTTGTCCGCCAGAAGGGGCAGCTGCACTTCGAACACCGCGCCCCCGCTTTCGGAATTATGGGCGGTCAGACGCCCCCCGAAATCACTGATGATGGAGGACGAGATCGCGAGGCCCAGCCCCGTCCCCTCCCCCGGTTTCTTCGTGGTCCAGAACGGCTCGAACAGCTTGTCGAGATCCGAGATTCCGGGACCATTGTCACGCACGCTCAGAACGGCCGTTTCCCCCGAGGTAAGCAACAACTCCACCTGCGGTTCCTCAACGGACTTGGTAGCGTCGAGTGCATTGCGCAACAGGTTGATGATCACCTGCTCCAGCCGGATGCGGTCCGCCATAACCATAACAGGACTCCGCGGCATGGTGCGGGAAATGTGCAATTTGCGAATTTTCAGCTGCGGCTCCATCATCGAGAGCGCCTCCGACAGCGCCACCCGCAGGTCCACCGGCTCGAACGCCTCGCCGCCCTTGCGGGCATAGGATTTAAGCTGCCGCGTGATCGCGCCCATGCGACCGATCAGGTCGTCGATGCGCTGGAAGGAGGACAAAGCCTCCTCCACCCGGGCGCGCTGCAACAGCAGTTTCGCGCCAGCCAGATAGGTCTTCATCGCGGCCAGCGGCTGGTTCAACTCGTGGCTGACGGCAGCCGACATCTCGCCCAGAGCGGCGAGCTTCGAGCTTTGCGCGATCGTCTGCTCGGCCACTGCCAGATCCTGCTGCGCCTTCTCACGCTCGGCGATCTCGCGGCTCAGGCGCGCGTTCAACTGGCGCAGCTCCGCCGATTCCGCCCGCAATTCCTGGCTTTGCCGCCGCGCCCGGCGTGATAGCGCGTAAAAGACCAGCGCCAGCAGGATCGCGAAGCCCATGATCTCGAGCGCGAGCACGGCGTTCACCCGTTCGCGCACGGAATCGTAGCTGGTAAAGGCGATCATTTTCCAGCCGCGGAACGGAATGCGCGCCTCGGTCCGCATCACCGCACGGCCCTTCAGATAGGCGTCGGGCGCATCATTCGCCCAGTCCGCGGTCGCCTGCAGCGCGCGTTCGATCGCGGAGGGGGCCGAGCGTGCGGCCAGCGCCTCCGACATCGTCACGCCGCGCCAGCGCGGCTCGGTCGTCAGGATGATCTTGCCCTCGCTGTCGACCACGGCCAGCGCATCGGAAATCCCGGCCCAGGCACGCTCGAATTTCGACAGGTCCGCTTCGACGACGATCACGCCGACGGGCTTGTTGTTCTGGATCACCGCCCGCGAGTAGTCGAACTCGGTGCCGCCTGCCTCGGGCTCGTTGACCGAGAAGATCGTCCCGCGCGAACGGGTCGCATCGACGAAGAAGGGCGCGTTCGGAAATGGCGTGCCGATCTGCGTGCGATTGGTCGAGGCCACAACGCGGCCCTGCATGTCCAAAAGTCGGATCGAGGCGACAGCGACCTCTTTCTTGGCCGTGATCAGCTGCGCGGAGGCAGTGGAATAATCAGTCGTATCAAGAGCTTGCGTCAGTTGCGGATCGCGCGCCAGCAACAGCGGCACCACGGAGGTCCGCTGCAATTCCGACATGATGTTGCCGGTGTAGAGCGCGAGGCGCAGCTCGGTGCGCACGCGCGTCGTCTCGGTGAAACGCTGAGTGAGCCACTGGTTGGTGATCCACATCACCGTCCCGGCCAGCGCGAGGATCAGCACCACCGCGATGCGCAGCAGCCAGCGGGCCCGCGGCGAGCGCGCCATAACGCCGAGCCCGCCCTCACCTTCGGGCGGCTCATCCGGTAAAATCGTCGAACGTGTCTGCACGTGCGTCATGCGCGAAGTCTAAGCCAAGGCCCAGAGCGCAACAAGCGCGCGAGATCAGGCGGTTGCCAGCATCCCGCTCAACGCGCGGAAAAGCGCCGCCCCGTCGGCGCCGCCCTGCGCAGCCTCGATCGCGCGTTCGGGGTGGGGCATCATGCCCAGCACCCGGCGGTTCTCGCTTAGCACGCCCGCGATATCGTCGACGGACCCGTTGGGGTTCTCCACATAGCGGAACGCCACGCGGTCCTCGCCCTCGATACGCGCGAGGCCCTCGGGGTCGATCTGATAGTTGCCGTCATGGTGTGCGACCGGGATCATGATCTCCTGACCAAGCTCATAGCCCGAGGTATAGGCGCTGTCGGTCGTCGCCACGCGCAGCGCCAGCGGTTTCGATACGAATTTCAGCCCCGCATTGCGCATCAGCGCGCCCGGCAGAAGCCGCATCTCGGTCAGCACCTGGAAGCCGTTGCAGATCCCCATGACATAGCCGCCCTTGCCCGCGAAATCCGCCACGGCCTGCCCGATGGGCGAGCGCGAGGCGATGGCGCCGCAGCGCAGGTAGTCACCATAGGAGAACCCGCCCGGCACACCGATGATGTCGATGCCTTCGGGCAATGCGGTTTCCTTGTGCCAGACCTTGACGACATCCGCCCCGGCTGCCGCGAAGGCCATGCTCAGGTCACGGTCGCAATTCGATCCTGGGAAGGTGATGACGGCGGCTTTCATGGGTGCAAACTCCTGGCCTTGAGGGTCGAACCTGTCGAGTAAGGCCAGTACGGCCTTCGGCTTGGTACAAATATCCCGGGGGGAATTGGCCGGCAGGCCACGGGGGCAGCGCCCCCACCCTGCCCGGATCAGGCGATCTCAATGGTGTATTTCTCGATCACGGTGTTGGCGAGGAGCTTCTCGCACATTTCCTTCACCTCGGCCTCGGCGGAGGCGGCGTCGGTGGCGGTCAGGTCCAGCTCGATCACCTTCCCCTGACGCACGCCTTCGACGCCGCCGAACCCCATATGGCCCAATGCGTGACGGACGGCCTCGCCCTGCGGGTCGAGCACCCCATCCTTCAGCATCACATGAACGCGGGCTTTCATCACGAGCGGTCCTTTCAGTTGATCAGCGTCGGTTTGATCGGCTGGGTATTCGTCGGTAGCACGCCAAGGCGCTTGGCGACTTCGGTGTAGGCATCGGTCAGATTGCCCAGATCGCGGCGGAACACGTCCTTGTCGAGCTTCTGGCCCGTCTTGACGTCCCACAGGCGGCAGCTGTCGGGGCTGATCTCGTCGGCCACGATCAGACGCATGAAATCGCCGTCCCAGACCCGGCCAATCTCGATCTTGAAATCGACCAGCTTGATGCCGACGCCATAGAACACGCCGGTCAGGAAGTCGTTCACGCGCAGCGCCAGCGCCACGATGTCATCAAGATCCTGCTGGCTCGCCCAGCCAAATGCGATGATGTATTCCTCGGGCACGAGCGGATCGCCCAGCTCGTCGTTCTTGTAGCTGTATTCGACGATCGGGCGCGGCAGCGGCGTGCCCTCTTCCAGCCCCAGACGCTTCGCGATCGAACCGGCGGCGAAGTTGCGCACGATCACCTCGAGCGGCACGATCTCCACCTGGCGGATCAGTTGCTCGCGCATGTTGAGACGTTTGATGAAGTGGTTCGGCACGCCGATATTGGTCAGGCCGGTCATGAAGTATTCGGACAGGCGATTGTTGAGCACGCCCTTGCCCTCGATCACATCGCGCTTCTGCGCGTTGAAGGCGGTCGCGTCGTCCTTGAAATACTGGACCAGCGTTCCGGGCTCGGGGCCTTCATACAGAACCTTCGCCTTGCCTTCGTAGATCTTCTTGCGCCGGGGTGCCATCGCGTCTCCGTTCTCGCTTGGCGCGGACGTCGTGGGAGCCTGCGCCACATCCCGAACGGAATACCGCGCCGCCCCTGCGCGCCGTCCGCGAAAGGGTGTCGCCCGCCCTATAGGACAAGCCCGCGAGTCTCGCAAGGTAAAGCGCACAGCCGTTCACGCGGATGCACAGCCCCGTCAAACCGGCCAAATCGCGGCCCTTTCCTCTTGCGGCGCGCCCTGTGCATGTGCATATCGATGGTAACGGAGACTTTACCGGGAGGGACGAGGGCCATGACCACCTTCGACGATCGCGAAAACGCTTATGAGAACAAGTTCGCGCATGATGCCGAACTGCAGTTCAAGGCCGATGCGCGCTGCAACAAGATGCTGGGCCAATGGGCCGCGGGCCTTCTGGGCAAGACCGGCCCCGAGGCCGATGCCTATGTCCGCGAGGTCGTGACCTCCGATTTCGAGGAAGCGGGCCACGAAGACGTGTATCGCAAGCTCTCGGGCGATCTAGGCGACAAAGCCGATGAACAAACGATCCGCGCGAAGATGGCCGAATGCATGGCCGAGGCGCGCCGTCAGGTGGTCGACGAGGCCGAGTGAGCCCTCGCCCATGACACGGATTGAAAGGCCGGATGCCCTGCGCGTCCGGCCTTTTGCATATCGAGCCGAGATCGCAGCCCCTTCATCAAGAACATGAAGGAAACGAATTTGCCAAATCCCGCCTGTCATGGCAGGACAAAGCCAACCGCCGCGCCAGACGCGGCCCTTTTGCATTTGACGAGGCCCTTATGACCGCCCCGAAAACCGACGCGCTGAGCCGCCTTCTGGAAACCCGCGATTGGCTGATGACCGATGGCGCGACCGGCACGAACCTGTTCAACATGGGGCTGGCCTCGGGCGAAGCGCCGGAACTGTGGAATGCCGACGAGCCCGCGAAGATCGCGAAGCTCTATTCGCTCGCCGTCGATGCGGGCTCGGACCTGTTCCTGACAAACAGCTTCGGCGGCAATGCCTCGCGACTGAAACTGCACAACGCCCAGAACCGCGTGCGCGAGTTGAACCGCCTCGCCGCCGAGATCGGCCGCGAGGTCGCCGACAAGCAGTCGCGCCCGGTGGTCGTTGCGGGCTCGATGGGCCCGACGGGTGAGATTTTCGCGCCGATGGGTACGCTGACCCACGAACTCGCGGTCGAGATGTTCCACGAACAGGCCGAGGGTCTGAAAGAGGGCGGCGCGGATATCCTCTGGGTCGAGACGATCTCGGCGCAGGAAGAATACAAGGCCGCCGCCGAGGCCTGCCATCTGGCGGGGATGCCGTGGTGCGGCACGATGAGCTTCGACACTGCAGGGCGCACGATGATGGGGCTGACCTCGCAGGCGATGGTCTCGATGGTCGACAAGCTGGCCCACCCGCCGCTGGCCTTCGGCGCGAATTGCGGGGTCGGCGCATCGGACCTTCTGCGCACCGTTCTTGGCTTTGCCGCCACCGGGACCGAGCGCCCGATCATCGCCAAGGGCAATGCGGGCATCCCGAAATATGTCGACGGTCATATCCATTACGACGGCACGCCCGAGCTGATGGCGGAATATGCGGTGATGGCGCGCGATTGCGGCGCCACGATCATCGGCGGCTGCTGCGGCACGATGGCCGAGCATCTGGTCGCGATGCGCGAGGCGCTGGAGACGCGTCCGCGCGGCGAGCGCCCGACGCTGGATCAGATTTCCTCGGTTCTGGGTGGGTTCTCGTCGGAGGATGACGGCCTGAGCGGGGATGCGCCCAAGCGCGAACGTCGGGGACGTCGGCGCAGCTAGGCGCGGTTTGAGGGGCGCTGCCCCTCGGCCTTGCGGCCTCACCCCGGGATATTTGAACCAATACGAAGGAAGGGCCGGGATTTTTCTCGGCTGATGGAGCATGCACGCGTCTCAGACGAAATCAGAACAGTTCGAGCTGATCGCCCGGCCGGGGCGGCACGCGGAACTGCGTCACGTCGAGATCGGGCAGATGACGCGCGAAGCCCAGCCGCTTGCAGCTCAGCTTGAACCGCTGCTGCAACAGCTCGGCCATTTCGCCCTCGCCCTTCATCCGCTCTCCGAAGCGCGGGTCGTTGAGCTTGCCGCCGCGCATGTCGCGGATCCGGCCCAGCACCTTCTCGACCTTGCCGGGGTGATGCCGCTCCATCCAGTCGGCGAAAAGCGGCGCCACCTCGTGCGGCAGGCGCACCGGCATCATCGAGGCGGCCTTGGCCCCTGCCCTGCGCGCCTCGGTCAGGATCGCTTCGAGCTCGTGATCGGTCAGTCCCGGGATCATCGGAGCGGCCATGACGCGCACCGGGATGCCCGCGCGCGACAGTTCGCGGATCATGCGGATCCGGGTCGGCGGGCTCGGGGCGCGGGGCTCCAGATCGCGGGCGAGTTTGGCGTCGAGCGTCGTGACCGACACGCCGACCTGCGCCAATCCCGCCTCGGCCATCGGCGCGAGGATGTCGAGATCGCGCAGGATGGTCGAGCCGCGGGTGACGATGGAGACCGGATGGCGATAGGCCTGCAGCACTTCCAGAACGGCGCGCATGATCTCCATCTTGCGCTCGAGCGGCTGATAGGGATCGGTATTCGTGCCGATGGCGAGCACGTTCGGACGATAGCTTTTCTTGCGCAGCTCTTCTTCGAGCACCTGCGGCGCCTCGGGACGCGCAATCAGCCGGGTCTCGAAATCCAAGCCCGCCGAAAGGCCGAGATAGCCGTGACTGGGGCGCGCGAAGCAGTAGATGCAGCCATGCTCGCAGCCGCGATAGGGGTTGAGCGAACGCTCGAAGGGCACATCTGGCGACTGGTTGCGGGTGATGACGGAGCGCGGTCGCTCTACCGAGACTTCGGTTCGGGTCAGACGCTCCTCTTCGGGAATGTCCCAGCCGTCATGTTCGGGCGCGCGGGAGAAGGGCTCGAACCGGCCCACGGGGCGCGCCGCGGCGCCGCGCGCGCGCAGACGCTCGGACGGGTTCGCGGGGGGAAGGTCGAATGGCAGACTCATGCTCGGAATTTAGAACGAAATGAGAACATTTGCCAAGTAGAGTCCGGGCATCCGCCCGGCAACACCATGCGAGGTCGGACAAAACACCGCGCATGTCGCAATTCGCCAAGACTTGACGGGGCCACGGCCCCACCACAGGGTAACACCGGCTAGCAGGAGACTATTGGACATGGCCGAAGACGACGACGATATCATCCTCTCGGAACTCGACGATGACGAGCTTACCGCGCAGATGATGGATGACCTCTATGACGGTCTCAAGGAAGAGATCGAAGAGGCCACCCGCATCCTGCTCGACCGCGGCTGGACGCCGTATGACATTCTGACCAAGGCCCTCGTCGCGGGCATGACCATCGTGGGCAACGACTTCCGCGACGGTATCCTGTTCGTGCCGGAAGTTCTGCTGGCGGCGAACGCGATGAAGGGCGGCATGGCCATTCTCAAGCCGCTGCTGGTCGAGACCGGCGCGCCGCGCATGGGCAAGATGGTGATCGGCACGGTGAAGGGCGATATCCACGATATCGGCAAGAACCTCGTTGCGATGATGATGGAAGGCGCAGGCTTCGAGATCGTCGATCTGGGCATCAACAACCCGGTCGAGAACTATCTCGAGGCGATCGCCCGCGAAGAGGCCGATATCCTCGGCATGTCCGCGCTGCTGACCACCACGATGCCCTATATGAAGGTCGTGATCGACACGATGAAGGAACAGGGCATCCGCGACGATTACATCGTTCTGGTTGGCGGTGCGCCGCTCAACGAGGAATTCGGAAGGGCGATCGGTGCCGATGCCTATTGCCGCGACGCCGCCGTGGCGGTCGAGACGGCGAAGGATTTCATCGCTCGCAAGCACAACCAGATGAGCGCCTGATCGCCGATCGCGGCCGCATCACGCCTCACATACATGGAGAGGGCCCCGATTTTTTCATCGGGGCCTTTTCATGTGCCCTTCCCCGCCCCATACTTGAAAGGAAGGGGGAAACGCGAAATGCCGCTGCCACATTTTCTGCTGCTGATCCTGTTCGTGATCGTTCTGGCCGGCCTGACGATCTGGGCCTTCGCCGCATCGGGGTTCCCGATGGCGATGCTCGGGCTGATGGTTCTCGTCGCAGCAGGCGTTGCCCGGATGATGGCCCGGGTGGAATGACCGCCCGGACAGGTGCCTCGCTTCCCGGCGACACGACCTTAACGAAAGATGGCTTAGCTCCCGAGGGGTCGGGACGGCTTCTGCTGATCGCCTGCGGGGCGCTCGCGCGGGAGATTCTCGCGCTCAAGCGGATCAATGGCTGGGATCATATCGACCTGACCTGCCTGCCCGCCAATCTGCACCTCTACCCCGAGAAGATCACCGCCGCCGTCGAAGAGGCGGTGCTGCATTATCGCGACCAATACGACGATATCTTCGTGGTCTATGCCGATTGCGGCACGGGCGGACAATTGTCGGAAAAGTGCAAGTCCCTGGGCGTCGAGATGGTCGAAGGCCCGCATTGTTATTCGTTTTTCGAAGGCAATGCCGCCTTCGCCGAAACGGCGGAAGACGAAATCACGGCCTTCTACCTCACTGATTTCCTGACGCGGCAGTTCGACGCTTTCGTCTGGAAGCCGATGGGCTTCGCCCGTCATCCGGAACTGATCCCGATGATGTTCGGCAATTACGACCGGCTGATCTATCAGGCCCAGACCGACGATCCGGCGCTCGATGCGAAGGCGCGCGAGGCGGCGGAGCGGCTCGGACTGCGCTATGAGCGGCGTTTTACCGGCTATGGCGATCTGGCCACCAGTCTCGCGAAATTTGCCGCGAAATCGGGCAATCCGGCCTAATCTTCTTTGAATTTTTCTTAAAACCCGGCCTACGGGGCTTGGCATCGCGACGTCAGCCGGGTATTGGCTGCGCCAAATCTCACATCCTCCGGCCCGCCCCTCCCCGGTCGCGGGCCTTTCTAATTGCAGGACGATCTTATGACCCTGTCGCAATGGCGCAGCCAGTGGACTGGCAACTTCCGCGCTGACATCCTTTCCGGTCTCGTGGTGGCGCTGGCGCTGATCCCCGAGGCCATCGCTTTCTCGATCATCGCGGGCGTCGACCCGAAAGTGGGCCTCTATGCCTCCTTCATGATCGCAACGATCACCGCCTTCTTCGGCGGCCGCCCCGGCATGATCTCGGCCGCGACCGCCGCGACCGCGGTGCTGATGGGCACGCTCGTGCGCAGCTACGGGTTGGATTACCTGCTGGCCGCGACGGTGCTGGCGGGCGTGATCCAGGTGATCGCGGGGGCGCTCAACCTCGGGACGGTGATGCGCTTCGTATCGAAATCGGTGATGACCGGCTTCGTGAACGCGCTCGCCATCCTGATCTTCATGGCGCAATGGCCTGAGCTGAACCCGGCCAACGTGCCGGTGGTGGCGACCTATGCGCTCGTCGCGCTTGGCCTTGCGATCATCTATCTGCTGCCGCGCTTCTTCCGCGCCATCCCCTCGCCGCTGATCGCGATCCTCGTTCTCAGCGCGGTCTCGATGGGGCTTGGGCTCGACGACGTGCACACGGTGTCCGACATGGGCGCCCTGCCCGATCAGCTGCCCTCGCTGTTGATCCCCAACGTGCCGTTCAATTTCGAGACGCTGCAGATCATCCTGCCCTATTCGGTGGGCGTGGCGGTCGTGGGCCTGCTGGAAAGCCTGATGACCCAGAACATCGTCGACGAGATGACCGACACTCGCTCGGACCGTCGTCAGGAATGCTTCGGTCAGGGCATCGCCAACTTCTGCACCGGCTTCATCGGCGGCATGGCGGGCTGCGCGATGATTGGCCAGTCGGTGATCAACGTCACCTCGGGCGGGCGCACGCGCCTGTCGACCCTGACCGCGGGGATCGCGCTGCTGATCTTCTGTGTGGTTCTGGGCGAATGGGTGGGCCGCATTCCGATGCCCGCGCTGGTGGCGATCATGATCATGGTCTCGATCGGCACGTTCAGCTGGGCCTCGCTGGGTCAGCTGCGCACCATGCCGATGTCGTCCAACGTGGTGATGCTGGCCACCGTCGCCTTCGTCGTCGCCACCCATAACCTCGCGATCGGCGTGCTGGTGGGCGTGCTGCTCTCGGGCATCTTCTTCGCGGGCAAGATCGCGCGGATGACCGAGATCACCTCGCGCTACAACGAGGCGCATCACCTGCGGACCTATTACATCAAGGGCCAGATCTTCTTCGCGACCGTCGAAGAGTTCAATCGTGCCTTCGACTTCCAGGAGAAGCTCGACCGCGTGGTGATCGACCTGACCCACGCGCATATCTGGGACATTTCCTCGGTATCGGCGCTCGACCGAGCGGTGGGTAAGTTCCGGATGTCCGGAACGGATGTGAAGGTCGTGGGGATGAACCAGGCGACCGAGACGATCATCGACAAGCTGTCGAATGGCGGTCAGGTCGCAGTAGGGCACTAAGCGTCTCAGAGGGGGCTCTGCCCCCGCTTGCTGCGCAAGCCCCCCGAGATATTTCCCCCAATACGAAGGGCGTGTCGGATAAGGCGCGCCCTTTTTCTCAGGCTTCCAGCTCGGTGTCCCAGTAGAGGAAGTCCATCCAGCTTTCATGCAGATAGCCCGGCGGGAAGCGCCGCCCGATGCGGAGCATGTCTTCGGGCTGGGGCTGGCGCGCGGGCTTGAGAAGCTGCATCCCCGAGCGTTCCAGCGGCTTGTTGGCCTTGCGCAGATTGCACGGCGCGCAGGCGGCCACGACATTCTCCCAGCTGGTGATTCCACCGCGCGAGCGCGGAATCACGTGGTCGAAGGTCAGATCGCCCTTCTTGCCGCAATACTGGCACTTGAATTCGTCCCTCAGAAAAAGATTGAAGCGCGTGAAAGCCACGCGCTTCTGGGGTCGGACATATTCTTTGAGGACGACGACGGAGGGGATTTTGAAGGCCTGCCTCTGGCTGCGCACCACCTCTTCGTATTCGGCGAGGATCGTCACCCTGTCGAGGAAGACCGCCTTTATCGCCTCCTGCCAAGGCCATAGCGAAAGCGGGTAATAGGAGAGCGGCCGGAAATCGGCGTTTAGCACCAGTGCCGGATGCTGTCTCAGCGCCGCCGGTTCACGGGTGAATTGCGTTCGAAAATCGGTCCTGTCGCATTCGTCCAGCATGGGTGACTCCGTCCTCGCCCTGTCGCCTGCCTCGGCTCAGGGGCGGGGTCCGCCCCTGCCTTATCCATGACTATATATGGCGTTCGCGATCTGGCAAGCCTCTTGATCTCGCGATTGCTGCCATGCGGCATGGGTAGCAAACTGCCATGACAGGGAAATGACGGCCCAAGACGGAGAATGGAGCCGGGCGTCGCGGCGCTGCGGCATGCCCCGCCGATCAGCCGGGCAGCTTGTCCTGCAGGAAGGACAGCGCCACCGAGAGTCCGTCCGGTGCGATTCCGTGCCCGGTGCCCTTCATTACATGGGCATAAGTGTCGAAACCCGCCGAGACCAGCGCATCGCCAGCCTTGCCCATATCGGCAAAGGGCACGACCGGATCCTGATCGCCATGGATCAGCAGCACCGGCGGCTTCGAGATCGCCTCATTGCCCAGGGCTTCCGGGCGCAGCAGACGCCCCGAGAAGGCCACCAGACCCGCGACCGGTTCGGCGCGGCGCGGCAGCACTTCGAGCGCGGTCATCGTGCCTTGCGAGAAGCCGATCACGGCGAGCTGCGCGGGCGTCAGCCCCTGCTCTTCCAGCACGGAGTCGAGGAACGCATCCACGTCGGCTGCAGCATCCTTGAGACCTTGAGCGGATTCCGCTTCGCTGGAATTGTCGATCCACGGAATCGGGAACCATTGACGACCGTAAGGGGCCGCGCGGCAGGGCTCAGGCGCGTCGGGCGCGAGAAACAGCGTGTCGGGCAAATGCTGGCCCAGCGGATCGGCGAGGCCCAGAAGGTCCGCACCGTCCGCACCGTAGCCATGCAGAAACACCACGGCGGATTTCACCGTACCGGATTGCGGCTCTCTGCGTCCGGCGTCCAGCTTGCGGGTCATGGGGCAACTCCTTCACGATCTTTACACGTCGCGTAATAGGCCCAGAGGCCACGCGCCGCAACCGCGCGCCACGGCGACCAGGCCGCCGATAGCTCATTGAATTGCTTGCGCTTGGGCCGCTCGGGTAGATCGAATAACAGCCGCGCCCCTTCGGCGAGCGCCAGATCGTCGACCGCAAAAACATCGGCGCGGCCCAGAGCGAAGATCAGGTACATCTCCACGGTCCAACGCCCGATGCCGGGGATCGGCAGGAGCTGCGCGACCACCTCCTCGTCGGGCATCGCGCGCAGCCCCTCGAAATCGACACCGGAATTGGAGAGCGCCTGCAGGTAGCGCACCTTCTGGCGCGAAAGGCCACAGGCGCGCAGGTCCTCTTCCGAGGCGCCGGCGATCGAGACCGGATCGCCGAAGCCCGCGCCGATAACCTTGTTGCGGATCGAATTCGCGGCGGCGACCGAGACCTGCTGGCCGATGATCGCGTCGCGCAGCGCCTCAAACCCGTCCTCGCGGCGGCGTAAGGGCCAAGGCCCCGTCAGCGCACAGACCTCCGCAAAACGCGGCTCGGCGCGGCAGAGAAATTCGGTGCCTTCGGCAATGTCGTCTTCGCAGGTAATGATACGTCCAACCATGCGCGACACCCTGCCTCATGCCGCGCCCGCTTGCCAGCCCCCAATCGCCACGCTAGCAAGCTGTCATGAGTGACATTCCCGCCCCTCCCGCCACGCGCGAAATGCGCAACACGATCGTGCTGGTCCTGGCACAGGCGCTGCTTGGCGCGCAGATGCCGATGATCTTCACCGTGGGCGGGCTCGCGGGCCAGATGCTCTCGCCCAACCCCTGCTTCGCGACGCTGCCCCTGTCGCTGATCATTCTTGGCTCGGTCCTCTCGGCACAGCCGATGTCGGAATTCATGGCAGCAAAGGGTCGCCGCGCGGGTTTCATCCTCGCCAATGCGATGGGCGCGCTGGGGGCGGCGACCGCGGCCTATGCGCTGTTCCACGGCTCCTTCGCGCTCTTCATGCTGGGGTCGTTCTTCACCGGTACATACATGTCGGCGCAGGGCTTCTACCGCTTCGCGGCGACCGATACTGCCAGCGCGGAGTTTCAGCCCAAGGCGATATCATACGTGATGGCGGGCGGGTTGGTGGCTGCGATCATCGGGCCGCAGTTGGTGAAAGTCACGAGCGAGGCGATGGTCGTACCCTTCATGGCGACATATCTCGCGATCATCGCGATCAATGCGCTCGGGCCGATCCTGTTTTCCTTCCTCGACATCCCCGCCCCGGGACGGCGCAAGAAGCACGAACGTCACGAGGGCCGCAGCCGCCGCGAGTTGCTGAAAGATCCGGTCATCCTCGTCGCGATGATCTGCGCCATGGTCTCCTACGCGTTGATGAACCTCGTGATGACCTCGACGCCGCTCGCGGTCGTCGGCTGCGGGTTCGAGCAAGCGGACGCGGCCAATATCGTCTCGGCGCATGTGCTCGCCATGTATGTGCCGAGCTTTTTCACCGGCCACCTGATCGCCCGTTTCGGCAAAGAGGCGATCGTGGGCACAGGACTGGCCATTCTCGCCGCAGCGGGTGCGATGGCGCTGAGCGGCGTCGATCTCGCACAGTTCTACGCCACGCTCATCCTCCTCGGGCTCGGCTGGAACTTCGGCTTCATCGGGGCGACCGCGATGCTCGCCTCAGCCCATAGCCCGGAAGAGCGCGGGCATGTGCAGGGGATGAACGATTTCGTGGTGTTCGGCGGCGTCTTCCTCGCCTCGCTCGCCTCGGGTGGGCTGATGAACTGCACCCAGAGCGGCAATGCCCAGGCTGGCTGGCAGGCAGTCAACCTCGCGATGATCCCGTTTCTGACGCTGGCCGGCGCCGCGCTGATCTGGCTGGTGCTGCGCCCGAAAGAGACGCGCTGAGGGGCGCCGCCCCGTCGCCGGACGGCGAAATATATCAAGAAACGCTTCGCCGGCCGGCGACATATATCAAAAAAGACGTGGGCTCTGCCCCCGGGGCCTACGGCCCCCTCGGGATATTTCTCAAGAGCGAAGCGGCCACGCGCCCCTTCGGCTTGGCGAAAATATCCCGGGGCGGGAATTCGCGACAGCGAAGGGAGGGGCAGCGCCCCTCCGGCAACGGATGGGGTCAGGGCAAGGCTCAGGCCAGTTTGGCGATACGCTCTTCGAGCACGTCGAAGGGCACGCCCGGCTCGTCCTTGGCACAGCGGATTACCAGCGAGGTTTTCACGCTGGCGACGTTCTCGGCGGCGGTAAGTTGCCCGGTCAGGAAGCTCTGGAAGCTCGACAGGTCGGGCGCTACGCATTTCAGCACGAAATCGATCTCGCCGTTGAGCATGTGGCACTCGCGCACGAGCGGCCATTCCCGGCAGCGCGCCTCGAAATTCGACAGGTCCGCCTCGGCCTGGCTATGCAGGCGCACCATCGCGAAGACCTGCACCTCGAATCCCAGTTCGCGCGGGTTTACATCGGCATGGTAGCCACGAATGTAACCCGCCTCTTCGAGCGTGCGCACGCGGCGCAGGCACGGCGGGGCCGAAATCCCCACGCGTTTCGCCAATTCGACATTCGTCATCCGCCCGTCCGCCTGCAGTTCAGCAAGGATTTTGCGGTCGATATCGTCGAGCCGAGAGGTGGCCATGTTGAAATAATCCTTCGTGCGTTGCGGCAGAACTTACCGCCGGAAGAGAGGAGGCGCAATAATATTTCGCGACACGCTCCGCAAGTGCTATTTGTCGCGGCATGCAGGGGCTTTTCGGCGCGCTTCGCTCCGACTATATCCGTCGGGCAGATTTCCAAGGAGGCGGGCATGTCCGAGACGAAGAAAACCAAGGTTCTGATCATCGGTTCCGGCCCTGCCGGCTACACGGCGGCGGTCTATGCGTCGCGTGCGATGCTCGAGCCGGTTCTGGTGCAGGGCATGCAGCCGGGCGGCCAGCTGACCATCACCACCGAGGTCGAGAACTGGCCCGGCGAGAGCGAGATCCAGGGCCCCGAGCTGATGGTGAAGATGGAAGAGCATGCCCGCGCGATGGGCACCGAGATCATCATGGATATGATCACCGAGCTCGACACGTCGAAGCGCCCCTTCGTTGCAAAAGGCGATTCGGGCACGACCTACGAGGCTTCGGCGGTGATCCTCGCCACCGGCGCGCAGGCGAAATGGCTGGGGCTCCCCTCGGAAGAGAAGTTCAAGGGCTTCGGCGTCTCGGCCTGCGCGACCTGTGACGGGTTCTTCTATCGCGGCAAGGAAGTCGTGGTGATCGGCGGCGGCAACACCGCGGTCGAAGAGGCGCTGTTCCTGACCAACTTCGCGTCCAAGGTGACGCTGATCCACCGCCGCGACACGCTGCGTTCGGAGAAGATCCTGCAGGAGCGCCTGTTCAAGAACCCCAAGGTCGAGATCGAGTGGAATCACACGGTCGAGGAAATCCTCGGCGACGAAAATCCGCTGGGCGTGACCGGCGTGCGCGTGAAATCCACCGCGGACGGCTCGGAGAAGGTGATCCCCTGCGACGGGTTCTTCGTGGCGATCGGCCACGCGCCTTCGTCGGAACTGGTCAAGGACAGCCTGAAGATGCAATCGGGCGGCTATGTCTGGGTGGAGCCGGGCTCGACCCGGACCTCGCAGCCGGGCATTTTCGCGGCAGGCGACCTGACCGATCACACTTATCGTCAGGCGGTCACCTCCGCCGGCATGGGCTGCATGGCCGCGCTCGACGCCGAGAAATTCCTCGCCGAGCAGGGCGAAGCCGAGTGATCTCTTTCCACGGCACGGTCTGGCGGATCCTCTCTGCCGATCGTGCCGAAGATGCTTGCGAACCGGCCCGCCATCCGGAGGGCCGGTTTCATCGTTCCGGGCAGGTAGCCCTTTATGCCTCGCTGAGTGCCGAAGGCGCTGGCGTAGCCCTGCGGCGTTACGTGCGGACCAGCGATCCGCCGCGGGTGATCGTTCCGTTGCAGATCACAGCGCAGGCGGTGGACGACCTGCGAGGCACGCCCGATCAGGCGGCGGCGTCGGCGGTCTGGCAGGATGAGAGGGCGAGCGGCGCGCCCTCGTCCACTTGGCACTTCTCGGATCGAGCGCGGAACAGCGGCGCGCAAGCGATGCTCTATGCGTCGCGCTCGCGCCCCGATCTGAGCCATCTCGTGCTGTTCGAGGTTACCCCCGCGACGGTCCGGCAGCTTGCCCCCGCGAAGGTCTGGCAGCCGCCCTACCCTATCCCGTCTGCGTGAAGCGTCATTGCATGGTCGCCTGCCTCCTTTAGTGTGAAGGCAACCGAAAGGAGGCCTCTCATGCGCTGGCGCGGGGTCAATCACGTCGAATTTTCGGTGCTCGACTATGAAAGGTCGATCGCCTTCTACGATGCGATGTTCGGATCGCTCGGATATAAGAGCTTCTGGACGCTCGATATCGGATATCGGTCGACCTATTACATGGCGCGCTTCCCGATGCCGCATTCCTATATCGGAATCCAGCCCGCGCATTCCGGCAAGAAGCTGGATCATGACGCGCGGGCGGTGGGCATACATCACATCGCGCTCTGGGCGAAGTCGCGCGCCGAAGTGGATGCGTTTCACCGAGATTTCCTGATCCCGCGCGAGCTGTCGGTGACCGACGCCCCGCAGGAATATCCCGTCTATGCGCCGGGCTATTACGCGGTGTTCTTCGACGATCCGATCAACGGCATTCACTGGGAGCTCGCACATATCCCGCGCATTCCGGGCCTTGGTGCGATCCGCCGGTTTCGCGCGGCCCTGAGAGCCGCGCAGAAAGAGCATCCGGAATGGGATGGCCCGCCCGAGAAGATCGCCTTTCGCGAGCTGCCCGGGCGGCGCTGAACTTCGGCGCCGATTACGCCAGGTGGCTGAGGAAGGCGTCGATTTCCTCGGGCGTTGTGGCCCAGGAACAGACCAGACGCGCGGCCAGAAGCTCGTCTTCAGGGCCTTCCAGCGACTGATCGAAAGGCCAGAGATAGTAATAGGCCCCGGCCGCATTCGCGCGCTTATGCGCCCCGCGCGGCAAGGCGGCGAAGACCGCATTGGCCTGCGTCGGGTGGATCAGCTTCGCGCCCTCGATCTGGCCGATGCCTTCCGAGAGTTTGCGTGCCATTTCATTTGCATGCCGCGCGGTCTTCAACCACAGATCATCGGCCAGATAGGCCTGCATCTGGGCCGCGAGGAAGCGGTGTTTCGAGAAAAGATGGCCACCGCGCTTGCGGCGCAGCTCGAATTCCCAAGCGCGTTTGGGATCGAAGATCACCACCGCCTCAACCGCCATGCAGCCGTTCTTGGTGCCGCCGAAGCTGAGCACGTCGACGCCCGCCTTCCACGTCATCTCCGCAGGAGTGCAACCCGCAGCGACCAGCGCATTGGCAAAACGCGCGCCGTCCATATGCACCGGCAGATGGTAGCGGCGTGCGACATCGGTCAGCGCCTTCACGTCCTCGGGCGAATAGACTGCGCCTGCCTCGGTCGAGTTGGTGATCGAGACCATGCCGCGCTGCACGTTATGGATACCACCGCGGCCCGTGTGCGCGATGGTGCGCGCCAGCGCGTCGGGGTCCATCTTCGCATCCGGCCCGTCGACGAGAACCAGTTTCGAGCCGTTGGTGTAGAATTCCGGCGCGCCGCACTCGTCTTCCTCGATATGGGCGTTGCGGTGGCAGAAGATCGCGCCCCAAGGATCGGTCAGCACCGCACAGGAGAGCGCATTGGCCGCCGTCCCGGTCGCGACCAGATAGACACGCGCTTCGGGTGCCTCGAAGATCTCGCGGATCTTCGCCTGAACGCCCTCGGTGATCGGATCGTCGCCATAGGAATGCAGATGACCCTCATTCGCGGCCGTGAGGCCCTCGAGAATGGCGGGATGGGCGCCGGACGTGTTGTCGGAGGCAAAATTCATGAGAGATCCTCGATCGTGTATTCGTCCCACTCGTCTTCGGGCACTTCGAACTCGGGCACGGTCCAGCCGCGCACGCTCTCCCCGGCCTCATGGACCGTCTCGCGCGAGCCCGAGATCAGGTAGTGCCAGTCGTGTAGAGGTTTGTCTTCGAAGCGCAGCCGGTAGGCGCAGGTCGCGGGCATCCAATAGGCGATCTTGTGGATCGTCTTGGGGCTCAGCGTCACGCATTCAGGGACGAACTGGTGGCGAATGTCATATTGCGTGCAGCTGCAGCTCTCACCATCGAGCAGCCGGCAGGCGACGCGGGTGAAGACGACCTCGCCCGTATCCTCGTATTCGAGCTTGTTCAGGCAACATTTGCCGCAGCCATCGCACAGCGCCTCCCATTCGGGGGCGGTGAGCTTCTTCAGCGGCAGTTTCCAGAACTCGGGGCGCAATTTGGTCATGGCGCGGAAAATGGGGCAGCGGCGGGGAAATGGAAAGGGCAGATCGGCGTATCGTGAGCGGATCTGCGATTTGGACATGGCGGGACGGGCAGACCGACGACTTTTGGCGCGGGGCGACCAGCCCCGGGCCGCGCCCGACCTCCCCCCGGGAGGGCGCATTGGCGAGGGAGTCGCGGTTCACGCGTCATTCGGGCTTGTGAGATAAAGCGCCCAGCCACTGGCGACATAAAGCGCCCACCCGAGGTCGGGCGCGGCCCTCAGCGCTCCGCCAGAATCTCCCGCGCGCGGACGCAATCGGCATCCATCTGCGCGACCAGCGCCTCGAGCCCGTCGAACTTCATCTCGGGACGCAGGAATTCGACCAGCGCGACCGAGACATGCTCGCCATAAAGGTCGCCTTTGAAATCGAAGACATAGGTTTCGAGGTTCGGGGTGTTCTCGCCGAACATCGGACGCACTCCGAGGCTCGCCGCCCCCAGATAGCTACCCTTGTAGGGACCGGTCAGCACGTCGAACTTCACCGCATAGACGCCAAGCTTGGGCAGATGCAGCCCGGCCATCGACATGTTCGCGGTCGGATAACCCAGATCGCGTCCGCGCTTGTCACCGTGGAGCACTTCGCCCTCGATCCGGTGCAGGTGACCCAGCATCGCGGCGGCATCCTCGGGACGGCCCTCGGCCAGCGCGGTGCGGATCGCGGTCGAGGACGCCTCGACCCCCTCGACATGCAGAAGCGGCGCGACGGTGACCTCGAAGCCGTATTTCGCGCCCAGCTCCGTCAGCATCGCCACGTCGCCCTCGCGCCCCTTGCCGAAGCGGAAATCGCCGCCCACCGCGACATGGGTCACGCCCAGACCTTCGGCCAGCACCTCGCGGGCGAACATGTCGGCGCTCATATCGGCCAGTTCGTCGTTGAAGGGCAGCTCATAGAGGCGATCGACGCCGAGCTTGGCGAGCCGGTTGGCGCGCGCCTCGGGGTTCATCAGCCGGAACGGCGGCAGGGTCTTGCCGGCGCGCGCTGCGAAGAATTCGCGCGGATGGGGTTCGAAGGTAATGACGCCCAGCGGCGCATCTTTCCCGCGCGCCTGATCGATCACCGATTGATGGCCGAGATGGATGCCGTCGAAATTGCCCATCGCGACGGAGGCCCCGCGCGAGGATTTCTCCAGCGATTTCCAAGTGGTCAAGCGTTTCATCCACCCCGCCCTCCGGCGAGGTCGCCGGGTCAGTCGAACTTGCGCGAGGGCGCCAGAACCAGCGCCTCGCCTTTCACGACCACCGTATCGCCCACCGCGCAGTGGGTTTCAAGCGTGACACGGCGACGCGAATGGTCGATCGCCGTGACCTTGACCTCGGCGTAGACCACATCGCCCGGGCGCACGGGGGCCATGAATTTGAGCGACTGGCCCAGATAGACCGTGCCGTGACCGGGAAGCTGCTCGCCGATCACCGCCGAGATCAGACCCGCGGTCAGCATGCCATGCGCGATTCGACCCTCGAAAATGGTGTCTTGCGCATAGGCATCGTCCAGATGGACCGGGTTATGGTCGGTGGAAACCTCCGCGAACATCTCGATGTCGCGGTCGGTGACCTCCTTGCGGAGGTAGCGCACCATGCCGATTTCCAGATCTTCGATGCAGATCGTGCCACGGGGCAGGTTGTCGAGCATATCCATAGGTCCCAGCCGGAAGTTCATGTTGCACTGCGGCATAGCACATGCGGCAGAGCACAGGCAAGGCGCCTGCGCAACTTTTTTACCCTACCGAGACAAAAGTCGCAACAAAGTTACGTAGGGAATTCGATGCTCCGCTCAGGTCAGTTGCCCCATGCTGTAGAGTGGATCGCGCTGACGCGCCTCCAGCCAGGTGCGCAGCAGCTCCGGATTGGGGTTCTGCGGATCGGCGCCGAACTGGTCATGCGCCAGACCGCCGGTGATGAAGAGGCAATCCATCCCCTCCCCCGCGGCGCCGGCCACATCGGTATTGATCCCGTCGCCGATGGCGAGGATGCGCGCATCCTCCGCGCCGCCCAGACGGCTCAACTTGCGCCGCGCGAGATCGTAGATCGGCGGATGGGGCTTTCCGAAATACATCGCCTCGCCGCCCATTTCCTCGTAGAGCGCGGCCAAAGCGCCTGCGCAATAGATGCGCTTGTCGCCCAGATCCACGACGATATCGGGGTTCGCGCAGAGCATCGGCAACTCGCGCATCTTCGCCAGCAGGAATTTCGGGCGGTAATCCTCGGGAACTTCGTTCACCTCGTCGAAGGGACCGGTGCAGACGATACCCTCTGCATCGTCGAAATCGACGCGAGTGATCTCGGCTTGCCCCTGCCATTCTTCCGGCACCTCGGTGAAGAAGCCGTCATCCTTGGATGGCCCCAGATGCCAGACCTTCTTGCCAACGGCGCCCGCGAACATCGCATCCTGCGCGGCATCGCCGGAAGAGACGACGAGGTCATAGGCGTCGCGCGGACAGCCCAGCTTGTCGAGTGACTCCATCACGAACTTCGACGGACGCGGCGCGTTGGTCAGGAGGACGACCTTGCCGCCCTTCGCGCGAAACGCCTGCAGCGCCGCGACAGCCCCGGGGAAAGCCTCGACCCCGTTATGCAGGCAGCCCCACAGATCGCAGAACAGCGCGTCATACGAGTCGGAAATCTCGGAGAGAGAAGAGATGATGCGGGTCATATCGGCCTTTCGTCAGCAGGGTTTGGCGCGGTCCGAAGCCTCGGCCTGCGGGACCTCGCTCGCTTACCGAGGCTATATGGCACGGGCGTGACGGAAGGCAAAGCGGCGCACCGCTCAGTTCGCGTCCGAAACGACCCCGTAACCGTAACCATAGGCATAGCCATATTCGGGGGCCGCGAAGCGGAACTTGTTGACCACGACGCCCATCACGTTGGTACGCTCGGCCAGCTCGCGCTCGCAGATGTCGATTTCCCGGATCGTGGTCTCTTCGGTCGCGGCGATGATCAGCACGCAATCGACATGGGCGGCGAGCGAGAGCGTATCGTCGCTGACAAGCACGGGCGCGGTGTCGAAGATCATAAGGTCGGGGGCGTAGATAGCCTCGATCCGCTCCAGCGCCTCGGTCGCGCGGCGCGACTGGATCAGCTCGGCCGGGGTCGCGACCGGTTTGCTGTTTGCTCCGATCGCGAGGTTGGCGCCCAGACGCAGCGCGTGATCGGCGAACTCGGCTTCCCCTGCGAAGACGTCGGAAACCTGCGGGCCGCGCGGCGCGTCGAGCAGTTTAAGAAGCGAGGGCTTGCGGAAATCGGCCTCGATGAGCAGGGTGCGCCGCTCTTCTTGCCGTGCGAGGCTCAGCGCGAGATTGAGTGCGACGGTGGATTTCCCGCAGCCTGCCGAGGGCGAGGTGATCGCCAGCCGCCGCCAGCCATTGGCCCGCATCTGCTGCACGATCTTCGTGCGCATCAGGTCGATCGGGGCACTCTCGGCGCTGCTGTCGGGACTGACGATGCGCTTGCCGCGCAGTCGCCCGAGGTTCGGGGCAATCGGCGTCAGCGCCTGCCACGCGTCCGCGGTGAGACTGTCACTGCCCTGATACGCTGGCGCGCGCGCGGCAGGCTCGAACGCCGTACGCCCGGTGCGGGCGGCCCGGGCCTTGGCAATCGCATCTCGAAGTCTTTCGGCCATCTCGCTCTCCTTGCCTCAGAACAGCCGGTCTAGCGGCATGTAGAACGCGCTGAACAGCACCACGACCGCGATGAACGCTGCGCCGACCATCGAGCCGGAGACCGCCACCTTGCGGCGACGGCGGCGCGCGTCTTCGGGCGCGCTCAGATAAGGCAGCGTCGCGAAAGCCGCGATGCCCAAATGGCGCTGCAGGTCTTCGGGGCGACGGATACCGGTGCTGAGCAATTCCTTCAGCGCGATCGCGACGAGGCCGAGCAGTAGCCCCACTCCGACCCCGGCCAGCGCCAGCGTCTTGCGGTTGGGTTTCACCGGCTCGCCCGGTGCCACCGCCTGATCGATCACGGTCAGCTTCTCGCCCTTGGCCAGCGACTCGATCGTGTCGCCCGTCTCGGCCACCGCGCGCGCTTGCACGGCGCTGTCGTACTGATCAGCGAGATTGTCGTGATCGCGGCGCAGCGCTTCGAGCGCCGATGCATTGGCGGGCACTTTCGCCATGGCTTCGCGAAGCTGCGTCATCTTCAAGTCAGCGGCCTCGCCCGCAGCCTGCGCCACGAAAAGCGCATCGGTCAACTCGCGCAGACGGTTCTCGAAGGCCGACTTCGCTTTCGGCAGCGGTAGCTGTGCCTGCTGCGACAACTCCTGAATTTGCGCCCCCAGCGCCGCGAGGCGCGCGTCATCAGCGGGCAGAAGAGGTTTGAGCGCGTCGCGCTGCGCTTCCAGCCGGGACAGTTCGCGGGCTGCGGGCGGGTAGATCGCGTCGCGGTCGACCTTGCGCCCTGCCGCCTCGCGCAGGCGCACCAGCCGGTCGATCTCCGTTTCGGTCTCGTTCACATGCGCGAGCCGGGTCTCCGCGTCCGCCTGCACCGCGGCGAGACGGTCGCGAAGCAGCGGCAGCTCCTCGGGCAGCGCGTCGCCGTTCTCCTGCTTGAACTGCAAGATCGCAGCGGAGGATTTCGACAGCTCCGCCTCCAGCCGATCCACCTCGCGCGAGAAGAAATCGAGCGTATCGCGCGCGGCCTTGGTGCGAATATCGGCGTCTTCCTTCAGAATGCGCGTCACCAGCTCGTTCGCGACCCGCGCGGCGCGGGCCGGAGCGCCGGCGCGGAAAGACACCGTCATGAAAGTCGCGTCCTTGGGGGCGGAGCGCGATCTGCTCTGCTCTGAAATTTCGATCGCGACCGAATTCTTCAGCGCCTCGAACACTGCGTCGGCATCGCGCGCGCCGGTCTCGGTGCGCAGGTCCGGAAACAGCGCCATCCGACGCGCCATGTCGAGAAGGCTCTCACGCGAGAGCACGCGCTTGCGGATCACCTGCAGCTTGGCGTTGGTATCGGTGTGCGCGGTCGAGGCGGCGAGACGGTCGGGGATGCGATCGCCTTCGACAACCAGAAGCGCCCTGGCCTCGTAGATCGGTGTGATCATCCGTCCGGCCGCCAGCCCGACAAGCGCCCCCAGCAGCACCGCCAGCAAGAGCCAGTGGATCCGCCGGGCGAACAGGGCCGCGTAGAAGCGGAGCTCCCGCATCAGCGCCCTCCCCTGTGCAGAAAGGCGGGCGCGGGCTCCGGCTGTGAGGGACGGGGCGCAAGGCCGGCATGCCCAGCGCTTGCAGCAGAGATCGGCGCGGGTGCGATCACGCGCGGCTTGGCGCGCTGCGTCTCGACCGGGAGATAGAAGACATTGTCCTCGATCACCCTGTCGATGATCTCGCCGGTGACGACCTCCGAACGCGCCGAATAGGCATAGACCATGCCCAGATCGGCCAGCTGGTTCATCAGCCGCGGCAGGCCGCCGCAATGGGCGTGCAGTTTCTGTGCGGCCTCGGGGGTGAATATCTCCCGCGTCGCACCTGCAACCCGCAGGCGATGGGTGACATAGGGCTGCGCGCAATCGGCGGGCATCGGCCCGAGATGGAAGCCGGAAGACACACGCTGCGCGAACTGGCGCAGCTCTGGCCGCGCGATCAGGTCACGCAGTTCCGGCTGCCCCATCAGGATCAGCTGCACCAGCTCGTCTTTGTCGGCGTTGATATTGGTGATCATGCGCAGCTCTTCGAGCACGCCCGCATCGAGGTTCTGCGCCTCGTCGATCACCACCACCACGCGCCGCCCGGCAGCATATTCCTGGATCAGAAGCTGCTGGAACCGATCGTAGATCAGGACGTAATCCTCGCCCGCCTCCACCCGCTGGCCGAGCGAGAGCATGATCCAACGGATCACGTCATCGCGCGAGCCCCGCGCGTTGGAGACCAGAGCGATCGTTACATCCTCGGAGATGGTCGCCATCAGGTGACGTAGCAACGTCGTCTTGCCCGCCCCCACCTCTCCCGTGATGAGCGTGATCGGCGCGCGCGAGAAAAGCCCGTATTCGAGCATCGTCGCCGCGTGCTTGTGCTCTGGCGACCAGAACAGGAAGTCGGGATCGGGCAGCAGCGAAAAAGGTCGCTCCGCCAGTCCGAAGAATTCAGTGTAGATTTCGTTCATGCCTGTACCGGGCCTTTGGCCTCTTGGATTTGCGCCAGTAAGCGGCATCCCCCCGCACTTCGCAAGAATTCGTGAGGAAATCGTGAGAAGTTACGGCCAAACTGTCGCAAAAACGCGTCTATCCCTCGAAAAACTGGCCTTTTAGACAGGGGTAGGATGTTCAAATCTCTTTATAGTTGACGTCGCAGCAGCTAGCCTTCTTGCCAAGCGCCGATCAGAGCGCAGCAGCAGACAGGCAAGACAGATGCCCCGATACCAGTATGCGCGCGCGAGCTGTCTCGCGCTTTGCGCAGCGCTCGCATTGAGCGGTTGCAAGAGTGACGACGACAAGGCCGAGGCCCATTACCAATCGGCCCAGACGCTTCTGGCCGAAGGCGATCCGGTCCGCGCGATGGTCGAGCTGCGCAATGTCTTCGAATATGACGGCACGCATAAGGCCGCGCGGCGCGCCTATGCCGATCTGCTGCTGGCGCAGGGACGGCTGCAGGAAGCCTTCAGCCAGTATCTGCGCCTTCTCGAACAATATCCAGAGACCGTCGATGTCCATCGCATCCTTGCGGAGCTGTCGCTGCGCACAGGCAACCTGCCCCGCGCGCAGGAAGAGGTGGACGCGGTCAAGGAACTCGCGCCCGACGATCCCGGCGCGCAGGCGGTGCAACTTGCGCTCGACCTGCGGGACGCGAACCTGTCGCGCGATACCGCGCGCCGCTCCGAGATCGCAGCGACGGCCGAAGCACTGACCGAAGCGCATCCGGAGATCCTGACCGGCTGGCACGTACTGATCGACGCGCGAAACGCGGAAGGCGATGACGCGGCGACGCTTACAGCCCTCGATGCCGCGCTGACCCGCGACCCGGCGCAATACCGTTTGCAGGTCCTTAAGCTGGAGCTGATCTCGAAACAGGGCTCAAGCGCCGAGATCGGCGCGCAGCTCGAAGTGATGCAGAGGCTGTTTCCCGAGGACACGAAGACCCGCACCGCGCTGATCGCATGGTATGTGCTGCGCGACGATCCGGCGGGGGCCGCGCGCTTCCTGCACAAGCTCACGACCGATCGCGACCGGCAGACGAGCGGCTATCTGGAACTGGTGCGCTTTCTGGCCCGCGCAAAAGGGGCCGACGCTGCGCGGGCGGAACTCGACTCTTTGATCGCGCAGTCGCAGGGCGAGCCGAACGAGGCGATCTTCACCGCGATGCGCGCCGATCTGGATTTTCAGGCGGGTGACCGGGCAGCGGCGCTTGCGCGGATGCAGGCACTTATCACCCGCCATCCCGACAGCGAGGAGATGCGTCAGGTCCGCACCGCTTACGCCCGTATGCTCGACCACGACGGGCAACGCGAAAAGGCGAAGGCCGAGATTGCGGCCATCCTGAAGACCGACCCGACAAACGTCCCTGCCCTGCAACAGCGCGCGACTTGGCGGATCGAGGAAGATCGCACCGATCTCGCGATCACCGATCTGCGCAGCGCCTTGCAACAGTCCCCCGACAACCCGCAGACCCTGACCCTGCTGGGCGAGACCTATCTGCGCGACGGCGCCCCCGATCTCGCGCTGGGGCAGTTCAGCCAAGCCTATGACGCGGCGGGCCGCGCCGCGCCGGAGGCGATCCGCTATGTCGATTTCCTTTTCGCGCACGACCGCGCCAGTGCCGCGCGGACGGTTCTGGCCGAGGCCGTGGAGGTCACTCCGAACAGCCCGGGCCTGCTCAAGCGACAGGCCGATCTGGCGCTGGCCGATCACGACTGGGCACTCGCCCATCGCAGTGCCGACCGGCTCGCCGCGCTTGCCGCGCCGGGCACCGAGGGGTTGGCGCAGTCGATCCGTGCCGCGATCCTCCTCGGGCGCGGGCGAAGCGAGAGCGCGATAGAGACGTTGAAAACTCTGGTGCAGGCGTCCGGCCCCGGCGACGACGGCATCACCACGGCCACGGCAGTCTCCGCAGCGGCGGTCTCGGCGGTGGTGCAGGCGCAACTGGCCTCCGGACGTGGGGCCGAGGCCCGCGCCTATCTCGACGCTCAACTGGAGCAACAGCCCGGTAATCGCGGCTTGCGCCTGCTGGCGGCCAATCTCTCCGCGATCCGGGGCGACACCGATCAGGCGGAGGCGGCGCTGCGCACACTGATGCATGAAGCCCCCGCCGATCCGCGTCCCGCGCGCCAGCTCTATCGCCTGCTTGCGTCCCAAGGGCGCGAAGGCGACGCGCTTGCGGTGATCCAGACCGCTCTGGAGAAGGCTCCGCAGGCCGATCCGGTGCTACTGCTCTACCGGGCGCGGTCGGAAGAGAAATCGGGCCGGTTCGACGCGGCGATCGCGACCTATGACGATCTCTACACGCGCGACAGCAGCGACCTGATTGTCGCCAATAACCTTGCGAGCCTGCTGAGCAGCCATCGCGACGACCGGCCCAGCCTCGAGCGCGCGGCCCGGATCGCGAAACGCTTCCGCGAGCGACCTGAACCTGCCTTCAAGGACACCTATGGCTGGACAGAATACCGGCTGGGAAATTACGGCGCCGCGCGCCCCCTTCTTGCCGCTGCCGCGGCCGGGCTGCCGGAGAACGCGCTGGCGCAATATCACTACGCCGCCGTGCTGATCGCGCTGGAAGAGACAGACCTGGCCGAGGCCGCCTTGCGCGATGCGCTGCGCTTGGCCGGCGCGCCACTGCCGCCCGCCATGCAAGGCGCGCAGGAGCAGCTTGCAGCGTTGACCGGGACCGCGCGGGCGGGCTCGTCGGGCAACACCCCGCGCCGGGCCCCGGACCAGCGCTGATTTTGTCTTTGGATCAAAGCTCTCGCAGGGTAAGCTCATGTGAAAGCGCCGCGTCAGACGGCCTATGAGCGAGCAGTCGAGATGATCACCACGAGCCCCCCTCTGCGCGAGGTGCGTGCCCTGCCATGGGGCACGCTCGGTCTGCTTTCGCTGGCCGTCCTTTCCTATCCGTTCTTCGCATTGGGGCTGGCGAGCCTCGGGGCCGCGTGGTCCACGCCGGAATACAGCCACGGGCCGCTGATCCCGCTGATTTCGCTCTATCTTTTCGCGCGCGAACTGCACCACGCGCCGCTGCAACTGGACGCCCGCCCGCAACGCTGGCAAGGCGTCACGGTGATCGCAGTGGCGCTCTCCCTCGCTGTCTTCGGCGCGCGCGCGCAGATCGCCGACCTCGTGACCTATGCGCTGATTATCTGGACGATGGGCGTGGTGCTGCTGAGCATGGGCTGGCAGGCGGGCAAACGCCATTGGAAGCCGGTGCTGCATCTGATCTTCATGCTGCCGCTGCCGCAGATCCTCTACTGGAAACTCACCATCGCCCTCCAGCTCGTCTCGTCCGAGCTGGGTGTGATGCTGGTGCGCGCCGCTGACATTCCAGTGCATCTGAGCGGCAACGTCATCGACCTCGGCGTCTACAAGCTGCAGGTGGCCGATGCCTGTTCTGGGCTGCGTTACCTCTTCCCGATCCTCAGCTTTTCCTACCTGTTCGGAATTCTCTATCGCGGGCCGTTCTGGCATAAGGCGGTGCTCTTCGCGATGGCCGCGCCGCTGACGGTGTTTCTGAATTCGCTGCGCATCGGCATGGTCGCGATCCTCGTCGACGCTTACGGCATCGAGCAGGCCGAGGGCTTTCTGCATGTCTTCGAGGGTTGGGTGATCTTCGGCGCGGCGATCGCCATCCTCAGCCTCACCGCGATCGGGCTGCAGCGGCTGGTGGCGGAGCCGAAACCGCTCTCCGAGGCGCTCGATCTGGACTATCGCCGCTTTGCGCCTGAGGCACGCCGCTTGCGCAATCTCGCACCGTCGCGCGATCTGGGGCTGGCGTTCGTCCTTACGGGTGTGGCGCTGGCGCTCTGGTCGGGCCTGCCGCAAATGACGACGCTCCCGCCGGAGCGCGCGCCCCTGTCGTCCTTCCCGACGCAGATCGACAGCTGGCAGGGCACGCGCCGCCCGCTGGAGCCTGCGACCGAGCAAGTCCTAGCGGCGAGCGATTATCTCAACGCCGTCTATGCCGATCCCGCTCAGAACGCGCCGGTGAACCTGTTCGTCGCCTGGTATGCCGATCAGAGCCAGGGCGACGGCATCCATTCGCCCGAGGTGTGCCTGCCCGTCGGCGGCTGGGAGGTCAGCGCCTTCCGCCCGCATCGCATCGCCCTGCCCCATCGCGCCCCCTTCGAGGTCAACCGCGCGATCATCACCAAGGGGCTCAACAGGCAACTGGTGTATTACTGGTTCGACGGACGTGGCCGCGCGATGACGAGTGACTGGCGCGCGAAGCTGTCGGTGATCGCGGATGGTCTCACGCGCGGACGAACCGATGGCGCGCTGGTACGCTATGTCACGCCGATCCGCCGCGACGAGGATATCCGCGCGGCCGACCGGCGCCTTACACGTTTCATCGGGCAGTCCCTGCCCAGGCTGAGCGCCTCTATTCCGGAGTGACGGGCCTACGAGCCCAGCGCGACGGTCCCGCCCCAGCAACCCGGGATCGGGTTACGGGTGTCGAAGACGAGCGGACATGTTTCCACGGCTTTGATCGCGCGGTCCACGCGCGCATCTGCCATCGCAGGCGTCAGCCCGATCGCGAGCGCATGGGCCACCGGATCGTAAAGCGAGCGGCCCGTCTGACCGGGCATCGAAGCCGGAGCGGTTTCGCGCAAATCACCCGCGAAAGAAGAGCTGGCCACACCGGTCACAACCAGTGCGGCAAACGCCACCGCCGATGTCCTCCAATGCGCCATACAGGATCCAAGCCGAATGCCGAATGAAACAGCGCGAACCGCAACGCTGCTCGCCCCTTGAGTTTGTGGCGCAATTGGGGCCGCGCGCAACTGGAATCTTGGCGAAAATCAAGCGAAAGTAACGATTTAGGAGAAACAGTTTCGCCTGATCTCAGGCTTTATTTCTCCATCTTGGAGAATATCCGATCATAGGCCGCAAGGAGCTGTCGCGCCGAGAAATCCCAGGACAGCGCATCGAGCACCCGCGCTCGGCCCAGCCGACCCATCGAACGCGCGCGCTCGGGCGCCTCGATCAGCGCCGCGATCCGGGCGGCGAAGTCCTTCGGATCGTTGGCACGTGCATAAAGCGCGGCCTCCCCTGCAGAGGCCCGCCCTTCGGTCAGGTCGAACTGCACCAAAGGCTTCTCGAGCGTCATGTATTCCATGACCTTGTTCATGGTGGAAATGTCGTTCATCGCGTTTTTCGGATCGGGCGCGACGCCGATATCGATCGCATTCATCGCCGCGAGCATATCCTCCCCGTAAAGCGGGCCGGTGAAGGTGAAAGACTCGCTCAGGCCCCGCGCGGCGACGTCGGCCTCCACGTTAGGCAGTTCGGGGCCGAAGCCCACGATCACCACATGTAGATCGGTATGGCCGAGTTTGCGCACCAGATGCTCCACCGCCTGAACCAGAAGGTCCATCCCCTCCTGCTGCCCGATCACGCCGATATAGCCAAGCACGGTCTTCGCGCCCCTGCGGTAGGCGGGATCGCCGGGTCCGGGCAGGAAGGTCTCGACACGAGGGGCGGAGCGGACGACGAAGACGTCCTCGGGGGCCATGCCACCGCGGGTGATCGCGATCTTGCGGAAGCTCTCATTGGTGGCCATCGAAACCGAGGCGCTGGCGAAGGTGATCCGCTCCCAGATGCGCATCACGGCCCAGAGGAGCCCCTTCTTGCCGAACTTGGCCTCGAACAGCTCCGGGCAGACGTCGTGGTGGTCGAACATGTAGCGCACGCCCGAGAGGCGATAGCGCCAGGCCAGAAGCCAGATCAGATCAGGGGGGTTGCAGCCTTGGATCACGTCGAAGCCGCGCTCGCGTTTCACCTGTTTCGCCAGCCGGAACCACGCCTTGATCGCGTGCCAGTATTCCCGCGCATAGGCGACCGCGCCGGAATGGGCTTCGGGTGGTGCGGGATGGCGGTAGATATGGATGCCCTCGATCTCTTCATAAGCCGCGTCCCAGCCGCGCCCCATCGGACAGATCACCGAGACCTCGTAGCCCGCCGCGCGCAATGTCGTGGCCTCCAGCCAGACCCTGCGATCCAGCGGCACCGGCAGGTTCTCCACCACGATCAGAATGCGTCTCGCCATGCCGCTTAAGACCCGCCCTTGCCACGGGGGCGGTTTGCCGCCCATTTTTATGTGAGCCCCTTTCGCTCACGTCTTGCGACGGTTATGTCCCAGCCACGCGTTGGTTTCCACCCCGCATAACTCCGGATTTCCCCATATGTTGCGCTCTCTACTCTCCCGTCTCAAACCAGAGACCGCTCCCTCCTCGGCACCCAATGGTCTGCCCCGTCCGGAGGCGCCGATCTGCGTGATCGGGGACCTTCACGGCCGCGCAGATCTCTTGGCCAAGATGTTCGAGCGGATCGGGCAGGAACCGGAAGGCGCAAAGGCCCGGATCATCACGCTCGGCGACATGATCGACCGCGGCCCGAATTCGGCGCGGGTGCTCGCGACGCTGCACGCGGCGCAGCTTGCCAACCCCTCGCGGATGATCTGTCTGATGGGCAATCACGAGCGGATGATGCTCGATTTCCTGCTCGCGCCCGACGCACGCACGGCCGGTTGGCTGCGCGTCGGTGGGGCGCAGACGCTGCAAAGCTATGGCATCGCGCCGCCCGATCCCAACGAGACCGATCTCGAGGTGCTCGACGCGGTGCGGATGGATCTCGCGCGTGCGCTGGGGCCCGATCTGCTGGCCTGGCTCGATGCGCGGCCCGCGATGTGGCGCGAGGGGCGGTTCGCCGCGACCCATGCCGGGGCCGATCCCTATCACCCGATGGAACGCCAAAGCCGCGATGCGCTGCTCTGGGGCCATCCCCGTTTCGGACAGATGACCCGGCGCGACGGGGTCTGGATCGCATTCGGCCATTGGGTCGTCGATCAACCCATGGCCGATCAGGGCCGCATTGCAGTTGATACCGGCGCCTATGAAACCGGGCTCCTGAGCGCGGCATGGCTCGACAAGGGCGGGCTGCGCTTCCTGCAAGTCGCGAATTGAACCAAGACGGGCGCCCCGATGGGAGCGCCCGTTGGCAGGTTACAAGCCGTCTCTCTCTCTCGCAACCGGTGTCGGAATTATTTGCCCGTCTGGCGCAATACCACGGCGACGGTCATCAGGCAGAGCCACAGATCGGTCAGCAGCGACAGTTTCGCGTAGTAGCGTTCGTCGAAGCGCACACGGTCCACGAAGGCGGTGGTCGAACGCCCGGCGACCTGCCACAGCCCGGTGATGCCGGGGCGCATCTTGTAATAGGCCCGGCCCATGGCGCCTTTGTAGCTAGCCTCCTGATCGAGCATGAAGGGGCGCGGCCCCACAAGGCTCATCGAACCGAAGAGCACGTTGAAGAACTGCGGCAGCTCATCGAGGCTGGTGCGGCGCAGGAAGCGGCCGATACGCGTGATCCGCGGATCGTCGTCGAGCTTCTGGTTCACCGACCATTCCAGCGCAAGCGCCGGGTTTTCGTTGCACATACGCACGAGCTGCGCCTCGGCATCGACATGCATGGTGCGCAGCTTGTAGCAGCGGAACCGCTTGCCGCCCTGCCCGACGCGTATCTGCGAATAGAAGGCGGGACCGCCATCGGCGCGCACTGCGAGCGCCAGAAGCGCGATCAGCGGCAGCAGAACCGGAAGGATCGCGACCACGGCGAAAATGTCGAACAGGCGCTTTCCCATGCCTTCGTAGCGCAGAATACGCGCTCCTGTCCGGGTCGCGCCCGTCGCATTTGCCAGTTCGAAGTTGGTCGAGAGATCCGACATTTTCTTCCCTATTGACTGCCTCAAAGTGCGAACTTTCGAGCCCGCTTTTCTTTAACCCGGTTTTTACCTTTGATTCGTCCATAATTGTGACGAAAGCCGCCAATTGTTGCGGCTCCGGCCCATAAACGGATCTCGACAAAAAATCACAAGTCGTTGATCACCGTTTTTTATCTTGTTGTTTTATATGTTACATTTCTTCCTAACTGCGGCAATCCGCAGCCTCTCTGCACTCGCGCATAAGGCGAATAGCGCTACGCAGCCCTTAGGTAACCTTTGGTTAAAGACTTATAAAACCGGACGCCTGCGTCGCCCCGCCGCCATGGCGGAATTTTCGCCCCCTCTTGATCCCGCGGCGCAATTGCCCATATCGGCTGGGAAGATGTTATGGAGATTAACATGACCCGAGACGATGCCCGCGCGCTCTATATCGAGCAGCGCGTCGCGAATGAGAAGAAGTCGGCCCTGCTGGGCTATGTGCTGTGGTTCATGCTGCCCATGCTTGGCGTGCACCGGATGTATATGGGGCGCGTCTTCTCCGGCGTGGTGATGCTGGCGCTGACCGGGATCGGCACGCTTCTGTCGCCCATCCTGATCGGCTTCATCCCGCTCGGCCTTGCAGGCCTGTGGTGGCTGATCGACGCGCTGCTGATCCCCGGCATGGTCTCGCAGGATATGGCAGAGACGCGCTGGCGGCTGATGCAGGAAGCTTAATCTGCTTGCCGGATCGGGTGTTCGGCCAACGCCTGCGCCTGATCCGGGCTGAGGCTTTCCGGTCGCACGACCTGCGTGTGGATCGAGAAGACCACGGCATTCGTGCGCGGCAGCCGGAACAGGCATTGCCGCTCCACCCTAATATAAGGGGCGTCGGCGGGCGCGTGGGCGAATTCGTATTCAGAGCGCGGATCGTGCAGATGTGCGGCAGAGCGCGAGGCGGTGCCCCGCATCAGCCCCCTGCCCTCACGCACCCCATCGAGCAATCGCTGCACCCGTTTGCCGAGATCGTCGGTGTAGATCTCGATCGGCTCGTGAATGCGCATCATCGGGCGCATGAATTTCTCGCGCAGCGTCCAGCCCGAGGGAAAACACAGCACACCGCCGGTCAGCACATGCTCGGTATGGCCGAACGCGTCGGGGTCGGCTTCCATCAGGCATAGATCGCATTGCAGCAGCCGCCCGAGCGTGGCGAGCGGGTCCGTGCGATCCAGCGCGACCACCGCCCCATCGGGCCGCGTGACCGTCTCGGCACTGCAGGCAAATCCCAGCGCCGGAAGCATCGGCAGGATCAGATCGTAGAGTTCTTCCGCCGCAGGACGTCCGTGCTCCGACAGGCCCAGCACCAGATCGCGCGCCTCCCCGATCAGCCGGTCGCGCAGGCCCATCTGGGCGGCGTAGGCATCATCGACCTCAAGCCAATCTTCATATGTCACCGGGATCACACCCGGCAGCCGCCGCGTGCGTGGATCGGCCCAGGGCGCGAAGCTCAGGCGGTTTTGCAGGATCGGTGTGGCGACAAGGTCTTTCATCCCCGCAGATTGCCGCGCGCCGCGGCCCTCGACAAGAGGCCCTCGTCAGGGCGGCCCCGCGCTGCGCACATAGTCCGAGATCATCTCGTAATCCTTGCGCGGCCCCTGCACCCGCCAGATCGCCCGCCATGCGGGCCAGGCCTCGAAATCGTAGCTGACGCGGTAGTCATCGGGATCGCACCAATGGCTTGCGGTGGGCTTCAGTGGATCGAAGCTGTGGAAAGGCCGCCCATCCTCGAACGCGACCGCGATCTGCCCCGCCTCCAGCCGCCAGAAATAGCTGCGCTCGGCATGAAAGCTCTGGCCGCCCGGCATCATCAACTCGCCGCTCTCGCGATAATGCAACCCGACCCCTTCGGGCGCGAAACTGGCGCGGCCCTCGAACCGGGCCTCGGTGCCATCCGCATGCAGAATACGGCGCGTCAGCACCCAGTCCCCCTCGAAATCCGACAGCTGCGGCATTGGCTCTCCCTTGCCCCAAAGGCAGGTGCAGTCTAACAAGCGCGCAACCACACGCAATCAAGAGGCCGCCGATGATCCCGCGTTATGCCCGCAAAGAGATGGTCGACATCTGGGAACCCGCCACCAAGTTCAAGATCTGGTACGAGATCGAGGCGCATGCCTGCGACGCTCAGGCCGAGCTGGGCGTGATCCCGAAAGAGAATGCCGAGGCCGTCTGGAAGGCCAAGGATGTCGAATTCGACGTCGACCGCATCGACGAGATCGAAGCCGTCACCAAGCATGACGTGATCGCCTTCCTCACCCATCTGGCCGAGCACGTGGGCAGCGACGAAGCGCGCTTCGTCCATCAGGGCATGACCTCGTCGGATGTGCTCGACACCTGCCTCAACGTGCAGCTGGTACGCGCCGCCGATATCCTGCTGGCCGATCTCGACAAGGTTCTGGCCGCGCTGAAGAAGCGCGCCTACGAGCACAAGGACACGGTGCGCGTGGGCCGCTCCCACGGCATCCATGCCGAGCCCACCACGATGGGCCTGACCTTCGCGCGCTTCTACGCAGAGATGGACCGCAACAAGGCGCGCCTCGCGGCCGCCCGCGAAGAAGTCGCCACCGGCGCGATCTCGGGCGCTGTCGGCACCTTCGCCAATATCGACCCGCGCGTCGAAGAACATGTCTGCAAGATGCTGGGTCTGCGCCCCGAGCCGATCTCGACGCAGGTGATCCCGCGCGACCGTCACGCGATGTTCTTCGCGACGCTGGGCGTCATCGCCTCGTCGATCGAGAACGTCGCGATCGAAATCCGCCACATGCAGCGCACCGAAGTGCTCGAAGGCGCGGAATTCTTCTCGATGGGCCAGAAGGGCTCTTCGGCGATGCCGCACAAGAAGAACCCGGTCCTGACCGAGAACCTCACCGGCCTCGCCCGCCTCGTGCGGATGACCGTGATCCCGGCGATGGAGAACGTGGCGCTTTGGCACGAGCGTGACATCTCGCACAGCTCGGTCGAGCGCGGGATCGCCCCCGACGCCACCGTGACGCTGGACTTCGCGCTGAACCGTCTCGCCGGTGTCGTCGACAAGATGATTATATACCCCGAGAACATGCTGGAGAACATGAACAAGTTCCCCGGCCTTGTGATGAGCCAGCGCGTCCTGCTGGCGCTGACCCAGGCTGGCGTATCGCGCGAAGACGCCTATGCGATGGTGCAGCGCAATGCGCTGAAGGTCTGGGAAGACCGCGTCGATTTCCGCGAGCAGCTGCTGGCCGACAAGGACGTCGTGGCCGCGCTCGGCGTGGACGGCATCAACGAAAAATTCGACATGGGCTACCATACCAAGCATGTCGACACGATTTTTGCCCGCGTTTTCGGCGAATAATCGAGACCCAAGCCCGTTTCGCGCCGCCTATGTCGACAGACTATAGGCGGCGCGCGTGATTCGGGCTTACCCTAGGGCATCTGGCAAAGGGAGATTGCAGATGATCCGAACCATCCTTGCAGCCACCGTGCTGATCTTCGCCCCGCTCGTGGCTTCCGCCGAATGCTACGGCGATCATCAGGCCTCCATGTCCTGCCCGCAGGGCAAGGTCTGGGATAAGGACGCGAATGCCTGCGTCCTGCAATCCAGCTGACCGCTGAGACGGTAAGTCCGTCTTAACGTCCTCCGTGCAAAGCTGACCGCGAAACCGCATTGGCCGCCCGCGCGGCCGATGCCCAGCACGGAGGTTCTCGCGGTGAATGCGATCGCGCCCATGGCGCTCGGCCATATGCCCGGGTCCGACTCGGCCAGCGACAAAGCTGCCCGCCCCGGGCCGCTGTCGCGGCGCCAGAAAGCTGCGATCATCGTGCGGCTGCTCGCCTCCGAAGGGCTGAAACTTCCGCTGACGGAGTTGAGCGACGATCAACAGACCGAATTGACCGAGACCGTGGCGCAGTTGCGCCTCGTCGATCGCGACACCGTCGTCAGCGTGGTCGAGGAGTTCTGCGGAGAACTGGAGGCGGTCGGCCTCGCCTTCCCCGGTGGGCTGGAAGGGGCGCTGTCTCTGCTCGATGGGCAGCTTTCGCCCTCGGCGTCGAACCGACTGCGCCGACTGGCCCTCGGCTCCTCCCGGGGCGACCCGTGGCAGCGGATCGCGGGCCTCTCGGCAGAGGTACTTCTACCCGTGCTGGAAGGCGAAAGCGTCGAGGTGGGCGCCGTGATGCTGTCGAAGCTCTCGGTCGCGAAATCGGCGGAGCTGCTTGGTCTCCTGCCGGGAGAGAAGGCGCGCCGGATCGCCTATGCCGTCTCGCTGACCGGGAATGTCGCGCCGGAAACGGTGCTGCGCATCGGGCAGGCGCTTGCCGCGCAACTCGATGCCGCCCCACCGAAAGCCTTCGATTCCGGTCCTGTGGAAAGGGTCGGCGCGATCCTGAACTACTCCGCATCTGCGACCCGCGACGCGGTGCTCAAGGGGCTCGAGGAGGAGGACAAGACATTCGCCGACGAGGTGAAGAAGGCAATCTTCACCTTTGCCAACATCCCCGCCCGCATCGACGCGCGCGATATCCCGAAGGTGCTCCGAGTCGTCGATCAGGCGCAGCTGACCGTCGCACTTGCCGGGGCGACCGGGTCGCTTAAACCCTCGGCAGAGTTCATTCTCACGAACATGTCCCAACGCATGGCGCAATCGCTGCGCGACGAAATGGCGAATCTCGGCAAGGTGAAGGAGAAAGACGCCGAAGAGGCGATGAGCGCGGTCGTCGCCGCCATTCGGGAGATGGAAGCGGCGGGCGAGATATTCCTCGTCGCGGAGGATGAGGATTGAACGAAAGATTCTGTCGCAGAGTCCCGTCTGGCGAAGCCCTTCACCTCAAAGTCCCGCCCTGCCCCGAAATGTTATCGCAAACACCGCGTGTTTACGCTAACATACTGTTTCAAAACCTTTTCTCACTCTGCATGCAATGGTATCCAGCGCCGAAATCACGCGCTTCGGAGAGATCATCATGACCGTCACCATCGGCATCAACGGCTTCGGCCGCATCGGGCGCTGCACGCTCGCGCATATCGCGGAAGCCGCACGCAACGACGTGCAGGTCGTCAAGATCAACGCCACCGGCCCGATCGAGACCAACGCGCATCTCCTGAAATACGACTCCGTCCACGGCCGGTTCGGCGGACAGGTGAAAGTCGCGGGCAACACGCTCGACCTCGGGCGCGGCCCGATCGACGTGATGTCGACCTATGATCCGGAAGAACTCGACTGGGACGGCGTCGATGTCGTCCTCGAATGCACCGGCAAGTTCAACGCCCGCGACAAGGCCGCAGTCCACCTGGGTCGCGGCGCGAAGCGGGTGCTGGTCTCCGCGCCCGCGAGCGATGCCGACAAGACCGTCGTCTACGGCGTCAACCATCGCGAACTGACTCAGGCGCATCACGTCGTTTCGAACGGGTCGTGCACCACGAACTGCCTCGCCCCGCTCGCCAAGGTGCTCAACGACGCGATCGGCATCGAATCGGGCGTGATGACGACGATCCACTCCTATACCGGCGATCAACCCACGCTCGACCGCCGCCACAAGGATCTCTACCGCGCCCGCGCCGCCGCGATGGCGATGATCCCGACCTCGACCGGCGCTGCCAAAGCCTTGGGAGAAGTGCTGCCCGAGTTGAAGGGCCGACTCGACGGCACCGCGCTGCGCGTTCCGACCCCCAATGTTTCCGCAGTTGATTTGACCTTCGAGGCCCGCAAGTCCGTGACCCGCGAGGAGGTGAACGAGATCGTCCGCGAAGCCGCCGCCGGCTACATGGGCATGGTGCTGGGCTACGACCCCGAGCCGAAAGTCTCGATCGACTTCAACCACACCCAGCAATCCTCTATCTTCGCGCCGGACCAGACCAAGGTCGTGGGCAAGCTTGTCCGCGTCCTCGCCTGGTACGATAACGAGTGGGGGTTCTCCTGCCGGATGGCCGATGTGGCCGGGGCGATGGGGCGACTTGTGCATTGACGCGCCGGGCAAGGGCGCGCGAAGGGAATAGATGACCAATCGGATCGCGCTCTGGCTTGGAGGCCTCCTCATATTTCTCATTCTGGCGGATGTATTGGCCGATGACGGCCGGATCCTGCTCTTTCTGGCGAAAAAAATCGTCGATCTCGTTCAATATGTCGCGTTCTGGCGCTAGCTTCAGGGTGTAACCCCGTTGACCTTTGGCGCTGAACGCGCTTGTTAGCGTTAACGGAAGACCTGCCCGTGCAACTCCCTGCCGGGCAGCCAGCCAGAGGAGACGGATATGACGGTTAAAGTTGCCATCAACGGGTTCGGTCGCATCGGCCGCAACGTGCTGCGCGGGATCATCGAGTCGGGTCGCACCGATATCGAGGTGATCGCGATCAACGATCTCGGCCCGGTCGAGACGAACGCGCATCTGCTGCAATTCGACTCCGTGCACGGCAAATTCCCGCAGGAAGTCACGACCGGCGAAGACTGGATCGATGCTGGCCGCGGCAAGATCAAGGTCACCGCGATCCGCGACCCGAAAGAACTGCCCTGGGGCGATGTCGATGTCGCGCTGGAATGCACCGGTATCTTCACCGCGCGCGAAAAGGCAGCCTTCCACCTCGAGAACGGCTCGAAGCGGGTTTTGGTCTCGGCCCCGGCCAGCGGCGCTGACAAGACGATCGTGTTCGGTGTCAACGACGGCGCGCTGACCGCGGACGACCTCGTGGTCTCGAACGCGTCCTGCACCACGAACTGCCTCTCGCCGGTCGCGAAAGTCCTGAACGATGCGATCGGGATCGAGAAGGGCTTCATGACCACGATCCACAGCTACACCGGCGACCAGCCGACGCTGGACACGATGCACAAGGATCTCTACCGCGCCCGCGCCGCGGCACTGTCGATGATCCCGACCTCGACCGGCGCGGCCAAGGCCGTGGGCCTCGTGCTGCCGGAGCTCAACGGCAAGCTCGACGGCGTCGCGATCCGCGTGCCGACCCCGAACGTCTCGGTCGTCGATCTGGTCTTCGAAGCTGCGAAAGACACCAGTGTCGAAGAGATCAATAACGCGATCCGCGCCGCCGCGGACGGCCCGCTGAAAGGCATCCTCGGCTATACCGACAAGCCCAACGTCTCCAGCGACTTCAACCACGACCCGCATTCGTCGATCTTCCACATGGATCAGACCAAGGTGATGGAGGGCCGCATGGTCCGCATCCTGAGCTGGTACGACAACGAATGGGGCTTCTCCAACCGCATGGCGGATACCGCCGTCGCGATGGGCAAGCTGATCTGACGTGATCGGGGCGCTGCCCCGGCAAGGCGAAGATGACGAAGGGCGGTCCAAGTTGGGCCGCCCTTTTCGCGTTCACCTCTCACACACGGCTCACAGAGGGCGCACGGCCCCTCTCGGGCGCGCCGTGAGCCTTGATGCGTGGTGATAGAACCCTTTGAAATCGGGGACGTTTCAGGGTCATGGAGCGCGCCGCCCGGCGGCTCCGCCTTAGCTGAACCCCATCACGAAAGGGAATATCCCATGGAACGCAGCAAGAAATTCCTCGCCCTCGCCCTCTCCTCCGCGCTGATCGCGGGTCCCGCGGGCTTCGAGATGGCCTCCGCGGCCACGACGAATTCCAACAGCAATTCCGGGGGGAGCGCGATCCAGAGCAGCCAGAGCCAAAGTAATGACGCGGTCTCGCAGACCACGGCGAGTTCCACCGACAAGGAATTGCTGACCACGGTCGACGACGCTTACACCGCGATGCGCGAAGTACGCGCCGCGCGGCTGGCGATCTTCGACGGCAATACCGACATGGCGACGAAGATGACCAAGGACGCCACGGCGAAAATGCAGGCCGCCGAGAAAGCCGAGAGCCAATGGGGCGTGCCCTCGAAGGCTGGCACGAAAGGCGTGACCTACCTGCCCTTCGACAGCTCCATCGCGCTTGGCGAGAGCTTCACCGTGACGCCGGAGAACCAGAAGGCAGTCGGCAAGGCCAATCAGCAGATGGCGAAAGGCAATGCGAAGGCGGCGGCCAAGACGCTGAAGGATAACGATATCGATGTGTCGATCTCGGCGGCGTTGGTGCCCGCGAAGTCTTCGCTCACCCATCTGCAGGATGCGTCCAAGCTGATCAAATCGGGCAATTACTACGAGGCGAACCTCGCGCTGAAAGGCGTCGAGGATTCCGTCGTGATCGATCAATGGGGGCTCGACAACCTGCCGCAGCAGGCGGGCAACGCCTCCAAAGCATCCGCGAATGCGAGCGGCAGCACCCAGATGCAGCAGAAATCGCAGCAATCCGGCAAGTCAGCCTCGAAAGGCTGATCAGCGGTTGGCGTAAGCCTTGATCAAGGCATCGCGCACGGCGGGGGTGACGAATTTCGAAACATCCCCGTCGAGCCGCGCAATTTCCTTCACCAGTTTCGAAGCAATCGCCTGCCGCCGCGCATCGGCCATAAGGAACACCGTCTCGACCGAGGAATCGAGCGCGCGGTTCATTCCGACCATCTGGAACTCGTATTCGAAATCGGCCACCGCACGCAGCCCGCGCACGATCACGGTCGCGCCGACATCCTTGGCGCAATCGATCAGCAGGTTTTCGAAAGGATGCACGACGATCTCGCCGCCGCGGCGGTCGGTGATCTTGGCGCATTCTTCCTGAAGCATGGCGACGCGTTCCTCGAGCGGGAAAAGCGGCCCCTTGTCACGGTTGATCGCGACCCCGATCACGAGCCGATCCACCAGAGCCATCGCGCGCTCGATAATATCGAGGTGACCCAGCGTGACCGGATCGAAAGTTCCGGGGTAAAGACCGATCCGCATGGCATCCTCCCTCGTCGCCCGCCAAAAAGCTCAGCGCACGCAACTATATTGCGCAATCAAATGCAAGCGGGAAGGTGCTGCAATGCGGCATCAGTTGCCCATGATCATGCCCTGAAGCGACTCTTTCTCCATGTGAAGCTCGTTCAGGCGCGCCTTGACCACGTCGCCGATCGAGATCACACCGACCATCTTGCCATTTTCGCGCACCGGCATGTGGCGGAAACGGCCCTCGGTCATAAGGCTCATCACCTCTTCGGTACTGTCCATCGGGGCGCAGTGCTTGACGTCACGGGTCATGACATCCGCGGCCGTCATCACCAGACACTCCGCACCGCGCTTGGCGATCTCGCGCACGACATCGCGCTCCGAGACGATCCCGTCCACGGTTTCGCCATCCTGCGAGACGATCACCGCACCGATGCGTTTCGAGGCAAGCTTGGCGATTACCTCGCTCAGCTTCATGTCCGGGGCGACGGTAAAAATTTCCATCTCGCCCTTGTTCTTGAGAATCTGCATCACCTGCATCGACGTCTCCCTGAAAAGGTCGTGTAGACTCGAGCGTCCCACTGCTTTCATAGATTTGTCAACGGCTTTGCGGTTCACGGGGCCAACAGTTATATTTCAACCGCAGCGTGTTCGAGCCGTGCAACCTCATCGCGAAGCCCCTGCCCCAGCGCCTCCGCGAAGCGCGTCAATCGCTCGGAACGGCGATCATCCGCGTGGCGGATCAACCAAAAGGCGCGGTTGAGCCGGATCTCGCCACCCAGCACCCGCTGCACCCCGGGGGCGAAGGGAAGCGCGAAATCATGCACGATCCCAACACCCGCACCTGCCTCGATCATCCGCGTCTGCACCGCCGCCGAGTTCGAGGCGAGCCCCATCACCTCTGCCTCGGTCTCGGCGAAATAGTCGAGTTCCTTGTCGAAGATCATGTCCGGGATGTAGCCGATCATCCGGTGATGACGGAGATCCTCCTTGCAGGTAATTGGCGGCGCTTTCGCGAGATAGTCGCGATGGGCGGCGAGGCTGAGATGATAATCGCTCAATTTTTGCACGGTCAGACGGCCCGCCGTCGGGCGCGATACCGCGATCGCCATATCCGCCTCACGCTTCGAGAGGTTGAAGACGCGCGGCAGGGCGACGACCTGAATCTCCAGCCCCGGATTTTCTTCGGCGATCTTCGCGCAGACCTGCGGTAGAAGGTAATTCGCGCAGCCATCGGGCGCGCCGATCCTCAGCTGGCCGGTCAACTGGCCCGCGATCCCGGACATTTCCTCGTCCGCGCCCGCAAAGACCTGCTCCGCCGCTTCGGCATGCGGCAGGAGCCGATCCCCGGACTCGGAAAGCGCATAGCCCTGCGGCGACTTCACGAAAAGCTTCGCGCCCATCCCCTCTTCGAGCCGCGCGATCCGACGCCCCACGGTGGCCGCGTCCAGCTTCAATCGCCGCCCCGCACCCGACAGGCTCTCGGCCCGCGCGACGGCAAGGAAAATCCGCAGATCGTCCCAATCCATACCACGCCCCTCTTTGCAAAAACGCAAAACGCTTTTGAGCTACTTCCTCTTTTATGCTCATTTTCGCAAGGCTAGAGTGCGCTCAAGCCAAGATTATCTGTAGGAGGAGCGTCTCATGGAAGAAATCGGTCACTGGATCAACGGCAAGCGCGTTGCGGGCACTTCGGGCCGCTTCGGCGAAGTCTTCAACCCCGCTACCGGCGAGCAGATCGCCAAGGTCGCACTGGCCACCCCGGCCGAGCTCGACGCAGCGATCGCGGACGCCGCGAAAGCGCAGCTGGAGTGGCAGAAGGTCAACCCGCAGCGCCGCGCCCGCGTGATGATGAAATTCGGTCAGCTGATCGAACGCGACATGGACAAGCTCGCCGAGGCTCTGTCGAAAGAGCACGGCAAGACCATCCCCGACGCGAAGGGCGACGTGCAGCGTGGCCTCGAAGTGATCGAGGTCTGCATGGGCGCGCCGGCGATGCTCAAGGGCGAATACACGGGCGACGCAGGCCCCGGTATCGACCTCTACTCGATGCGTCAGCCGCTGGGCGTCGTGGCCGGTATCACGCCGTTCAACTTCCCCGCCATGATCCCGCTCTGGAAGATGGGCCCGGCGCTGTCGGCCGGTAACGCGATGATCCTAAAGCCGTCCGAGCGCGTGCCGACCACCGCGATCATGCTCGCTGAACTGGCGCAGGAAGCCGGTCTTCCCGATGGCGTGCTGCAGGTCGTCAACGGCGACAAGGAAGCTGTGGACACGATCCTCGATCACGAGACGATCCAGGGCGTTGGCTTCGTGGGCTCGACCCCGATCGCGCAATACATCTACGGTCGCGCCGCCACCAACGGCAAGCGCGCGCAGTGCTTCGGCGGTGCGAAGAACCACATGATCATCATGCCCGATGCGGACATGGACAAGGCCGCCGACGCGCTGATCGGCGCGGGCTACGGCGCCGCTGGCGAGCGCTGCATGGCGATCTCGGTCGCGGTTCCGGTGGGTGACGGCACGGCGGATGCGCTGGTCGAGCGTCTCGTGCCGAAAATCGAGAAGCTGAAAGTCGGCCCCTATACCGGCGGCGACGACGTGGACTACGGTCCGGTCATCACCAAGCAGGCGCAGGAGCGGATCAAGTCGCTCATCAATTCGGGTGTCGAGCAGGGTGCGAACCTCGTGGTCGATGGCCGCGACTTCTCGCTGCAGGGTTATGAGGACGGCTTCTTCGTCGGCCCGTCGCTCTTCGACAACGTCACCCCCGACATGGACATCTACAAAGAGGAAATCTTTGGCCCGGTCCTGTCGATGGTGCGCACGAAGTCCTATGACGAGGCGCTCGATCTGGTGGTCGACAACCCCTATGGCAACGGCACCGCGATCTACACCGCCGATGGCGACGTCGCTCGCGACTTCGCGGCGAACGTCAATGTCGGCATGGTCGGCATCAACTTCCCGATCCCGGTTCCGCTGAGCTACTACACCTTCGGCGGCTGGAAGAAGTCGGCCTTCGGCGACCTCAACCAGTACGGCCCGGACGCCTTCCGCTTCTACACCAAGACCAAGACCGTCACGGCGCGCTGGTTCTCGGGCATCAAGGACGAAGGCGCAGCGCTCAACTTCAAAGCGCTCGACTGATCTTGAGACGGGCGGTTTGCGAACCGCCCTCCCCCACACATAGGAAAACGCCCCGCCGATCGGCGGGGCGTTTTTCGTCGGCCTTATCGACGCGGCTCAGTCGATATCCCAATCATCCTCATGCGAGGCCCCGCCCAACGCCAGCCAGTCGGCACGCACACGTGCCACGCGGCTGTCCCCCCAGGTGCGAAAGACGATCACGAAGCCCTCGGGCGTGACGCCGTCGCTCGAGATATCCATCCGCGAATTGTGCTTGCTGTCCACGTCCCACATCGACAGGGAGACCTGCACCATCGGGGTCGCGCGGAACGGCTCGGGGAAGGCGACCTTCTTGCGCAACTCGCGCGGGCCCTCGCCCGTCCACATGGCGCCGCCATCCTGAAAATCGGAGAACAGCACGAGCGAGCCGCGTTGCATTCCCAGACGGTGGCTTTCGATCGTGATCATCGCGAGAGGGCCTTTTCCTTTCAACCTGAGGCAGAGCTTACTCGAACTGCAGGCAATAAAAAGCCCCGGAAAATCCGGGGCTTCCTAAATCTTATCGCGAAAGCTCTCAGCCCAGCATATGCGAGCCGAGGGCCTCCATGTCGGCCAGAAGCTTCGCGGTCATGTCGGCCACCGAAGGATGCGCCTCGTCATGGACGCGACGGGCTTCCTCGATGAGGCGCTCGTGCACTTCCTTGGTGAACTCTTCCGCAGGCAGCGAACGTTCGGCCAGAACCGTGATCCCCTCGGGGGTGATCTCGGCGAAGCCACCCGTCACCGCGTAGCTCTGGGTTGCCGACCGCGTCACCATGGTCAGCTTTCCCGGACGCAGCGTGGTCAGCATCGGGGCGTGGCCCGGCATGACCGTGAGGTCACCATCCGCGCCGGGCACCATGACCTCGACCGCCGCCTCTTCCGAGGCCAGCTTGCGCTCGGGCGCAACGAGATCGAATTGCATCGTGTCGGCCATAATGCCTCCTTACGCCGCAGCGGCGAGTTTCTCGGCTTTCGCTTTCACGTCCTCGATGCCGCCAACCATGTAGAAGGCCGCTTCGGGCAGGTGATCGTATTCTCCTGCAACAACCGCCTTGAACGACGCGATGGTGTCTTCGAGCGGAACCTGAACGCCGTCCGAACCGGTGAACACTTTCGCAACGTCGAAGGGCTGCGAGAGGAAACGCTGGATCTTACGGGCACGTGCCACGGTCAGCTTATCCTCTTCAGACAGTTCGTCCATGCCGAGGATGGCGATGATGTCCTGCAGAGCCTTGTAGCGCTGAAGGATCTCCTGCACCTGACGCGCGACCTTGTAGTGCTCTTCGCCGACGATGCCCGGATCGAGGATACGCGAGGACGAGTCCAGCGGGTCCACGGCCGGGTAGATGCCGAGTTCCGAAATCGCACGCGACAGAACGGTCGTGGCGTCAAGGTGGGCGAAGGTGGTCGCCGGAGCCGGGTCGGTAAGGTCGTCAGCCGGAACGTAGACGGCCTGGATCGAGGTGATCGAGCCGGCTTTGGTCGAGGTGATGCGTTCCTGCATCGCGCCCATGTCGGTGGCCAGCGTCGGCTGGTAGCCCACTGCCGAGGGGATGCGGCCCAGAAGTGCCGACACCTCGGAACCCGCCTGCGTGAAGCGGAAGATGTTGTCCACGAAGAACAGAACGTCGGTACCCGACTGGTCGCGGAACTGCTCTGCCAGGGTCAGACCGGTCAGAGCGACGCGCGCACGCGCACCCGGAGGCTCGTTCATCTGGCCGTAGACCAGTGCCACCTGCGAGCTCGACAGATCGTCGGGCTTGATGACGTTGGATTCGATCATCTCGTGATAGAGGTCGTTCCCTTCACGGGTCCGCTCGCCCACACCGGCGAACACGGAGTAACCCGAGTGCACCTTCGCGATGTTGTTGATCAGCTCCATGATCAGAACGGTCTTGCCGACGCCAGCGCCGCCGAACAGGCCGATCTTACCGCCCTTGGAGTAGGGTGCGAGCAGGTCGATGACTTTGATGCCGGTCACGAGAATTTCCGAGGACGTCGCCTGAGCTTCGAAGTTCGGCGCGGGCTGGTGGATGGCACGGGTTTCTTCCGCTTCCACGGGACCCTTCTCGTCCACGGGCTCACCGATCACGTTCAGGATGCGGCCGAGCGTGGCGTTGCCGACCGGCACCGAGATCGGCTTGCCGGTGTTCTTCACTTCGGCGCCGCGCACGAGGCCTTCGGTCGCGTCCATCGCGATGGTGCGCACCGAGTTTTCGCCGAGGTGCTGAGCCACTTCGAGAACGAGGCGCTTGCCGTTGTTCTCGGTTTCCAGCGCGTTGAGGATCGCAGGCAGCTCGCCGTCGAACTGCACGTCGACGACGGCGCCGATGACCTGGGTCACTTTACCATTGCTTGCCATGTCTGTTTTTCTCCGGTTCCGTCAGAGCGCCTCGGCGCCCGAAATGATTTCGATGAGTTCCTTGGTGATCGCGGCCTGGCGCGTGCGGTTGTATTCGATCGTCAGCTTGTCGATCATTTCGCCCGCATTGCGCGTCGCAGCGTCCATCGCGGACATCCGCGCACCTTGTTCCGAGGCACCGTTCTCCAGCAGAGCCGTGAAGATCTGCGTCGCGACCCCACGCGGCAGCAGGTCGGTGAGGATCTGCGTCTCGCTGGGTTCGTAGTCGTAATTCACGCTCGGCGTTTCTTCGCCCTCTTCCGGTTCGTAGGAAGCGGGGATGATCTGCTTCGCGGTCGGGCGTTGCGCGATCACGCTCTCGAAGAGCGAGAAGAAGATCGTCGCGACGTCGAACTCGCCCTTGTCGAAGCGGCCGATCAGGTCGCGGGCGATCTTCTGCGCGTCGTCATAGCTCAGGCGCTTGACGTCGCTCAGATCGACATGGCCGATGAAGTACTGACCGTATTCACGGCGCAGCGCATCGCGGCCTTTCTTGCCGACGGTGATGATCTTCACCTCTTTGCCCTCGGCCAGCAGCTTGTCAGCCGTCTGGCGCGCGAGCTTCGCAATATTGGCGTTGAAGCCACCGCACAGGCCGCGTTCGGCGGTCATGACCACCAGAAGCTGCACCCGGTCCGAACCGGTCCCCGAGAGCAGGCGCGGCGCATTGTCCGATCCCTGCACCGAGGCCGCGAGCCCGGCCATCACGGAGTGCATCCGCTCGGCATAGGGGCGCGCAGCCTCCGCCGCCTCTTGGGCGCGGCGGAGTTTCGCGGCGGCGACCATTTGCATCGCCTTGGTGATCTTCCGCGTGTTCTTGACGCTTCCGATCCGGTTTTTGAGGTCCTTAAGGCTGGGCATGTCCCTGTCCTTTCAGGCCAATCACGCGTAGGTCTTGGCGAATTCGTCGATAGCGGCTTTCAGCTTGTCGGCCGCGTCACCCTTGATCTTCGGATCCTCGTTCGTGAGCCAGTCGAGGATGTCCTTGCGCGAGTTGCGCAGGTAATCCAGCAGACCCTGTTCGAACTTGCCAACCTCGGACACCGGGATGTTATCGAGATAGCCGTTGGTCCCCGCGAAGATGACCGCAACGATTTCCGCGTTGGTGAGCGGCGAATACTGCGGCTGCTTCATCAGCTCGGTCAGGCGCGCACCACGGTTCAGCAGCTTCTGGGTTGCGGCGTCGAGATCCGAGCCGAACTGAGCGAAGGCCGCCATTTCGCGATACTGTGCGAGTTCCAGCTTAACCGGGCCTGCAACGGTCTTCATCGAGTTCGTCTGAGCCGACGAGCCGACGCGCGACACCGACAGACCGGTGTTCACGGCGGGACGGATACCTTGGTAGAACAGTTCCGTCTCGAGGAAGATCTGACCGTCGGTGATCGAGATCACGTTGGTCGGAATGAAGGCCGACACGTCGCCGCCCTGGGTTTCGATGACCGGCAGAGCGGTCAGCGAACCGGCGCCGAAGTCCTCGTTCAGCTTCGCCGAACGCTCCAGCAGGCGGGAGTGCAGGTAGAACACGTCGCCCGGGTAAGCTTCGCGGCCCGGCGGACGACGCAGCAGCAGCGACATCTGACGATAAGCGACAGCCTGCTTCGAGAGGTCATCATAGATGATCAGCGCGTGCATGCCGTTGTCGCGGAAATATTCGGCCATCGCGGTCGCGGTGTAGGGCGCGAGGTACTGCATCGGCGCGGGGTCCGACGCGGTCGCGGCGATCACGGTGGTGTATTCGATCGCACCGGTCTCTTCGAGCTTCTTCACCAGCTGCGCCACGGTCGAGCGCTTCTGGCCGATCGCGACGTAGAAGCAGTGCAGCTTGTTGCTGGGATCGGCGTCGTTATACGACTTCTGGTTCAGAATGGTGTCGAGCGCGATTGCGGTCTTGCCGGTCTGACGGTCGCCGATGATCAGCTCGCGCTGGCCACGGCCGATCGGGATCATAGCGTCAACCGACTTGAGGCCGGTCGCCATCGGCTCGTGAACCGATTTACGCGGGATGATGCCCGGAGCTTTCACGTCGGCGACGCGACGCTCTTTCGCTTCGATGGCGCCTTTGCCGTCGAGCGCGTTGCCGAGACCGTCGACCACGCGGCCGAGCAGCGCTTCACCGACCGGCACGTCCACGATGGAGTTCGTGCGCTTGACGGTGTCGCCTTCTTTGATGTCCTGGTCCGAACCGAAGATCACGACGCCGACGTTGTCGGTTTCGAGGTTCAGTGCCATCCCGCGGATACCACCGGGGAATTCGACCATCTCGCCGGCCTGGACGTTGTCGAGCCCGTAGACGCGCGCGATACCGTCGCCAACCGACAGCACGCGACCGACTTCGGCCACTTGGGCGTCCTGCCCGAAATTCTTGATCTGCTCCTTGAGGATCGCAGAAATCTCAGCTGCTTGGATGCCCATTTATCCGACCTCTTTCATGGCGTTCTTGAGAGAAGCGAGCTTCGAACGGATCGACGTGTCGACCATCCGCGAGCCCAGCTTTACGATCATGCCACCGATGAGGCTTTCATCGACGGCGGTGTTCAGTTTGACGGTCTTGCCCGTCTGGTTCTTCAGCACTTCGGCGAGTTTCTTGGCCTGCGCGGCGCTGAGCTCGTTGGCCGAGGTGACATCGGCGGTCACTTCGCCCTTCTCGTCCGCGATCAGGTCCGACAGCGCCTTGAGAAGCTGCGGCAGCACGAAGAGGCGACGCTTGGCACCCATCAGCTGCAGGCCATTAGACATCGGGTCCGACAGACCCATTTTCCCCGCCAGAGCGCCAATCGCGGCTGCCTGCTGGTCGCGCGTGTAGACCGGCGATGCGATCACCTCACGCAGCTCGGCAGAGCCCGCCAGCGCCTCCGACAGCGCGGAGACATCGGCTTCGAGCGCGGCGAGGGCATTTTCTTCGCGCGAGAGTTCAAAAATGGCCAGCGCATAGCGGCCGGCGATGCTTGCGGAAATCGAAGCTGGTTCGGACACGTCCACCCTTCCGATGCTTTTTTGCCCCGACCCGGAACAGGCCTTGGGGCGCTCCCCCGGCGCGCTTGAGACATGCCCTCCGCGCCGCTTATCGGGGAGGTCACTAGCAGAGCAATCCCCCCCTCGCAACCGTCTTGAGCACGAGAATGTGAGCAGAAGCCCCCCAATATGCCCTTCGTCGCGGGAAGGTGACAGGAAGAGGAGGATTTTGTGGGCGCTAACAGGAATTTGGAGCGCTCGGTCACGGATCGCTGTGCGGAAGTGATTCACCTCAATGCGCGTTGGTTGTCGGATAATTATTCCGCACCTGCGGCGGACGACCGAGAGTTGCGCCCCAGGGCGGTACGCGAACCTGAGTGTTGCGCGGCGACGTTCTGCCGCGCGCGAGGCGTTAACTCTGGCTCAAACCGGGTCCGTCGCCGGCTTCACCGCCCCTTCGAGAATCGAAAGCGGCTTGCGCACGCGCGCGCCCAGACCTGAATCGCGGCGCGCATGGACTTGCTTGGAGACCTCGAGCATCACCACCCCGGCGGCCAGCACGCCGGCGGCCTTGGTGCCCACGCGTTCCCACATAGCGGCCGAGCGCAGCCAGAAGCGGCGATGGCTCGGCGGGATATAGAGCGCACCGGTATGACGTTCGGGCACGAAGCCGGAACGGCGCGCGAGCTGGTCGAGCTGCCCCAGAGTGTAGGGCTTGCCGAAGCCGAAGGGCGTGGCTTCGCGCGGCGCCCAGAGCCCGGCCCGGTTCGGAACGATGAACATCGCCCTGCCCCCCGGGCCCAGCACCCGCCAGCATTCCTGCATCAGGGCCTCGGAATTGTCCGAGGTCTCCAGCCCATGCATCACGATCAGCCGATCCACCCGGCCCGTCTCCAGCGGCCAGCGCGCCTCGTCGCACAGGACAGAGACATTGGGCATGCCCGCTGGCCACGGCATCACGCCCTGCTCTGCCGGCATCAAGCCGATCACCCGGCGCGCGGGCTCTAGGTAAGGACGCAGCAGCGGCACCGCGAAGCCGTAGCCCGCCACCGTGAGCCCCGCCATCTGCGGCCCCGTCGCGGGCCACATCGAAATAACCCGGTCCCGGATTGCCCGCTGCGCCGCGCGGCCTAGCTGCGTCCGGTAGTAGAAATTCCGCAGGTCGAGTACGTCGAGATGCATTGCGCCTTTCGCTTCCTTCGGCTTAGCTATGTTCCAAGATAATCAAAGCGGTAGAAAACACCATGGCCGTTGAGCTTCTCATCATTCCCTGCCTCTCCGACAACTATGCCTATGTCGTGCATGAGGCGGCGACGGACACAACCACCGTGATCGACGTTCCAGAAGCGCCTCCGATCCTGAAGGCGCTGAACGAACGGGGCTGGAAAGCGAATCTCATCCTGCTGACACATCACCACGCCGATCACATCGACGGCGTTCAGGCGTTGTCGGCGGCGACGGGGGCGAAAATCGTCGGGGCCAAGGCGGATGCGCATCGCCTGCCCAAGCTCGATCAGGAGGTCTCGCCGGGCGAGAAACTCGCGATCGGGATGGAGCATGTCGAAATTCTTGCCGCTGACGGCCACACGGTCGGCCATATCGCCTATTACTTCCCCGAAGGCGGCCTGCTGTTCTCCGGCGACAGCCTGATGAGCTGGGGCTGCGGAAGGCTCTTCGAAGGCTCGGCGCAACAGATGTTCGACACGCTGAGCCGGTTCTGCGAACTGCCCGACGATACACTGGTCTGTTCGGGGCACGAATATACCGAGGCGAACGGTCGCTTTGCGCTCTCGATCGAGCCGGAGAATCCGAACCTTCTTGCGCGGATGGAAGATGTTCGCGCCACCCGCGCCCAGTCCCGGCCCACGGTTCCGGTCGAACTGGCACTCGAGAAGACCACCAACCCGTTCCTGCGCGGCACCGATCCGCAACTGCGCGACGCGCTCGGCCTGCCCGAGAGCGCGTCACCCGTCGAGGTTTTCACCGAAGCCCGCGCCCGCAAGGACCGGTTCTGAACCTCACCGCCGCGCATCGCGCAACACGCTCAGCGCCAACGCGGCGAGCACCGTCCCCATCGCCCAGCATTGCACCCGCATCCAGAGCGGGCGCGTCGCGAGGAACCGGGCCATTGCGCCTGCGCCGATCACGATGGCGACATTCACGCTCACCGAGATCACGATCTGCACCGCGCCAAGCGCCAGAGATTGCGCCAGCACCGATCCGGCTGCGGGGTCGATGAATTGCGGCAGCAGCGACAGATAGATCACCGCGATCTTGGGATTGAGCAGGTTGGTGACGAACCCCATCAAGAACAGCTTGCGCGGCCCGTCGACCGGCAACTCGCGCGTCTCGAAGGCAGAGCGCCCGCCCGGTCGCACGGCCTGCCATGCCAGCCAGAACAGATAGAGCGCCCCGGCAATCCGCAGCGCGTCAAAGGCATAAGGCACGGCAAGAACGACTGCGGTGATCCCGAAGGCGGCACAGAGCATGTAAAAGACGAAGCCCAATGCCACCCCGCCCAGCGAGACCAGCCCCGCGCGCCGCCCTTGGCAGATCGTGCGTGAGACGAGATAGATCATGTTCGGACCGGGGCTCAGCACCATCGCAAGCGCCACGGCACCGAAAGCGAGCATATGTGAGAGTTCGGGCATGGCGGAACTTTCCGTTGGGTGCGGTCAGCTTAGCGAGCCTTCCTCACGCCACAAGCCCGCGCTCAGTCGAGCTTCGCGAAAGCGGCCTCCAGATAGGGCGCATATTTCTCCCATGCCTGCGAACTGCCCTTGTAGATGGGCTTGCGCACCTGCGTGTCCGATGTCGTCGCGACCGTGCGGGCGTTGTCCTGCGGGCGCAGGCAGGCGTCTTCCCAGCGCAGCCCGAGCGCATCGATCAGCGCGCGGCTGCGCGCCTCAGGGGCTTCCGTCAGCGCCTCATAGTCGCAATCGACGATCGCACCGGGCTGCACCGCCCAATGCGCCATCAGATCGCGATAGAGTCCGTGATAGGCCACGAGATCGTCCAGATCATGTGCGTAGCCATTGCCCGTGCTGGAAAAGAAGTTGCGATAGATCGACCAGAGGGTCGCGCGCGGATCGCGATGGACATGCACGATCGAAGCGCGCGGAAACAGCGCCCGGATCGCTCCGATCCAGCGGAAATTGAGCGGCATCTTGTCGGTCACGAACGGCTTGCCATCGGCCAGTCTGGTGAGCGTCTCGTAATAGGCGGAACGTATCCGCCCCGCCTCCCGGCTAAGCGCCTCCGGGTCGCTCCAGTCGAGCGCACTCATCTCGCGATCGAGCGTGGCGATCTCATCTCCGGGCGCGACCTGACTGTGCTGGGTGACGATCTGCTCGACCAGCGTCGTGCCCGAGCGCGGAAGGCCCAGCAGGAAGATCGGCACCGGTGCGGCCTTGTCGGTCTCTGTCTCAGGGATTGGCGGATGGTGCGCGGCAAAACGCTTGCGCAGCTGCGCAAAGAGCTTGAGATCCTGCGCGATGTGATAGCCCAGTTCAGCCTTGCGCCGCGCATTGGCCGACTGCCAGAGCGCGAAGGCCCGCTCCGTCCCGCCCACATCGTGCATCGCCTTGGCGAGCGCGAATTCGAGCAGCATCAGGTCATGCTCGGAATGCGCCTCCGCCGCGACCTGCGCCTCGAGTTGCGAAAGCAGTGGATCGTCCGGCGCGAAGCCATGCAGGCGAGAGAGATTCCACCACGCCTCGGCATAGCTCGGATCGGCCCCGAGCGCCGCCTCGAACCGCGTCCGTGCCCCGGCGATGTCGCCTTCGGCGAGTAGAATGTTGCCAAGGTTGTTCAACGCGAAGACATGGCGCGGGTCGGGCGACCGCGCTTGTGCGGCCCCAGACATCGCATCGCCAGTGAGCTTATCGTCCGCTACGGCCTCCAGCGCCGCCTCGAACCGTTTGCGCGCCTCGATCTCGCGGCCGAGCGCGAGGAAGGCATTGCCCTGATTGTTCAGCGCCACGGGGTCACCCGGGCGCAGCGCCAATACGCGGTCGAACGACGCGATCGCGTCTTCGAAGCGCCCCAGTTCCATCAGTTCATTGCCCAGGTTGCCGTGGGTGTCGGCGTGATCGGGCCGCAGGGAGATCAGGTGGCGATAGGTCTCGGCTGCAGCGTCGTGATCGCCCAGGGCCCCCTCCCCCGCAGCTTTTAATTCGAGCAAGAGGATGGCCTCCGGAAACTCTGTCAGCGCCCGTTTCGTCTGCTGGACGAGCTCGCGGTTGCGCCCCGTCTGCATCAACCCCATCAACTGCTGCAGCAGCGCGCGCGGCGGCCCCGCGGCCGGTATCGCCTTGCTGACCTGCGCGAGCGCTTCTAGCCCCGCCTTGGCGCGCTTGTTGCCCGGAAAACGGCCGAGCACGTCACGGTAAAGCGCCTCGGCCTGCCGGTATTCCCCGCGCTTGGCATGGCCACGTGCAGCGAGCAGCATCTTGTCAACGGACCCGGCCATCGGCTCTCCTTCGCGAAATCGACCCGACCATAGCGAGCCGCCGCGCGATGACAAGCACGGCAGCAGCGCCACCGGGAGGGGCGCCGACAAGCGGGAACGAAGACCGTCCGAGAACGGAACGCTCAGCGAAATGCGCCCGCAGAGGAGCGGGCGCAGTTAGGCCTAAGACCGAACATCAGTCGAGCTTCGCGAACGCCGCCTCCAGATACGGGGCGTATTTCTCCCACGCCTGAGAACTGCCCTTGTAGATCGGTTTGACCACCTGATCGCGCGATGCGGTGCGAGCGATGCGCTTGTTGTCCTGCGGGCGAAGGCAAGCCTCGTCGAAGGGCAATTCGAGATAGTCGAGCAGCGCGCGAATTTCGGTCTCCGGATTTTCCACCAGACGCTCGTAGTTCAGGTCGTAAATCGTCTCGGCGAAGAGCGATTTCCAATGCGCCATCAGGTCCTGATGCAACGCCCGATAAGCCACCAGATCATCGAGGCTATGCGCGTAGGCGTTGCCATCGGAGCCGAAATTCAACCGATAGATCGACCAGATCACCGCGCGCGGGTCGCGCTGAAGATGGATGATCTTTGCCTTGGGAAACAGCGCCCGGATCGCCCCGACCCAGCGGAAGTTGAGCGGCATCTTGTCGGTCACGAAAGGCGCGCCTTTGGCGTGCGCGCGCAAAACCTCGCGATATTCGGCCCGGATTTCCTCGGCCTTCGCGCGGAAGTCCTCTGGATTCGACCAGTCGATCTGGGACAAGGGGCTGCCGAGTTCGATCAACTCGCCGCCCGGCGCGACCATCGGATGGGCGCTCACGATCTGTTCGCTCAGTGTCGTGCCGGAGCGCGGCAGGCCGACGATGAAGATCGGCTCCGGGCCATCTTGCGCGGCCTCGGGAATGGCTGCAGGCACGGCCGGGAAGGCCTGCTCGATCTGCGCGAACAGCGTCTCGTCCTGTTCGATCGTGTAGCCCAGCAGCTCTTTGCGACGCGCATTGCCGCGTGCATAGAAAGCGAAGGATTTGTCGATGTCGCCGATATCCTCATAGGCTTTGCCCAGGGCGAATTCGTATCGGACCCGTTCCCTCTCCGTGTGATGAGGTGCCTCAAGCAGACCTTCGAGACGTGCGACGAGAGGATCGTCTTCGGAAATACGCGTCGCCATAATCAGCGACGCCAGCGCTTCGACATGGTCTGGATTGATTGCGAGCGCGCGCTTGTAATAATCGATCGCACCCGGTTTGTCGCCGAGTTCGCGTCGCACGTCGCCCATCGTCGTCAAGGCGCGGAAATTGTCGGGCAACTTCGCAAGAACTTCCAACAGATGAGGCTCGGCCTCTTGCGCTTTATGGCTCAGGACGAGCGCGTTGGCGAGGTTCAGCTGTGCCTCGACGAAATCGGGCGCGGCCTCATGGGCGGCGCGATACATCTCGAGCGCCTCGCTTTGCTCGCCCGCGCGGCGCTTGGCGTTACCGATATTGTTGAGCGCAACCGGGTCGCCTGGGCGCAATTCCAGAACGCGCTCGAATTCGACCACGGCTTCGTCGTCACGATTCAGCGCCATCAACTCGTTGCCGTAGCTGCCGTGGGCATCGGGCGCGTCGGGAAACATACCTACCAGTTCGCGATAGAGCGTCGCGGCTCCCTCGTGATCGCCCAGGGTCGAGAGCGCTGCGGCCCGCACTTCCATCGCGGCGGGGGCGCGCGGAAATTGCTTGAGGACACGGGCGGCGACTTCGGCGGCCTCGCGATCGCGGCCCGCCTTCTTCAGGCCGAAGAGCTGGTCGATCACCGGGCGCGGCGGGTTCACCGGGCGGCTCGCGCGCGATTGCGAGATCTCGGCCAACCCGGCCTGCGCGCGCTTGTTGCCGGGAAATCGCGCGAGAACCTCGCGATAGAGCGCCTCGGCCTCCGCGAAAGCTCCGCTTTTTGCATGGGTCTTCGCCGCGCGCAGCGTCTTGTCTATCGGTCCGGCCATCGCGCTCTCCCCGTTTTTCGTCCTGCCTGAGAATTCGCGCCCGACCATAGACGCGCCGCGCCTGATGGCAAGATGCCAGACGGGCTTCGGGGAGCGTTTAGCCCTGAGATGGCGTTCCCGCCGCCCGGCCTCTCGCCGCCCCCGCGCTTGCATCCGCGCGTGGCAGGCGCGATACCTGTCGCGAATTCAACCCCAGCGAACCGATGCCGATCTCACGCCTGCCCAAGAATGTCCGCCGCCAGCTGCGTCGCTTCGGCCCCTCCATGGGGCGTAGGCCCGCGGTCGACATCCTGCGCGGCGCGGTGGGCGCAGGAGTGGCGATCCTCGTCGTGACCTTCATCGTGGCCACCCTGCCCCATTCACGACAGGCCGGGATCTATCTCGTGTCCAGCTTCGCCTCGATGGCGGTTCTCCTGTTCGTTCTGCCGAACTCGCCGCTGGCGCAGCCGTGGTCCGCGATGATGGGGATGATGATCTCCGCCGTGGTGCCGGTCGCGGTGCTGATGGTGACCCCTCCACCCTATGCGGACGGGCTCGCAGTGGGCGGGTCGATCGCGGCGATGATGGCCGCGCGCGCGCTGCATCCGCCAGCCGCCGGGATCGCGCTGCTCGTGATCTTGGAACACGAGGCGGGGCGGCGTCTCGGCTTCGATTTCGCGATCTTCCCGATCTTCGTGATGACGGTGCTGATGATCGGGTTCGCAATGGTCTGGAACCGGCTCTTCGGCATTTCCTACCCGACGCGCCCTCTCGCCTATTCCCCGGCCCATGTCGGACGTGCGCGCGGCCCGGCCCGCTCGCTCAGTCAGCGCGACCTGTCGAACCTGCTGGTCGAGTTCAACCAGTCGGCCAACATGGACCCCGCCGATCTGGCGCGGCTCATGGCGGTGGCCGAACACCGCGCCGCCGAGTCGCTTCTGGCCGACACGCATGTGCGCGATCTGATGACGCAGAACCCGGTGACCGTCAGCCCCGAAGCGCCGCTGTCCGAGATCGTGCGCAAGATGACCGCGCTCAACGTCCACACCCTGCCGGTGGTCGACAATTCGGGATACTATCTGGGCGTGGTCGACCAGCATGACGCGCTCGAAGAGCTGTTCAAGGAATTCGACATCCTGCGCCGCCCCCTGCGGTTCCGCGCCGCCCCGCCCGAGGCCGAGGTGCGCGCGATCTTCCATACCGATATCGAGACCGTCGAGGGCGACACGCCGGTGGGCCAATTGCTCGAACGGCTGGCCCGACGCGAGGCGCGGGTCGTGCCCGTGACCGAAAGCGGGCGGCTCGTCGGCATCCTGACCCGGACCGACATCATCGCGCTGCTGCTGGAACATTCGCCAGCCGCCCATTCCGAGGCGGAGCTCGAGGAGGAAGGCGACGAGGACGAGGAGGAGGAGGAGGACGCCCCAAAGAAAAGAGGGGATGCTTCCTCGGGAACCGGAGCCACCAAGCGCCCCGGCGAGGCGCCCGCATCCAAGGGCAAAACCGACCCCGAAGACGCCGAACTGGCGGCGGAACTGCACCAAAGTGCCGCGCGCCGCCCGCCAGTCCACGAGGACACGCAGCACGACACCGCGCAAAGCCGCGCCGAGTCGCCCAAGTAACCGTCAGGGCGCTTGAACCCGCGAAAACCCTCCCCATATGGGAGAGGTCAAACGCAACTCCCCTAGATATTGCGCGCCTCATCGGTATCCCTGCACCGTCGCGCCCGCTAAATGATCGTTTTTTCCGTACGAATCGGAGTCCGATCGGTTTTTGGGCATGAAAAGACTTGAAGCGCGACGAATTCCACCGAACTTTAATCTTATAGGGCAACACTAGGCTGGGTATCCTCCCGCGCCGCCCTTCGAGGAAAGGAGCAGATAATGCCGTCGTTTTCCAATACGCTCGAACAGGCAATCCACGGGGCGCTGGCGCTCGCCAATGCCCGAAAGCATGAACTCGCGACGCTAGAACACCTGCTCCTCGCCTTGATCGACGAGCCGGACGCCGCGCGGGTGATGAAGGCCTGCGCCGTCGATACCGACGAATTGCGCCAGACCCTGGTGGAGTTCATCGATGATGAACTGTCCACCCTCGTGACCGAAATCGAAGGCTCGGAAGCCGTGCCGACCGCCGCCTTCCAGCGCGTGATCCAGCGCGCGGCCATCCATGTCCAAAGCTCGGGCCGCTCGGAAGTCACCGGGGCGAATGTGCTCGTCGCGATCTTCGCCGAGCGCGAAAGCAACGCCGCCTACTTCCTGCAAGAGCAGGACATGACCCGCTACGACGCGGTGAACTTCATCGCGCATGGCGTGGCGAAGGATCCGGAGTTTGGCGAAACGCGCCCGGTGTCGGGTGCCGAGGAAGAGGCCAAGGCCGAAGGGGCGACCCAGGCCGAAGCCAAGGATTCCGCGCTCGAGAAATACTGCGTGAACCTCAATGCGAAATCCGAGAAGGGCGATGTCGACCCGCTGATCGGGCGCGAGCATGAGGTCGAGCGCTGCATTCAGGTCCTCTGCCGCCGCCGCAAGAACAACCCGCTTCTGGTGGGCGATCCCGGCGTGGGCAAGACCGCGATCGCGGAAGGCCTCGCGCTGAAGATCACCCGGGGGGAGACCCCGGAATTTCTCGCCAATTCGACGATCTACTCGCTGGATATGGGCGCACTGCTCGCCGGCACCCGCTATCGCGGCGACTTCGAAGAGCGCCTGAAGGCCGTGGTGAAGGAGCTTGAAGAGCATCCCGACGCGATCCTCTTCATCGATGAGATCCACACCGTGATCGGTGCGGGCGCGACCTCGGGTGGTGCCATGGATGCCTCGAACCTCCTGAAGCCCGCGCTTCAGGGCGGCAAGCTGCGCACCATGGGCTCTACCACCTACAAGGAGTTCCGCCAGCACTTCGAAAAGGACCGCGCGCTGAGCCGCCGGTTCCAGAAGATCGACGTGAACGAGCCCTCGGTGCCGGACTCCATCAAGATCCTGATGGGTCTGAAGCCCTATTTCGAGAAGCACCACGACATCCGCTACACCAACGACGCCATCAAGACGGCGGTGGAACTGTCGGCGCGCTATGTCCATGACCGCAAGCTGCCCGACAAGGCGATCGACGTGATCGACGAGGCGGGCGCGGCCCAACATCTCGTGGCCGAAAGCAAGCGGCGCAAGACCATCGGTCCGAAAGAGATCGAGGCGGTCGTCGCCAAGATCGCGCGGATCCCGCCGAAATCGGTCTCGAAGGACGATGCCGAGGTGCTCAAGGATCTCGAGAAGTCCCTCAAGCGCGTCGTGTTCGGCCAGGACAAGGCGATCGAGACGCTGTCCTCCGCTATCAAGCTGGCCCGTGCGGGTCTGCGCGAGCCGGAGAAGCCGATCGGCAACTACCTCTTCGCGGGTCCGACCGGTGTCGGCAAGACCGAGGTCGCCAAGCAGCTCGCCGATACGCTCGGCGTGGAACTGATGCGCTTCGACATGTCGGAATACATGGAGAAGCACGCGGTCTCGCGCCTGATCGGTGCGCCTCCGGGCTATGTCGGCTTCGATCAGGGGGGCATGCTGACCGACAGCGTCGACCAGCACCCGCATTGCGTGCTGCTGCTCGACGAGATCGAAAAGGCCCACCCGGATGTCTACAACATCCTGCTGCAGGTGATGGATCACGGGAAGCTCACCGACCATAACGGCCGGACCGTTGACTTCCGCAACGTGATCCTGATCATGACCTCGAATGCGGGCGCCGCCGAACAGGCGAAGACCGCAATCGGCTTCGGGCGCGATCGGCGCGAAGGCGAGGATATGGCCGCGATCGAGCGGACCTTCACGCCCGAGTTCCGCAACCGTCTGGACGCGGTGGTCAGCTTCGCGCCGCTGCCGCGCGAGGTGATCTTGCAGGTGGTCGACAAGTTCGTGCTGCAACTCGAAGCGCAGCTCATCGACCGCAACGTCCATATCGAGCTCACCCCGGCCGCCGCCAATTGGCTCGCCGAGAAGGGCTACGACGACAAGATGGGCGCGCGTCCGCTGGGCCGGGTCATTCAGGAGCATATCAAGAAGCCGCTCGCCGAAGAGCTGCTCTTCGGCAAGCTCACGAAGGGCGGTGTCGCCAAGGTCTCGATCAAGGACGACAAGATCGTCATCAAGGTCGAGGAACCGGGCAAAAAGCGGATCTCCGGCTCCAAGCCGCGCCTGCTGACCGCCGAATGATCTAGGCCGTGCTCCGCGCGGTAGTGATAAGCCTTCTCGTCCCGGCCGTGCCCTGCATGGCCGGGACTTTGCTATTTGACGCGCCGACGCTGCAAATGCCGGTCGACTGCACCCTTGGCCAGGATTGCTACATCCAGAATTACGTCGACCGCGACCCCGGTCCCGGCGCGCGCGATGCGGGTTGCGGCGGGCTGACCTATGACGGCCACAAGGGCACCGATTTCGCGCTCCTGACCGAAGCGCAGATGCAGGAGGGCGTGAAGGTGATCGCCGCCGCCCCGGGCCGGGTCGTCGCCACCCGCGATGGAGAGCCCGACGGGGCTTATGTCAACGGACAGATGCTCGCGGGCAAGGAATGCGGCAACGGGATCGTCATCGATCTAGGACGCGGCTGGCAGACCCAGTATTGCCATCTACGCGAAGGCTCGATTTCCGTTGCACGTGGCGCGCGGGTCGAGGCGGGCACCCCGCTCGGCCTCGTCGGCCAATCGGGTCAGGCGGAATTCCCACATCTGCATCTGTCGCTGCGCCATGAGGGCACGGTCGTTGATCCCTTCGACCCTGAGATGCAGGACAGCTGCGCGGCTGCCGCATCGCAGAGTCTCTGGTCCGATCCTTTCCCCTACACACCAAGCGGCTGGCTCGCGACCGGGTTCACCGCCGCACCGCCGCGCTTCAACGCGATCCTCGCCGGCGACCCCCTGCCGCCGCCCCGCGAAACCGGACCCGCCCTCATCTTCTGGGGCTACGGCTTCGGCCTGCGTGCGGGAGACACGATCAGTTTCGAGATCACCGGCCCGGATGGGATCAGCATCAGTACGACCAGCGAGGTCGACGCACCCAAGGCCCGGTTCTTCCGCTATGTCGGCAAAAAGACCCCGCCTGACGGCTGGCCCAAAGGTCCCTACGCGGGCCAGATCGCGCTGCGCCGCGACGGCGCGGTGATCGCCCGCCGATCAGCCACCGCCCGGATCGAATGAACCTCAAGGGATCCGCGCGGCGGGGCCAGGCTGGCCCGAGGGTTTCTCCCCGGCCTTGGCCTTCTGCGCGGTCTCTTCCTCGAACGCCTCGGGCGGCAGCAGCGAGATGATCCGCCCGCCCGGCTCGACCTTCATTTCGGCCGGGTCGATCACGAAGCGAAGGTCACCGCTCTTCGCCACGACCATCACGGGCTTCGCCTTGGGTCGCTTCTCGCGCCACTGGGCAAGCGTGTATTCCTCGGTGATCCGGGTCACGCGGAAGCGCCAGCCCTCGGCGAGCAGTGCCTCCCACCCCTCGAGCGTGCGCCCCTCACCAAAGCGGCGCCCACCGAGCTGCGTCGGCAGCGCGTGGCGTTCGCGATCGTCCTTCTGGCGCGGCACCTGCCAGACTTTGTCGCGGCCCAGCTCGGGCGCGAGATCGGTCGCGACAAGCGTGTTATAGGCGTCGTTGTCGGTCGCGGCGAGCAGGGTCGAATAAGCCATCAGCTCGACCTTGTCCTCCGCCGCCTCGCCCAGAATGTCGCCGTAGAAAGTCTTGAGCCCATTGGCGCGGGGCCGGATCAGGTGCGCATGGTTCGGATCGGTGATCAGCACCGGCACCTCGGCCTTGTTCAGCGTCTCGGCCAGCGCCGACGTGAAGCGCGAGCCGCCCACGATCAGCAGCCCCGGCTTGTCGGCATTGGCCAGTCCCAGCTTCCGCGCCAGCGGCGCCAAGGTGAAGCCGTGCACGATCACAGTCACCAGCACCAGTACGAAGGCCAGCGGCCCGATGCGCAGCCCGTCGGCCACCCCGATCTCGGCCAGACGCTGTCCGAAAAGGCCCGCAACCGCCACGAGCACCACCCCGCGCGGGCCGGTGAAGGCGATCAGCAGGCGCTCGTTGCGCGGCAGGCCCGTCCCTATCAGCGAAATCAGCACCGTCATCGGGCGGGCCACCAGCACCACCAGGACGACGAACAACAGCGCGTGCCAGTCGAGGGCGGCCAGCTGGTCGATCTCGATATTCGCGGCGAGCAGGATGAACACGCCCGAGACCAGAAGCACCGTCGCATGCTCCTTGAACCGGCGCAGCTCCTCGTAGGAGGGCAAATCGGCATTTCCGATCACCAGCCCCATCACCGTCACTGCGAGCAGCCCGCTTTCGTGCAGCACGTAATCGGTCACCGCGAAGGTCGCCAAAAGGGTCGCGAACAACACCGGGACTTTCATGAATTCCGGCACCCATCCGCGCGAGAAGCTGCGCGCGATGCCCCAGCCGACCGCGCCGCCGATCGCCGCGGCGAAGCCGATCCCGAGCGCGAGATGCCAGACCGCCTCGCCCATCGGCAGGTTGGAGCGCAGCGTGAACACCACCTCGAAGGCCAGCACCGCCGCCAGCGCGCCGATCGGGTCGTTCACGATGGCTTCCCATTGCAGCAGCCGTGCGGGGCGGCGGGCGAGTTTCGCCGTGCGCAGAAGCGGCGCGATCACCGTCGGGCCGGTAACGACCATGATGCCGCCGAAGACCGCCGCGCTTTCCCAACTCAGCCCCGCGCCCCAGACGAGCGCGAGTGCCGAGAGAAACCAGCCAAGCGGCGCGCCGATGAAGACAAGCCGCCTGACCCCGGTTTTCGCGTCGCCCAGACGGTGGAAATCCAGCGAGAACCCGCCCTCGAACAGGATCACCGCCACCGCGAGCGCGATCAACGGGCTCAGCAGCTCACCGAAGTCGCGGCTCGGGTTCAAAAGCCCGGTCGCTGGACCCGCAATAAGCCCTGCGACCAGCATGATCACGATGGCCGGCAGGCGCATACGCCATGCCAGCCATTGCGCGCCGACACCACAAACACCTACCAGCGCAAAGGCCAATACCGGGCCGAGACCCGCCGATTCCGCGACTGCCATATCTGTCCCTCGTCACACTTCGGGATCAAACCCCGTTCAGAAGGTCAGGTTCCGTGCCCCTTTGCAAGAGCCCCTTGCCATAGGAGCGTCCCGCCCGCCGGTTAGTGGCCCTGCCCTGAAAAGATTGACCTTTGCGTCGCAATCCGGTACGCCGCAGCCAAGCTCCGTAATCCGGCGGGGCTCTTCCTGGGCGCCCGGTTCCTCAAGCGCCCGATAGCGGCCCCGCCCGATGCGGGTCGCGACAGGACGCGATTAAAGGTAAACCAAGGATACCCATGACGAAATTCACCGATCTGAAGCTGGACCCGAAGGTCCTTTCCGCCGTTGTCGACGCTGGCTACGAAGAGCCGACGCCCATTCAGGCTGGCGCCATTCCGCCCGCACTCGAGGGCAAGGACGTGCTCGGCATCGCGCAGACCGGGACCGGCAAGACCGCCAGCTTCACCCTGCCGATGCTGACGCTGCTGCGTCGGGGCCGCGCCCGCGCCCGGATGCCGCGCTCGCTCGTGCTGTGCCCGACGCGCGAATTGGCAGCGCAGGTCGCCGAGAACTTCGACCTCTACGCCAAGAACACCAAGCTCACCCGCGCGCTGCTGATCGGCGGCGTATCGTTCGGAGAGCAGGACAAACTGATCGACAAGGGCGTCGACGTGCTCATCGCGACGCCGGGCCGCCTGCTCGACCATTTCGAGCGCGGCAAGCTGATCCTGACCGACGTGAAGGTCATGGTCGTGGACGAGGCCGACCGGATGCTCGACATGGGGTTCATCCCTGATATCGAACGCATCTTCCAGCTGACGCCCTTCACGCGCCAAACTCTGTTCTTCTCGGCCACGATGGCGCCCGAGATCGAGCGGATCACCAACACCTTCCTGCATGCGCCGGTGCGCATCGAAGTGGCGCGTCAGGCGACGACGGGCGCGAATATCACCCAGAAGCTGATCGAGATCGAACCGGCGCGCCGCGACCAGACCGCGAAAGCCAAACGCGAATTGCTGCGCGCGGTGATCGAGGCCGAGGGCGAGGCCTGCACCAATGCGATCGTCTTCTGCAACCGCAAGGTCGACGTGGATATCGTTGCGAAAAGCCTGCAGAAATACGGCTTCGACGCGGCCCCGATCCATGGCGATCTCGACCAGAGCCAGCGCACCCGCACGCTCGAGAGTTTCCGCGATGGCAAGCTGAAGCTGCTGATTGCCTCTGACGTCGCCGCGCGCGGCCTCGACGTGCCGTCGGTGAGCCACGTGTTCAACTACGACCTGCCGATGCATGCCGAGGACTATGTCCACCGGATCGGCCGCACCGGTCGCGCGGGCCGCAAGGGCACGGCGATCTCGATCGCGGTCCCCTCGGACGAGAAATTCCTCGGCCAGATCGAAAGCCTCGTCGAGCAGGAAATCCCGCGCGCCGAGCCGCCGGAAGGGTTCGAGCTGTCCGAAGGTGCGAAGCAGCCCGCGCGCAAGCGCGAGGACTCCAAGGGCGGTCGCTCGCGTGGCGGGCGCAGCCGCGATCGCGGCGGGCGTGGCTCGAAACGCGAGCGCAGCGAAGAGACGCAGCAACCGCAGATCGCCGCGCCGCAAGAGCAAAAAGAAGTTTCCAAGACCGAGGCTCAACCCGAAGAGGCTCGCAGCGAGCCCCAGGAGACCGCGAGCGCGCCGAAATCGCAGCCCCGCGATCAGGGTAGTGACGAAGGCAACGCACGCCGCTCCCGCGGGGGCCGCAACCGTCGCGAGCGTGAGAACGAAGTGGTGGGCATGGGCGACCACGTCCCGGACTTCCTCACCGTTTCCTTCCGCCCCGGCGCGATCGAAGAGACCGCCGAGGACAGCGCGGACAGCTGACGCTTTCGTATTGGTAAAAGTATCCCCGCCGGAGGCGTCCTCCGGCGGGGCTTTTCTTTGTCTCTGAGGATGGAGCGATGCCCTACCCGTTCGCGATCCGCGCCATCGACGGCGCGGACTCGCGCTCACTCGGTCAGACGGCTCGTGACGACGATCACTTCGGGCTTCTTGCCAATCTCTTCCATCGCGACCTGACGGGCGATGCGGCGCAGGCCCTCGTCCAGCTTGTCGTCATTGCTCAGGATCTTGACCGGCGCGCGCTCAAGATATTCGGTCATTTCGTCCTCGATCGTCTCGGCCAGCGGCGCGCCGGAGCGGCCCAGTTTCGGCAAGCCGTTCAGCTCGACCCAGGGCTCGCCCAGCGGCTGGTCCTGCTCGTCGAGGATCACCGTCACGAGGCACAAGCCGTTCAGCGCCATGCGCATCCGGTCGCGCACCACGCCGTCCATCGCGCCGATCTGCACCGAACCGTCGAGATAGGTGCGGCCCGCTTCGATATATTCGACGACTTTCGGCACCTCGCCGGTCAGGTCGATCATCGTGCCGTTCGTCGCGACTTCCGACGCGATGCCCTTGTCCGCGGCCAGCTTCGCATGTTCGCGCAGGTGGCGATGCTCGCCATGCATCGGGATCAGCATCTTCGGCGCGATCAGTTCGTGCACCGCTTCGAGATCGGGGCGGTTGGCGTGGCCCGAGACATGATAGAGCCCGCCGTGATCGTCCACCACGTCGACTCCCATCTCGGAGAAGGCGTTCATGATCCGGATCACGCCGCGCTCGTTGCCCGGGATCGTCTTCGAGGAGAACAAGAACGTGTCCCCCTCCTTCATCTCGAGCCCCAGGTACTTGCCGCGGCTCAGCTGGGCCGAGGCAGCGCGTCGCTCGCCCTGGGATCCGGTCACGATCAGCATCAGGTTCTGGCGCGGCACGTCAGTCGCCTCTTCCGCCGAGATCGTGCCGGGCATGCCTTTCAGCACGCCGGTTTCCTCGGCGACCGAGACCATGCGCTTCATCGCGCGCCCCAGCAGGCAGACAGACCGACCCGCGGCTTTGCCCGCTTCGGCAAGCGTCTTCAGGCGCGCCACGTTCGAGGCGAAGGTGGTCGCGACGACCATGCCGGTCTGCGCGCGGATGAGTTCCGAGATCGGCTCGGCCAAAGTGGCCTCCGAGCGGCCCGGCAGCGGCGAGAAGACGTTGGTGGAATCGCTCACCAGAACCTTCACGCCTTCGCCTTCCTTGGCAATGGCGTGCCACATTTCGGGGTCGAAGGGCTCGCCGACGATCGGGTTGCCGTCGAGCTTGAAGTCGCCCGTATGCACGACGCGGCCCGCAGGTGTGTCGATGATGAGGCCGGAGCTTTCGGGGATCGAATGCGAGATCGGCACGAATTGCACCTTGAACGGGCCGGCCTCGATCACCTTCGGGCGCGGCTCGACGATCTGGATCGTCTCGGGCGGGATGCCCGCCTCTTCCAGCTTCAGCTGGCCGATCCGACCGGTGAAAGCGCGCGCGTAGACCGGCTTGCGCAGCTTGTTCCAGACATGCGGCAGCGCGCCGATGTGGTCCTCATGCGCGTGGGTGATGAAGATCGCGTCGATGCGGTCGGCATTCGCTTCCAGCCATTCGAGATCGGCGAAGATCAGGTCGACGCCGGGCGTGCCGTCCATATCCGGGAAAGTCACGCCCAGATCGACAACGATCAGCCGCTCTTTCCCCTCTGGGCCGTAGCCGTAGACATAGGCGTTCATGCCGATTTCGCCGGCACCGCCGAGGGGGAGGTAGATCAGTCTGTCACTCACGCGGGAAGGTCCTTGTTATAGTCGTTGAGGAGGCGAAGGCCGTGCATGGTAAGGTCGTATTCCACACTGTCAAACAGGTCGAACCCCTGACTGAACAGCTCTGCCAGACCGCCGGTCGCGATGACTTTCATCGGTCGGTCCCGCTCGAGCCGGATTTGGCGCACGACGCCTTCGACGAGGCCGATATAGCCCCAGAAAACGCCCGATTGGATACAGGCGACGGTGTTGGTGCCGATCGCCTTCTCGGGCATCGTCACATCGACATGAGGTAGGGCGGCCGCGGAGGCGTGCAACGCCTCGAGCGACAGGTTGACGCCGGGTGCGATCACCCCGCCGATATAGGCCCCGTCGGAGGCGACCACGTCGAAAGTGGTCGCAGTACCGAAATCGACGACGACGATATCGCCGCCATGCCGGTCATAGCCCGCAACCGTGTTCACGAGGCGATCCGGCCCGACGGTCGTGCCCGGATCGACGCGGGGCTCCACCGGTAGGCGGCATTCGGGCTTGCCGACGACCAACGGGCGGCAGTTGAAGTAACGGTTAGACAGAACCCGCAGGTTGAAGACCACCCGCGGCACGGTCGAGGAGATGATGACCTCGGTGATCGCGCCTGCGATCTCCTGCACGCGCATCATGCCGGACAGCCAGAGGAAATATTCGTCCGCCGTTCGCTGGTGATTGGTTTCCATCCGCCAAGTGGCGATGAAATCCGTCCCGTTCCAGACCGAGAAGACGGTGTTGGTGTTGCCGCAGTCGATGCAGAGAAGCATGGCTCCCCCCTTCCGCTCAGAAAAAGATATCCGCCGCCGAGATGGCACGGCGGCCCTCGGGCGTCGTCAGGATCAGCGCGCCGGTCTGGTCAATCGTCTCGAAGGTGCCGCGATAGGTTTCGCCGCCGACGCGTGCGGTGATTTCTTCGCCCAGACGCGCCGCCCGCGCGAGCCACGCATTGCGGATCGCGTCGAAGCCGTAATCGCGGAACTGTCGATCATAATGATCGAAGGCCTGCGCCAGCATCGGCAGGAAGTCGACCGGAGCGATCTGCATCCCGGTCTCGCCCAGCAGGCTGACCGGCGCCATCGCTTCGGGCTCGATCTCGGACCGCTCGGGGGCCACTGCGAGGTTCACGCCGATGCCAATCGCGATTGTCTCTGCGCCCTGCAGGCTCTCGAGTAGGATGCCCGCGACTTTGCCGCCGTTCAGCAGCACGTCATTGGGCCATTTGATGGTCAGCCGCGCATGCGGTCCCGCGACATGCGCGAGCGCGGCCTCCAACGCGAGTGCCGCGACGAAGGAATAGAGCGCGGCATGAGCCAGCCCGCCTTCGGGCCGCATCACCAGGGTCGCCGAGAAATTGCCGGATGGCGCGCGCCACGCCCGTCCGCGCCTCCCGCGCGCGGCGGTCTGCTCATGCGCGAAGATCCAGGCTGAACCGGAGAGGCCCGGCGCTAGCCGGGCCGCTTCATCCATGGTGCTATCGACCGAGGGCAGGACGTGTCGCGCCACGCCCTCGGGCCAGTCATCGCGCTCAGTTGACAAGAGCCGCCGCCGCAGCCTGGGCCGCGCCCTCGATGCCGAAGAGGTTGAAGATGCCGATCAGCATCGCCAGCGCCGAGACCACCAGAAGGCCCCACTGGACCGCGGGCATCCGATTGTCGAGCGGATCCGTCTCCTTGCCGAAATACATGTAGAACACGATCCGCAGGTAGTAGAAGGCCGCCACGACCGAGGCGATCACGCCGAGCAGCACGAGCCAGATATAGCCCGCGTGCAGCGCCGCTTCGAGCACCGCGAACTTGGCGAAGAAGCCCAGCATCGGCGGCACACCGGCGAGCGAGAACAGCAGCACCAGCATCGCCAACGCCTTGACCGGGGCCTGACGGGCGTATTGATTGAGCGCCTTGAGTTCGGTCACCGGCTGGCCGTCACGCTCCATCGAAAGCATGAAGGCGAAGACGCCGACATTCATCGTCACGTAGATCGCCATGTAGGTCAGCATCGACTGCACACCCTCGACCGTGCCCGCCGAGAGGCCCAGCAACACGTAGCCCATATGGGTGATCGAGGAATAGGCCATCAGGCGCTTGATGTTCGACTGACCGATCGCCGCGACCGAGCCCCAGACCATCGACAGGCCCGCGAGCAGCGCGAGGATCTGGCCCCACTCCGCCGGCACCTGGCCGAAGGCGTCGAAGACGAGACGGGCGATCAGCGCCATCGCGGCGATCTTCGGCGCCGTTGCGAAGAAGGCGGTGACCGGCGTGGGCGAGCCCTCGTAGACGTCGGGCGTCCACATGTGGAACGGCACTGCCGAAACCTTGAAGGCGAGACCGGCGATCAGGAAGACCATGCCGAACAGTAGGCCGATCGGCAGGTGACCGGCTTGCACGACCCCGATGATGCCCGCGAATTGCGTGGTGCCCGCGAAGCCGTAGGTCAGCGAAGCGCCGTAGAGCAGGATGCCCGAGGACAGCGCGCCAAGGACGAAATACTTCAGACCCGCTTCCGAGCTCTTCTCGCTCTCGCGGCGCAGCGCGGCCACGATGTAGAGCGCGAGCGATTGCAGCTCGAGCCCCATGTAGAGCGACATCAGGTTGCCCGCCGAAACCATCATCATCATGCCGATGACGGCCAGCGTCGCCAGGATCGGGTATTCGAAGCGCAGCAGGCCGCGGCGCTGCATGTAATCGGTGCCCATCGCGAGCACCAGCGCGGCCGCGATCAGGATCATCACCTTGGTGAAGCGCGAGAACGCGTCGTCGATGAAGAGGCCGCCGAAGGCCTCATGCGAGCCCACCTCGGCCAGGCCGATCCAGGCCGCGATCACCAGCATGACGCCGGAGGTGATCCACAGCAGCGTCGGCGCAAGCTTGTCCTTGCCGAACCACACACCCGCGAGCAGGGCCACCATCGCGTAGACGGCGAGCAAAAACTCCGGAAGGACGATCGAGAAATCCGCAGAAGTCATCCCTCAGCTCCTCAGTGTTCGACCAGGTCGGACAGATACGTGTCCGGCAAGGCATCGTGATAGTTCTGGACGAGTTGCGTCACCGACGGCCCGATGATGTTGGTCACCAGATCGGGGTAGACGCCAAGGATCAGGGTCATCGCCACCAGCGGCGCGAAGATCCACTTCTCGCGCGTGGTGAGATCGGTGATCGAGCGCAGGCTCTCCTTGATCAGGTCGCCGAAGACGACCCGGCGATAGAGCCAGAGCGCGTAGGCGGCCGAGAGGATCACGCCGGAGGTCGCGAACATCGCGGCCCAGGTGTTGACCTGGAACGTCCCGGCGAGCGTCAGGAATTCCCCGACGAAGTTACCGGTACCCGGCAGCCCCACATTGGCCATGGTGAAGAACATGAAGATCGTCGCATAGGCCGGCATCCGCTTGACGAGGCCGCCATAGGCGTCGATCTCGCGAGTGTGCATTCGTTCGTAGATGACGCCGACCAGAAGGAACAGCGCGCCCGAGACGAAGCCGTGCGAGACGACGAGGAAGATCCCGCCCTCGATGCCCTGCTGCGTCCCCGAGAAGATCCCGAGCAGCACATAGGCCATGTGCGCGACCGAGCTATACGCGATGACGCGTTTGATATCGGTCTGCACCAGCGCCACCAGCGAGGTCCAGATGATCGCGATCACCGCGAGCCACATCGCCCAGGGGCCCACGACGATGTTGCCCACCGGGAACATCGGCAGCGAGAAGCGCAGGAAGCCGTAATCAGCCAGTTTCAGCAGGATCGCGGCCAGCACGACCGAACCGGCCGTCGGGGCCTGAACGTGCGCTGCGGGAAGCCAGGTATGCACCGGCCAGAGCGGCATCTTGATCGCGAAGGAGATGAAGAAGCCGATCCACAGCAGCGTTTGCACCCCGCCGGGGATCGATATCCCCAGAACATCCACCGGTGTGTACGGGAACTCGTAGACGAGTAGCCCCGGCATGTCCGTCGTTCCGGTGTGGAAGTAGATGTAGATGATCGACACCAGCATGAAGACCGAGCCGAAGAAGGTATAGAGGAAGAACTTGAACGCGGCGTAGACGCGCTGCTTGCCCCCCCAGATGCCGATGATCAGGAACATCGGGATCAGGCCTGCTTCGAAGAACAGGTAGAACAGCACCAGATCGAGCGTGACGAAGGTGCCCACCATCAGCGTCTCGAGGACGAGGAAGGCGATCATGTATTCCTTCACGCGGTCGGTGACGTTCCAGCTGCCGATGATCACGAGCGGCATCATGAACGTGGTCAGCATCACGAAGAGGATCGACAGCCCGTCGACACCCACGCGGTACTGGAAGCCCATGATCCAGGAGTATTTCTCCATGAACTGGAAGCCGGTGTTGGACGGGTCGAACCCGGCCAGCAGGAACAGCGAGATCAGGAAAGTGACCGAAGTCGCGGTCAGCGCCACCCATTTCGCGTTGCGGTCCGCCTCGGGCGAGCCGCCACGCAGAACCAGCGCGAGGATCAGCGCCGCCACGGCGGGCGTGAAGATGACGATGGAAAGAAGGTGTTGCATCAGTTCGCCCCCCCGTTGAGGACGACCCAGAGCATGAGACCGACGATCCCGATCACCATGGCGAAGGCGTAGTGGAACAGATAGCCCGATTGCATCCTGTTAAGGAACCTCGTGAATGTCGGGACGATGCCAACGGCCATACCGTCGATGACCCGGTCAATCGAGCCCTCGTCCCCTTTCTTCCAGAATTGATAGCCGAACCAGAGCGCCGGGCGCATGAAGACACGCTCGTACAGCTCGTCGAAATACCACTTGTTAAGCAGGAAGCTGTAGAGCCCGGGTTGGGCTTCAGCCATCCGCCGCGGCAGGCTCACATCCTTGATGTAGAACATCCAGGCGACAAGCAGCCCGGCCAGCATCGCCACGAAGGGCGAGACCTTGACCCAGGCCGGCGCGTGGTGCGCCTTGTCGATCACCTCGTTCTCCTGCCCCATGTAGATGGAGCCCTGAGGTGCGACACCCGGATACTCGATGACCGCGGTCGAGGCGCCGACGCTCGGCGAGGTCTTGGCCTCGTCCATCAGCTCGGCCTCGGCCTGCTGTTCGGACATGTTCGGATCCGGCACCGGCGGCGTTTCACCCTGCCCTGCGGCATGGCTTGCCTCGCCCGACTGCGCGGCTTCGCCACTCGTCGCGTGCCCGGCATCCGCCGTCTGCTCGGCATGCGCGGGAAGGCCGAAGAACTTCACCAGCTTCGCGTGATCGCCGAAGAAGACGTTGTACCAGATCATGCCGGCGAAGATCGCGCCGAAGGACAGTACGACCAGCGGCACCGTCATGACCCACGGGCTCTCTTTGGCGTGATCATGCGCATGATGATCGCCGCGCGGCTTGCCGAAGAAGGTCATGAAGATCAGGCGCCACGAATAGAAGGACGTGAAGGCCGCCGCGATGACCAGAAGCCAGAAGGCATAGCCAGCACCCGAGCCGCCCCAGACGCTCTCGATGATCGCGTCTTTCGACAGGAAGCCTGCGAAACCGATATGGGTGAAGGGAACGCCGACACCGGTGATCGCCAGCGTGCCGAAGATCATCGCCCAGAAGGTCAGCGGCACCTTTTTGCGGAGGCCACCGTAGTTGCGCATGTCCTGCTCGTGGTGCATCGCGGTGATCACCGAGCCTGCCGAAAGGAACAGCAGCGCCTTGAAGAAGGCGTGGGTCAGCAAGTGGAACATCGCCACCGAATAGACGCCGACGCCCGCGGCCGCGAACATGTAGCCCAGCTGCGAACAGGTCGAATAGGCGATGACGCGCTTGATGTCGTTCTGCACCAGACCCACGGTCGCTGCGAAGAAGGCGGTCGAGGCACCGATGACGACGATGAAGGTCTGCGTATGCGGCGCGTATTCGTAGACCGGCGACATCCGGCAGACGAGGAACACACCCGCGGTCACCATGGTCGCGGCGTGGATTAGCGCCGACACCGGCGTCGGGCCTTCCATCGCGTCCGGCAACCATGTGTGCAGGAAGAGCTGCGCCGATTTGCCCATCGCACCGATGAACAGAAGGAAGGCACAGAGCTCGACCGCGTTCCAGTTCCCCCAGAGGAAGTCCAGGCTCGTTTCGGACAGGGCCGGGGCCGCAGAGAAGACGTCGTCCATCTTCAGCGAACCGGTCATGTAGAACAGACCGAACAGCCCGAGCAGGAAGCCGAAATCGCCGATACGGTTCATGATGAAGGCTTTCATCGCCGCCGCATTGGCCGAAGGCTTCTTGTAGTAGAAGCCGATCAGCAGATACGAGGCGAGACCCACGCCTTCCCAGCCGAAGAACATCTGCAGCAGGTTGTCCGAGGTCACCAGCATCAACATGGTGAAGGTGAAGAAGGACAGGTAGGCGAAGAAGCGCGCCTTATAATTCTCGCCCTTCCCTTCGTCGAAATTCTCGTCATGGGCCATGTAGCCCCACGAGTAGAGATGCACGAGCGAGGAGACCGTCGTCACCACGATCAGCATGATCGCGGTCAGCCGGTCCATCCGGATCGCCCATGCGACGTCGAGGTCGCCCGAGGTGATCCAGTTCATAACATGGATGTGCTGCGTCTGATCGCCCAGCGTGAGAAAGACGATCCAGCTGAGAGCGGCGGCGAGGAACAGAAGGCCCGTGGTCAGGACCATCGCGCCCTTTTCGCCGATCACCCGCCAGCCGAAGCCACCAAGGATCGCACCGACCAGCGGCGCAAAGAGAATGATCGTTTCCATCGTCCCTTATCCCTTCATCACGTTGACGTCTTCGACCTCGATCGAGCCGCGGTTGCGGAAGAAGACCACGAGGATCGCAAGGCCGATCGCGGCCTCGGCTGCCGCAACGGTCAGCACGAAGAGAGTGAAGATCTGTCCGACGAGGTCATCCAGATAGGCCGCGAAGGCCACCAGGTTGATATTCACCGCCAACAGCATGAGTTCGATCGACATCATGATGACGATCACGTTCTTGCGGTTCACGAAGATCCCGAAAATGCCGATCACGAACAGCGCGGCAGCTACGCCAAGGTAATGTTCCAATCCGATCATGCGTTCACCCTCGTTTCCGAACTCGCGTTTTTCGCTTGCTTTTGTTCGCTCACAGCCCCTGCCCCGGTTTGACGTCCACCATTTCCATCGTCTTGGACGGATCGCGATGCATCTGCGCGATGACGTTCTGGCGCTTGACGTTGGTGCGATGGCGCAGCGTCAGCAGGATCGCCCCGATCATCGCGACCAGCAGGATCAGGCCCGCCGTCTGGAAGAGGTAGAGGTATTTGTCATAGACGAGCAGACCGATCGCCTGCGCGTTGGTCATGCCCTCGGGCACCGGATCGGCACGGAGGTTTTCCGCCATGCCGGAGGTCTGCCACGCCCCGAAGGCGATGCCCAGCTGCACCAGCATGATGACCGCGATCAGAAGACCCAGCGGCATGTAGCGCGCCAACTCTCCCTTGAGCGCGGCGAAATCGATGTCGAGCATCATCACCACGAAGAGGAAAAGCACCGCGACCGCGCCGACATAGACGATGATCAGCAGCATTGCGACGAATTCCGAGCCCAGAAGCACGAAAAGCCCCGCCGCCGACAGGAAGGTCAGGATCAGCCAGAGCACCGAGTGGACCGGGTTCTTGGAAATCACCACCATGAAGCCCGCGACCAACGCCGTAATGGCGAAAAGGTAGAAGGCGAAAGCAAACACCGTCATTCGTTCTCTCCCGAATTCTCGTCGAAGACCGATTGCGCGATCTCGAGCGCGCGGGTCATGGCGGGCACCCCGCCGAACATGCTCATCTGAAAGATCACCTCGGCGATCTCGCGTTGCGTGGCCCCGGCCTCGAGCGCGTGGCGGATCGTCAGGCGCAGCTGCGAGTCCGCCTGCGCGCCCAGCACCGTGAGCGCCGCAATCGTCACCAGAAGCCGGGTCCGGCTGTCGAGCCCTTCACGGTTGAAGGTCTTGCCGAACCACATCTCCATCATGTCCTTGGACATGGTGGGGAAGAGCTTCTCCATCGCAGCCGGGTTGAAACTTTCCAGCGCCGGATTGAACAGCCGGGCCATCTCGGCCGACTGCTCCATCATCGTGCTGAAGAGTTTCGAAAAATCGTCGGTCATCTGTAAGGCGCATCCAGTTCGAGGTTGCGTGCGATCTCGGCTTCCCAACGGGCCCCGTTCTCGAGGAGCTTCTGCTTGTCGTAGAACAGCTCCTCGCGGGTCTCGGTCGAGAATTCGAAATTCGGACCTTCGACGATCGCATCGACCGGGCAGGCTTCCTGACAGAAGCCGCAATAGATGCATTTCGTCATGTCGATATCATAGCGCGTCGTGCGGCGCGAACCGTCGGCGCGGGGTTCCGCGTCGATCGTGATCGCCTGCGCCGGGCAGATCGCCTCGCACAGTTTGCACGCGATGCAGCGCTCTTCCCCGTTGGGGTAGCGGCGCAGGGCGTGCTCGCCGCGGAAGCGCGGCGAAAGCGGGCCCTTCTCATGCGGGTAGTTCAGCGTGGGTTTCGGCGCGAAGAAATAGCGCATCCCCAGACCGAAGCCTTTGATGAAGTCCACCAGCAGGAAATACTTGGCAGCGCGGTTATAGTCGAAAGCCATCTATCAGCTCCCCATCGCCCAGCGGGCCCAGAAGTGCCCGAAGATTTCGAATTTCGCGAGGAAGGCGATGATCACCACCCAGGCCAGCGACAGCGGCAGGAAGACTTTCCAGCCAATCCGCATAAGCTGGTCGTAGCGGTAGCGCGGCACGATCGCCTTCACCATCGCGAACATGAAGAAGAAGAACACCATCTTGGCGAACATCCACAGCACCCCGTCGGGCAGCCCCGGGATCGGGGACAGCCAGCCGCCGAAGAACAGGATCGACATCAGCGCGCACATCAGCCAGATCGCGATATATTCGCCGGCCATGAACAGCAGATACGGCGTCGAGCTGTATTCAACCATGAAGCCCGCGACGAGTTCGGATTCCGCTTCCGGAAGGTCGAAGGGCGGGCGATTGGTCTCGGCCAGCGCCGAGATGAAGAACAGCGCCACCATCGGCAGGTGCGGCAGCCAGTACCAGCCCAACAGGCCCCAGCCGGTATCCTGCGCGCGCACGATGTTCGACAGGTTGAGCGAGCCGGTCGAGATCACGACGCCGATGATGATCAGGCCGATCGAGACTTCGTAGGAGATCATCTGCGCCGCGGAACGCAGCGAACCGAGGAACGGGTATTTCGAGTTCGACGCCCAGCCGCCCATGATCACGCCATACACCTCGAGCGAGGAAGCCGCGAAGACGAACAGAAGTGCAACGTTGATATCGGCGAGCACCCAACCGTCGGCAAACGGGATCACCGTGAAGGTCAGCAGCGCCAGCACGAAGCTCAGGATCGGGGCGAGGAAATAGACGAACTTGTCGGCGCCCGCCGGCACGACGATTTCCTTGACCACGTATTTCAGCGCATCCGCGAAGGTCTGCATCAGGCCCCACGGCCCGACGACGTTCGGCCCGCGACGCATCTGCACGGCAGCCCAGATCTTGCGGTCGCCATAGACCAGCCAGATCATCGAAAGCATCACGAAGGCGATAACCGCCAAGCTCTGCAGCACGATCAGCAGGAAGATCCCGAAAGGTGTCGTGAAGAATTCAGCCATGATGTCCCACTCTCTTCATACGGTCGGAATGCCGCGATCCTTGCAATCGGCGACGGTCACTTCCGCGTCGATCGTCTTGAGTCCCTGCGGCAAGGCGGGCGAGATGGTGTAGACCGCATCTGCCCGCCAGATGCCACCCTCTTCAGTCACATTCGTGCGCACATGGCGCGCAAATCCATAGCCACGCACCAGCGCGTATTGCGCGGCTGCGCATTGGGCATAATCGGTCGCCGCTTTCTCGCTGGCGCCCTCGCCCGAGACACGCGCGCGGATCTCCACCAGATCGCTGTCGAGGAGCCGCGTTTCGGTGCCCCGATAGACCGGTTTGACCGCGCTATCCCCCTGCGCCCCGCCGGTCGGCGTGCACGCCGCCAGCCCGGCCAGAAGGCCGGGAGCGAGCGGTGCGATATTGGGCAGGGTCTGCATCATCCGTCTCAATCTCACTCGGCGGCCACCGGCGCTTCGGCCCGCGCTTTCGCGAGGCTGGCGCATTCGCCCATTACCACAGAGGCCCGTGCGATCGGATTGGTCAGGTAGAATTCGCGGATCGGGAGGCGGAAGGTGGCCTTGCCCATGTCGCGCGGCTCGATCGCCTGCACTTCGTTCTCCACGACCTGATCGACCTGCGCCAGATGCGGCACCGCCTCGACCATCGCGCGGCGCAGACCTGCAAGCGTGTCCCAGGGCTGCTTGGCGTCCAGCTCAGCCGAAAGCGCGCGCAGGATCGCCCAGTTCTCTTTCGCCTCGCCCGGCGGGAAGGCCGCGCGGAAGGCAAGCTGCGGACGGCCTTCGGTGTTCACGAAGAGGCCGTTTTCTTCCGTGTAGGCCGCGCCCGGCAAGATAACGTCGGCGCGGTTGGCTCCGCGGTCGCCGTGGCTGCCCTGATAGATCACGAAGGGACCGCCCTCGGCGCGCGGGGTGATCTCCACCTCGTCGGCGCCCATGTTGTAGATGACTTCTGCGCCGTCGATGGCCGCGAGCAGACCGCCCTCGGTCACTGCGCCCACATCCATCGCGCCGACACGGGCCGCAGCGGTATGCAGCACCATGAACTTGGCGTTGGAGTTCTCGGCCAGCTTCATCGCATGGGCCAGAACCGCCTCGCCGTCGGCTTCATTCAGAGCGCCCTGCCCGATGATGACGACCGTGTTCTTGGCCTTCGTCTCGTCGGAGATCGTCTTGGAGGACAGCTCGGCCAGCGCGGCGCGGTCGGTGCCGACATGCTCATAGTCATAGGTCAGGTCGCAGGCTTCACCGACGAGACCGACGTTCGCGCCCTTGGCCCAGGCCTTGCGGATGCGCGCGTTCAGTACGGGTGCTTCCACGGCCGGGTTCGCGCCGATGATCTGCACCATCTCGGCGTTGTCGAGATCCGCGATTGTCGCGTTGCCCACATAGCCGTAGCGGTTGCCGATCGGCAGGCGCGCGCCATCGGTGCGGCATTCGACTTTGCCGCCCAGCCCCTCGATCAGCTGCTTGAGCGAGAAGGCTGCCTCGGTCGAGACGAGATCGCCGACGAGACCAGCGACTTTCTTGCCCTTCATCGCTTCGGCGGCGGCGCTCAGCGCCTCGCCCCAGCTTGCGGGCTTCAGCTTGCCGTCGACGCGGACGTAAGGCCGGTCGAGACGCTGGCGGCGCAGGCCGTCCCAGACGAAGCGGGTCTTGTCGGAGATCCACTCCTCGTTCACCTCGTCATTGTTGCGCGGCAGGATGCGCATCACTTCGCGTCCCTTGGTATCGACGCGGATGTTGGAGCCCACGGCGTCCATCACGTCGACGGTCTCGGTCTTGGTCAGCTCCCACGGACGCGCGGTGAAGGCGTAGGGCTTCGAGACCAGCGCGCCCACCGGGCACAGGTCGATGATGTTGCCCTGCATGTTCGAGTCGAGCGTCATGTTCAGGTAGTTCGCGATCTCCGCGTCCTCGCCCCGGCCGGTCTGGCCCATCTGGGTGATGCCCGCGACTTCGGTGGTGAAGCGCACGCAGCGGGTGCAGGAGATGCAGCGCGTCATGTGCGTCTCGACCAGCGGGCCGAGGTTCAGCTCGGTCGCGGCGCGCTTGGGCTCACGGTAACGGCTGAAGTCCACCCCGTAAGCCATTGCCTGGTCTTGCAAATCGCATTCGCCGCCCTGGTCGCAGATCGGGCAGTCGAGCGGGTGGTTGATGAGCAGGAACTCCATCACCCCCTCGCGGGCCTTCTTGACCATCGGCGAATTTGTCTTGATCACCGGCGGCGCCCCTTCCGGCCCCGGGCGCATGTCGCGCACCTGCATCGCGCAGGAGGCGGCGGGCTTCGGCGGGCCGCCCACGACTTCCACGAGGCACATCCGGCAGTTGCCCGCGATCGACAGACGCTCGTGGTAGCAGAACCGCGGGATCTCGATCCCCGCCTGCTCGCACGCCTGGATCAGCGTGAGGTTCGGATCGACCTCGACCTCGTTCCCGTCGATGATGATCTTTCTCAGGTCAGCCATGGCTATCCGTCTCGTCTCTTCGGGCGCGGGGTTGCCCCCGCGCGGGTTTATTTCACGCCGCGTTGCCGCAGCCCATCGGGAAGACCCAAGCGCCATCCCGGTAAGTATCATTGATCGACGAGGCCACAGCCCCGCCGCAGATGGCGTTCGCGGCCCGCTTGGCCTCGGCGCCCTCGTAGTTCGCAAAGGACGCGGCCTGTCGCATCACGACCAGCGCGCCGTTCGCGTCATAAGCCGCCGTGTAGCCCTCGAGTGCCGCCAGACGGCGCGGCCCTTTCGAGGCCTCGTTGCCGCTCGTCGTGCCCATGCAGCCGCCAAGCGCCAGCGCGCAGCCCGATATGATCACAGCCCGCATCATGCCGCCCTGTGCCGTGGTAGGGTTCAGTTCCATCTGAGCACCTCCGCGACGGTGCTGCGCCGCAATCCGCCCTGATCCCACAAGATATGCGCGTGATCGTCCTGATTGATCTGGATCGCAACGAGCGAGGGATTGCCCGGCGGAAGCAGCGCCCCGGTCGCGACCTCGAAAGAGCGGCCGTCCGGCTGGGCGCAGCGGAACACCACGTCTCCGGTATCGCCCTTGATTGTGTATTCGATCTCGCGCCCGGTCCGCAGCGAGACCTTGCCGGTGGTGTTGAACACCTGGCACGCCGTCCCCTTCGGGAAGAACCCGAAATCGACCGTCAGCTTCGCCGGCTCGGCGGCGGCACCGCCGGCGAGCGAAAGAAGGGTCAAACTGGCAAGGGACAGGCGTTTCACGATACTCACTCCGCAGCCATCGCGCCCATGCGGCCCGTCTTGCGGGCCTTGATGCGGTCTTCGATCTCTTCGCGGAAGTGACGGATCAGGCCCTGGATCGGCCAGGCGGCCGCGTCGCCGAGCGCGCAGATCGTGTGGCCTTCGACCTGTTTCGTCACATCGAACAGCATGTCGATCTCTTCGATCTCGGCCTCGCCGCGCACGAGGCGATCCATCACGCGCATCATCCAGCCGGTGCCTTCGCGGCAGGGCGTACACTGGCCGCAGCTCTCGTGCTTGAAGAACTTGGACAGGCGCCAGACCGCTTTGATCACGTCGGTGTTCTGATCCATGACGATCATGCAGGCGGTGCCGAAGCTGGATTTCAGCTCGCGCATACCGTCATAGTCCATGATCGCGTCTTCGCATTGCTCGGCGGGCAGGATCGGGCAGGATGCGCCGCCCGGGATCACCGCCTTGAGGTTCTTCCAGCCGCCACGGACGCCGCCGCCATGCTTCTCGATCAGTTCCTTCATCGAGATCGACATGGTCTCTTCGATGACGCAGGGCGTGTTGACGTGGCCCGACATTGCAAACAGCTTCACGCCGGTGTTGTTCGGACGACCGAAGGAGGCATACCACTCCGCGCCGCGACGCAGGATGGTCGGGACAACGGCGATGGATTCCACGTTGTTCACTGTGGTCGGGCAACCGTAGAGGCCCGCGCCTGCCGGGAAAGGCGGCTTCATCCGGGGCATACCCTTCTTGCCTTCGAGGCTCTCCAGCAGCGCCGTTTCCTCGCCGCAGATATAAGCGCCCGCGCCGTGCGACAGGTAGACGTCGTAATCATAGCCGGAGCCGCAGGCGTTCTTGCCGATCAGCCCGTCTTCATAGGCTTCGTCGATCGCGCGCTGCAGCGCCTCTTTCTCGCGCACATATTCGCCGCGGATGTAGATATACGCCGCCGCGGCGCCCATCGCGAAACCTGCGATCAGCGCGCCTTCGACCAGCGTATGCGGATCGTGGCGCATGATTTCGCGGTCCTTGCAGGTCGCGGGCTCGGATTCGTCAGCATTGATCGCGAGGAAGGCGGGACGCCCGTCGCTTTCCTTCGGCATGAAGGACCACTTGAGACCTGTCGGGAAGCCTGCCCCACCGCGCCCGCGCAGGCCGGAGGCCTTCACTTGCTCGATGATCCAATCCTTGCCTTTCGACAGGATCTCGCCAGTGCCGTCCCAATGCCCGCGCATCTTCGCGCCCTGCAGAGAGCGGTCATGCATCCCGTAGAGATTGGTGAAGATCCGGTCTTGATCCTTCAGCATATCGCTTCCCTCACTTGCCGGCTTTCCGGCGCCAGATGCGCCAGACGAGTGCCAGCGCGTAGATATAGGCGGCTATCGCCGCGAGATCGCCGATCAGCGCGACCTGCGCCGACCAGCCCTGTTGTTTTCCGATCCATTGCAGGAGGAGCCAGAGGATCGTGGCGACGGCGATGATAAGGGCGGCCCTACGCCCCAACGCCCTGTCGTGCTCGTCGATCTGGCTCATTCACCCCCGCTCAGTAATCGTTCGTCTTCGCCCGTTCGAGGAACGCATCCATGCCTTCCTCGACGATGATTTTCGCCTGGCTGACCCACTTGTCGCGGGTGCAGCGGCCCTTGAAACGCGGCACGTTCTGGTCCGCATAGGCAATCTCTTCGGGGCCCCATTTCGCGATTTGGTCGAAATGGTAAATGCCCCAGCCGTTCAGCGTTTCTTCAAGCTTCGGCCCGACGCCTTCGATCTTCTTGAGATCGTCGGCCCCAGCCTTGCGCGGCTGCTTGAGCCCGCGCGGCTTCTTGCCGGCGCCTTCGGCGGCCTCGGGTTGGCCCCCGGCACCGGCAGAGGACGTGTCCGCGACCTGCGCCGACATCGCGGAGAGCGGGGTCGCATCCTCGCTCTCGGGCTCCGGCGCGTCCGCTTTCGGCTCAGCTTCGGCCTCTGCCGCAGTCTCTTCCGCTGCAGGCTCAGCTTTCGGCTCTTCCGCCTCGGCTTCGTCCGTCGCGGGCTTGGTTGTCGGGCCGGGCTCGGGCCTGTCGGCCTCGGGCGTGGCCGCCTCGTCTTTCGGCGCGACCGCGTCGGCGCGCTCCACCTCGCGCTCGGCTACGGGCGTCGGAGACGCCGCCGCCGCCTGCGCCTGTGCGGCAACGCCTTCGGGAGACGACGCGTTGAAGCTCTCAACGGGGCTTTCGGGGATCTCGGAGCCCTCGTCCGAGGCCCCGGTGCCGTCCGCCTCGCCTTGAACCCCATGCTCGGAGCAGAACGCCCAGATCAGGAAGGCCCCGAACAGCAGGAAGGTCATCAGGCCAAGGAAGAGCGCCACGAAGAAGGGCTCATGCGCCACAACCATCAGGAAAACGGTGACCACGATCCCCGTAATGCCTGCCCAGATACCTGCCTTGCCGCGGCACCCCTGTGTCTGATCACCCATTCCCGTCTCTCCATTCACGCCGCCTAACGGCGGTCTCTACCCTGTTGCGCTTACTCGTAAATGCCATCTTTCTTTGCGCGGGACGAGAATTCGGTCTCTGCCCCGCTGGCCAGTTTCTCTGCCTGACCTTTCCAGTCGTCGCGGCTCGCGCGACCCTTGAACCCTTCGAGATTTGCGTCAACCCATGCGAGTTCCGCATCGGACCAGGCCGCGATCTGGTCGAAGTGATAGATGCCCATCGAATGCAAGAGCGTCTCCAGCTTCGGCCCGACGCCCTTGATCATCTTCAGATCATCTGCCCCGCCGTCGCGCGGCGCATCGAGAAGCTTGGGCTGTTCACCCTCGGACACGGCGGTGTCGGCCTTCGCATCGGCTTCGGTGCCCACGGGCTCGCGCTTCGAGCGCGGAACGGACTTCGAGGTGGCGGGCGCCTCGGCCTCGGTCACGCCGGTCTTGTCCGCGGGCGTGCCCTTGGCAGGCTTGGCCTCGGTCTTCTTGGCCGCCTTGCGGGCCTCGTCCTGTTGCGCGGCGGAGCGCGGACGCTCCTGCCCCATCGTGCCGATCGGACCGCGCTGGCCGGAGCTTTGCCACGGCGCTTCCAGCGGCACCTCGGTGCCGTCGATGCGCTTGATGGTGTCGCCGATCGCGAGCGCACGGGCGACGGAATAGTTGTAGTCTTCCTTGTCACCCTTGGTCTCGATGAGCGCGGTCAGACCCGAAGCGGGCTCCGACGAGAAGCGACCGGTCTGCGAGCCGGGCTTCGGCACGGTGCCGTTGCCCATCTCGTCGATCAGCTTCGCGAGGCTCTCCTCGGTCAGATCTTCGTAGTAATCCTTGCCGACCTGCATCATCGGGGCGTTCGCGCAGGCGCCGAGGCATTCGACCTCTTCCCACGAGAACTTGCCGTCTTCCGAGAGCTGGAACGGCTCGGGGGCGATCTTCTCCTTGCAGACCTTCATCAGGTCTTCCGCGCCGCAGATCATGCACGAAGTGGTGCCACAGATCTGCAGGTGTGCGACCGAGCCGACCGGGGCCAGCTGGAACATGAAGTAGAAGGTCGCGACCTCGAGCGCCCGCATATAGGGCATGTCGAGCATCTCGGCGACGTATTCGATTGCCGGACGGCTCAGCCAGCCTTCCTGTTCCTGCGCGCGGAACAGCAGCGGGATGATCGCCGAGGCCTGACGGCCGACCGGGAACTTGGTCATCTGGGCCTTGGCCCATGCGAGGTTCTCGGGCGTGAACTCGAAACTATCGGGTTGTTCCGGGTAAAGACGGCGAAGCATTAGCGGTCAACCTCCCCGAACACGATATCCATCGTGCCGATGATTGCAGAAACGTCGGCGAGCATGTGCCCCTTGGCGACGTGATCCATGGATTGCAGATGCAGGTAACCCGGAGCGCGGATCTTCGCGCGATACGGCTTGTTCGTGCCGTCGGCCACCAGATAGACGCCGAACTCGCCCTTCGGCGCTTCGACGGCGGCATAAACCTCGCCCGCGGGGACGTGGAAACCTTCGGTATAAAGCTTGAAGTGGTGGATCAGCGCTTCCATCGAACGCTTCATCTCCGACCGCTTCGGGGGCGTCACCTTGCCGCGAGCAAGCACGTCGCCCTGATTTTCCGGCATCCGCAGTTTCTCGATCGCCTGCAGGACAATCTTGGTCGACTCGCGCATCTCGGCCATCCGGCAGAGGTAGCGGTCGTAGCAGTCGCCGTTCTTGCCGATCGGAATCTGGAAGTCGAACTCGTCATAGCATTCGTAGGGCTGCGCACGACGCAGATCCCATGCAAGGCCGGAGCCGCGCACCATCACGCCGGAATAGCCCCATTGTTGGATTTCTTCCTCGGAGATGACGCAGATATCGACGTTGCGCTGCTTGAAGATGCGGTTCTCGGTCAGCAGCCCTTCGATGTCGTCGAGCACTTTCGGGAAGTGATGCGCCCATTCCTCGATATCGTCGAGCAGCTTCGGCGGCAGATCCTGGTGCACGCCGCCGGGCCGGAAATAGGCCGAGTGCAGACGCGCGCCGCATGCCCGCTCGTAGAAGACCATCAGCTTCTCGCGCTCTTCGAAGCCCCAGAGCGGCGGCGTCAGCGCGCCGACATCCATCGCCTGCGTCGTCACGTTCAGCAGGTGGTTCAGGATGCGCCCGATTTCGGAATAGAGCACGCGGATCAAAGAGCCGCGACGCGGCACTTCCACGCCGGTCAGCTTCTCGATCGCCAAGCACCACGCATGTTCCTGGTTCATCGGCGCAACGTAGTCGAGCCGGTTGAAGTAAGGCAGGTTCTGCAGGTAGGTGCGGCTTTCCATCAGCTTCTCGGTGCCACGGTGCAGCAAGCCGATATGCGGGTCGGCGCGTTCCACCACCTCGCCGTCCAGCTCCAGCACCATGCGCAGCACACCGTGGGCGGCCGGGTGTTGGGGACCGAAGTTGATGTTGAAGTTGCGGATGCGCTGCTCGTCGGTCAGCGTGTCCTTCGAGCCGTCATCATAGACATTGTTGCGGATATCGCCGTCCATCATTTCGCCTCCTCGCCCTTCTCGTCACCGGGAAGGATGTATTTGGCCCCTTCCCATGGCGAGAGGAAATCGAACTGCCGGTATTCCTGCGTCAGTTTCACCGGCTCATAGACGACGCGCTTGAGCACTTCGTCGTAACGAACTTCGACATAGCCCGTCGTCGGGAAATCTTTGCGCAGCGGATGGCCGCGGAACCCGTAATCGGTCAGCAGACGGCGCAGGTCCGGGTGGCCCGAGAACAGGATGCCGAACATGTCGAAGACCTCGCGCTCGAACCAATCGGCACAGGGGTGCAGCTTGGTGATCGAGGGCACCATGTCCTCTTCGCGGATCGCCGTTTTCACACGGATGCGCTGGTTGCGATACATCGAAAGGTAATGCCAGACGACATCGAAACGCTGCGGACGCTCGGGCCAGTCGATAGCCGTGATGTCCACGAGGTTCGTGAAGCGGCAATTCGGATCGTCGCGCAGGAACTCGGTGAAGGCGGGAACCGATTGGGTGGTGATCGTAACCGTCAGCTCGTCGAAGGCGATCTCGGTCGAGACCACGTCATCGGGGCGCTTCAGCTCGATATGGCCGGCCAGTTCGCGAAGGGCAGTATCGTCCATCTCTCGCTCTCCTCAGCGCACCAGCGTGCCGGTGCGGCGGATTTTGCGTTGCAGCTGAAGGATGCCGTAAAGCAGCGCCTCCGCCGTGGGCGGGCAGCCCGGAACGTAGATATCGACCGGCACGACGCGATCGCAGCCGCGCACCACCGAATAGCTGTAGTGATAATACCCACCGCCATTCGCGCAGGAGCCCATCGAGATCACGTAGCGCGGCTCGGGCATCTGGTCGTAGACCTTGCGCAGAGCGGGCGCCATCTTGTTGGTCAGGGTGCCGGCGACAATCATCAGGTCGGACTGGCGCGGCGAGGCGCGCGGCGCGGTGCCGAACCGCTCGAGGTCGTAGCGCGGCATCGAGACCTGCATCATCTCGACGGCGCAGCAGGCAAGGCCGAAGGTCATCCAATGCAGCGAGCCGTTGCGCGCCCAGTTGATGATGTCTTCCGTTGAGGTCAGCAGGAAGCCTTTGTCCTGCAGCTCCTTGTTCAGCGTCTGCGTCGCAACTTCGCGATCCGCACCTGCGGTATTGGCAGAGGTCATCACGCCCATTCCAGCGCCCCTTTCTTCCACTCATATGCGAATCCTACGGTGAGAACCGCGAGGAAGACCATCATTGACCAGAAACCGACCATGGAAATCTGGCCGAAGGCCACCGCCCAGGGGAACAGGAAGGCCACTTCGAGGTCGAAGATGATGAAGAGGATGGAAACGAGGTAGAAACGAACGTCGAACTTCATCCGGGCATCGTCGAAGGCGTTGAAACCGCATTCATAGGCCGACACCTTCTCGGGGTCGGGATTGCGGACCGCCACCACCGCCGCTGCGAGCATGAGCACAAGGCCCAACACGATCGCCATGGCGAGAAAGATGAGGATGGGAAGATATTCGCGCAGCATGTCATGCATGGGCTTGGCTCCCTAACATCGCGACGACTTGTCGCGCAGGTTCTGGCTAGGCGAGCAATAGCCTTGCGCCCCATTGGGGTCAACCGAGAGCAGGCCGGAAAATCATGCAAATGCGGGCCGCGGGTGCTTTTTGCATACGAAGGTATGCGAAATCTGCGAGCTTGCAGAGCCGCTCAGAGCCTGCCCGCGTTGGACTGCGCCGCTTTTGTCGCGACGCAGTCTTTTGACAAACTTAATCAGAGTTTGAATTTTCGGAATATTTGCCTTGCGCGTGGTGGGGCGCTTCTTAAGGCCGCCTTAAGCTTTCCATGCCGGATCGCGCTTCTCGAAAAACGCGGTGATTCCTTCATCCGACTCGGCGGATTCCCAGCGAGTCACCAGCGCCTCGATCGTCATGTCGATCACGCTCTCGTCGATCCGCGGCCCCAGCGACCGGACGAGCGCCTTCGCCTCTGCCACCGCGCCCGGTGCGCAGGCGAGATAGGGCTCGGCCTCGGCCATCACGGCCCGCTCCAGCATCTCGGGCAGGACAACCTTGGCCAGCAACCCCAGATCACGCGCCTCGGCGGCCTCGAAGAGTCGCGCGGACATGAAAACGCGGCGCGCCCGCGCCTCGCCCATGCGCGCGACCACGTAAGGAGAGATCGTCGCGGGCGTCAGACCCAACCGCGTCTCGGTCAGGCCGAATTTCGCACCCTCGACGCCGATGGCCACGTCACAGACCGACATCATGCCGATCCCGCCGCCGAACGCATTGCCCTGCACCGCGCCGATCACCGGTTTCGGGCACGTGTTGAGCGCCTGCAGCATCCCCGCGAGCTTGCGCGCTGCCGCCGCGCGCTCTTTCGCGCCCGCCGCGATCTGGCTCTGCATCCATTTCAGATCCCCGCCCGCGCAAAAGCTGCGGCCTTCAGCGGCGAGGATCACCACGCGCACGGCGTCATCGGTGCCAAGCTGGCCGATGGCCGCGGTGATCTCTTCCATCATCTGCTCGGAGAGCGCGTTATGCTTCTCCGAACGCGCCAGCGTGAGCCGCGCGATGCCACGCGCATCGGTCTCGGTCTTGATCGTGTCAAACATCGCCCTGCCCTTTCATTTTCTTCGCCATTGCGGCGGCCTCAACCAGAACGGCCGAATCCAGCCCAGTCTCGTAGCCTAAAGCCCCGAGTCGCGCCTGCACCGCCTCCGTCGCGACATTGCCCGCCGCGCCGGGCGCATAGGGGCATCCGCCCAAACCGCCGACGCAGGCATCGAACACCCGCAGGCCCATCTCCAGCGAGGCTTCGATATTCTCCAGCGCCCGCCCGGAAGTGTCGTGAAAATGCCCGGCGAGCTTTTCCGCCGGAACTTCGTTCAGCACCGCGCGCAGCATGGCCGTCACGCTCTCGGGTGTGCCCTGCCCGATCGTGTCGCCGAGGCTGATCTCGTAGCAGCCCATGTCGTGCAGCTGCGCTGCGACGCGGGCGACACTCTCCGGCGGCGTCTTTCCGTCGAAGGGACAATCGGTGACGACGGAGATGTAGCCACGGACTTTCACATTATCGGCTTTTGCGGCCTCCATGATCGGCAAGAACCGCTCCAGACTTTCACTGATCGAACAATTGAGGTTCGCGCGCGAGAAGCCCTCGGAGGCAGAGGCGAAGATCGCCACCTCATCGGCCCTGGCCGCTTTCGCTGCCTCATAACCTTTCATGTTCGGCGTCAGCGCGGCGTAGGAAACGCCCGGTCGGCGCGCGATCCCGGCGAAGACCTCTGCCGAGTCGGCCATTTGCGGCACCCATTTCGGGCTGACGAAAGACCCTACTTCGATCCGACGGAACCCGGCCCGGCTCAGGCAATCGACCAGCGCGATCTTGTCGGAAAGCGCGATCTGGCGCTTTTCGTTCTGCAGCCCGTCACGCGGGGCCATCTCGAAGATTTCGACACTCTCAGCCATGGGTTTGCTCCATCGGGGGCAGCTCGTAGAAATCCTGCGCATACATGCTCGCACCGCCCTTCTCGACCGCGCGCTGATAGGCAGGCCGCGCCTCGATCCGGTCGCGATAGGCGGAGATGTTCGGGAAGCCCTCGCGCGGCACGAAGCGGAACATCGCGTCGATATTGAACCCCATCATGCAATCGGCCGCCGAGAACGTCCCGATCATCCAATCGCGCCCGACCAGATGCGCCTCCAGCGCCTTCATCGTGACGCCAAGCCGCTTCGTCTCGAGCGCCATCATCGCGAGCGAGCGCGCCTCGGGCGGGCGCAGGAAGATGTGTTGAATGTTAAGGCTTTGCAGGATGTTGCCCTGCGTCTCCGCGAAATGCACCCATTCGAGGAAATCCGCGCGGGTGGGTTCGCCCGTGACCGGCGCAAGCCCTGCCTCGGGCCGCGTCTCGGTAAGGTATTCGACGATCGCGCCGCTCTCGAAGATCGAGCGCCCGTCGACCTCCAGCGCCGGGATGCGCCCCGCAGGCGAGAGTTCGCGAAACTCGGGACTGCGCAGCGAACCATCCGTGAGCGACCATGTCTGAAGCTCGTAGTCGAGCCCCATCTCTTCCAGCAGCCACAGCACTCGCATCGAACGCGCGCCGGGGATGTGATGCAGTCGGATCATGCCTCGTCCTCCAGCCGGATCAGCGCGGCGCCCGCTTCGACCTGTGCGCCTTCGGCGACCAGAACCTCGGCCACGACACCGTCGCGGGCTGCGCGCATCGTGTGTTCCATCTTCATCGCTTCCATGATGGCGAGCCGGTCGCCCGCCGCCACGGTGTCGCCGGCAGAGACGAAGACCGCCTTCACCAGCCCCGGCATCGGCGCCAGCGTCAGATCGGAGGCGTCGGCATCCGCGCCGCGCGCCAGCGGGTCGGGGATATCGAAGCGATGCGCGCCATGCAGGAAGATGGTGATCGTGCCATCCGACTGCGCCATCCGCGCGCCGGTCTTAGCGCCGTTCACCCGCCAGCCATCCTCGGCCAGTTGGCACGCATGGGCCTCCTCGCCCAGCTCGACCGTGACTTGGCCCGGCCCGTGCACTCGGATCGCAGCCTCTTCCTCGAAGGGTACGGCGCGGCGCGGCGACTGCCAGAGGCTGAAGCCGCTCGCCTCGCCGTCCCAAAGCCCGGCAGCGGCGATCACGGCCAGCGCCTTCGCGGCAACCGGCGTCTCGGTCGGCGCGGCGAGCGCGTCGATCTCGCGCCCGATCAGGCCGGTATCGACCTCGCCCCGAGCGAAACCCTCGTGCCGCGCGAGCCGCGCGAGGAAGGCGAGGTTCGTCACCGTGCCCGCGACTTCCGTCTCTTCCAGCGCTCGCGCGAGTTGCCCTAGCGCGGTCGCCCGCGTCGGCCCGTGGGTGATGACCTTCGCGATCATCGGGTCGTACCACGGGCTGATCGTGTCGCCCGTACGCACCCCGGTATCAGCGCGACATCCATCGGCGAAACGCAGATGCGATAGCGTCCCCGTCGCGGGCAGGAAGCCTGCAGGCACGTCTTCGGCATAGAGACGCGCCTCGAACGCATGGCCGGTGATCGTCAGATCGCCTTGCGCGCAGGGCAGCGGCTCGCCCGAGGCCACGCGCAATTGCCATTCGACCAGATCGACGCCGGTGATCGCCTCGGTCACGGGATGCTCGACCTGCAGGCGAGTGTTCATCTCCATGAACCAAAACCGATCCGGGCGCAGCCCGTCCGAGCCGTCCACGATGAACTCCACCGTGCCCGCACCCTTGTAGCCGATGGCCTCGGCGGCGCGCGTCGCCGCCTGCCCCATCGCCTCGCGCATCTCGGGCGTCATGCCCGGCGCGGGGGCTTCCTCGATCACCTTCTGGTGGCGGCGCTGGAGCGAGCAGTCGCGCTCGAACAGATGCACCGCTTTATCACCATCGCCGAATACCTGCACCTCGATATGGCGCGGCGAGCCGATGAATTTCTCGATCAGCACGGCGGGGTTGCCGAAGGCGGTCTGCGCCTCTCCCTGCGCGGAAGCCAGTGCATCCGCGAAGTCGGACGGCGCCTCGACCAGCCGCATCCCCTTGCCGCCGCCGCCCGCGACCGCCTTGATCAGCACCGGGTAGCCGATCGTGTCAGCCGCGCCCGCAAGATGCTCGGGGTCCTGATTGTCGCCGTGATAGCCCGGCACGACAGGCACGCCCGCCTTTTCCATCAGCGCCTTGGCCGCGTCCTTGAGCCCCATCGCGCGGATCGCCTTGGCCGAGGGGCCGATGAAGACCAGCCCCGCCGCCCCGACGGCGTCGACGAAATCTGGGTTCTCCGAGAGGAACCCGTAGCCCGGATGGATCGCCTGCGCGCCGGTCTGTTTGGCGGCCTCGATGATCGCATCACCGCGCAGATAGCTGTCTTTGGGCGCGGGGCCGCCAATGGCCACCGCCTCATCGGCCATCGCCACATGGCGCGCCTCGCTGTCGGCCTCGGAATAGACGGCTACGGTCGCCACGCCTAGTTTGCGTGCAGTCTCGATCACGCGACAGGCGATCTCCCCGCGATTGGCGATCAGGATCTTGGAAAACATGTCGGTCTCCCCTTTGAGAGCGTCGGAGGGGGCGCTGCCCCCGCTCCTGCGGAGCCCCCCGGGATATTTCGGCCAAGTCGAAGATTTGCACTTCCTCTTGGCCGAAATATCCCCGCCGGAGGCATGAAAGTTACATCCGGAACAGGCCGAAGCGGGTCGGCTCGATCGGGGCGTTCAGCGCGGCGGAGAGCGAGAGCGCCAGCACGTCGCGCGATTTGCGCGGGTCGATGATGCCGTCGTCCCAAAGCCGCGCCGAGGCGTAGAGCGGGTGCGACTGGCGCTCGAACATCTCGATGGTGGGGCGCTTGAACTCGGCCTCTTCTTCGGCCGACCACTGGCCACCCTTGCGCTCGATCCCGTCGCGTTTGACAGTGGCGAGCACGCCCGCCGCCTGTTCGCCGCCCATCACGGAGATTCGCGAGTTGGGCCAGGTCCAGAGGAAGCGCGGGGAATAGGCGCGCCCCGCCATACCGTAATTGCCCGCCCCGAAGGAGCCGCCGACCAGCATGGTGATTTTCGGCACCGAGGTGGTGGCGACGGCGGTGACCATCTTCGCGCCGTGACGCGCGATGCCCTCGTTCTCGTACTTGCGCCCGACCATGAAGCCGGTGATGTTTTGCAGGAAGACGAGCGGGATCGAGCGTTGCGAGCACAGTTCGATGAAATGCGCGGCCTTCTGGGCGGCTTCCGAGAACAGCACGCCGTTATTGGCGACGATGCCGACGGGGCAGCCTTTGACATGGGCGAAGCCGGTTACGATCGTCTCGCCGAAGCGCGGTTTGAACTCGTCGAAGCGCGAGCCGTCCACGAGGCGCGCGATGACTTCGCGGATATCATAGGGGGTGCGCAGGTCTGCAGGGACCACGCCGAGGATTTCCTCGGGATCGTAGGCAGGCTCCTCGGGCGATTGCCAATTCACCGTCGAAGGTTTCGTGTAGTTGAGATTGCCGACCGCGCGGCGCGCCAGCGCCAGCGCATGGGCGTCGTCTTCGGCGAGATAATCGGCCACGCCCGAGAGCCGCGTATGCACATCGCCGCCGCCGAGGTCTTCGGCGGTGACCACCTCCCCCGTCGCCGCTTTCACCAGAGGCGGCCCGGCGAGGAAGATCGTGCCCTGCTCCTTCACGATGATCGTCACATCAGACATCGCGGGCACATAGGCACCGCCTGCCGTGCAGGACCCCATCACCACCGCGATCTGGGCGATGCCCTTCGCGGACATCCGCGCCTGATTGTAGAAGATGCGCCCGAAATGGTCGCGATCGGGGAAGACCTCGTCCTGATTGGGCAGGTTCGCGCCGCCCGAGTCGACGAGGTAGATGCAGGGGAGATGGTTTTCCTCGGCGATCTCCTGTGCGCGCAGGTGCTTCTTCACCGTCAGCGGGTAATAGGTGCCGCCCTTCACGGTGGCGTCGTTGGCGACCACCATGACTTCCTGGCCCTGCACCCGGCCGATCCCGGCGATCACGCCCGCACAGGGAGCCGCGTTGCCATACATGTCATGCGCCGCCGTCGCGCCGATTTCCAGAAACGGCGAGCCGGGATCCAAGAGCCCCGCCACCCGTTCGCGCGGCGCCATTTTGCCGCGCGACAGGTGCCGTTCCAGCGCGGCGGGACCACCGCCTGCCGCCGCCTGTGCGGCAGCCTCTTCGATCTGCGACAGCGCGTCGAGATGCGCCTTGCGATTGGCCTGAAAGTCCTCCGACGAGGTCAGGGCCTGCGATACCAGTTTCATTCCATCCTCCCCAAATCGCGCAGTTCCAGCGCGCGTTGCGCCGTACGCTCGAGGTAGCATTGCGACGCCACGACCGTGCGGATCGTGCCGTCCTTCCAGATCTCGTAGAGCAGCCCGCAATCGGCGTCGCGATACTGCCCCCACGCGCTTTGCGCATCGAGAAGCATGTTGGCGAGGTCGGTGCCCCCCTGCTCGAGCAGACGGGCGCGCGCCGCCTTGTATTGCGACTTCGCGATATCGTCCCAGACTTGCGCCTCGCCCTGAAGGCACGCCGAAATACCCAGAGTCGTAGCGCCGCCCGGCTCATCCTGACAGGCTGCGGCCGCCTCGCCGATACAGGCGGGATGGGTGTCCTTCGCCCCGTCGAAACAGGCGCGCACCGCGTTCGGGTCAACGCTCGGTTCCTGCGCCAAGGCGGGGGACGCGAGCATCAGGCCGCCGAGCAACCATGCCAATTTCATCGCGGGTTTCCTTTTTTCAGAGCGCCCGTGAAGGCGGAGTGTCCGTGTCATGGGCGCGCCTCGCCAGCCAGCAGCCCGGCCCAACTCTGCAATTCGAGCGCATGTTCGGCGGTCTTGCGCATCAGGCAGCCCGCCTCCTCCGCCTCTGCGCCCTCGCTCTGCAGCGCGGCCCCATAGGCGCAGGCGCCATCGCGGTAGCGCGCCCAGGCAGCTTCCGCCTCGCCCAGCTGCGCGCCTTGCAATCCGGACGGAGACTTGCCCGCCGCGATCTTCGCCGCGTCGCTGGCCGCTGCCGCCCGCCGCAAGCTGTCGAGGGCTGTCGCGGCCCGGTCGGACCAGAGGGCGCGCTCGGCATCATAGCAGGCGCGGCGGTCCTGGACGCTCGCAGCGTCACCGATGCATTGCTGCGCCGCTTTGCCGATGCAGGACGCAGGGTCGTCAGCGCCCGAAAGGCAGCTCTCCAAAGCGGCCGGATCGAAATCCGCCCCTGCCCCTTGGGCCTGCGCCGCCAAAGGCGCCGCAAGCCCGATCAGGAGGAGAGCGCCGGCGCGCATCACGCGGCTCCCATGATCTCGCGACCGATGAGCATCCGGCGGATTTCCGAGGTGCCCGCGCCGATCTCCATCAACTTCGCGTCCCGGAACAGGCGCGAGACGTTGGAGTCGTTGAGGAACCCGGCGCCGCCAAGCGCTTGCACCGCCTGATGCGCCTGCACCATCGCCTGCTCGGAGGCGTAAAGCACGGTCGCCGCAGCATCCTGACGGGTCACGGCGCCGCGATCACAGGCTTTCGCGACCTCGTAGGTGTAGGCGCGCGCGGTGTTCATCGCGACATACATATCGGCGATCTTGCCCTGCATGAGCTGGAAATTCCCGATCGGCTGGCCGAACTGCTCGCGCTCCTTGCAATAGGGCACGACCTCGTCGAGGCAGGCCATCATGATGCCGGTGCCGATGCCGGAAAGCACCACGCGCTCGTAATCGAGACCCGACATCAGAACGCGCACCCCACGCCCCTCTTCGCCCAGCACATTCTCGAAGGGCACCTCGCAATCCTCGAAGTACAGCTGTGCCGTGTTCGAGCCGCGCATGCCGAGCTTGTCAAAATGCTTGGAGGTGGAGAAGCCCTTGAAATCCTTCTCGACGATGAAGGCGGTGATGCCCTTGGAGCCAGCTTCCGGGTCGGTCTTGGCATAGACCACGAGCGTGTCGGCATCGGGCCCGTTGGTGATCCAGTATTTATGGCCATTCAGGACGTAATAGCCGTTGCGCTTCTCGGCCTTGAGCTTCATGCCCACCACGTCCGAGCCCGCGCCGGATTCCGACATCGCGAGCGCGCCGACCGACTGTCCCGAGATCAGTCCGGGCAGGTATTTCTTCTTCTGCTCGTCCGAACCGTTCAGCTTGATCTGGTTCACGCAGAGATTGGAATGCGCGCCATAGCTGAGCGCGATCGAGGCCGAAGCCCGCGCGATTTCCTCGGTGGCCACGACATGAGCGAGATAGCCCATCCCGGCCCCGCCGAATTCTTCAGACACGGTGATCCCGAGCAGGCCAAGCTCGCCCATCTCGGTCCAAAGCTCGTTCGGAAACTCATTGTCCAGATCGGTTTTGGCCGCGATCGGGGCCACGCGCTCGGACGCCCAACGGCGCACCATATCGCGCAGTGCGGCGATATCCTCGCCCAGATCGAACTCCATCGAACCTGCGAACATCGGATCTCCTCCCCCGGTTTATTGAACGCACGTTCATTTATGCGCAATTGCCGAGTCGGGTCAAGAGCCGTGGCCCCGGCCCCGGGCAAACGACGTAGCGGCACGAACTCGCGGCGCAGGGGCTGGTAAGGCGCGGCGATTGCCGCCACAAAGAGGCTTGGGACATGGAAACACGGGAGCGGAGATGGGGCAGCCACGTCATATCGTGATCGGAGCGGGCATCGTCGGCATGATGACCGCATGGGCGCTGGCGCGGCGCGGGCTGCCGGTGACGGTGGTCGACCGCCTGCCCGGCCCCGCGGAGCTGTGTTCGCGCGCGAATGCCGGGATCGTCTCGATCGGCCATTCGAGCGCATGGGCGGGGCCGGATGCCTTGCCGCAGCTGCTGCGCGCGATGGCCGGGCGCAATCCCGGTGTGAAGCTGACCGCGCCGTTCGATCCGGCGCTATGGCGTTGGGGGACGCGCTTCCTGCTCAACTGCACAGGCGCCGCGCAGGCCCGGAATACCGCGCGAATGATGCGGCTGGCCGAGACCGCGCGCGCCGCCCTGCCCGAGATGGCGCAGGAGTTGGAGCTGGACGCACTTATCCGCTTCGAGGGCGGACTTTATCTTTATAATGCGACGAATGAGATCGACGCCCATGACGACGGGCGGTTGACGCGGATCGACCCGGACTGGCTGGCCGAGAACGATCCGCTGCTCGCCAGGGCGGGTTTTGCGGGCGGGTTCCTCTCGCCGATGGATGCCGCGGGCAATTGCCACGAGGTGACCCGCGCCGCCGCCAAAGCGCTTTCCGCCAAGCACGGTGTGCAGTTTCGCTACAACAGCGCGGTGACCGGGTTCAGCCATGCCCATGGCAAGATCACCGGGGTCAACCTCGCCGACGAGACGCTGCCTGCGGCGCAAGTGATCCTCGCCGCCGGGGTAGAGACGCCCGATCTGGCCCGGCCTCTGGGCTTTGCGCCGGATATCTACCCGGTGAAGGGGTATTCTGGGACATGGGAAGTGCGCGACCAGAGCCGCCTGCCCCGCCACCCCTATATCGACGAGGCCGCGATGCTGGCCGTGGCGTCTTATGGCGGGGTGTTGCGGGTGACCGCGATCGCCGAATTCGCCGGGCGCGACCGGACGCTGCGCGAGGATCGCACCAAGGTGCTGACCGATTACGTCGCCGCACGCTTCGGCGATGCGGTGAGCGACGCGCCGCCCGTTCTCTGGACCGGGCTGCGGCCCTCGACCCCGCATGGCCCGCCCTTCCTTGGCCGGGTGAAGGCTTACGACAACCTGTGGGTCAATGCGGGCCACGGGCAGTTGGGCTGGACGCTTTCGGCGGGCTGCGGCGCGCTTCTGGCCGATGCGATCACCGGTGCCGCCAACGGCCCGCGCGAGGTGTCGGCCCCGGCGCGCTGGCTGGTTCCTCTGTGACGCCCGAGACAATGAAGGAGACGACATGAGCCCGAAGATCATCGCCTATGACATCGCGGAAAAGCTCGACTGGCCCGGCGCGATAGCTGCATTGCGCGCGGGCCATACGCGCCCGAAGGCGGAGTTGGGCGATACGTTTCTCGGACCCTCGGATGCGGTGCTGCTCAGCCGCGCGGCTTACATTCCGGGGCTCGGTTACGGGGTGAAATCCTTCACCGTGTGCGATCGCAACGCCAAGGCGGGGTTTCCCACGGTGCAAGGCGCGATGGTGGTGTTCGAGCCCGAGCATGGCCAGCCCACCGCGATCGTCGATTGCCCGCTGGTGACCGAGTTCAAGACGGCTGCCGATTCCGTTCTGGGCGCGCAACTTCTGGCCCGCCCGGACAGCCGCCGACTGCTGATCGTGGGCGGGGGCCGGGTCGCGCGCTCGCTGATCGCGGCCTATGCGGCGGGCTTTCCGGGGCTGACGGAGATCACGCTCTGGACGCGCCGCCCCGAGCAGGCGCAGGAGCTGGCGGCTGGGCCTGCCCCCGAGGGCGTCACGCTGCGTGCGGTGAGCGATCTGGCCGACGCTGTGGCCGAGGCCGATATCGTCAGCAGCGCCACGATGGCGCGCGCGCCGGTCCTGAAGGGCGAATGGGTCAAGCCCGGCACCCATGTCGATCTGATCGGGGCCTACAAGGCCGATATGCGCGAGGCCGACGATGCGCTGATCTCGACGGCGAGTCTCTTTGTCGACAGTCGCGACACCACATTGGGCCATATTGGCGAGCTGCTGATCCCGATCCGCGAAGGGGTGATCGCGCCCGAGGCGGTGAAGGCCGATCTCTACGACCTCATCGGCGGCGCGCGCGGGCGGGAAAGCGCCGAGGAGATCACGCTCTACAAGAATGGCGGTGGCGCGCATCTCGATCTGATGATCGCCGACTGGATCTCGCGCGCAGGCTGAGTGTCAGCGCTGCACCTCTTCAAACCTCGGCCTCTTCGCGCAGGATGCGCGCGATCTGGGCGGCATCGTCCGTCGAGAAAGTCAGCGGCAGGCGCAGGTCAAGCAGCGTCGCCAGCACCGCATCGGTGCGCGGCAGGTTCTGCGCTTCTGCGTAGCGCCAGCTGTCATGGCGCGAGGTGAAGCCCGCAGGCTCATCCGCGCCGAACCATTTCAGCTCAACCCCGCGGGCCGCAGCCCGGGCGACGAAATCCAGCATCTCGGGGGCGGAGCGCCCCGGCAGGCGGAACTGGAAGGACGAGCCGACATAGCTCTCGGCCTCGGGGCGTTCGATCAGCGCCACACCCTCTGCCCCGGCAAGCCCGGCCTCGATTTCTCGGTACAGCGCATTCCAGCGCGCCACCCGATCCGCCAACGTCGGCAGCTGCGGGCGCAGGATCGCGGCGCGCAGATTGTCCATTCGGCCCGAGACATTGGGCGTGTCGTATTTCAGCCCCTCGAACACCTCCGGCCGCGGCGCGGCGCGGTGCCGCTCATAGAGCATGTAGCTGCCCGACAGCAGGATCATCCGCGCCGCCAGTTCCGCGTCGTCGGTTACGATCAGACCGCCCTCGCCCGAATTCATGTGCTTGTAGGTCTGGGTCGAATAGCACCCGATCGCGCCATGCCGCCCCGAGGGGACACCGCCCCAAGCCGCCCCCATCGTATGAGCGCAATCCTCGATCACCGTCAGATCACGGGTGCGCGCGATCTCCATCAGCGCATCCATGTCGCAGATATGGCCGCGCATATGGGAAAGCATCAGCACTCGGGCCTGCGGGGCTTTCGCCGCCAGATCGTCAAGATCGATGGTCAGCTGGTCGGTGACCTCGACCAGCACGGGCTTGCCGCCGACCGCCGCGATGGCGCCGGGCACGGGCGCAAGCGTGAAGGCATTGGTCAGCACCGGATCGCCCGGACCGACGCCCACGGCGCGCAGTGCACAGCCCAAGGCATAGCCGCCCGAGGCCACCGCAAGGCAATAGGGCGCACCGGTCAGCCCCGCGAATTCCTCCTCCAGCAACGCCACCTCGCCCGGTTCACCCGGCACCGTATTGTAGCGATGCAGACGTCCCGAGCGCATCACCTCGACGGCACGTTCGATCGCCTCCTCCGGGATCGGCTCCTGCTGGGTGAAATTGCCGTTGAAGACCTCGGACATCACTCGACCTTTCTTGCACGCACGAACAGCGCCAACGCCGCCAGCAGGATTACGGAGGCCACGTAAAAGGCCATGTCCGGCGTGCGGATCGGGGCGTTCTCGGCGAGGAATATCCCGAACACTTGGGTGAAGAACAAGGTGCCCGCCAGCATCGCGAGGTTCATCAGCGCGGAAATGCCACCCTGCAGGGCGCCCTGCGCATCCTCGGGCACCGAGTTGGACATCAGCGAGGCGATCATCGGGTGCACCAGCCCCTCGATCCCGGTGATCAAGAGGACGATCAGTACCATCACCAGCGAGGTCGACAGCCCCAGCGCAATGGTCATGCCGATCCCGACGATCAGCCCGATCGCCGCCACCCGCGCCTCGCCCAGTCGGGACGCGAGCGGCCCAGCGAGTCCGCCCTGAAAGATCGCCGCGACGACGCCATAGCCTGCGAGTGTCAGCCCCACCATTCCCTCGGACCAGCCGAATTTCGCCATCCCCCAATAGGGCCAGATCGCGGGATAGACCGCCGAGGCGAACAGATAGACGCCAAGGGCAGTGCCCATAGGCAGCACGCCCGGATACCGCGCGAAGACTTTCAGCGTGCCCAGCGGATTGCAGGCGCGCCAGTTCACCGGACGGCGCAAGCCCTGCGGCAGACTTTCAGGCAGCACGATCAGGCCGTAGATCAGGTTCAGCCCCGAGAGCGCGGCGGCGACGAAGAAGGGAATGCGCGAGCCAAGCTCGCCCAGAAATCCGCCAAGCGCGGGCCCCGCGATGAAGCCGAAGCCGAAGGCCGCGCCGATCAGTCCGAAGGCGCGGGCACGCTCGGCCGGCGGGGTGATATCGGCGAGATAGGCGTTCGCGATGACGTAGGACGCGCCGCAGATGCCAGCGACGATCCGGCCCACGAAGAGCCAGAGCAGCGTCGGCGCGAAGGCGTGAAACAGGTAATCGACACCCAGTCCGCCGATCGCAAGCAAGAGGAGCGGACGCCGCCCGAAGCGATCCGAAAGGTTGCCCATCAGCGGCGCGAACAGGAATTGCGCGAGGCTGAAGGCCGCGAACATCCAGCCCCCGATCCGGCTCGCCTGCGCCAGATCGACGTGGCCCACATCCGCGATCAGCGAGGGCAGCACGGGAATGATCAGGCCGAACCCGACCATGTCGAGAAACACCGCGATCAGAACGAAGGCGGTGGCGTGAAAGCGCGAAGGACCGATGGGCGCTGCGGTCATGGCTGTTTAAGGGGCCATCCGGGGCGGCACAGCCCTGCCGCGCCCCTCATTCGAGCATCCGCGCCACGAGCGCGGGCAGATCGTCGAAATGGTCGAGCATCGCCTCGGGCGCGAGACGCTCGATGCCACGCCCCTCGGGCCCGAAGGTCACGAGAACGCAGGGCACACCGACGGCACGAGCGGTCTCGCGATCGGTATTGGTGTCGCCCACCAGCAGAGAGGTCTCGACCTTACCACCCGCACCCTCGACGGCGGCGAGATATGGGTCGGGTGAAGGTTTGCGCAGCGGCAGCGTATCGGCACCGATCAGCGCATCGAAGAGACCGGTGACGCCGAGCCGCTCGAGCAGAACACGTGCGAGACCTTCGGGCTTGTTGGTGCAGACAGCCGTGGCAAAACCCTGATCACGCAGCGTTTTCACGGCCGTTTCAGCCCCGGGATAAAGCTGCGTATGCCGGTCGATATTCTCACCGTAATGCGCGAGTAGCGGGTAATAATCGGCCTCGACCAAGGCTGCGATCTCGCCTTCCGCCAAGCCCAGTCGGCCATAGCCCGCCTTGAGCATCGCGCGGCCACCGTGGAAGGCGATCAGCGCGTCGCCCGCGGGATCGAGAAGCGGCGCGTGGCCGCGCGCCGTGAAGCAGGCGTTGGCCGCCGCGATCAGATCGGCGGAGGTGTCGGCCAAAGTCCCGTCGAGGTCGAAAACCACCGTGCGCATTGCCCATTGCTCCTTCCGTAACACCGCGAAAGGAAGCGTGAAGACGCACCACTTGCGGCAAGCAAGCCAATGGTTAAAACGGGGCCGAGCAGAAGAAAAGGTATCTCATGGCGATTGCATTGATCACCCTCGCGGCGGGCCAGGGCACCCGAATGAACTCCGACCTGCCGAAGGTGCTGCATCAGGTGGGCCGCGCGCCGCTTGTGGCCCATGCGCTGGCCGCCGGACGGGCACTCGAACCCGAGACCGTGATCGTCGTCGCAGGTCACGGTGCCGAGAAGGTGAAGAAAGCCGTCGCAAAGATTGATCCCGAGGCACAGATCGTGCTGCAGGAAGAGCAGCTCGGCACCGGCCATGCGGTGGCGCAGGCCCTGCCTGCGCTCGACGGGTTCGACGGCCGCGTAATCGTGCTTTACGGCGACACGCCCTTCATCCGCCCCGAGACGCTGGAGCGGCTCGCGGCGTCCGAGGCAGCGGTGACCGTGCTGGGCTTCGAGGCCGCCGATCCGGGCCGATACGGGCGCTTGGTGGCGCAAGGCGACACGCTGGACCGGATCGTGGAATTCAAGGATGCCACGGATGAAGAACGCGCCATATCCCTCTGCAACTCTGGCGTTATCGCCTGTGACGCGGTGCTTCTGACCGAGCTCGTCGCGGGGCTGTCGAACGAGAACGCTTCGGGGGAATACTACCTCACCGACATCGTCGAAGCCGCACGCAAGAAAGGTCTCTCGGCCAAGGTCGTGACCTGTGATGAAGCCGAGACGCTGGGCATCAACACCCGCGCCGAACTCGCCCGCGCCGAGGCCCTCTTCCAGGAACGGATGCGCGCCGAGGCGATGGAAAACGGCGTGACCATGGTGGAGCCCGCCAGCGTCTGGTTCGCACTCGACACCTATATCAGCCGCGATGTCGTGCTGGGACCGAATGTCGTGTTCGGCCCCGATGTCACCATCGAATCCGGCGCGGTGATCGAGGCCTTCTGCCATCTCGAAGGCTGCCACATCTCGCGTGGCGCCACCGTCGGTCCCTTCGCCCGCCTGCGCCCCGGCGCGGAGCTCGCCGAGGACGTGCACATCGGCAACTTCGTCGAGGTGAAGAACGCGATCCTCGCCGAAGGTGTGAAAGTCGGCCATCTGACCTATCTGGGCGATGCCGATATCGGTGAACATACGAATATCGGCGCGGGCACGGTGACCTGCAATTACGACGGGGTGATGAAGCATCGCACGACTATCGGCGCGAACGCCTTCATCGGCTCCGACACGATGTTGGTGGCCCCGGTGACGGTGGGCGACGGCGCGCTGACGGGCTCGGGATCGGTGATCTCGAAGGACGTCCCGGCCGAGGCGATCGCGATCGAGCGCTCCGAGCAGGTGAACCGCCCGGGCCTCGCCACGAAACTCTTTGCGAAGCTGCGCGCGGAGAAAGCGCGGCGCATGAAGAAAGATTGATAAATGTGCGGAATTATTGGCGTTCTCGGGAAGCACGAGGTTTCCCCCTGGCTCGTTGAGAGCCTCAAGCGGTTGGAATATCGCGGCTATGACAGTGCCGGGATCGCGACGGTGAACGAGGGCAAGCTGGACCGCCGCCGGGCGGTAGGCAAGCTGTGGAACCTGTCCGATCTGCTGGTGCATGAGCCGCTTCCGGGCAAGTCGGGCATCGGCCATACCCGCTGGGCGACCCATGGCGCTGCAACCCAGGGCAATGCGCATCCGCATCGCTCGGGGCCCGTCGCGGTCGTGCATAACGGCATTATCGAGAATTTCCGCGAGTTGCGGGCCGAGCTGGCCGAGGCCGGGATCACCCCGGAAACGCAGACGGATACCGAAACCGTCGCGCTGCTGACGCGGATGTTCATGGATCGCGGCATGGACGCGCGCGAGGCGGCAGTCGCGACGCTTGGCAAGCTCGAAGGGGCATTCGCCCTGCTGTGGCTGTTCGACGGCGAGGACGATCTGTTGATCGCGGCGCGCAAGGGCTCTCCGCTCGCGATCGGGCATGGCGACGGCGAGATGTTCGTGGGCTCGGACGCGATTGCACTCGCGCCGATGACCGACCGGATCACCTATCTCGAAGAGGGCGATTACGCCTTCGTCACCCGCGCGGGCGCCGAGATTTTCGACGCCGCGGGCCGCCGCGCGAACCGCGACGAGAGCCGCATCGACCTAGGCCAGGCGCAGGTCGAGAAGGGTGGCTACAAGCACTTCATGGCGAAGGAAATCGCCGAGCAGCCCGTCGTGCTTGCTGACGCTTTGCGACATTATCTGCCCGAAACCGGGCTGAACCTGCCGGATGACTTGGACTTTTCCAACATCGACCGGATTGTCCTGATCGCCTGCGGCACGGCGCATTACGCCTGTGCGGTGGCGAAATACTGGTTCGAGGAATTCGCGCGTATCCCGGTCGAAATCGACGTGGCCTCGGAATTCCGCTACCGCGAACCGCCCTTGTCGAAGCGCAGCCTCGCCGTCTTCGTCAGCCAGTCGGGCGAGACCGCCGATACGTTGGCCGCGCTGCGCTATTGCTCCGAGCGCGTCGCGAAGACCGTGGCCGTCGTGAACGTCCCCACTTCTTCCATCGCGCGCGAAGCCGACATCATGTTGCCGATCTTCGCCGGCGTCGAGGTTGGCGTGGCCTCGACCAAGGCCTTCACCGCGCAGCTTCTGGTTCTCGCAGTCATGGCGCTGAAGGCGGGTCGCGACCGCGGCGAAACGGACGCGGCGACGCTTGCCGCCCATGCCGAGACGCTACGCGCCCTGCCCGGCCTGCTCAACCAGGCGCTGGCGATTTCCGAGCCAATCTCGCATCTGGCCGAGCAACTTGCCGAGGCGCAGGACATTCTCTTCCTCGGACGCGGCGCAATGTATCCGCTGGCGCTGGAAGGCGCGCTGAAACTCAAGGAAATCAGCTACATCCATGCCGAAGGCTATGCCTCGGGCGAGCTGAAGCACGGGCCGATCGCGCTGATCGACCGCACCGTGCCGGTGATCGTGATGGCGCCCCATGACAAGCTCTTCGACAAGACCGTGTCGAACATGCAGGAGGTGATGGCGCGCCACGGGATGGTGCTGTTGATCTCCGACAGCAAAGGCATCAGCGCGGCGCAGGACGGCACTTGGGGTACGCTGCAACTTCCTGATATCGCTGAACCTTTCGCGCCGATCCTTTACGCGGTCCCGGCGCAGCTGCTCGCCTATCACACGGCGGTCGCGAAGGGCACCGACGTCGATCAGCCGCGCAACCTCGCCAAGTCGGTGACGGTCGAATGAGCCGCAAGAGGGGCAAGAAGCGCGTCGCGCGGCCGAGCGCGGCGGATTACGCTCCGCTCGACCCGGCGGAGGACGCAAAGCTGCGCGCCGAGGCCGAGGCCTACGCGGCCTCAGATGCGGAATATGAGAGCTTCACCGAGGCAGAAGACGCCGACGAGCCGCTCGGCCCGCCGCCCACGCTGGAAGATGCGCTTTTCGCGTTGGAAAGCTGGGCGGATGCCGAGAAAGCCGCCGAAATGGCCGCCTATCACAAGGCGGAGCGGCGCTATTTGGGCGTGGCCGTGCCCGCGATCGAGGACATGGTCGCACTATGGCGTGGCCAGCTCGACGTGCCGGGGCGGGTCGAACTCGCCCGCGGACTTTGGGACAGCGACATTCACGAGGCGCGGATCGCGGCGGCCAAGCTGCTGACGCAAGCGCGGCTGCGCCCTGACGACGCCGCATGGGAGTTGATCGCAAGTTGGGTGCCGCAATTCGACGCTTGGGCGATTGCCGATCACGCGGCCAAGGCGGGCTCGAAACGGCTTCAGGCCGAGCCCGCGCGGCTTGACGAAGTGGCGGATTGGGTGCGCTCGGATCACATGTGGACGCGGCGCGCGACCTTCGTCTTCACCCTGCCCTGGACCAAGCAACGCAATCCCAGGCCCGAGGACGAGGCGGTCCGCGACGAAGTTCTGGGCTGGGCCGCGCAACTGGCAGAGGATCGCGATTGGTTCATCCAGAAGGCCATCGCATGGTGGCTACGCGAGCTGAGCAAGAAAGACCCGGCGCGGGCACAGGCCTGGCTGGCCGAGCACGGCGAAAGGCTGAAGCCCTTCGCCCGCAAGGAAGCCAGTAAATACTTATGAAGTCAGGAACTTGTCGTAGTCGCTGACCAGCAGGTGGCGGGGAGATTCGTCTTCCTCGATCTCGGAGAACCGCCCGATATCTTCGCGGAAAATGTTGTCGGTGTTGTCGTCATTGACGGTCGAGACCTCGCCGATCAGAACGTCGCCGCCCTCACCCCAGAAGGCATGCCAGTCGCCGGGGCGCAGGGTCACGCTCTCGCCCGGACGCAGGATCAGAACCTCGCCGGGCTCGTAGCGGCGCGGGACACCGTCACACATCACCTGCCCGCCCGCAGTGTCGTCAAATTTTCCATCTGCATCAGAGCCATAGAGCTCGATCGCGAGGTTCGCGCCGCCGCGGTTGATGATGTCCTCGGCCTTGATGATATGGGTATGCATCGGGCTGATCTGGTCCTTGCGCGAGATCAGCAGCTTTTCGGCATAGGCCATGCCATGGCCCGCCTGAAGATCGCGCAGATCGCCGTTGCGCAGGGTGAAGAGAAACAGACCCAGCTTGTCGAAATCGCCCTGCCCGTAATCGGTGATGTCCCAGCCCATCGCAGCTTCCACGATGCGCTGTGCCTGCGGCAGGCGCGCCTTGAACTCGGCCGGGCTCCACCACGCGAAGGGCGGCAGGCGGAAGCCGAATTCCTGGATCATATCCTCGGCCGCGGCCATGATTTCGTTCACGCGCGAGCGTTTCATCTGTCTCTCCGTTTTGTCTTCGCGGCTCAGGCGACGCAGGCGGCGGGCCGTTCGCCGCGCGCCCAAGCGCGTACCGCATCGCCGAATGCCTCGAACAGAGGCCGCGAGACCGGATCTTCCGCCGCACGCCATTCGGGATGCCATTGCACCGATAGGGTAAACCCGGGGGCGTCCTTAACATAGATCGCTTCGGGAGTACCATCGGGGGCGCGCCCCTCGATCACGATCCGCGTACCGGCGGTGCAAACGCCCTGCCCGTGCAGCGTGTTGGTCTCGACCTCATCCGCGCCGAAGAGACGCGCGAACCGGCCGCCGGGTGTAAGCGTGACCATGTGACGGTTCGAGAACCCTTCCTCGAGCGTCCCCTCGGGGGGCATCCGGTGGTTCAATCGCCCGGGAAGCTCGCGGATCTCGGGGTGCAGCGTGCCGCCCATCGCGACGTTTACCTCCTGAAACCCCCGACAGATGCCAAGGAAGGGCTGCCCGTTTTCAACGCAGGCGCGCACCAGAGGCAGGGTGATCGCGTCGCGGGCACGGTCGAAGGTGCCGTGCTTTTCGGTCGGCTCTTCGCCATATTCATGCGGATGGACGTTCGGCCGCCCGCCGGTCAGCAGGAAGCCGTCGCAGACCTCCATCAACTCCTGAACGGACACATATTCGGGATCGGCGGGGATCAGCAGCGGGATGCAATCGGAGACCTTGCTCACCGCTTCCGAGTTGAGCTGCCCGCCTTCATGGACGGGGTAGCGGTCACCTACGAGGCCTCTGTTGCCGATGATGCCGACGACGGGTCTGGTCATTGAATTCTCCTTTGTCCCGAAGCTAAGGCGGCGTCCGGGCGGAGAAAAGGCGCAAAATGCGCACGAAGCCGTGCATCTGACGCACAGCCCAAGCTTGCAGCGATCTCCCGCGGATTTGCCCGTTCACGCGGCCAGATCATGGCGCAGGATCGCGGCCTCGGAGGGCTTGAGCGCGCGGCGCGCGAAGGCGCCATAGCTGAGCGGGTTCTCCGCGACCTCGGGCAGCAGTGCCTCGAGCCCCGCGCGCTGATCGCGAGCGATCATCTCGAGCCGGGTCGAGGCGGGGTGGAAACTCTCCGTCTCGAGCCCGTTCGCGGTCAGCACCTGATGGCGCTCGAACATCAGGTGGATGTAGCTCAGGCCTTTTACCATGCCCTCGAAGCGGATCTCGTGGCCATTCACCAGATCGCATGCGCGCACCAGAACCTCGTCCTCGGCGAACAGCGCCTGTGCGGCGCGGCCCCGCACCAGCATCCGGTGCTGCGGCGACACGATCAGATCGCGGTCGGGCCGCGCGATGCCGAACGCTCCGGCCGAGATGCGCACCGGGCGCAGATGCGGCATCGCATGGAGCCGCGCGCCGGAGATGTCGCGCTTCCCGATCCAGCAGATCGGCTGCGCCCCGTCATCGCGGGTCATCACGCGGTCGCCCTCGCGCAAAGCTTCGACCGGGCGGCGGCCCCGGTCGGTTTCGATCAGCGTGCCGGGCGTGAAACAGATGACGCCCGCAGGTCCCTGCCGCGCCGCTTTCGGTCGCAGATCGAGGGCGCGATCAACCACCCACAGATCGCTGTCCACCGGCGGCATCCGACCGGCGAACATCAAGATGCGGGTGCCGCTTTCGGGCAGTTCGATCAGGGTGACGACATAGGCGTGATAGCCATCAGTCACGGTAAAGCTTTGATTGGGCGTCTCGATCTCGTCGGGCTCGTCGAGCGTGCGGGGGCTTCCCACCGCCTCGCCCAAAAGGCGGCGCACCGCGCGGGCGGCTTTCGTGCGCCGCTCCGCCTCGCCGCGCGCATTATGCAGGATGAGCCGATCGTTTGGCCCGTCGACGCAGATCGCCTGCCCCGTCCAGCGCCAGCACGCGCCAACGGTCACGACCTCCAGCGGCGGCACCGGCGTGCCGTCGACCTCTGTCTGCGCCCATGAAATGACGAAGGTGCCCTGATAGCCCGCCTTCATTGCTCTGATCCTGCCCGTATTTTTGCGAGGACTTATGTCTGCCCCCTGCTTATTGAGTGTCACGGTATCATGATGAATTTCCGATGTGAATCCCCATCCTGACGCTTGGGGCAAGCCGCATTCACCGAAACTTGCGCGCGCCCGAGCTTGCCCCGCGCCCGCGCAACTGCATCTTCCGTCGGGAAGAGCAGCCTGAGGAGACTCACGATGAAAGCTATTGCCCTGATCGCAGCCCTCGCCTGCGCGGCGATGCCGTCGCTGGCCGCCGCGCAGCAGCAGCCGCTCAATGCGATTGAGATTCAGCGCGTTCACGCTCTGGTCGGAAATGTCGACCTGTCCAACCTCACCGACCGCCAGATCGTGCAGATCAAGGACGCACTGGTTCAGAATGTCGATCGCACCGCGAAAGAGACGCTGATCCGTATGGCGCTGAAGAAGAAATGAGGAACCTGCTTATGACCATCCGATTAACCGCTTCCGCGCTTGGTTGCAGCCTGGCAGTCGCTCTTGGCCTCGGCACCGGCATCGCGCAAGCGGGCGCCGCGTCGCAACCGCCTGGCGGCCTCGGTCCGCAAGCTCCCAAACCGCAAAGCTCGAGCGGCCCCGACCCGGCCTATTTCATGCCCGCCAATCCGCATCTCAGCATGCTCGATCAGACGCGCGCCGCGAAATTCGCAAAAGGCAAGTCGCTCGAAGATATTGGCTTCACGCAAGTCGCGGCGATCGAGAACGCATTGCTGCATCCCTCGCTCGCGCAGAACCGCGAGGCGCTCATCACCAAGAGTCTCGATACCGGTCAGTGAGCAATACGGGAATTCGGGCTCTTTCCGCTCAGGCTGGGCACCGCCCGGCCTGAACGCGTTTTCGGGGAGGAGGATCGAAAGTCCGCGTCGGCCGGGCGGCCCTTCACACGGCGCAAGATGCGCGGGTTGCCCAAGAGGGTCAGCCAAGCCCGACCCTTGCTTTCAGATTTCGCCTAGTTTCCGTTTTCGTCAAGCGGCACCCGCGTAGCGCGGTGCCCTGCTACCCCGACCGTTTCGAACTGCGCAGAACGGGGCGAAATTCCCTGCATCCGCACAAAAAATAAGCGCCCGACACACCAATCGGCGTGTCGGGCGCTATACTTTGTCAGGTTCCGCGGGCGATCAGGCCCATTCGCCCTTGCGGAAGACCGGCACGCGGGTGCCGTCGGGTTTGATCCCGTCGATATCAGTCTCGGGACCGCCGATCATCCAGTCGACATGGATCATCGAGCTGTTGCCGCCCTTCGCCGCGACCTCGTCCTCGCTCAGTTCACCGCCGTTGATGAAACATTTCGAATAGCACTGCCCCATCGCGATATGGCAGGCCGCGTTCTCGTCATAGAGCGTGTTGAAGAACAACAGCCCCGAGGCCGAGATCGGCGAGCCATGCGGCACCAGCGCGACCTCGCCCAGACGGCGCGCGCCCTCGTCGGTGTCGATCAGCTTTCGCAGCACCGCCTCGCCGCGGCTGGCCTTCGCCTCGACCACTCTGCCGCCCTCGAAACGCATCTCTATATTCTCGATCAGGCTGCCTTGATGCGACAGCGGTTTGGTCGCGCGAACGATCCCGTCGACGCGCTCGGCATGGGGCGTGGTGAAGACCTCTTCGGTCGGGATGTTCGGGTTGCAGACGACGCCGTTATTGGCCTCCGACGCACCACCGCTCCATTCGTGATCGTCGGCGAGGCCCACGGTCAGATCGGTGCCACCACCGGTGAAGTGCAGCGCCGAGAAGCGCTGATCGTTGAGCCAATCGCGGCGCTTGCGCAGGGCGGCGTTATGCGCCTCCCAAGCGGCGACGGGATCGGGCTGGTCGGCGCGCGAGGCCGCGAAGATCGCGTCGGCCAGTTTGCCCACGGCCTCCTCTTCGGGCAGGTCGGGGAAGACGCGCTTGGCCCAGGCCACGGTCGGGTAGCTCACGATCGACCAGTTGATCTCGAAATTCGAGATTTTCTCCAGCGCCGGCTTGTAGGCGATGGAGTTGGCCTTGCCCGCGCGCGAGACTTTTTCCGGGTCTTGTTCCGACAGCAGCATCGGGTCTTCGCCGACGATCGCCATCCGGGCCGCGCCGCCTCCGTAGGCTTTCGCCATGCCCTGATAGAGCCAGTCGGGCGCGCGGTCGAAGCTTTCGTCCTTCGCGTTCTCGAAGCGGGCCAGCGTGATCTGACCATCGCTGAGGATCGGGGTGAAGGTGCCAGCGCCCGCGCGATAGGCTTCGGCGGCGATCCGGCGCACCAGCGGCAGCGCCTCGACGGGCGCGGTCAACACCAGATCCTGACCGTCTTGCAGGTTCAGCCCCACCTGCACGGCAACCTCGGCCAGCCGGTCGAGAAGTTGCGGATCGATTGCGTCGCTTGCCATGAGAGCCTCCTGAATTGCGTTGAGCCGCAAGATAGATGGCTGGGCGGCAGGCTCAACCCCGGCGATGGGCGAACCCGAGGTCAGAGACCGAACCACGGGGCGGCATGGGACACGATCTCGTCAAGTTCACGGTAGCGCGCGGTAAAGCCCAGAGCGTCGCGCGCCCGCGACGGATCGGCCACCAGTTCCGCCGGATCGCCGGGGCGGCGCGGCGCGTCCTTGAAGGGCACCTTGCGCCCCGTCACCCGCTCGACCGAGGCGATCACCTCGCGGATCGACGCGCCCCGTCCGGTCCCTAGGTTCAGTTTCAGGCTATCTCCGCCGCCCTCCAGGTGATCGAGCGCCAGAAGATGCGCGCGGGCCAGATCGTCGACATGGATATAGTCGCGGATGCAGGTGCCGTCGGGCGTCGGATAATCCGTGCCGAAGACCTTCACCGCCGGGCCCTGCCCCGAGGCCGCACGCAGCACCAGCGGGATCAGATGGGTTTCCGGGTCGTGGCGCTCGCCGATCTCGCCGCTCGGCTCGGCGCCGCTCGCGTTGAAGTAGCGCAGGGCCGCGAACCGCAACCCGGTCGCGGCAGCGGCATCCTCCAGCATCCATTCGCAGATCAGCTTGCTGCGGCCATAGGGGTTGATCGGGTTTTGCGGCGTGTCCTCGGAAATCGGCAGCGTCTCGGGCGTGCCATAGGTGGCGCAGCTCGACGAGAAGACGATCTTGTCGAGCCCCACCGCCTGCATCGCGCCCAGAAGGGCGGTCATCCCACCCAGATTGACGTCGTAATATCGGGTGGGCTCGGCCACGCTCTCACCGACATAGGCCAGCGCCGCGAAATGGATCACGGCGTCGATCCGGTGGTCCTCGAGCGCTGCCTCGACCAGATGCCGGTCGCGCAGATCGCCCTCGACCAGAGGCCCCCAGCGCACCGCATCGGCATGGCCGCGCGACAGATCGTCAAAGACCACAGGGGTGTGCCCCGCCTCGGCGAGCGCCTTGCAGCAATGCGACCCGATGAAGCCAGCGCCCCCGGTGACCAGAACCTTCGACGTCACTTAGGCGCCCCACCCGTCGCGCAGCATCGCCCCCACGATCTCGGGCGCGAGAACCCCGTCACGGCAGGCCATATCGCCCGGCATCTTGCCGCAGGCGCGCTCCATCGCGCGCAGCGTTCCGCGCCCGGCGAAGCCGTCGAGCGGGCCACGGTACAGCCCCTGCTTGGCGAGATGTTTCTGGATCAGATAGACCGCGAGCCTCGGATTGGCCTTGAAAAGGTCGCGTGCCTCTGCGGCGGACATCTTGGCCATGGCCGGCGCGATCTCTCCGGCGAGCGGCGCGAAATCTGCGTCGTGCCGATGCATCGCTGCGCGGATGGTCATCTCGTAATTCGCCCGCTCTTCCGGCGTGAACAGATCGGCATGCGCTTCTAGGAACGTCGACGCCCCCTTGGGATCGCGCCGCACGTTGTAGGCGTTTCCATCGCGCAAGAGACCGACGAGATAGCGCGCCGCCGTGCGGTTGCCTGCTTCGGCGGCCTCACGCAGTTGCGCCACCGCCATCTTGCCATCACCGCGCATCGAGATGCCCCAGATGCGGCGTGTGGCGTCGAGCACTTCGATCCGCTCGTTTCCGGCCGCACGGGCGGCCTTGGCGTAGCCGTCGAACTTGGCCCGCGAGACCTTGCCGCTGCCGAGATAGCCATACATCGCGCCCTCGGCCAGCGTCGCATAAGCGCTGCCGATGCCCGCGGCCCCTGCGCGCTGCAACATCGTCTCAGCCGCGGCCGGATCGCGCTGCGACCACATCATCTCCTCGCCAAATTTCCACAAGCCGGTTGCGTCGCCCGCCTCCGCCGCAGTCTCGAACAGGTCGCGCGCCTTTTCGCGGTTCCGGGGCACGCCGATGCCATAGAGATAGGCTTCGCCCAGCTTGATCGCCGCATCCCGGTTTCCCGATTTCACCTGCGCCTCGAGAAGGGCCCGGCCACGGTCGGTGTCTCGCGGCAGTACCCAGCCGCCCAGCAATTGCTCGCCCAGCACGCGCGCGGCGCCGGCATCGCCGGCATCCGCGGCTTGCGACAGGAGCTCCGTCGCGCGGGCGCGATCCGTCGGGACCGGACCACCCCAGAGGAGCAACTCTCCGGCCATCCGCGCGGCCTGGGCATTACCCTCCGACGCCGCGCGTTCCAGCATCGCGAGCCCCGTCTCGGGATCGGCGGGAACCTTCGGTGTCCCCCAGATCAAATCATGAGCACGCGCCGTCGTGTCGGGCTGCGTCTCCTCTGCCTGCACCGCGCCACCTGCGACGCAGAGCACGAGGGCGAAAGCCCCCAACGTGTCGGTCCAAATCTTGCGTGACATAGGTCCTCCCTTGGCGGGGCCTACCCGCCGACCAGATAAGGCAAAGCCAGACCGGCAAGCGCGATCGAGACGCCCATCGGGAGCTTTCCCCGTGCGTAACAGCTCTTCCAACCCAAGCGAGGCCCGAGGCGCGCCGCAACTGGCGCGCTTTGCAGCCCCATCGTCAGCGCCGAGCCTGCGAAAAGCGCGACGGAAAAGGCGATCAAAAACTCCCCCATCGCCGCAGAGGGCACGAACAGCATCAGGGCCGCGAGGAATTTCACGTCCCCGCCTCCGAAGGCGCGCAGCACGAAGAAGACGTAGCCAACCGCGAAAGTGATCGCTGCCGCGGCCAGCCGCAGGCTCAGCTCGTGCAGAGCTAGGAACGGCGCGCAGAGCGCAAAGAAGCCCAGCGTAATCAGCACGATCCTGTTTGGGATGCGCATCTCGCGCAGATCGCTGAGCGCGACCCAGATCAACACCGGGGCCAGCGCCGCCAGCGGCAGGAGTTGCGCAGTCATGCGACCCGTCCGGATTTCGCGCCGCCGAGTTCGAACGGCAGTCCGGAGACAAGCTGGAAGGTCAATTCCGCCAGGTTGCGCGCGCCCGTCTTGGAATAGAGATTGCTTAGATGGGTGCGCAGGGTGGATTCCTTGATCCCCAGCTCCGCAAGCATCTGATCGGGCGACTGGCCATGGCGCAGCAGCAGGCAGACGCGATATTCCGACCGGCTAAGGCGCGCCGGGTTATCCGCGCTCAGGATCGGCGAGCCGATGAGCGGCGCGGCCTGCTTGGCGGCCGATTTCAGCAAGCTCTCGGTGAACATGCCTCGCGCGCGGTTGTGCCAGGTGCGGCTAAGCGTATCGCCGAGCGTCGTCAGCACAGCCTGCTGATACTGGCGCAACTTCTCCGTGAAATGCAGCTCCAGCGTATCGACCCAGCGATCGCTGATCTCGAGCGGGATGACCACCATCTCGATCAGGTTGCGACGGGCGAGCGCCGAGGCGACCGCAGGCGGCACGTCCTCGTCCTGCATCGAGCGATACCAAGTCGAGCCCTTCTTCGCCTTGTCCAGGTAATCGCCCAGCAGATCGCCCGCGAAGCTTTGCTCCAAGGGGATCCGGCAACCCGATCTCGCCCTGTCATGAACCAGCGCCCGCGCCGGTGCGCCCGCATCTCGCGGATAGCGCGCCAATATGATGGCCTCGGCCCCGATACTGTCGGTCAGATATCTCAATGCCATGCGGAGCGGGTTCGTCCCGTGCAAACACTCACACCACTGTGCAACGGCCCCAATCATGCCCGCTTCGATAGCGCGCTCCTGCCCGGGCGGTGCCCCGGCTGTTCCATAGTCTCGCATGGTCCCCACCATCCCCAGAAACTATTATATGTGGCCCCTTTTCTTAGCGTGACAGCGCGTGGGCCATCTCTAAGCGTAACTCCTAAATGGTTTAATTCCTAAGCTAGCCATTTGGACTATATCCACAGAACCCAGGAATGTATCCACAGGCAGCCGATACACCCAAAGGTTGCAATTTCGGCATTTAGGTCGAAATTTCGTCCGTAAAAATTGCCCGTAAACAATGCCTTGGGAAAAGCGCCGATTTGGAAACGATTCGATTTACTGGGCGTAGTTCATAAAATATCGAATCACCACGGGGCCGACCGCGATCAGGATCAGCGCCGGCAGCATCAGCGAAGCGAGAACCCCGGACATCTGCACCGGCAGGCGATTGGCCTTTTCCTGCGCGCGCATCTCGCGGATGCCACGCAGATCGGCGGCATAGGTGGTCAGGGCCTGTGCCATGGACGCCCCGAAGCGCAGCGACTGGCTCGCGACATTGGCGAAAGCGCGCACGGTCTCGACCCCGGTGCGGTCGGCCATGTCCCGCAGGGCCGCCTCGCGCTCGCGACCGGCCTGGACCTGTCGCTGCACCGAGAGGAACTCGAAGGAGATCTCCGGCGAGGTCTCGGCCAGTTCGTTGCCGACGCGAGTCATCGCCGCATCGAACCCCATGCCGCTCTCGATGGCGACCTGCATCAGGTCGAGCGCGTTCGGAAAGCTTTCCTCGATGCGCAACCGCCGCTCACGCATCCGGCCGTTGAGCCACATCAGCGGCAGCAGGTAACCGCCAGCGACAAGGCCGGTGAGTATCTGGTAGGTCGCGATACCGCTCAGGCTGCCGAGGCGGGCATCCAGCCCCAGCGGCAGCGCGATGTCGGGGCTACGCGCGGCGATCAGGAGCCCCATGAAAATCCCCGGCAGACCGATCCCCAGCGCGATCCGGATCAGAGTGAAGCGGCGCAAGGCGCTCGCCCCGGACAGCCCGGCCTGCGCGAGTTTGCGTTCGAGCTTGGAGCGGGTCTGGCGGTCTGCGGGCACGAAGGCCTTCAGGATCTGACCCGGACGGGCTTCCGGCGCCTTGAGATAGCCATGCTCGGCACGTCCCCCCGTTTTCGGCCCGCCAATGGCCGCAATGCGCTCGGCGGCACGGTCGCGCTGGAAGGCGGCCTGAAGCCCGACGATCAGCAGCAGCAGGCCGAAGCCGATCCCGGCGGCCAGAAGCGTTTCGGGCGCGATGCCCATCCGAAGCGCAAAATCCTCGATCCGTGTCATCAACATGGTCTCTCTCCCCGGCTCAGATCCGGAACTGCACCAAGCGGCGCAGCACCACGGCATTCAGGACAATCAGCGTGATGACGATGATCGCCATCGTGCGGAACATCGGCTGATCGGCGACCTCGCCATAGTAATTGGGCGAAATCAGCGAGGTGAAGCCGAACATGATGAAGGGCAGAGCGGTCAGGAACCACGCCGAGGCGCGTCCCTCCGCCGAGATCGCGCGGATCTTGCGCCGCATCGAGATCCGGCCCCGCGTCGTCGCCGCCAGCACTTCGAGGACGCGGGCGAGATCGCCGCCCGTGCCATGCTGGATGCCGATGCTGGCGGCGAGATAATCGGCGTCTTCCAGCCCCACCCTCTCGGCGAATTCCAGCACCGCGTCAGGAAGATCTTCACCGTAGGTGACCTGATCGAAGATGATGCCGAACTCGGTGCCGATCGGGTCCGGCATTTCCTCGGCCACGGCGCCGATCGACATGTTCAGCGGATGGCCGATCTTCAGACCGCGCGCCAGCATGTCGAGCGCGTCGGGAAGTTGGCCGGTCAGCACCTTCATCCGCTGCGTCGCCCGCGAGCGCAGGACCAGAAAAGGCAGCACCAGCCCGATGACCAGTGCCGCCGGGGCCGCCCGCAACGGGCCGAGCGGCGCAAGCGCGAGTACGAAACTCCCGATCGTAAGCGCGGCGCAGAGCAGCAGGAATTTGTCCGGCCCGATCCGGAAGCCCGCACGATGCAGCAGGCGCGGCAGGTCGAAGCTCTTGGGGAGCCGCGCGATCCATCCCTTGCGCGGATCGGGCTTGAGCAGCGCAAGCACCTCCTCGGTGTCGCGGCCCTTCGCGATCATCTTCATCCGGCGGCTCTTGGCCTCGCCGCTGGTCTCCGTCCGGTTGAGCAGATGCAGCCCCCCGGTCAGCGCCAGCAGCACGCCAAGCGCGATGCCGCTATAGGCGACATAGGCGGCAAGGTCTTTTTCTATTATCTCCCACATGGCTCAGTGCCCCCGCATCTTGAAATCAGTCGGATCGACCGCGACGCCCGCTGCGATCAGGTCTTCGAGGCAGCGCGGGCGCAGGCCGGTGGCGGTGAACTCGCCCTCGATCGCGCCATCTGCGGTGGTGCCGGTCTTCCGGAACGTGAAGATGTCCTGCATCATCACGATATTGCCCTCCTGCCCGGTGATTTCCGAGATTGACAGCACCCGGCGGCGGCCGTCGGAGAGGCGCGCAATCTGCACCACGATGTCGAGTCCGGAGGCGATCTGCGAACGGATCGCGGTCAGCGGCATGTCGAGGCCGATCATGGTCACCATCTGCTCGATCCGCCCCAGGGCATCACGGGCGGAATTGGCGTGGACGGTGGTCATCGAGCCGTCATGGCCGGTGTTCATCGCCTGCAACATGTCGAAGGCTTCCGAGCCGCGCACCTCGCCCACGATGATCCGGTCGGGCCGCATCCGGAGCGCGTTCTTCACGAGATCGCGCTGGAGCACCGCGCCCTGCCCGTTCGGATTTGGCGCCCGGGTTTCCAGCCGCACGACGTGCTCCTGCTGCAGCTGCAGTTCCGCTGCATCCTCGATCGTCACGATCCGCGTGCGCGGGTCGATGGCGGCAGAGATCGCGTTCAGCAGCGTCGTCTTGCCCGAGCCGGTGCCGCCGGAAATCAGGATGTTCTTACGGGCATGGACCAGCCCCTGCAGGAACCGCGCCGCCGCCCCGGTCATCATCCCGGTCTCGACGAGCCGCTCCAGCGTATAGGGCTGGCGCGAGAACTTGCGGATCGAGAGGCTCGGCCCGTCGATCGCGCAAGGCCGGATGATCGCGTTCACGCGGCTGCCGTCATCGAGCCGCGCATCGACCCAAGGGTTGCTCTCGTCGATCCGGCGACCCACCCGCGAGACTATCTTGTCGATGATCCGGAGCAGATGACGCTCGTCGCGGAAGCGCACCGCGGTGCGCTCCAGCACGCCGTGACGTTCGACGAAGACGCGGTTGCAGCCGTTGACGAGAATATCGTTGATCGAGGGATCGGCCAGCAACGGCTCGAGCGGGCCAAGGCCCAGCACCTCGTTGAGAAGCTCGTCGACCAGCGTCTTGAACTCCTCCGCGCGCAGCGGGGTTTTCGCGTCGCGCAGTTCTTCGCTGACCAGTGCGGCCACTTCGCGGCGGAGTTCCTCAGGCACGACCTTGTCGAGCATCGACAGGTTCAGCCGATCAAGAAGCGCATCGTGCAACCGGCTTTTCAACTCCAGCGCGCGGCGCTGGCTTTCTTCGTCGATCGAAGGCGCCGCCGGTTTCGGCGGGTTCTTTTGCGCGACCATCTCGCGCGCCTCTTTCGGCGGACTTCCCGCGAAGGGCTTGCCGAGCGGGATCACCTTTTCGGTCTCGGTACGTTTGGACCCGCGATCCGTGAAATTGCGAAACATCTCGTGTTCCCCCTCAGTTCGACCGGGCCGCGCTCTGTGCGAGCCGCCCTTTCGCAAGACCGGCGATCGCTTTCGACAAGGCGGAGCGCCGTCCGATCCGCGCCAGCGGCACTCCGCGATCGGCGGCCTCCCGTGCGGCGCGCGGGTCGTCGGGAAGCCAGTGGCTGAGGTCGCGATCGAGCGCCTTCGCCGCTTCCTGCTGCAGCCGTGAGCGCATCAGCGGACGGCTTTGATGGTTCACGACCACCTCGATCTCCAGTGCGAGGTTTTCCTCGCGATAGGCGTCGATCAGGCGGCGTGCCTGCTGCAGCGACGGCACCGCGAGATCGGTCACCAGATACAGCAAGGAGGCGCGCGCCAGCACCGGCGAGACCCAGTCGATCAGCGCATGCGGCAGATCGACGATGACGTAATCGCAGCGCGCCTGCATCAGCGTGATCAGCTCGGTCACCTGATCGGCCCCGAGCGCGCCGAGCGGCGCGAAGGCGGCAGGAGCGCAGAGCACTTCCAGCCCGTCTTTCGAATATTGCAGCGACTGGTCGAGGAAGGTCTCATCGGGCATCGCGCCGCTACGCGCCATGTCGTAGAGCGCCGGGCTCGGCTCGAGGTCCAGGAACCCCGCGACCATGCCGAATTGAAGGTCGAGGTCAATCAAGCCGACGCGGCGCGGCGCCTGCCCTTTCTTGGCGCCCTGAGCCGAGAGCTGATGCGCGAGGTTCACCGCCAACATCGTCGCCCCGATGCCACCACGGCTGCGCGCAACCGCGATCACCTGGCCTTCATCGTCGGGTGCCTCCGTCTGCGCCATACGCCCGGTCTCGGCAGAAAAGCTCAGCCGGCGCTTGGCGGGTGCGGCAAGGTCGCGAGCGCTCGGCTCGGGCACCAGGACCATCGGATTGGTTCTACGAGTCATTTCATCTCTCCCCTTGCTTTAGCTACCCGCGCCCTGCGCGAGATCCTCGCCCGGCATCGACGTACTCATGCTCGGGAAGGCGATATCTGCATCAAGATTTTCATCGGCGGTGCCCGTCACGAGCCCCACCAGCGCGCCCAGCGGCGTCGCGAATACGAAGTTCACATTCTGCAATTCGACCGTGACCATCGGCACATAGGGCCCGCCGAGGAACCCGAGTTCGGGATCGTAGGAATAGCTGAAGGACAGGTTCGCCGCGCTCGAGCCATTGGGCAGCGCCGGGGCCACGATCGGCCAGATCTCGGCCACGGTCGGATTCGTCATCGCGCCCGAGCAGCTTACCGTCGCTGGTGCGGAGCAGACCCAGCTCTCGGCGCTGCAATTGGTGCCGAATTGGGGCTCCGCCTGGTCCTTCGGCGTCACGCCGCGCGTATTCGTCTCGGGCACACCGGCGCAGGCCGGCGGGCGCACCGCGGCGAGCCGCGCCGCAACCTGCAGCCCGCGCTGCATGTTCACGTAGTGATAGGCCAGACGACCGAAATCCAGCAGCCCGAAGAACACCAGCAGGTAGAGGCCGAAGACCAGCGTGAACTCGACAAGGGTCGCGCCCTCTTCGTCACGCAGGAAGCGGCGGAAGCCATGTGCCCGATATGCGAAACGCGCGCTCATGAGCCGAAGACCCGGTTCTGGTCGGCGACGACCGTGGTCACGGTGCCGAGCGTGGAGGGCGTCACGAGGGTGAAGAGACCGGCGAAGGGGAAAGTGATCGTGACATTCGCCGCAACTTCGACGATTGGCGCATCGCCGAAGCGATAGCTTCCTGCGATGCAGTCGAGGCTCGGTTCGACGCTGGTGACTGTCACGCCGCCGCCCAGAACGCTGCCGCCGGTGATCGCGTTGCCGACGATATTCGCGAGCGTCGCCGCCTGACCGTCGACGCTGCCACCGGTTTCGCAGATGCTGCGCGGGGTGATGCGGGCGAGGTAGCGGCTCGCATCGCGCACCCCGCCGATCACCGTCTGGTAGGCGAGGAACATCCGCCCGCTCTCTATGATCGCGGCAAACAGGATCAGCATCAGCGGCAGCACCAGCGCAAATTCCACCAGCTGCGCACCCTCATCATCGCGCCAGATCCGGCGCGGGCTGCGGAGGCGATATGCACGAAACCACCGCATCGCGCTCACCGGTAAAGCTGGACGACGTCGCGGACCATGCCGCCCGTGCCCAGTTCCTCTTGATCGCCATTGCTGGCAGAGCCGATAACCTCGCCCCAGATATCCATCGTCGGCGGGCTCGATCCGTCCTCGCCCACCGGCTCGGTCAGGAAGACCTTGACGAATTCCTTGACCGGCACGTTCGAGGCCGCACCCTTGATCACGGTGCCCGTCTCGGCGCTGCAATCGATCCCCGCGACGATCAGCACGCGGCGATCGGCGTTAGGGGCGGCCGCCGGCGCGCAGCTCGGCAGGCCCGTCTCGGCCCGGTTCGACAGTATATCGCCGCCATTCGCCGCCGCAATCTCGGCAAGGTAGAGATCGTAACGGGTCACAGCGTCGGCGAAGGGATCCGTCGCACCCTCTGCCGTGATGTCGATGCCGTAATTCTTCTGCATGTAGGTGATGCGACCCTGCGACCAGTCGCCATCGCCGAAGCGACCGCATGGCTCAGCTGCGCCCGGCATGAAGCAATCGTCACGCGGCAGACCGACCGTATCGGGCGAGACCTCCTCGTTCTCCTTGATGCAGGCGTTCTTGCTGGTGTTTTCCTTCCCGCTCGGGTTGGCCGCGACGATCCCCTTGATGACATTGGGTGCGGGCGCGTAATTGGGATCCTTGCTGAGGCCGTTCATGATCGACTGGTACATGTCGAAGCGCACATTGAAGATCGCCGCGTTGCGCCCTTCCTTCTGGCCCGGCTCGAGGTCGACGCCGCGCTGGTTGAAGCATTGGGTGATCTTGCTGACCGCACCGAGCAGGCAGGCGTCGAGCTGGGCTCCGGATTTATTCGCGCAGGGCCCGTCTTCGTCGACCTTGGCGCGTTTCGGATCGAGAAACCCGAAATCACCGGGCCCCCAGGCTGCGTCGCCGCCCCCGCCAGAGCGCAGCAGGATCATCTGTCCGATGTCTTTCTCCGCGTCGAAACCGGGCGGGACGCAGAACATCAAGGGCGTGACGTCGCAGGCGAGGATTTCGAGCCCCGCCACCGCCTGCGCCGAGGCCGAGCCGTCGAAAGCGTCATAGCCGCCCATCGTCGTGAAGGCCGCGGCGAAGACGCCCTGAACTTCGCGTTCGTTGACGTCAACTCGGACGAAGGCGGCTTTTGTCGGATCGGTGGTGACCGCGTCTGTCGCGTCATTGTCGTTTGCCGGGAGCGCGCTGAGATAGGTCAGGGTCACGTCATTCGCGGCCCCAAGCACCCGCGAGCCAGTCGCGAAAGTCTGGCTGTCGACGATGAGTTGGGCCGCGGCATCGGCCCGCGTGATCGCGTCATTGTTGCCGTCAAGTTCGCCTGCCGCCGCCAAGGCCACCGAGTCCGCGAAGGATTGCAGCTCCGAGCGGGTGCTGCCGAGCCGCCCCAGGTCGAAGGACAGCGCGACGAGCCCCAGCAGCACAACGAGGCTCATCCCGAAGAAGACGAGGATCGTCCCGTCTTCCTCTCTGGCGAAACGCCGGATGCTGTTCTGGATGCGCCCCATCGACCCCGAGCCTCACTTGATCGCGGTTTCGGTGACTTCGGTGCCGCGCCGGACGATCACGGTACGGATCCGCGTCGGTTCGAGCTTGTTCTTCGGGCGCTCGCTGAGAATGTCCGCGAGACCGATCGAAGGCAGCGGATCGCTCTCGGCATCGTCCAGCGTGCGCAGCGTCAGGCTCAGCGTGCCCGCCTTCTGCGCGAGTGCGAGGCGCTGGCCCTGTTCGGGCGAAACCTCGACGGTGACTGTACGCGCCACGCCGGGGGTCTTCACCTTCTCATCGGCTTCCTGATCGACCCCGATGACGCGGACATCCTGCAAGATCGTCACGGTCTTGAGCGTCTCATTGCTACCGCGCGTCATCATCACGTCGACACGGTCGCCCGGCGTCACGAAACCACCCACCCCGCTCGAGGCGTTGACCTCGATCGCCATGGCGCGGCTGTTAGGGCCGAGGGTCTGGACGATGGTGACCTTTTCGCCGTAATTCGAGACCTTGGAGGCGAGGATCAACTCGCCCTGCGCGATCTCGGCGCGGGCCCGGCGCGGCTCTCCGCCCGATTTCGGCAGGAGGGCTGCGTAATCGGTGAAGACACCCGGCGGCAGCGCGTCTTTCGGCCAGGAGATCGAGGTCAGCTTCTGAGCCTCGATGGTCTGACCGAAGGGAATGTTCTGTGCTGCGGCGAGCACCTCGACGAGGCCTTCGCGCTCGGCGGCGACTTCGCGTTTGTATTTCGCCTCGAAGAAATCGCGCGCCAGGTAAGCCGAGCCACCTGCCACGGCGAGTCCTGCGGTGAAGGTCAGCAAAGATGCGATACGCATGGCGCTCTCCGTTTTGTGGAATGGAAAAGAAATTGGCGGCTCGCCTCAAATGACGAACCGCCAGATAAGTTTAGCCGCCGGCGCCAGTCATGATGGTCGTGGCGTCAGTCATTTGAGTTTCCACGGCATCGCCAAGGTCAGTGTAGACGGTCCCTACGATGGCCAAAGCGATGGCCAGAGCAAGGCCGTATTCGACGACCGTGACGCCCTCTTCGTCGGACTTCAGACGGCGCAGCGAAGCGAGTTTGAACAGTTTCATGGTCTTTCTCCGTTTCTGAAATGCCGGCCCACCCCGGCGTTTAAATCTGGCCCCGTGTCCCCTGTTGAGCCGGGCAGCCAAGATTCAGATTGCGAGGGTTTCGACGCGGAGGCATCGGCGCGGCGTCGCAATATAACAACTCAAAGTTGTATTTTTTGGCAGCGGTGCCGAAATCTGGACCCCGGACACGCCGATGGCCCCCGCGAATGCGCGGCAACGCCCAAGCCGCGATTCGTCGGTCGGGCGCGATTCTCGTCTTGTTGCGGAGGTTTGGCGCGTGCCACGGAATGACGCCGTTCAGGCTAATGCGCCGTTCGAGCTACGGCCCGAGCGCCGATGCGGTGACAAAAGCGCCAAAATCGACGGCTGCCCCGAAGCGGGACACTCGGCGTCGCGAGATGGGCGGACGGTCCGCTCTGCGAAGGTCGGCCTCAGCCGGGCAATGCGTCCACGAGCTGCGCGAAATGATCGCCGCGTTTCTCGAAATTCGGATATTGGTCGAAGCTCGCCGCGGCGGGCGCCAGCAGGACCGTGTCGCCCGCCTCGGCATCGCGGGCGCAGGCGGCGACGGCGGCTTCCATCGTCTCGCAAATCTCATGCTCGACCGCCAGTTCCAGCGCGAAATCGCGCGCCGAGTGACCGATGAAATAGGCTTTCTTCACCGCGCCGAGATGCTCGGATAGCGAGGCCACCCCGCCCTCCTTGCCCAGACCACCCGCAATCCAGCGGATGTTCCGGAAGGCCTGCAGCGCTTTCGCAGCGCTGTCGGTATTGGTGGCCTTGGAGTCATTGACCCAGCGCACGCCGCCCTTTTCGGCGACGGTCTGGCTGCGATGCGGCAGTCCGGCGAAGGAATGAAACGCCTCTTCGATGACGCGCGGCGAAATCCCGAGCGCGCGCACGGCGGCATAGGCGGCGCAGGCGTTCTGGTGGTTATGCGCGCCGGGCAGCCCGGTCACCTCGCGCAGATCGATCGATGCTACCTGCTTGCCCTTGCGCCATTCGCTGAGGAACCCCTTGCGGGCGAAGACCGACCAGCCCCAGTCGCCCAGCTTGCGCGACGCGGAGACCCGGATCAGGCGGTCATCGTTGCGGCCCATCATGATCTGATTGGCAAGATAGATGCCTTCGGGCTCGTCTACGCCGATCACCGCGCGATCCGGGCCGCCTTCGGCGAAAAGACGACGCTTGGCCGCGAAATAGCCGCCCATGCCGGCGTGGCGATCGAGGTGGTCGGGAGAGAGATTGGTAAAGACCGCGATGTCGGGCGTCAGAGCCCGCGCCAGATCTGTCTGATAGGAGGACAGCTCCAGCACCACGACCTCGCCATTTTCGGCCGGTTCCAGATCGAGCACGCCGCGCCCGATATTGCCCGCCATCTGGGTCGGGCGCCCGGCCTCTTCCAGAATGTGGTGGATGAGCGCCGTCGTCGTGGATTTCCCGTTCGAGCCGGTGACGCAGATCGTGCGCGGTGCCTGATCGTAGCGCATGAAATCGTCGGTGGCCCATGAGGCGAAGAACAGGCCGATATCGTTGTCGACGGGCACGCCCGCCTCCATCGCCGCAGAGATCACCTGGTTCGGCTTGGGATAGAGATGCGGGATGCCTGGCGAGACGATCAGCGCCGCGACACCCTCGAAAGCGCCGTGGCGGGTCAGGTCGCGGCAGCTATAGCCTGCATCCTCGGCGCGCGCGCGGCCTTCGGGGCTGTCATCCCAGCAGATCGGCTCGGCCCCGCCTGCGCGCAGCGCCGCCGCCGTCGCCAGACCCGAACGCCCGAGCCCGAGCACCGCCACCTTCTGTCCGTCAAAGCCCTGCACCGGGATCATGGAAGTCTCCTGTCGCCTCGCGGGAATGCCCCGCCCTTCAGACCTGTCGCGCTCAGCGCCGCAGGGGCCTGCCCCCGCACCTCCGGGATATTTGAACCGATACGAAGGGGAAAGGGGGAACACGGCGCGGAGAGGGTAAGACACGCAAAAACGGCGCGCACGGAGGGGGAGGAACCGTGCGCGCCGAAAAGGGTCTTCTTGGTCCGGTCGTTAGATTACGACTTCTGGTCTTGCTGCTTTTCGAGCTCCGTCAGGATATCCGACAGGCTCGCGTTGAGGGTCAGTTTGCCCGAGCCGACTTCCGACGCCGGAACGGTGATCTTGAACATCGAGACAGCCGTGTCGAGCGTGTCATCGGTGCGGACATAGACCTGGTCGGTCTTGCCCATGTTCATGACCTTCGTGATCGTACCGACCGCGGCACCGTCCGAGGATACGACAGCATCGTCCACACCTGCCTGAACCTCGTTACCGACGATGCCGGCGTCCTTTTTCAGCTGGTTCTGCGCCGGGATCGATTCACCACCGTTCGAGGTCTGTTCGGTCGTCGCGGCGCCGACCTTCTTGCCGGCGACACCGGCGGTGTTGTTGACATCGCTGCCCGTGGTGACGTTCACGGCGGGCGGGTTGCCTGTGGAGGTCTGATCGTTCGGAACGACCTGCATCTTGTAGTCGACGAGACCGTACTGGCCGTTCTCCGCGTTGCTGCCCTGGGTCACGCCATTTGCGTGGGTGGCAACGGCGCCGAGGGAGAGCGTAGCGGCAAGAGCGGTCGTCGAAAGGATGATGTTGAACTTGCGGGTCATCGGGGTCTCCTCGCTAAAAAAACTTTTGCGACATCTCGCGTCGCGGTTCGGGGAGACAACCAACGAATTTCGCTCTGGTTCGCTCAAATAATTTTGAGAAAAACCACGGCGCGCCTCGAGGAACCAAAGCGCGCCGGAAGAGATCGCGCGCGGGGCGCGATCGGGGAAAAAGATGTGCGGGTCAGCGGATCTTCAGTGTCGCCAGACCGATCAGCGCGAGGATCAGCGAGATGATCCAGAAACGGATGACGATCTGCGGCTCCGACCACCCCTTCTTTTCGAAATGGTGGTGGATCGGGGCCATCAGGAAGACCCGTTTGCCGGTGCGTTTGAAATAGGCGACCTGGATGATCACCGAGAGCGCCTCGACCACGAAGAGCCCGCCGACGATGCCGAGGACGATCTCGTGCTGGGTGCAGACCGCGATCGCGCCGATCGCGCCGCCAAGCGCGAGGCTGCCGGTGTCGCCCATGAAGACCGCCGCCGGCGGCGCGTTGTACCACAGAAAGCCCAGACCGCCCCCCATCAGCGCCGCGGTGAAGATCACCAGTTCCCCGGTGCCGGGCACGAATTGCACGCCGAGATAATCGGTGAAGTCGGTGCGGCCCACGACATAGGCGATCGCGCCCAGCGTACCCGCGGCGATCATCACCGGCATGATCGCGAGCCCGTCGAGCCCGTCGGTCAGGTTCACCGCATTGGCCGCGCCCACGATCACGATCATCGCGAAGGGGATGTAGAAATAGCCTAGGTTCAGCACCAGATCCTTGAAGAACGGGATCGACAGCCGCCCTTCCAGATCGGACGGGTGCAGATACCACGTCAGGAGCGACGCCAGAAGCGCGAGCAGGAAGCCGAGCGCGAGCCGCGCCTTGCTGCTGACCCCTTTGGTGTTCTGCTTCGAAACCTTGGCGTAATCGTCGGCGAAGCCGATTGCGGCGTAGCCGTAGGTCACCATCAGCACGACCCAGATATATCCGTTGTCGAGCCGCGCCCAGAGGAGCGTCGACACCAACAACGCGGTGAGGATAAGGATACCGCCCATCGTGGGCGTCCCGGCCTTGGAGATATGCCCCTCGGGCCCGTCATCGCGGATCGGCTGCCCCTTGCCCTGAGTGCGGCGCAGGATCCCGATCAGCCAGGGTCCGAAAATGAACCCCACCAGCAGCGCTGTGAAGAACGCCGCCCCCGCACGGAAGGTGATGTAGCGGAACAGGTTGAAGACGCCCCCGCCATCGGAGAAGTCGGTCAGCCAATACAACATTAGTCTTTTCCCTTATGGGCCTCGACCGCTCCGGGCTGGCCGAGTTTTCTCAATACGCTCACGACGAGGCTCACCTTGGAGCCCTTCGAGCCTTTGACCAGCACCACGTCGCCGGGGTCGATCAGGTGGCGGGCGCGCTCTGCCAGCTTGTCCGCCGTTTCATACCATTCTCCCCGCTTGGTGCGCGGCAGGGCTTCGCGAAGCGCCGCCATGCGCGGTCCCGCGAGATGCACGAGGTCGACCTTCACCATGGCCGGGTGATCGGCGATGGCCGCGTGCAGCGCCGTTTCGTCCTCGCCCAGCTCCAGCATGTCGCCAAGGATCGCGATGCGGCGCCCTTTCGCGGTGCGCCCAACACCGTCGCGTGGCTTGGCGCCTGCCAGAACTTCGAGCGCTGCGGCCATCGAGGCGGGGTTCGCGTTGAACGCGTCGTCGAAGAGGTCGAAGCTCTCGGCCTCGTCCACCACATCCATATAGACCCGCTCGCGCTGACCGCGCCCGGCGGGGGGCTGCCAGTTGCCCAGATCCATCGCGGCAATGGTCGGATCGCAACCCGCGGCTTCGGCCGAGGCCAGCACGCCGAGCGCGTTGGCCGCGAAATGCCGCCCCGGGGTCATCACCTTGAACAGGATCGACGTGCCATGGTGGTCCGCCTGAACGACGGTTGCGTCGCCCGAGATGCGGGCCTCGACAAGACGGTAGTCTGAGCCCGGCTCGGGGCCGAAGGTGACCATTGTTCCTGCCTGCTGGGCGGCCTCGCGCAGGATGTCGGAGGTCTCCAGCCCGGTCGGCACGATCGCGGTGCCGCCCTCGACGAGACCCTGGAAAATCGACGCCTTCTCATGCGCGATGCCTTCGATACTCTCGAAGGCCGCGAGATGCGCGGGCGCGACGGTCGTTATCATCGCGGCATGGGGCTGCGCCAGTTTCGCCAGCGGCGCGATCTCGCCCGGATTGCTCATCCCGATCTCGATCACGGCGAAATCGGCATCCTGCGGCAGGCGCGCCAGCGTGATCGGGACGCCCCAGTGATTATTGAAGCTCGCCTCGGCCGCGTGAACCTTGCCTTGAGCGGAGAGGACAGCGCGCAGCATCTCTTTGCTCGACGTTTTGCCGACCGAGCCGGTGACGGCGAGCACACGGGCCCGCGCCCTTGCGCGCCCCGCCCGCCCCAATGCTTCTAGACCCGCGAGGACGTCATCCACGATCAGCAGCGGGTCGTCTTTCGAGCAGCCCTCGGGAATGCGACTGACCATCGCCGCCGCCGCGCCTTTGTCGAGCGCCTGTCGCACGAAGTCATGGCCGTCTCGCACATCTTTGAGCGCGACGAAAAGATCGCCCGGATGTATGGTCCGGGTGTCGATGGAAATTCCGGTCGCGGCGAAAGCCTGCGTGGCCTCACCATCGGTGGCGGCAGCCGCGTCGCTCGAGGTCCAGAGAACGGCCATCAGATTTTCCCGTCCAGCGCGGCAACAGCGACCGAGGCCTGCTCGGCGTCGTCGAACGGGTAGGTGTCCGAGCCGATGATCTGTCCGCTCTCATGGCCCTTGCCCATTACCAGCAGCGCATCGCCGGGCTGCAGCAGATCGACGCCGCGCAGGATCGCCTCGGCCCGGTCGCCCACTTCGAGCGCCTTTGGCGCGCCTTCCAGCACGGCAGCGCGGATCGTTGCGGGATCTTCCGAGCGCGGATTGTCGTCGGTCACGATGACAATGTCGGCATTCTCGGCGGCGGCCTTGCCCATCAGCGGGCGCTTCGTCGCGTCCCGATCCCCGCCTGCGCCGACGATGGCGATCAGGCGGCCCATCACATGCGGGCGCAGCGCCTTCAGCGCGGTCTGCACCGCATCCGGCGTGTGGGCGTAATCGACGAAGACCGTCGCGCCGTTGTCGCGGGTGGCAGCCAGTTGCATCCGCCCGCGCACGGTGGAGAGCTTCGGCAGTGTCGCGAAGACCTCCTCGGGGTCGGCGCCGCACGCGATGGCGAGCGCCGCACCGGTAAGCACATTCATCGCCTGGAACCCGCCGATCAGCGGCAGGCGAGTCATCTGGGTCCAGCCTTCCCAGGCGAAGCGCACATCCTGACCGGTAGCATCGAACCGCTGCCCGAGAATCTGCATCTCGCAGCGTTCGGTATGGCCGATCCCGATCAGCTCCTGACCGCGCGCAGTGATATAGCGCGCGAGTTCCTCCCCCTTGGGATCGTCGAGATTGATCACCGCCGCTCCGTCTTCGGGCAGGACCCGGGTGAAGAGCCCAGCTTTGGCCGCGAAATACTCCTCGAAGCTCGCGTGGTAATCGAGGTGATCTTGCGAGAAGTTGGTGAAAGCGGCCGCCGAGAGCGTCACACCATCCAACCGACGCTGCGCGAGCCCGTGCGACGAGGCCTCCATCGCGGCATGGGTCACGCCGACGGCAGCCATATCCGAGAGCAAGCGATGCAGGGTGATCGGCTCGGGCGTCGTATGCGGCGAAGGTGCGGCAAAGCTGCCCTCGACGCCTGTCGTGCCGATATTCGCGGCCTCGAATCCCAGCAACTGCCAAATCTGGCGGGTAAAGGTCGCGACCGAAGTCTTGCCGTTGGTGCCGGTCACCGCGATCATCGTCTCGGGCTGGCGCTCGAACCACAGCGCTGCCGCGAAAGCGAGCGCCTGACGCGGATCTTGCGTGACGACAATGGCCGTATCGGTGCCCGCGAGCGCCTCGCGCGCGGTTTGCTCGCCCGCGCGATCGGTCAGCACCGCGGCTGCGCCCATGCGCAATGCGTAAGGAATGAACTCGGCCCCGTGGATCTGCGTGCCCGGCAGCGCCGCAAAAAGATGGCCCGGTTTGACCTGCCGACTGTCGACCGACAGTCCCGAGATCGCGCAGTCTGCGCCCTGCAGCGGCGTCAGCCCCAATTCGCTCAGCATTTTGGTGCCCGCAGCCATCGTATCCGTCCTTTATTCAGCTCGCCGCACTTATCCGGCGACACGTCTGCGAGGTCAAGGCGACAGGCCCTGCCCCCTGTCTCTATGCGCGGGTTCATGCACGTGGCGTGACACCCGCCTACCGACCCCGAAAACGTCAGTCTTTCTTGACCAGACTGATGCCGTCGAGCGTGTCGGGTGTCGTCGGTTCGGGGCGCAGGCCCAGAAGCGGCGCGACACGGCGGATCGTCTCGGCCGCAACCGGCACGGCGGTCCAGCCTGCGGTGCGGCGCGGCGTGTCGCCGGAGGTATCCGTCGGCTCGTCCAGCGTCAGAACCAGCACATATTCGGGATTGGTCACCGGGAAGACGCCCGCGAAGGTCGAGATCACCTTCTTGTCGTAATAGCCGCCCTGCGGATCGGGCTTGTCGGCGGTGCCGGTCTTCCCCGCGACCTGATAGCCCTCGACATTGCCGTAGCTTGCGGTGCCGCGCGTCACAACGGCGCGCATCATCGCCAGCGCCTTGTGGGCGACCTCCGGGGACACGACCTGCGCGCCTTCCGGGGCGCCGAATTCCTGCTTGTGCGGCTTGCGCGGGCCGCCATTGGCGATCAGTGTCGGCAGCACGCGCCGCCCGTCATTGGCGATCGTCGCATAGGCCGTCGCAAGCTGCAGCGGGCTGTCGGAGAGACCGTGACCGTAGCCGATTGTCATCGCGGACAACTCCGACCAGTTCTTCGGCAGGATCGGACGGCCCGTCGGCGCCTCGATCAGTTCCACCGGCGAAGGCTCCAGAAGGCCCAGCTTGCCGAGGAACTCGCGCTGCTTCTCGGGGCCGATCTTCTGGACGATCCGCGCGGTGCCGATATTCGAGCTGTGCACGATCACGTCGGTGACCGACAACTGCTTGCCGTAATTGTGGAAATCGTGGATGCGGAACTTGCCCCAGCGCAGCGGACCCTTAGTGTCGATCATCGTCTCGGGCGTGACCAGACCATCCTGCATCGCCTGCGACACCGCGAAAATCTTGAAGGTGGAGCCGAGCTCGTACATCCCCTGAACCGCGCGGTTGAACAGCGGGCTGTCGGAGGGGTCACCCTTCAGAAGCGGCGCGGGGCGGTCGTTCGGGTCGAAATCGGGCAGGCTCGCCATCGCGACGATCTCGCCGGTGTGGACCTTCATCAGTACCGCGGTCGCGCCCTTGGCGTTCATCAGCTTCATGCCGCCCGACAGCACATCCTCTAGCGCCGATTGCACGGTCAGATCGAGCGAGAGCTTGAGCGGCTGCCCGCCATTGGCCGGATCGCGCAGCCAGCTGTCATATTCCTTCTCGATCCCTGCCACGCCGAGAATCTCGGCGGAGTTCACGCCTTCTGTGCCGTAGCGCGCGCCACCAAGAATATGCGAGGCGAGATGGCCGTTGGGATAAAGCCGCATCTCCCGCGGGCCGAACAGAAGGCCGGGATCGCCGATATCGTGAACAGCCTGCATCTGCTCCGGGCTGATGCGGCGCTTGATCCAGACGAACTTGCGATGGCCGGTGAAGTCCTTCTTCAGCCGGTCGCGGTCGAGATCGGGGAAAATCTTCACCAGCTTGTCCACCGTGCCCAGCGGGTCGATCATCATCGGCGGCTGCGCGTAGAGCGAGTGGGTCAGCAGGTTCGTCGCGAGCACCCTGCCCTTGCGGTCGACGATATCGGCGCGTTGGGCGTGAATCTGCTCGGTCGTGGAATCGGTCTGCGGCTCTTCGGGGCGCGCGGCGGCGAAAGAGCCCATGCGCAGTCCCACCGTCAGGAAGGCCGCGAGGAAGATCACCGACATGACCAGCAGACGGCCTTCGGCGCTTTGACGCGCCTTGTCACGGGTGGCCTCGCCGCGCAGACGGCGGTTCTCGCGTTCGATCGCGTCGGGGTTCTCGCCTTTTTCGCGGGCGTCGAGGATACGGGCGAGCGGGCGAAGGGGCGTGCGCATCAGTTCCCTCCCTCGGGATCGGCCTTGACCTCGACAGGATCGGAAAGGCCGGCCAGATCGGTGCCGGACGCACCAGTATCATCGGCCTGCGGTGTCGGGTAGGCAATCTGGGCGACGGTTCCGAATTGCTCTGGCGTCATCGGCAGAAGATGCAACGAGGTGAAGTTGAGATTGACCAGTTCGCGCAGGCGCTGCGGGCGGTTGAGATAAGCCCATTCGGCGTTCAGCACGGTCAGGCCCTCGTTCAGCGAGGCGATTTCCCGGTTGAGGTCGCGCAGCTCGTCGATCCGGTCCTGGGTGTCGTAATTGACGTGATAGGCCCAGAAGGCGAGCGCGAGCACACAGGCAGAAGCGGCAAGATAGGCAAGCAGTCTCAACGGCGTTTCCCCTTCTTTTCCCCGGTGACAAGCTTCGGAAGCCCCAGTTGCGTGCGATCGGCCTTGCCGGCGGGCGCATCCGTGCGCCGCCCCACCCGCAACCGAGCCGAGCGTGCACGCGGGTTTTCCGCCAGTTCCTCTTCGTCGGGCCCGTCGCCTTTCACGGTAATTTCAAACGCGGGATCAAGGGTTTGCTGAACCGGCGCGTGGCGCGAACCGCCCCCGCCCGTCGACGAGCGCGCAGCGAAGAAGCGCTTCACAACCCGGTCTTCGAGCGAGTGGAAGCTGACCACCGCCAGCAGCCCGCCGGGTTTCAGCGCACGTTCCGCGGCCTCCAGCCCCTCGATCAACTGGCCGAATTCGTCGTTAACCGCGATGCGCAGGCCCTGAAAGCTGCGCGTTGCGGGATGGCTTTGCCCCGGTTTCGGGCGCGGCAGGCAGCGCTCGATCACCTTGACGAGCTGTTGCGTGGTCTCGAATGGCTGAACCTTGCGCGCCTCGACGATGGCCTTGGCGATCCGGCGCGAGGCGCGCTCCTCGCCATATTGATAAAGGATATCAGCGAGTTCGCCCTCATCCGTCTCGTTGACCAGATCGGCAGCCGACGGCCCTTCCTGCGACATCCGCATGTCGAGCGGCCCGTCGCGCATGAAGGAAAAGCCACGATCGGCCTGATCGAGTTGCATCGAGGAGACGCCGAGATCCAGCACCACCCCGTCGAGCAATTCGTCGGAATAGGTATCGAGTTCGGAGAACGTGCCTTCGACCAACTCCAGCCGGTCGCCGTATTCGCCGCGCCACGCCTCGGCCATCTCGAAAACCGCCGGATCGCGATCCACGCCGATCACCTTGTCGGCACCCGCCTCAAGCAAACCGCGCGCATAGCCGCCCGCGCCGAAGGTTCCGTCAAGCCAGGTCCCAGAGACAGGCGCGACCGCCCGAAGGAGCGGCCGCAGCAAAACCGGGACGTGGGGGGCGTCTGGCAGGGCGTCCCGATCCGTCATGGCTCACCCCTGCGACAAAAGGCTGAGAGGGTCGAAATCTTCGCCCTGCTCTTCGATCCACTGATCGATATTGGCTTCATCGGCAGCGGCGAAGGTCTCGGGGTTCCAGATTTCGAAGGTCTCGCCCACGCCGGAGAAATAGGCCTCCTTGTCGAGACCGATCTTCGTACGCAAGGCCGCCGGGAGAACGAGGCGGCCGTCGGGATCGACTTCGGTCGGGTGCGATTTGGACAGAACCATCCGCTGGAGGATCGTGCGCTGCTTCGAGCCGCGCGGCAGCGCCGCGATATCGGCAGCCAGCGCCTCGAAAGCGGCCTGCGTGTAGATCTGAAGCATTTTCTGAGTATCGGCACCGTAGACGATGACCATTCGGGGGCGATCTTTGTTCGGGCGCTCGGGGTCACCCTCTTCGAGCTCACGACGAAACAGCGCGGGGATCGACACGCGACCCTTACTGTCCACCTTGAAGGTGTATTCGCCTATGAACATGCCCGCCAAAGCGCGCTCCTATCACCTGTCCCGCCGGGCCGGGCCCGGAATGAAAACGGCGGATTGGGCTGCTGCCACTGCCCAATCCGCCGCCCTCGTTCCCATCACTGGGTATGTCCGACTGCACGCGCCACCTGGGGGGATGGGATGTCTGCTCGCTCGCGCGCCGGATCTCTTTGTTTTCGTGAAGCGATGGCCTGTATGAAACCTGCTTTTCGCCGTGAGGTCTTGGTGCCTCTATTTGCATTCGCTTCCGATGAATTAGGGATGCCACGGGAATTCATGGCACGCAAGAAAAAATTTGCCGAAGATTGGGCAGATCTTGTCCGCAGCAGCACCCCGCCCCAAGGCCCTGCGCGCCTTATCGCATATCCCTAGGCATCATGAAGGAAAAATTCACCATATCTGGTAGCTGCGAACGCAGACCAAGCTTTCCCACGAAATCCCAAAAAATTTCAATCGAGATGGAACCTGTGATTTTTAAGCCGCAATTGGAGCCACCTGAGGCACCATTTTCCGCGCTCACCGCGGCGTGATTTTGCGCGAGCCGATGTGAATACGCCGTGATTCCACCAAGAATCTCTGCGAATCCCGGCTCACGCGCTCTCTACGCCCTCGTGAAGTTCCATGGAAGGTGCCATGATTTCCCATGACCTTCCCGCGAACATGAAAAAGGCGTCCGTTGAGGACGCCTTTCCCAGAGCAACCTTCGCCGCCAGATCAGATCAGATCGCGGTCGATCAGCCCACGCGCAAGAGTGGCGTAGCCTTCGGCTGCCGGCCCCTCGCTCGCGGCGACCGGGGTACCCGCGTCACCCGCGAGCCGCACGTCCAGGTCAACGGGCAGCGCACCGAGGAACGGCAGCCCCAGCGATTTCGCCTCCGCTGCAACGCCGCCATGACCAAAGAGATGCGCCTCGTGGCCACAATTCGGACAGACGTAAGAGGACATATTCTCGACCAGCCCATGGATCGGCGTCTTCAGCCGCTGGAACATGTCGATCGCCTTCTTCGCATCGAGGAGTGCCACGTCCTGCGGGGTCGAGACGATGATCGCCCCGTCCAGCTCGGTTTTCTGACACAGCGTGAGCTGCACATCCCCCGTCCCCGGCGGCAGATCGATCAAAAGCACGTCGAGCGGGCCGTATTCGTCCCATTTCACCTGGAACAGCATCTGCTGCATCGCACCCATCAGCATCGGGCCGCGCCAGATCACCGCTTCACTCTCTTTCAGCATGAGGCCGACCGACATCAGCGTGACGCCATGCGCCTGCAACGGCAGGATCGTCTGGCCATCCGGCGAGGCCGGCCGCTTGCTCGCCCCCATCATGCGCGGCAGCGAGGGACCATAGATATCGGCATCCAGCAGCCCAACCCGCTTGCCCGCGCGCGTCAGCGCCACGGCGAGGTTAGAGGCGACGGTAGATTTGCCCACGCCCCCCTTGCCCGAACCCACGGCGATGATCTTCTTCACACCCGGCACCTTTTGCGGGCCCTGCTGGGGCTTGGGATGCCCTCCGATCGCGGGACCACGCTGTTGCGACTGTTGCGCCGTGCCGCCGAGGCCGCGCGGAGGGCCCGAAGGCACGACGACCGTCACGCTCGTCACCTCTGGGAGCGCCTTGATCGCCGCCTCCAGCGTGGGGCGCATCGCCTCCAGTTCGGGTTGCGGCGCGCCTTCGAGCACGAAGCGCACCACGCCGTCTTGCACCGCGAGCGCGCGCACGAGATCGCGGCTCACAGCGGTCCCGCCGCCCGGCACTTCCACCGTTTGCAACGTCGCAAGAACCGTTTCCTTGCTCAGAGCCATGCAGATTCCTCCATTCCCGGGTCCATTATCCGCCCGCATACTCGTGATTTGGCCGGAACTGTGGCGTTTTTGCCGCGCAGTTCAAGTCGAGAACTGCCCATACGGTCAGGAATCCCCCATGCCCCGCGAGGGGAGCGCAAATATCTTGCGCCTCTCTCCCGAAAATAGGTCAGAATCATTCATGCATTTTCTGCATGGCGGCATTGAGGCTTCCCGGCATTGTGCAACCGCAGCATTAGCGCCATCTTTGCTCCAACGACGACGGAACACGAAGTAACGAAATGGGTCGACAAGCTGGAACCAGCAGCGACCCTCGCAAGTAGATAGATGAGGCTGATACGATGGCACTCGCACAAGACATCCAACTGAACGACAGCGGCTTCGCCGCACTGAAATCGAAACTGTTCGAAGCCCTGGCCCGCCGCAAGGTGTATCGCCAGACGCTCAACGAGCTGCGCTCGCTCAGCAGCCGCGAACTGAACGACCTCGGGCTGCACAGCTCGATGATCACCCGCGTGGCCTATGAGGCCGCATACGGCAAGTAATTCTCTTCCTGAGCCCCTCTCCTCCTCCCTGGGGCTCGGAACTTGGGCGGCGCTCTCTCTCCTCCTCCCTGAGAGCGCCGCCACACCAAGACATACCGGCCCCAAGCGGCGAGACGCCGCGATGCCGGACCAAAGCTGCCCGGATCTCTCCTCCTCCTCCCTGAGGGATCCGCGCCGAGCAGGCGGCGACCTCTCTCCTCCTCCCTGAGGTCGCCGCCTATCATCGGCGGAAATATGCGACAGGCTGTCGCATGCTGCAGTGCAGCACTTGATATCCGGACCGGCAGGTCCAATTTGATACGAAAGGCCCTCTCCTCCTCCCTGGGCCAATCGTTTCGGCGGCGCCCTCCTCCTCCTCCCTGAGGGTGCCGCCAACCAGATACCGAGGGTCCTCTCCTCCTCCCTGGACCCGAGGGTGTGACGCCGCTTCCTCCTCCTCCCTGAAGCGGTGTCGACAGTGCCGAAGGGTCTCTCTCCTCCTCCCTGAGACCTGACGGCAGAAAAGAGACGGCGGCGCCCCTCCTCCTCCCTGGGCGCCGTCGTTTTCTTTTATGCCCCTGCCAGATGAACCTTCGGAGAGGCTCCGCCCCGCACCCCTCGCGCACCCCCGGGATACGTCTCCCGAGAAGAAGAGCATTGCCCTCGCGCGCGCTGACCGGCAGGAAGGGCCCAAGGAGACCGAACCGATGCTGTCTTACCAACACGCCTATCACGCCGGAAATCTGGCCGATGTGCACAAGCATGCGCTGCTTGCGTCTGCGCTCGATTACCTCACGCGCAAGGACAAGCCGCTGAGCTACCTCGAAACCCATGCCGGGCGCGGGCTTTACGCGCTTGACGGGGCGGAAGCGGCGAAGACGGGCGAGGCCGCCGCCGGGATCGCCCGGGTGGAAGGCTTGGGCTGGTTCGCCCCCGATCATCCCTACATGCGCGCGCTGGCAGCGGTGCGGGCGCAACACGGGGCGCAGGCCTATCCGGGCTCGCCTTTGGTGGCAGAGGCGCTGTTGCGCCCGATGGACACGATTCAACTATGTGAACTGCACCCGCAGGAGTTTTCCGCCCTGCGAAGCGCAACACGACGCAGCGGAGCGGTCCTGCACAAGGCAGACGGGCGCGAGATGGCGCTGGCGCTGACGCCCCCCACCCCGCGCCGCGGGATGATGCTGATCGATCCGAGCTTCGAGGAGAAAGCCGATTACACGGCGATGCCGAAGCTGATCGGTCATATCGCGAAGAAATGGAACGTCGGCATCATCGGGCTTTGGTATCCGATGCTGGCCTCGGGCGCGCAGGAGGCGATGGTCCGCACCCTGCGCCGCGATTTCCCCGAAGCGCTGAGCCACGAGGTACGTTTCCCGCCTGCCCGCGAAGGCCACGGCATGATCGGCTCTGGGATGTTCATCGTTAACCCGCCCTGGGGGCTCGTCGGCGAGGCCGAGCGGCTCTCGGAGCTATTTGCCAGCCTTTGAAGCGAGGAAAGCCTCGAACGCCTCCAGCGTGCGGGACGAGACATGATGCTCGATCCCTTCGGCATCGAGCTCCGCGACCTCTTCCGGCACGCCCACGGCGCGCAACAGGGCCACAACGGTGCGATGGCGTTCGCGCACCTGAGCGGCCAGCGCCTCCCCCGTCTCCGTCAGGAACACCCCGCGATAGGGCCGCGACACTGCGAGCCCTTCGCGCTTGAGTCGCGCGACCGCCTTGGTCGCGGTCGGATGGGCCACGCCGAGTCGTGCGGCGATCTCGGTGATACGGGCCTCGCCGAATTCCGCCGTCAGATCGGCGATCATCTCGACATAGTCTTCCAGCAGCGCGCGCGCCGCACGCTCTCGGGCCCGGTTGAACCCCTTGATCTGGGAGGGATCGGTGTCAGTCATTCGCCTGCCTTGACGGTCTCGGTCTCAGTGCCTGTCGGGGCCAGTCGGGCGCCATTTCCAGAGCGGACCGGATAACCTGTCGCGCCCGATATGCCAAGCAAAGCTTCGCGCGAGGCGCGTCGAGCTGTCAACGAAAATTAGCCACTTGCGAATCTTGTAGCCAAGGCTACATTTCGCCGAAGACGTATCCACGAGGAGCCCCATGACCGAACTTATCCGCAAGGAAAACATGACCAGCCGCACCCGCACGGCCATGGAAGCGGTGCTGTCGGGCAACCGGCGCGGCGGGTTTCTGTTGTTCTTCGGGCCGGCGGTGATCGCCTCGGTCGCCTATATGGACCCGGGCAACTACGCGACGAACATCCAAGCGGGCGCGGGCTACGGCTATGCGCTTTTGTGGGTCGTTCTCGGCGCGAACCTGATCGCGATGCTGTTTCAGGCGATCTCGGCGCGCGTCGGCATCGTGACCGGCAAGAACCTCGCGGAACTGTCGCGCGAGAATTTCTCGAAACCCGTGACAATCGCAATGTGGATCGTCTCGGAGATTGCGGCGATGGCCACCGATCTGGCAGAGTTTCTGGGCGGCGCCTTGGGGCTTTCGCTCCTGTTCGGCTGGCCGCTGATCTGGGGAATGGGCGTCACCGCCGTCGTCACCTATGCGATCTTGCTGTTCGAGCGCGGCGGCTTCCGCCCGATGGAGATCGTGATCGGCGCGCTCGTGGCGCTGATCGGGGCGTGCTACCTCGCGGAGATGTTCGTAGCGCCGGTCGACTGGTCCGGGGCCGTGCAAGGGTTGATCACACCCGCGATGCCCGACGCCAAAGCGCTCACGATCGCGGTGGGCATCATCGGCGCGACCGTTATGCCGCATGCGATCTTCCTGCATTCCGGTCTGACGCAGAACCGCGCGCTGACCCCCGACCCGGTGCAGAAGGCACGGCTAGTGAAATTCTCCAACCTTGAGGTGATCATCGCGCTCGCGATTGCGGGGATGGTCAACATGGCGATGGTGATCATGGCGGCCTCGGCCTTCCATAGCGGCCATTCCGAAGTGGCCGAGATCGAGAGCGCCTATCATACGCTGACGCCGCTCTTGGGCGGTTTCGCCGCCGCCGCCTTCCTGACCTCGTTGATCGCCTCGGGAGTATCCTCTTCGGTCGTCGGTACGATGGCGGGGCAGATGATCATGCAGGGCTTCATCCGCCGGCGCATCCCGGTCTGGCTGCGCCGGGTCATCACGATGGCGCCTGCCTTCGTCGTAGTATGGCTCGGGGTGAACACGACCGATGCGCTGGTGATGAGCCAGGTCGTCCTGTCGATCGCCCTGCCCGTACCCATGGTGGCACTCCTGATCTTCGCGCGGCGGAGCGACCTCATGGGCAAGTTCGCCCTGCGCGGGCCGCTTCTCTGGCTCGCCGTGCTGGGCGCGCTCATGGTGCTGGGGCTGAACTTCGTGCTGCTCTGGCAATCGGCCGGGCTGCCTGTGCCGGGGCTGGTGAGCTAAACCAGACGGAGCGAGGGGGCGCTGCCCCCGCTCTTCTCTGCCCTCCGCTTGCGCTTCGGGCGTTCGCCGGGGATATTTTAGCCACGGTGAAGAGTTAAAACGGCACGTCGTCGGCATCCGCGGCGGGCACGACAAAGCTCGACAGCAGACGTTTCTCGCCCGCCTTGTCGAATTCGACGACGAGCTTGTCGCCTTCCGAGCCCATTACCTCGCCATAGCCGAATTTCTTGTGGAATACCCGGTCGCCGATCTCGTAATCGCTCTCGCCCTTGGCGTCGATCACCATGTGGCGGGCCTCGCGCGGCTGGCTGACCCCGCGCGATTGCGCATTTTGCAGCCGCCGCCAGCCGGGCGAGTTGTAGACATCGGCGCGCGAGACGCGGTCTTCCATCGCACTGGAGCCACCAAAGCCGCCCCCGTTCATGCCGCCGCCATAGAGACCCGGAGGGGTCAGCACGTCGATATGGGCGGGCGGTAGTTCGTCGATGAAGCGCGAGGGCATCTGGCTTTGCCATTGGCCGTAGACCCGCCGGTTTCCAGCGAAGGAAATCGTGCACAGCTCCTCGGCGCGGGTGATGCCGACATAGGCCAGACGGCGCTCTTCCTCGAGGCCCTTCAACCCGCTCTCGTCCATCGAGCGCTGCGACGGGAACAGCCCGTCCTCCCAACCCGGCAGGAAGACCACGGGGAATTCCAGCCCCTTGGCCGCGTGCAGCGTCATGATCGAGACCTTCTCCTCGGTCTCGGCCTTGTCATTGTCCATGATCAGCGCGACGTGTTCGAGGAAGCCCTGCAGATTGTCGAACTGCTCCAACGCCTTGACGAGTTCCTTGAGGTTCTCGAGCCGCCCCGGTGCTTCCGGCGTCTTGTCGTTCTGCCACATCTCGACATAGCCGGATTCCTCGAGGATCCGTTCGGCCAGACGCACATGGCTGAGGTCATTTGCTGGCGCCACACCATCCTCGGCGGGCTCGATCAGCAGCTCGTCATCCTCGGCCCGTGTCACGGCGGTCACAGGCGAGGCCTGCACGACCTCCTCGTGCCAGCGCGCGACATTCTCGACGAAGAGCCGCAGTTGCCCGGCCGCCTTGCCCGAAAGCGCACCCTCGGCCACCAGCATCCGCGCGCCGTCCAGCAGGCTCAGCCCGTTCTCGCGCGCAGCCACCTGAATGCGCTGCTGCGCCTTGTCGCCAAGGCCGCGCTTGGGCGTGTTGATGATCCGCTCGAAAGCCAGATCGTCATCGGGCGAGGTCACGAGGCGGAAATAGGCCATCGCGTCGCGAATTTCGAGCCGCTCGTAGAAGCGCGGGCCGCCGATGACGCGATAGGGCAAACCAATGGTCAGGAAGCGGTCCTCGAAGGCCCGCATCTGATGCGAGGCGCGCACGAGAATCGCCTGCGAATTCAGACTGATCGGCGGATTGCCACGGGTGCCGCGCTGAATCGCCTCGACCTCCTCGCCGATCCAGCGCGCCTCTTCCTCGCCGTCCCAATGGCCGATCAGGCGCACCTTTTCGCCGCCCTCGGCTTCGGTCCAGAGCTCCTTGCCCAGACGGCCCTCATTGGCCGTGATCAGCCCGGACGCGGCGGAGAGGATATGTTCGGTAGAGCGGTAATTCTGCTCCAGCCGGATCACCGCCGCGCCCGGGAAATCCTTCTCGAACTTCAGGATGTTGCCGACCTCGGCGCCGCGCCAGCCATAGATCGACTGGTCGTCATCGCCCACGCAGCAGATGTTCTTATGCCCCTGCGCCAGAAGCCGCAGCCACAGGTATTGCGCGACGTTGGTGTCCTGATACTCGTCGACGAGGATGTAACGGAACCAGCGTTGATATTGCGCCAATACGTCCGGCTGGGTCTGGAAGATCGTGACCATGTGCAGCAGCAGATCGCCGAAATCGACCGCGTTGAGCGTCTTCAACCGCGCCTGATAGGCGGCGTAAAGCTCGGATCCGCGATTGTCGAAGGCGGCGGTCTCGCGGCCCGAGACCTTCTCGGGCGTCAGCGCCTTGTTCTTCCAGCCGTCGATCAACCCCGCCAGTTGCCGTGCCGGCCAGCGTTTCTCGTCCATATTCGCGGCGACGATCAGCTGCTTGAGAAGCCGGATCTGGTCGTCCGTGTCAAGAATGGTGAAATTCGACTTCAGCCCCACCAGCTCGGCATGGCGGCGCAACAGCTTCACGCAGACCGAGTGAAAGGTGCCGAGCCACGGCATCCCCTCGATCGCACCGCCCAGGTGGCGCCCCACACGCTCTTTCATCTCGCGCGCGGCCTTGTTGGTGAAGGTCACCGCCAAGACCTCGTTCGGGCGTGCCCGGCCGGTGTGGATCAGATGCGCGATCCGCGCGGTCAGCGCCGAAGTCTTGCCCGTGCCCGCGCCTGCCAGCATCAGCACCGGCCCGTCGAGCGTCTCGACGGCCTGCCGCTGTTGGGGGTTCAGTTTCTCGAGATACGGCGCCGCGCGCGCTTGCATGGCGCCCGCCATGGCACGTTGCGACAGGCTCGCAGCCCCTTCATACGGATCGTCGTCATCAGCCCAATTCATGGGAGGCAATCTAGCGGTTCGGCCCCCTGAGGGAAAGGGGCATGTTCAGCATCTGTTCGCCTGACGTGCGCCCCTGCGCCCGGCGTCGCTCTTGCGAAAATATTCACCGGGAGCCCGAAGGGCGGGGGCAGAGCCCCCCCCTGCACCAATAGCGATGCGCCCTGCCCCCTGGGGCAGCGTCCCTACCCGTCTTCAGCCCTGATGGATCAGTGTGGCGAAGAGCTTCGGATCGACGCTGGCCGATGCGAAGGTCTCGCCCTCGGTCAGCATGGCCACGGCGTCATGGCTGTGCAGGCTTTCCTGATGACTGGCCACGATGCGGAAGTCACCGACGCGCGGTTCGGCCAGAAGGCGCTCGGCGAAGGCGCGCACGGCATCCTCGACGAAGATCGGATTGGCTGCGTTCAATTCGGCGAAGGCCTGTTCGTCCTCACGCTTGACCATCACCTGCGTCTCGGTCGGCACAGCGGCACGGGCGAGATCGATCATGTCCTCGAACCAGAGAACGTTGCCGGGCTCGACCACCGCCGAAATCCGCGCGACAGAGCGCTGCGAATGCGGCGTGGCCAGCTGGCCGCGGCTGGCACGAGCATGCTCTGACAGCTCCAGCGAGCACGGGCACGTGGAGGAATAAACGTAATCGAGGTGAATAACCTTGGTGCGCACACCAGCCGTCTCGATCAGCTCCAGCGCGATGTCGTAATACTGCCAGCCCTCCAGCCCCGAACGCAGCGACGGCCGCTTTACCGGGAAGGAGACGCGCATCATCAGGCGCGCGTCGAAGCTTTCGAGATCGTCCATGTAGTCGTCGAGCGCGGATTCCATCACTTCGAAGGAGAAGGTCTTCTCCGCATGGGCGTAAAAGCTGCGCATCACGCGGGACATGTTGATGCCCTTCTTCTCCGCCTCGAGGCTCACCGTGCCCGTGACCGACGCCTCCAACGTCAGATCGCCGTTGTCGCGGGTATGAAACCGCACCGGCAGCCGAAAGTTCGAGATACCGACATGTTCGATCCGGGTATGGGCACCCACGATCAGCGAGGACGGACCGTTCTGCAAGTCGGGCAGCGTCGCCTTGTAAGCCGCGTCGGCTTCGAAGCTGTCGTCATATTCGCGGCTCAGATCGGGGTAGTTCGAGAGCTCGCGGTCCGGCAGGAGCCGCGCGATCGCCGGGTCAAGCTGCGCCACCTCGACCGGATCGGCCTTCGCGGCCCATGCGCGCAGCACCTCGAGCGCGGCGCGGGCGTCGTTATCGTCGGGGGTCTCGATCCTGCCTTGCACGTTCATATCCTGTCCTCCGGTATGCCCGGTCCCGCCAGATATGGGGGTTTTGGGGCTGATGTCCAAGACAATACGCCGGTTCGCGGAAATCGGTTCACCCCGATCAGGCGGCGTCGAGCGCCTCCTTGATATCGGCGATCAGGTCACCCCCGTCCTCGATCCCCATCGAAACGCGGATCAGACCGGGGGTAATCGCGATCGCCGCCCGCTCCGCTTCGGACAGATTCTTGTGGGTCGTCGTCGCCGGATGGGTCGCGATGGACTTCGCGTCGCCGAGGTTGTTCGAGATAGACACGATCTGCAGCGCGTTGAGGAAGCGGAACGCCGCCTCCTTGCCGCCCTTCAGGTCGAGCGCGAGCATGGTTCCGCCCGAGCCCATCTGCTCCATCGCCAATGCATGTTGTGGATGGTCCATCAGACCGGGATAGACTGTGCGGGCGAGTTTCTCATGGCCGGCCACGGCGCTCGCCACCGCAGCGGCGTTCGCGGCCTGCGCGCGCACCCGCAGATCGAGCGTCTGCAACCCGCTCAGCAGAACCCATGCGTGGAACGGGCTCATGGCGCCGCCGGTGTGTTTGACGTAAGTTTCCAGCGGGCCACGGATATACTCTTTCGACCCCAGCACGACCCCGCCAAGTACGCGCCCGCCGCCATCGATATGCTTGGTCGCGGAATAGACGATCACATCTGCGCCAAGCTCCACCGCGCGCGAGAAGATCGGCGAGGCGAAGACATTGTCGACCACCACCGTCGCGCCGCCCTCATGAGCGATCTTCACGATACCCGCGACATCCATCACTTCGAGGCCGGGGTTCGAGACGCTCTCGAAGAAACAGATCTTCGTCTCGGGACGCATCGCGGCGCGCCAGGCGTCGAGATCGGTCCCGTCGACCAGCGTCACATCCACGCCGAAGCCCTGCAGCACTTTCAGCACATGCAGACAGGATCCGAACATCTGGCGCGCGGCCACGATGTGATCGCCCGCCTTCACGAGGCAGGTCAGCGCGCCGTTGATCGCAGCCATGCCGGAGGCGCAGGCGAAGGCGTCCTCGGTGCCTTCGATCGACGCCATCCGGTCCTCGAACATCCGCGTCGTGGGGTTGCCGTAACGGGCATAGATGAACTCGTCGTCGGAGGCATTGAGGAACCGTGCCTCTGCGGCTTCGGCCGAGGGGTAGGCAAAGCCCTGCGTCAGAAACATCGCCTCGGCCATCTCGCCATACTGGCTACGGCGAATGCCGTCATGGACGAGTTTGGTGCGGGTCTTGCGCTCGGTCATCGGTGCCTCCTGCGGCGGTCTGTCGCGACTTGGGGCTGCGATACCGCGCAGGGGGCGTAGCGTCAACGCATAGCGGCGATGTCCCGTTCGCACCAAAGGAGGCCCGGCGCGCGTCGCGTTCCATGCCCCGCCTCCGCGCGCTCACGCGAAGGCAAGGGAACTTTCGGGCGAAAAACCGCGTTCGATTTAAAACATCAACCCGCGCCTGCGCCCCTCCCCCGAGGCCCCAATGCCGCTTCTCAAGGTCCATGCCAGCTCCGAGCTGCCCGCCGATGTCCTCGCTCAGGCGCGCGCCCTGCCGGAGGGCGCCCCGATCGTGGTGATGATCCACGGCTACGGCTACGCGGCAGGGGTCGAGGGCCGCGATCCCTACGAGCACATCTTCGCGATGGAGCCGACCTTCAATCTGCATACCGCGATCAGCTGGCCGCGTGCGCTTGGCTTCGACGGGACCAATCCCGGCGAGGGCCTCGGCATCGCGTTCAGTTGGCAATCGACGGGACGGTTGACCCGGATTTACGACATGGCCGAGATCGCCGCCCAGCGCCTTGCCCGCCTGATCGGCGCACTCAATGCCGCGACCGGGCGTCCCGTGGGGATCATCGGCCATTCGATGGGCGCGCGGGTCGCCCTGCGGGCGCTCCGCCACGCCCATGCCGGACAGGTAGCTCGGATGGTTCTGCTGGCCGCCGCCGAATTTCAAAATCGCGCCGAGGAAGCGATGGCGAGCCCTGCGGGCCGGACCTGCGAAGTGCTCAACGTCACGAGCCGCGACAACGACCTTTTCGACTTCCTCTTCGAGTGGGGTGTAGCCCGCGGGCGCGAACGCTCGCTCGGCAACGGCCTGACGCGCCCCTTGCGCAACTGGCTCGATCTGCAGATCGACGCGCCCGAGGTGATCGAGGTGCTCGACGATCTGGGCTATCCCGTCGCCCCGCCCGAAAAACGCGTCTGCCATTTCGCCTGCTACATGCGCGAGGGGCTGTTCGACCTTTACCGTCAAGTGCTGCGTCAGCCCGACCGGCTGCCGCTTCCGTTCCTCGCCGAAGCGCTGCCCAAGGCGCAAGATCCCCGCTGGTCGCGGCTATTTGCGCGCCCGCGCACATCGGGTTTCGCATTGCCCTCGTTTCAGCGCACGGCAAAGTAGAGCGGACCCTGCCGCCTAACCCGACGGAGACCCCATGATCGACCTCTATTTTTGGCCCACGCCGAACGGCTGGAAGATTTCCATCGCCCTCGAAGAGATGGGCCTGCCCTACGAGACCCACTTGGTCGATATCGGCAAGGGGGAGCAATTCCAGCCGGAGTTCCTGAAGATCTCGCCCAACAACCGGATGCCCGCGATCATCGACCGCGACGGCCCGGATGGCGAACCCGTCTCGATCTTCGAGAGCGGCGCGATCCTGCAATATCTCGCCCGCAAGACCGGCCAATTCTATGGCGAGACCGAGCGCGACCGGATCGCGGTCGACGAATGGCTGTTTTGGCAGGTCGGCGGGCTGGGCCCGATGGCCGGTCAGGCGCACCACTTCCTGAAATATGCACCCAAGCTCGAACCCTCGCAGGACCTACCCTATGCCAAGGACCGTTACCGCGCCGAGACGCGACGGCTCTATGGCGTGATGGATCGTCGTCTGGCGGAGAACCGCTACCTCGCGGGCGATTTTTACTCGATCGCGGATATGGCGTCCTGGGGTTGGGCCTCGCTCTGGGAAGGACAGGAGCAGACGCTCGACGACAAGCCGAACCTCAAGCGCTGGCTCGATGAGTTAGGCGAGCGCCCCGCCGTCAAGGCGGGCCGCGCTCTGGCCGCCGAAAAGCGCAACGACAATTCGAGCCGTGACGCGCAGAAGCACCTCTTCAAGCGCTGAGCACGTCCGCCGAACCATGAAAAAGGGCGCCTCACCGGGCGCCCTTTTGCTTTGGTCGCTCAGGACCGGATCAGTTGATCGTCAGGTCGAGCGTGATCTCGCAATTCAACAGCTTTGAGATCGGGCAGCCTTCTTTCGCGCCCTCGGCGGCCTTGCGGATCGCCTCCTCGTCGCCGGTTCCCTTCACGGTCGAGGTCAGCGCGGATTTCTTAACCGCGAAACCGTCGCCTTCCTTGTCGAGCGAGATTTCCGCCTTGGTGTCGATCACCACGTCCGAGACGCCTGCCTCTTCAAGCTGAAGCGACAGCGCCATCGAGAAACAGGACGCATGAGCCGCGCCGATCAGCTCTTCCGGGTTCGATCCGGGCTCACCCTCGAACCGGGTATTGAAGCCGTAGGGCTGCGCCTTCAGCGCGCCACTCTCGGTCGAAATCGTGCCTTTGCCGCCCTTGATGGTGCCTTCCCAATGGGCCGATGCGTGCTTGCGGATCATGAATCCCTCCTATGCGTTGCATTCGCGAGCACAACGAGACGGAGGGCCAGTGGTTCCGCCTCAGCGCCCGCGCCCGACCAGCCTATCATATTCCTGGATGGCGAAACGATCCGTCATACCCGCCACGTAATCGAGCACGACCCGCGCGAGAGCCTGCTTCGATTCCGGCCGCGTGCAGTCGCCGCCGAGGATACGGGCCCGCGAGACTTCTTCCTGCCATTCCTCGGGCAAAAGCTCCGGGCGTTCCATGAACAGGGGGAAGAGCGCGTTGATCATCTCGGTCACGCGCTTGCGCTCCACCACGACGGAGGGCGCGCGATACATGCGCTCGAACAGGAACTGCTTGAGCACCTTGAGGCTTTGATAGAGCGGCTTCGAGAAGCGGATGATCGGCCCGTCCATCTGCCGGATATCATCGACCGATTGCGGCCCGAGCGAGGTCAACCGGTTCTCGGCCACCGCGATCACGTCCTCCACCATCACGCCGAAGACCCGGCGCAGCGCCTCGTGCTGGCGCCGCGTGCGGTCGAGACCGGGATGCAGTTTGTCGACCTCGGCGAAACAGGCCCCGATCACCGGCAATTCGCACAGGTCGTCCTCGTCGAAGAGCCCCGCGCGCAGCCCGTCGTGCAGATCGTGGTGATTATAAGCCACGTCATCGGCCACGGCCGCCACCTGCGCCTCGGCGCTGGCGTTGGTCTCCAGCTCCAGGTCCCAGGCCGCATCGACCTCGGCCAGCGCATAGGGCAGTTCCTCGCGGCTCGGGAAGCTGTGCGAACCGCCCTTGTCGGAAATCGCGGGCCCGTTGTGCTTGGCGATGCCTTCCAGCGTCTCCCATGTCAGGTTCAGCCCGTCGAAGCCCGCGTAATGCTTCTCCAGCTTGGTCACGATCCGGAGCGCCTGCGCATTGTGATCGAAGCCCCCATAGGGCTTCATCAGCTCGGCCAGCGCGTCCTCGCCGGTATGCCCGAAGGGCGGATGGCCCAGATCATGGGCCAGCGCCACCGCCTCGGCCAGATCGGTGTTCAGCCCCAATGTCCCTGCAATCGTGCGCGCGACCTGCGCCACCTCGATCGTGTGGGTCAGGCGCGTGCGGTAGTAATCGCCCTCATGTTCGACGAAAACCTGCGTCTTGTGCTTGAGCCGTCGGAAGGCCGAAGAATGGATGATCCGGTCCCGATCGCGCTGGAACGGCGAGCGGAAAGTGGACATGCTTTCGGGGTGAAGCCGCCCGCGGCTCTCGCCGGGCTGGCAGGCATAGGGCTTGAGCACTGGTAAAACCTCGTCTTGTCGGCACGCTTCGGCCCTCCTATATCTCGGATGTGACGGAAATACAGGCCCCGAGGGGTCAGGAAGGCCAATCCGATGCAACTCCCTCCGAAAGTGACCGAACGCGCCTTTGCGCGACTGGCGGAAATCAATGAAGGTCGCGAGGCGCCACAGGCGCTGCGCGTGGCCGTCGAGGGCGGCGGCTGTTCTGGTTTCCAGTATGATATCAAGCTCGAAGAGGCGCCTGCGGGCGACGACATCGTGCTCGAAGGCGCGGGCCAGAAGGTGCTGATTGACCCGGTTTCTCTGCCCTTCCTCGAGAACGCCACGATCGACTTCACCGAAGAACTGATCGGCGCGCGTTTCGTGATCGAGAACCCGAACGCGTCGAGCTCCTGCGGCTGCGGCGTCTCCTTCGCGATGTAACGACGCAGGCGATGCGCCTTATCTGAAAGGCGCATTCTCGCTTCCTCTTGATATAAATATCCCCGCCGGAGGCGCCCTTCCTCCGGCGTCACTCCGCCAGTTGCAATTGGCGAAAATCGAACCCGCCTTCTAGCGTCGGCTTGATCACGGCGAAATAGGGCGAGAGATCGAAATCGCGCGGCGTGAACAGCGACGAGTGCCGGATATGCAGAATTTCTCCCTGGCTGTCGGCGCTGCCCATCACGACATCCGGCAGGATCGGGTAGTGGACCGCGTGAAACGCCTCGGCGATCACGGTCGAACAGATCGCCCGCGTCGGGTCGCCCGATCCGAGCGCCAGCATCCGCCGCCGAAACCGATGCGGCACGGGCGGGCGCGGCAGCAGGTACCGCGCGAGATCGACCACGTTTCTCAGGTCATACTGCCGCCCGACCGCGCCTTGCATGTAGTTAATCACGAGCTCAAGCTGATCGTGGCCAAGCCCGACGGGCCGACAGATGCGTGTGTTGAGATGCGCATAGGCCGAAAGCCCGGTGATCCTGACGCCTTCCTCCAGGTCCGCCTCGATCAGCTCGCCTCCGGGCGGGCCGCCGGAATAGAAGGCTGCATGGGACCAAGTGGAATGGGTAAGATACTTGATCGCCGCCGAAATCCGCCGGTCGCCCTCCACCAACAGCACATCGCCCGGCCGAAGCGTCGCGCGCAAGGCAGGGGTCGGGATGACCCCGAAAGGCTGGTAGAAGCGGGTCTGCTTTTGCAAAAACCGCGCGATTGCCTTGCCGGGCAGACGAGAGACATGCGCCATGATCTCCTCCTTGTTCAGAGGTAGGTGTGGCGCGCACAGATGCACAGCCCAGGCGCAAAGATGTGATTTTCGTTACCTGATGCGCGATGCGCTGCGCTCATTTCGGCGGTAGCGGTCCACCCATGTCGAGCCCGGTATCCATCGCCGGGGCGCGTGCCTTCTCGATACGCGACCAGAGCGCGGTATTGCCCTCTCCCTGCTGCGGCCAGACGCCCGTCAGCGCAAAGCGGAACCGCGCGGAATGGCGCGCCTCGTGCTCGATCCGGTCGATGAACTCGTCGCCATGCTCCGCGACCAGATCTTCCAGCGGCCCGGCGGCGAGCATCACCACCTGCCAGATCGTCGTCGCCCCGGTCAGCGCCTTGCGGATGAAGGTCCAGAGCACCTCGGGATATTCGCGCAGCTCGAAGACACACAGCACCGACCAAGGGAAGTCCTCGCCCTCGGGCTCCTCGGCATTGTCGGCAAGCCACAGATCGACCAGCGCCTCGACCGTGCGCACGTCTTCCGGGGCACTCGCTTCGTTACACAGGATCGAGACGAGTTCGGGGGGCAGTGGGGTTGTCATTGCATCATTTCCTTGGTCGCCGAGAGCGTCACGCCCTCGTAGTCGCGCTCGACCCGGTCGATGTCCCATTGCAGGCGCGTGAGGAACACCACGTCGCCGTCATGATCATAAGAGATGTGCTGCTTGTTGGCGTTGACCAGCTTCTCGACCGCCGCCTTGTCGCCCAACACCCAGCGGGCGGAGGTGAACTGCGAGGCCTCGAAGCGTACGGGGATGCCGTATTCCAGCTCGATCCGGCTCGCCAGCACGTCGAATTGCAGCGCGCCGACGACGCCCACGATGAAGCCCGAGCCGATCGCGGGCTTGAACACCTTGGCCGCGCCCTCTTCGGCGAATTGCATCAACGCCTTCTCGAGGTGCTTGCCCTTCATCGGGTCGGTCGCACGCACGGATTGCAGCAGTTCCGGCGCGAAGCTCGGGATGCCGGTGAAGCGAAGCGCCTCGCCCTCGGTCAGCGCGTCGCCGATGCGCAATTGCCCGTGGTTCGGAATACCGATGATATCGCCGCCCCAGGCCTCTTCCGCCAGCTCGCGGTCGGCTGCGAGGAACAGAACCGGGTTCGACACCGCCATCTGTTTCTTCGAGCGCACATGCAGCAGCTTCTGCCCGCGCGTGAAATGCCCCGAGACGAGACGCACGAAAGCCACGCGGTCGCGGTGCTTGGGGTCCATGTTCGCCTGCACCTTGAAGACGAAACCCGCGACCTTCTTCTCCTCGGGCGCCACGTCACGCTCGGCGGATTTGAAGACCTCCGGCTCGGGTCCGAATTCCCCGATCCCGTCCATCAACTCCTTCACGCCGAAGCTGTTGATCGCCGAGCCGAACCAGATCGGTGTCAGGTGACCTTCGAGGAAACTCTGGCGGTCGAAGGTGGGCAACAGTTCGCGCGCCATCTCGACCTCTTCCTTCAGTTTCTCGAGCAGATCGGCCGGAACATGTTCGGCCAGCTTGGGATCATCCAAACCACTGATCTTAATCGACTCGGCCACCTTGTTGCGGTCGGCGCGATCCATCAGTTCCAGCCGGTCGTGCAGCATGTCGTAGCAACCGAGGAAATCGCGGCCCATCCCGATCGGCCAAGAAGCCGGGGCCACGTCGATCGCGAGATTTTCCTGAATCTCGTCGATGATCTCGAACGTGTCGCGGCTCTCGCGGTCCATCTTGTTACAGAAGGTCAGGATCGGCAGATCGCGCAGGCGGCAGACCTCGAAGAGCTTGCGGGTCTGGCTCTCCACGCCCTTCGCGCCGTCGATCACCATGATCGCCGCATCCACCGCCGTCAGCGTTCGGTAAGTATCTTCCGAGAAATCCGAGTGGCCGGGCGTGTCGACGAGGTTGTAGCGGAACTCGCGATACTCGAAGGACATGGCAGAGGCCGAGACCGAAATCCCGCGATCCTGTTCGAGCTTCATGAAGTCCGAGCGAGTCCGCCGCGCCTCGCCCTTGGCACGCACCTGCCCCGCCATCTGGATGGCGCCGCCGAAAAGCAGGAACTTCTCGGTCAAGGTGGTCTTGCCCGCATCCGGGTGCGAGATGATCGCGAAGGTGCGGCGACGGGCGATTTCGGGCGGGAGCGCGGGACGGTTCATCATGCGCGCTCGTTTAGCCTGCCCGCGCGCGCCTTGCAATCGCGGCGATGGGGGCTCCGCCCCCGGGCTGACGCGCTCCCCCGGGATATTTCGACCAAGGCGAAGTTCAATCCCACGCGCCCCTTCCTCTTGGCGGAAATATCCTGGGGGTGAATTGGCGCAGCCAAGAGGGGGCAGCGCCCCCTCCCCCTCGTGGCTCGCGTGGCGCTGTGGCAGATTTACCCGGTATTCCGATGCATGCCGTCAAACGCTTGATCGGCGGGAAATTTCGCCGCAGCTAGAAGGTCACACCCGCGTGAGCGAGACCTATGAGATGACCGCCGATCCCAAACCCCATCTGCCCGACCATCCGCAGCGCTATGCGCTTGTGAACGAATTGCACGCCCGACCGTACCCGAAGCTCGGCGTCCCGGGCCACGCGGTCTATGTCGCCTTCAAGGAGCCGCGCGACGCCGCCAATCGCGACCGCAGCAAGGATCACGACCATCTCGTCGATCTTCTGACGCGCAACGGCGCGGCGCAGCCTCAGGCGGGGATCACCCATTACGCCGGCAAGATCGGGCGGCACGAGGTGAAGTGGGAGAGCCATACCGAATTCACCACTTATCTCGCTTTCGGCAAAGGCGTGTCGTCGCGCGCCTTCGACCCGGCGGAGACCGAGATCTACCCCGATAGCTGGATCGATGCGGGCCCCGGCGGGCGGATCGCCGCGGTGCAGATCCGCATCGAGGAGTTGCCCGAGAACCCCGACGACATCGCGCCGCTTCTGGAGCAATGGTTCGTCACCGAGAGCCTCGTCTGCACCTGGGTGCTCGACGGGGCTGCGGTGGTCGCGGGCGATTTCCGGATCGATCCGAACGGGCAGATGCGCTTCGCTATCTTCGCGCGGCCCGGGACCGGGCCGGGACGGATCGGGCGCACGGTGCAGCGGCTCTGCGAGCTGGAGACCTACCGGGCGATGTCGATGCTCGGATTGGCGCGGGCGCGCGACCTGTCGCAGCGGCTCAATGCGCTCGACCCGAGGCTGACCGAGATCGTGGACGGGATGGGCGACGACGCGCACTCCGCAGAAGAAACGCTGCACGACCTGCTGGAAATCTCGGCTGAGCTGGAGAGCCTCGCGGTCGCGCATTCCTTCCGGTTCTCGGCGACCGGGGCCTATGAGGCGATCGTCCGAGAGCGGGTGGAGTCCTTGCGCGAAAGCCGCTTCGAGGGGCGCCAGAAACTCAGCGAGTTCATCGCCCGGCGCTACGACCCGGCGGTGCGCACGGTGAAATCGGCGGAGACGCGGCTGCAGCAGATGGTGACGCGGGCGGCGCGGGCGGGCGAGTTGCTGCGCACGCGGGTCGATGTGGAGCGCTCGGCGCAAAACCAGAAAGTGCTGGAAAGCATGGATCGCCGTTCGGACCTGCAGCTGCGCCTGCAGCACACGGTCGAAGGGCTGTCGGTGGTCGCGATCAGCTACTACGCGATCTCGGTCGCGGGCTACCTGGCTTATCCGCTCTCGAAGAAGATCGGACTGACGAAAGAGATCATGATGGCAGGGCTGACGCCGATCGTGATCCTCGCGGTCTGGCTGATGATCCGGCGTATCCGCAAGGGTGTGGGGGGGCATTGAGGGGAGGCGTTATGCCTCCCCTCGTGTCGTACCGCCTCAGAGACAGAGAAACAGGTGCGCGTTGGTGTATTCCGCGACTTGGCGCGACGAGGCGTATTCTGCTCTCTTGCCTTTCTTGGCACAGATACGGTCCGCCTCGGCCTGGGCGTTCACCTTCACCTCAGCCTGATCGGCAAGCATTGATGTCTGGATGGTGACGCTATCCCCGTTGTAGTCGCTCACGATCGGCGTCGCAGGCACGCATCCAGCAAGAAATGGCAGCAACAATAAAGCTTTACGCATTTAGTTCTCCTCCACAAAACAAACTCACTAAACCGTGAGTGCCGTGTGAAGATCAACTCTCGCGGCCCGTCGCGAGCGGCGCGGTTAGCGCAAGGGTGACATTTAAGTCACCCTCAGAAATCCGCCGTCGCCGGGTTCGGCCCGATCCGGCCCGCAGCAGTGTCGATCTGCTTGATCTGCGCCATCTCACGCTCGCTCAGCTCGAAATCGAACACGTCGATATTCTCGCGCATCCGCTCGTGATTGGCGGATTTGGGGATCGTCACGAGGCCCAACTGGATCTGCCAACGCAAGGTGACTTGTGCGGCGGAGACGCCGTGGCGGGCGGCGATCTCGGTGAGGATCGGGTTCGCGAGCGCCTCGCCCTGACCCAGCGGCGACCAGCATTCGGTGGTAATGCCGAGCTTTTCATGCGCCGCGCGCTGGTCGGCCTGCTGGAAGCGTGGATGCAGCTCGATCTGGTTGATCGCGGGTGCCTCGCCGGTCTCCTCGATCAGCCGCTCGAGATGGTCGGGCAAGAAGTTCGACACGCCGATCGCGCGGATTCGGCCGGCGTCGCGCAACTCGATCATGGCCCGCCACGTCTCGACATATTTGTCCTTGGCGGGCATCGGCCAGTGGATCAGGTAGAGATCGAGATAGTCGAAGCCCAGCTTGTCCAACGTCTCGTCGAAGGCGCGCTTGGTTTCGTCATAACCCTGCCGGTCATTCCAGAGCTTTGAGGTCACGAAGATGTCTTCTCGTGCGACGTCGCTGTCCGCGACACCACGGCCCACGCCCGCCTCGTTGCCATAGGCCGCGGCGGTGTCGATGTGGCGATAGCCCGCATCCAGCGCATTACGGATGATGCGCGGTGTCTCGGCATCCTCCATCTTCCAGACGCCGAGGCCAAGTTGCGGGATCTTGATGCCGTCGTTGAGGGTAAGGGTCGGAACGCTCATGGTCGATCTCCTGATTGCCTATTCGGTTGGGCAACAGGTTAGGGCGGCGCCGCGTTCCGGAAAGGCTGTCACGGCGCGGTGAGTTGCAGCGACGCGCCCGGGGCCGAGCCGCCCCGGGGGTGCCTCGACACCTTATTCGCCGCGCGGGAAGCGCTTGTTTTCTTCCAGAACGTTGAGGTTCATGTGATTGCGCATATAGGCCTCGGAGGCTTTTTTCAGCGGTTGATAGTCCCACGGGTACTGGCCGCCCTGACTGAGCGCCTCGTAGACGACCCAGCGGCGGGCCTGACTTGCCCGGACCTCTGCGTCGAAGCGATCCAGATCCCAGCGCTGAGCCGCCTCGGCTTTCAGCGCGGCATAAGCCTCGGCATGGGCAGGGTCGCCCGCGAGGTTGGTCAACTCATGCGGATCGGCCTCGACATCGAAAAGCTGATCGGGATCGAGATTGCACAGATTCAGCTTGTAGCGTCCCTTGCGCAGGCTCACGAGCGGCGCGTAGGACGCTTCGGCCGCGTATTCCATCGCCACCGCCTCTTTCCGGGGTTCGCGGCGGGCTTGCGGCAGCAGGGTCTGCCCGTCGATCCAGGGCGCGATCTCGTCCATCGAGATGCCAGCCAGATCGCAGAGCGTCGGCGTGACGTCGATCGTCGAGACCGGATCGGAGATAAGCCCGGGCTCCAGGCCCGGCGCGGAGATCATCAGCGGCACGCGGGCCGAGCCCTCGTAGAAGCTCATCTTGAACCACAGCCCCCGCGCGCCCAGCATATCGCCGTGATCGGAGACGAAGAGGATCGTGGCCTCCTGGCGCGTGTCTTCGAGCACCTGCAGCAGCTCGCCGATCTTGTCGTCGAGATAGGACAGGTTCGCGAAATAGGCGCGGCGCGACCGGCGGATATCCTCGGTCGTGATGTCGAACTCGCGCCAGTCATTCGCGTCGAAGATCCGCTTCGAATGGTTGTCCTGCTCCTCGTAGGGGATCGTGCCGACCTCGGGTTCGAGATGCGCGCAATCCTCGTAGAGGTCCCAGTATTTCCTCCGCGCGACGTAAGGGTCGTGCGGATGGGTGAAGCTGACGGTCAGCATCCACGGCCGCGCGTCGTTACCCCGCGCTAGATCGTAGAGCTTCATCTTCGCCTCATGGGCGACGTTGTCGTCATATTCCATCTGGTTGGAAATCTCGGCCACCCCTGCCCCGGTGACCGAGCCCATGTTGTGATACCACCAGTCGATCCGCTCGCCGGGCTTGCGGTAATCCGGCGTCCAGCCGAAATCGGCAGGGTAGATATCCGTGGTCAGTCGCTCCTCGAAGCCGTGCAGCTGATCGGGGCCCACGAAATGCATCTTGCCCGAGAGGCAGGTCTGGTAGCCCGCGCGGCGCAGGTGGTGGGCATAGGTGGGAATGTCCGAGCGGAACTCGGCCGCGTTGTCATAGACGCCGTTGCGCGAGGGAAGCTGGCCCGACATGAAGGCCGCGCGTCCAGGCGCGCAGAGCGGCGAGCCGGTATAGGCGTTCTCGAACCGCACCGAACGTTCCGCCAGCTTGCGCAGGTTGGGCGTGTGCAGCCATTCCGCCGGACCATCGGGAAATAGCGTCCCGTTGAGCTGATCGACCATCAGGATCAGGATGTTCGGGCGCGGCCTGCTGTCGTCCTTGGGGGAGGTTTCGAGGTCAGACATTGCGGCGCGCTCCTTTTATTGATCCACGGGTCAACAACCCTGTAGCGATCCAGAGCGGGCAAACGCAAGGGCGCGCCAGGCGGCCGCGATGATCCGGGCTTCGTGGCGCTTCAAGCTGGGGCGCGCGGCGAGGTAGCTTTCGGTTCCACAGCTCAATTCCGGGAACAGCGCGAGCAGTTCGTCCCGCTGTGCGCGGTCCATATCCTGCATCGTCGCCTGCCCCGGTTGAAAACTTTCTGTCCAGAGTCCGTCGGAGAAGACGATCTCGTGATTGTCGAACATCACGTGGATATAGGTAACCGCCTCGGCCTCTTCGTCGATCTCGATCCCCGGCAGCCCGACGAGATGGCGCGCCGCGGCCAGCACCTCCGGCTCGCCTGCGATCAGCTGCGCGCGCGGCCCGGTCAGCAGGATGCGGTGCTGCGGCGAGACGCGCATCTCGCGCTCGGGCTGGTTCGCGCCCAGCGCGCCCGGTGCGATCTTGATGGAGCGGAATTCCGGCTTGGCCAGCAGTTCCGCAGTGCTGAGTGCGCGGATGCCGATCCAGCGGATGGGCTGGAAGCCGCTGTCGCGAGTCAGGATGCGATCACCGACCTGCAGGCTTTCGACCGGGCGGGGACCGCTATGTGTCGCGATCAGCGTGCCCGGGGTGAAGCAGGGGATGACCTTTTCGATATTCGAGAAACTGACCGTGCCGACGACCGCGCCATTGCCGTCGAAGAAATCGATCGTGCCGTTCTCCGGGTTCGTCGCATCGCGATGCACGGCGACATTGTTCCAACCCCAGTCGCTGAGGTCGATGATGTCGAAATCATCGCCCGTCTCCGAGCCGTCGATCGTGTCGCCGGGAATGAGATCGATGAACCTGTCGGCATCCGCGCCGCCGACGAGGGTGTCGTCGCCACCGCCCGAGAGCGTATCGTTGCCCGCTCCGCCGTGGAGTTGGTCGCTGCCGACGCCGCCTTGCAAGACGTCGTTCCCGTCGCCACCGGACAGCGTGTCATTGCCGGTGCCGCCGGCGAGGCTGTCATCGCCTGCGTCGCCATCGAGCGAGTCATTGCCCGACCCGCCCAGCATGGTGTCGTTACCGGTGCCACCGTAGAGGATGTCATCCGCGCCCGCGCCGTCGATATAATCGTCCCCGCCGTTGCCATAGAAGACGTTGGTGTAGCCATCCGTCGGGTCCGAGGAGGCGCCGTCGAAGCCGATCAGCGTATCGTTTCCCGCCGAGCCGTAGATCCCGTCGACGCCGCTGAGCGTGTCGCCCGTCGCATCGCCCCCCGTAGCGGTCCCGGCGCCGAGGTTGATGTTCACAGCGCTCGCGGAGTCGGAATAGTCGACATAGTCCATGCCGGTTCCGCCAGACAGGACGTCGCCGCCCGCGCCGCCATGCAGCGTGTCATTCCCGGTACCGCCCTCGAGCGTATCGGCCCCCGCCCCGCCCTCGAGCGAGTCGCTGCCAGCGCCGCCGATCAGTCGGTCGTTACCCGTCCCGCCAATCAGCGTATCGTTCCCGATACCACCGTCGAGCCAGTCGTTATTCGCGCCGCCATCGAGGGAATCGTTGCCGTCGTTCCCGGTGAGCGTGTCGTTTCCGCTACCGCCGAGGAGCGTGTCATTGCCGGCGCCCCCGATCAGCGAGTCGTTGCCCGACCCGCCGTCGATCAAATCGTCGCCCGTGCCGCCATCGACCGTGTCGTTGCCGAGGCCGGCCAGCACGGTATCGTTGCCGCCATAGGCACGAATGTAGTCGTCATTGCCGCTGCTGCCCGCGAGGCCCGCATCGTTATTGTCCACGCGGTCCGAGCCATTCGCGATCGGCTCGACATAGTTCACGTCGATCCGATCCGCCCCAGAGGTGCCGTCGACATAGCCGTCGTCGAAACCGGTGACGTAGCGATCCTGCGCGAGGTTCGCGCCGTCGTCGCTGATCACGCGCCCTATAGCCATGGACTGGATCGGCTTGGCCTCGTAGGCCGCCGTGGTCGCATCGTTGGACATCTCGGGTGCGAGGAACAGGTGGCCCGAGTTGGTCTGAACGAGGACCGACTGGACTCTCGCGGTCGTGCCGTCCGTATAGGTGAGGGTCGTTTCGTAGATGACTAGACTGTCGAAGGTGAAATTCGAAACGCCGTTACCGATATCCGTGCGGATCGTATCGTTCGAGGTTGCGTTTCGGGTATCGAGAGCGCCGGACGCCCCGCCGTTATCTATTAGCGTCGCTTCGGTGATATTGCTGAAAAGAGGATCGGTCGAATCCCCAATCGTCATCCCTTCAAGGACACGCGAGTTTTCGACCTTCCAGTTCGACTCGTCGGGATCGAGGTCAAAGGGCGTCCCATTCTGATCAACAACCTGCCCGAGATATATCCAGTTGAACGTCGTGGCCATGTCGCCGCTGCTTTACCTTGTTTTCCGTCAACCGGGCCCAAGCGGGACCGGTCTCCAACCCTCGAAGACTGTGCAAAAACTATCGGGGCCTATGACGTGGCTGCTCGATTTTTATAGTTACTGGTACGCTGACACGGCCCTCATTTGGCGCGGGTTCGTGAACGCCTCGGGGCGCAAATTGGGCGAAACAAGGGCTTTCCGCGCAGGCCGACACGTATAGGGAGAGTCACGGCCACTGGCCGTGAAGGCGCGGAAACTTCGGGAGAAAACTGGTAGGCCCGGCAGGACTTGAACCCGCAACCAAGGCGTTATGAGCGCCCTGCTCTAACCAATTGAGCTACAGGCCCACCATTGCATCTTCCTCTAGTGAGACGACGCGCGGGCGTCAAGAAAGCGCGAACACCCCGCCCCTTCGACGTTGCGGGGGGCGTGCGGTTACGCTAGGGCTTCGGCCAAGAGTTTACTTGCCGGAGTGCGCCGCGATGACCGAGAAAACACAGGGCCTGACCTACGCCGATGCGGGCGTCGATATCGACGCGGGCAATGCGTTGGTGGACCGGATCAAACCCGCGGCCAAGCGCACGCAGCGCTCGGGCACGATGTCGGGTCTGGGCGGCTTCGGGGCGCTCTTCGACCTGAAGGCGGCGGGCTACAACGATCCGATCCTCGTCGGCGCGACCGATGGCGTGGGCACCAAGCTGCGCATCGCGATCGACACCGGAAATGTCGACACGATCGGCATCGACCTCGTGGCGATGTGCGTCAACGATCTGGTCTGCCAAGGCGCCGAGCCTTTGTTCTTCCTGGATTATTTCGCGACCGGCAAGCTCGAGATCGATCAGGCTGCGCGCATCATCGAAGGCATCGCGGAAGGCTGCGCACAATCGGGTTGCGCGCTGATCGGCGGTGAGACGGCGGAAATGCCGGGCATGTATTCCAAGGGCGATTTCGACCTCGCGGGCTTCGCGGTCGGCGCGATGGAACGCGGCTCGGATCTGCCCGTAGGCGTGGCCGAGGGTGACGTGCTTCTGGGCCTCGGCTCGAACGGCGTGCATTCCAACGGCTATTCCTTCGTACGCAAGGTGGTCGAGATATCCGGCCTTGGCTGGGACGCTGACTGCCCCTTCGGTAAGGGCTCGCTTGGCGAGGCACTGCTGGCGCCAACCCGCCTCTACGTCAAACAATGCCTGGCCGCGGTGCGCGCAGGTGGCGTTCATGCGCTCGCCCATATCACCGGCGGCGGTCTGACCGAGAACCTGCCCCGCGTTCTGCCCGAGGGCATGGGCGCCACGATCGACCTCAATGCCTGGGAACTGCCCGGCGTGTTCCGCTGGCTCGCCGAGACCGCTTCGATGGAAGAGCGTGAGCTGCTCAAGACCTTCAATTGCGGCATCGGCATGATCGTCGTCGTCGCAGCTGACAAGGCCGACGAGATCGCCACCCTGCTGGCAAGTGAAGGCGAAACCGTCACCCGCATCGGCACCGTCACCTCCGAACAGGGCATCGCCTACGAGGGCGCACTGCTGTGATCCGTGTCGCGATCCTGATCTCGGGCGGCGGCTCGAACATGGTCCGTCTGGTCGAGAGCATGGCAGAGGACCACCCTGCCCGCCCGGTGCTGGTCGCGTCGAACGACGCGAAAGCCGGGGGGCTGGAGAAGGCCGCGCGGATGGGCGTGCCGACCGCCGCCATCGACCACCGCCCCTATGGCAAGGACCGCGCCGGTTTCGAGGCCGAGCTGCTGAAGCCGATCCTCGCCGCGAAACCCGATGTGCTTTGCCTTGCGGGCTTCATGCGGGTGCTGACGCCGGAATTCGTGGCGCGGTTCGAGGGCCGGATGCTGAACATCCACCCCTCGCTTTTGCCGAAATATCCCGGCCTGCATACCCACAAGCGCGCGATCGAGGCAGGCGATGCGGTGGCGGGCTGTACGGTGCACGAGGTGACGCCGGTGCTCGACGAGGGGCCGATCCTCGGCCAGGCGCGCGTTCCGATCGAGGCAGGCGACACCCCCGACGACCTCGCGGCCCGCGTGCTGGTGCAGGAACATCGCCTCTACCCGGCCGTGCTGCGTCGCTTCGCCGAGGGCGACCGCACCCCAGTCTATCTCTGAACGCGTCCCAAGCGTTTCCCGGTAAGCACGCTCACGCCGAAATGCGCCGCACCCGCTTGCGAGCAGCCGCCGCTTCGCGCATGACAAGCACATGGAATCGACCCCGGATACGGCCCCGCGCGGGCGCATGATCGCCCCAGACCTGATCCGGGCCATAGCACTGATCGGGATGGCGATCTTCCACCTGACATACGATCTCGAGAATTTCGGCTTTGTGCCGCGCGGCACGGTCTTCCATCCGGCCTTTCTCGATTTCGCGCGTGTCGTTGCCAGTACGTTCATCTTCATGGCCGGCGTCAGCCTCGTCCTCGCCCATCGCCACGGTTTCCGTGCGGCCCCGTTCTGGCGGCGGCTGGGAAAGGTGGTGGTTGCGGCGGCGCTGGTGAGCGCGGCGACCTACGTGATGATGCCGGAATATTTCATCTATTACGGCATCCTGCATTCCATCGCGGTCAGCTCGCTCATCGGCGCGACGCTGCTGTTCCTACCGTGGATCCTGCTCGCGGCGCTTGGCGTGATCGCGGTCTGGGTGCATCTGAACTACGCCTTCGAGTTGTTCAACCAGCCGTGGCTCTGGTGGCTGGGTCTCTCGACCCACTGGCGCCCGTCGATGGATTTCGAGCCGGTCTTCCCGTGGATCGGGCCGTTCCTTGTCGGGATGGGGGCTGCGAAACTGCTCGACCGTCTGGGCTATTGGAAACGGGCCGCGCGCTACCGGCCCGAGGAGACCCGCGGGGTGATGAAAGTCGCGCTGTTCGCGGGGCGCCACACCCTGCCGATCTATCTGATCCACCAGCCCATCCTCTACGGGCTGACCTGGGCCGCGTTCCTTCTGCAGCACTGAAACTTGCGCTTCTGCCACGCTATCAGGGCCGCGACGCGCCCGACCCTTCCCTTTTGTCCTATGAAGGTCTAGGGAATTTGCACCTGCGCGGGATGAGCCCGCACCGAATTGAAAGCGCGATATGCAGACCATCACCACGACCGAGGCCCTCGCGGCCTTCTGCGAAAAGGCCAAGCAAGAGCCCTACGTCACCGTCGACACCGAATTTTTGCGCGAGCGGACCTACTGGTCCAAGCTTTGCCTCGTGCAGATGGCGCTCCCCGATCATGGCGAGACCGAAGGCGAGGCCGTTCTGGTCGATCCGCTGTCCGACGACCTCTCGCTCGAACCGCTCTACGATCTTTTCCGCCACAAGGAGACCGTGAAGGTCTTCCACGCAGCCCGGCAGGATCTGGAGATTTTCTACACCGACGCGCAGGTCTTTCCCGATCCGCTGTTCGACACGCAAATCGCCGCGATGGTCTGCGGCTTTGGCGAGCAGGTGGGTTACGAGACGCTGGTGCGCAAGATCGCCAAGCAGTCGCTCGACAAATCCTCGCGCTTCACCGACTGGTCGCGCCGTCCGCTGACCGAGGCACAGAAGAAATACGCGATCGCCGATGTCACCCATCTGCGCGTGATCTACGAATTCCTCGACGAACAGCTGAAGAAGACGGGACGCGATGCCTGGGTCGAAGAGGAAGAGGCGGTTCTGCTGAACCCCGAGACCTATATCAACCGCCCCGCAGAGGCGTGGAAGCGCGTGAAGACGCGGACCAATTCGGGCCGTTTCCTCGCCATCGTGCGCGAGCTGGCACAGTTCCGTGAAGGTTACGCCCAGAACCGCAACATCCCGCGGAGCCGTATCTTCAAGGATGACGCGCTGCTGGAGCTGGCCTCGACCAAGCCGACCTCGATCGACGAGTTGGGCAAGTCGCGGTTGTTGCTGCGCGAGGCCCGCAAGGGCGAGATCGCCGAGGGCATCCTTACGGCGGTGCGCGAAGGGCTGGAGATGCCCAACGAGAAGCTGCCCCGCCCCGACAATCAGACCCAACAACTGCAAGTCGACACCGCGCTTGGCGATCTTCTGCGGGTGCTGCTGAAGGCGAAATCGCAGCAGGCGGGCGTCGCCGCGAAGCTGATCGCGACCTCGTCCGATCTCGACCGCATCGCCGCTGGCAAGCGCGACGTGGCCGCCCTGCAGGGCTGGCGCGCCGAGGTCTTCGGGCATGACGCGCTGCGTCTGGCCAAAGGCGAAGTGGCCCTGACCGCCGATAGCGGCGCGGTAAAGCTGGTCGACGTTTAAGGGGCACCGGAGGCGCTGCACCTGAACGCCGGGTGGGCGCCCACTTCTTTGGTAGTCTTCGAAAGTTTCGGAAGCATTCAATGCGCGCGTTGAAGCCACCAAAGCGCCCGCCCGAGGGGCGGTCGGGCGCTGCCCGGGCCGCTGAAGCGGCTGATCCGGACAAGGCGACAAGAGAAAGGCCCGGGTTCTCCCGAGCCTCATCTAAATCAACTGAAGTGACGATCAGCGTGCCACGGACCGCGCGTTGGACACACCCTGCACCACGATCTTCCGCACGCCCTGCAGCTTGTAATTGTTGAGAAACGCTGCCGCCGAGACCTCGCGCGATTGCGGGTTCATCACGCGGCGCGCATCGGGGCTGTCGGCGGGCGGCGGCGAGACCATGAAGACATAGGTCACCGTGCCGTTCTCATCCGGTGCGCCGCTGTTCAGCGGAACCAGATCGGTGTCCCAGTAGCCTTGCGTCGGCGGCAGCCCCATCGCGGTGATGATCGCACCCGAAGGGATCTTCTCGACCGAGAGCGAGGAGACCTGCGCGACCTGCTGCTGGTTCGGCTTGCCGACCTTCACGGGGTAGCCGCCCCGCGGGGCGAGTGTCTGCACCGGCGCGGCCGTGTCGCGCCCGAACCAGTTGAACGGGTTGAGCTTGCTGTCACGGATGGTGCCGCAGCCTGCGGTGGTGAGCGTCAGGGCAAGTGCCGCGATCAGGGCTTTTCTCATAATGGCTCCGATACTGTCCCGGGTCTGGACCCGATTTCGTGGTAGCCCATTGCGGCGCTTTTGAAAAGCCGCGTCTGGACCCTCGGGCGCGAACCCGTTACCCAAGAGACAATTCCCTGTCCCAAGGAGCGAGTGACCATGGCGCGCGAAGCCTTTGAAGAGATTGCCGAGACCTTCGAATTTCTCGACGACTGGGAGGACCGCTACCGTCACGTGATCGAGCTGGGCCGCGAATTGCCGCCCCTCGACGATGCGGTGAAGGTGCCTGCGACCAAGGTGGAGGGCTGTGCGAGCCAGGTCTGGCTGCTGCCCCGGATCGAGGGGACCGGCCCGAATGCCGTGTTCGACTTTCAGGGCGAGAGCGATGCGATGATCGTGCAGGGCCTCATCGCGATCCTGCATGCGCTCTATTCGGGGCTGACCGCCGAAGAGGTGCTGGAGGTCGACGCTCCCGCCGAGCTGGGCCGTCTGGGCCTCAACGACCACCTATCGGCACAGCGCTCGAACGGGTTGCGCGCAATGGTGGAGCGTATCCGCAAGCTGGCCGGTGAGGCTGCGGGGTCGTAAGGCCTTCGGTTTTCTATTTAGCGACAGAGGGACGCGCCCGAGCCTCGGGGGGGCGCGTTGCTACGCATGCGGTTGGGCGGTTTATCTCGCAAGCCCGAACGACCTCCATGCCGGCGCCGACATCGAAAATGCGCCCTCCCTGGGGGAGGGTCGGGCGCGGCCCGGGGCTGCCAGCCCCGGGCCAATCACCCCAAACGAAAACGGCCGGTCCTGCGACCGGCCGTTTCCCATTTCCCTGCCCCGCAGATCAGTCGATCAGCGGCAGCAGCTGGTTCACCGAGTCCTTGGCGTCGCCATAGAACATCCGGGTGTTCTCCTTGTAGAACAGCGGGTTCTCGATGCCCGAATAACCGGTGCCCTGACCGCGCTTCGAGACGAAGACCTGCTTGGCCCTCCAGACTTCCAGAACCGGCATGCCAGCGATCGGCGAGTTCGGATCTTCCTGTGCGGCGGGGTTCACGATGTCGTTCGAGCCGATGACGATCACCACGTCGGTATCGGGGAAGTCCTCGTTGATCTCGTCCATTTCCAGAACGATGTCGTAAGGCACTTTCGCCTCGGCCAGCAGCACGTTCATGTGCCCCGGCAGACGGCCCGCGACCGGGTGGATCGCGAAGCGGACTTCCTTGCCCTGGCTGCGCAGCTTGCGGGTCAGTTCCGACACCGCCTGCTGGGCCTGCGCCACCGCCATGCCGTAGCCCGGCACGATGATCACGCTGTCCGCGTCGCGCAGAGCGGAGGCCACGCCGTCGGCGTCGATCGCGATCTGCTCACCCTCGACTTCCATCGCGGGACCGGAGGTACCGCCGAAGCCGCCGAGGATAACGCTGATGAACGAGCGGTTCATCGCCTTGCACATGATGTAGGACAGGATCGCACCCGAGGAGCCGACCAGCGCGCCGACCACGATCAGAAGATCGTTGCCCAGCGAGAAGCCGATCGCCGCCGCAGCCCAGCCCGAATAGGAGTTCAGCATCGACACGACGACCGGCATATCGGCGCCGCCTATGCCCATGATCAGGTGGTAGCCGATGAAGAACGCCAGCAGGGTCATCAGGATCAGCGCCCAGGCCCCTGCCCCGTTGATGAACGCGATCAGCAGGATCACCGAAAGGATCGCGGCGGTCGCATTGAGGATATGCCCGCCCGGCAGCTTGGTGGCCTTCGAGGTCACCTTGCCCGCGAGCTTGCCGAACGCGACCACAGACCCGGTGAAGGTCACGGCCCCGATGAACACGCCGAGGAACAGTTCGACGCGCAGGATCGACAGTTCGACCGGCGTCTTGTGCGCGATCAGAGCGGCGAAGCCCTTCAGCGCGTGCTGCTCTTCCACGCCCATCGCTCCGACGCGCGCCATCTCGATATAGGCGTTGTAGCCCACGAAGACGGCGGCAAGACCGACCAGCGAGTGCATCGCGGCAACCAGCTGCGGCATTTCCGTCATCTGCACCCGGTTCGCCACGAACCAGCCGATGATGCCACCAGCCGCGATCAGGATGACCGAGAGAAGCCAGAGCCCCGAGCCGGGGCCGATCAGCGTCGCCAGAACCGCAAGGCCCATGCCGACGATGCCATACCACACCGCCCGTTTCGCGCTTTCCTGCCCCGAGAGGCCGCCAAGCGAGAGGATGAAGAGAACTGCCGCGACGACATAGGCGGCGGTCGAGAATCCGTTTTCCATTACGCTCTCCCCCTCTTACGACTTCTGGAACATGGCGAGCATGCGCCGGGTGACCATGAAGCCACCGAAGATGTTGATCCCGGCCATGAACACCGACAGCGCTGCGAGCACGATCACGAGCCACGAGCCCGAACCGATCTGCAACAGTGCGCCGAGGATGATGATCGACGAGATCGCGTTGGTCACAGCCATCAGCGGCGTGTGCAGCGAGTGCGAGACGTTCCAGATCACCTGGAAGCCCACGAAACAGCTGAGCACGAAGACGATGAAGTGCTGCATGAAGCTGGCCGGTGCGACGAGGCCCACGCCCAGAAGCACGATCGCGCCCACGGCGAGCAGCGTCACCTGATTGCGGGTCTGCTTCTTGAACGCAGCGACCTCATTGGCGCGCTTTTCCTCCGGCGTCAGCTCCTTGGCCTTTTCCTTCGGCTTCTGCGCCGCAATCGCGGCCACCTTGGGTTTCGGCGGCGGGAAGGTGATCTCGCCCTGATAGGCCACGGTCGCGCCGCGGATCACGTCGTCTTCCATGTCATGGACGACGACACCGTCCTTCTCGGGCGTCAGATCCGTCATCATGTGACGGATATTGGTCGCGTAGAGCGTCGAGCTCTGCGTCGCCATGCGGCTCGGGAAATCGGTGTAGCCGACGATGGTCACGCCATTGTCGCTCACGATCTTCTGGTCCGGCACGGTCAGTTCGCAGTTGCCGCCACGCTCGGCGGCGAGGTCGACGATCACTGAGCCCGGCTTCATCGCCTCGACCATGTCCTTGGTCCAAAGCACGGGCGCATCGCGGCCCGGGATCAGCGCGGTGGTGATGACGATGTCGATATCGGGCGCCAGTTCGCGGAATTTCGCGAGCTGCGCTTCGCGGAATTCCGGACTGGAAGGCTTGGCGTAGCCGCCCGTCTCCGCGCCGTCGGTCTGGCTTTCCTCGAAATCGAGATAGACGAATTCCGCGCCCATCGACTCGATCTGCTCGGCCACTTCGGGACGCACGTCGAACGCATAGGTGATCGCACCCAGCGAGGTCGAAGCCCCGATCGCGGCAAGACCGGCCACACCGGCACCAACAACGAGCACTTTCGCCGGCGGAACCTTACCTGCCGCCGTCACCTGACCGGTGAAGAAGCGGCCGAAATTGTTGCCTGCCTCGAGCACCGCACGGTAGCCTGCGATATTGGCCATGGAGGACAGCGCATCCATCTTCTGCGCGCGCGAAATCCGCGGGACCATGTCCATCGCGATCACGTTCGCACCGGTCTTCTCGGCGGCTTTCAGAAGCTCTTCGTTCTGGGCCGGGTAGAAGAACGAGATCAGGGTCTGGCCGGGCTTGAGGCGCTTGACCTCCGTATCGCTCGGCGGCCGAACCTTGATGACGAAATCCACGTCCTTGAACAGCGCGGCGGCGGTTTTGACGACGGTCACATTCGCGGCCTCGTAAGCCTCGTCTGTGAAGCCGGCACGGACGCCTGCTCCGGTCTCGATGAAGCACTCATGGCCCAGCTTTTGCAGCTGCAAAGCCGAGTCGGGCGTCATGGCGACCCGCGCCTCGCCCTCGAAAATCTCCTTTGGAGCTCCGATTTTCACTCTAACTCCCCCTTGGATAGCGGTGCGTTTAGCCGCTGGCCTGCGCACCCGGAATCTTGCGACGTACTCCTTAGCATCGCGCAATAATGTTTCACAAGCAGCTATGGCTCGTAAAACCTTCTTAATCGCTCACAGCGCCACTCACCGGCTCGTGTATACCATTGAATACCGAAGTTCAGGGTAATTTATTTAGCTAGATCAGTGTGTTATGGCGCGCCTTTTCAGCTGCCGCGCGATTGCGGCAACATCAGATTTTTTTGCGCCCGCAGCACTTTGCCGCGGCCCGATCAGAGCCAGCGGCGGGTCCGGGCACGATAGGCGGTGTAGGTTTCGCCGAAATGCGCCGCGATCCTTGCTTCTTCGCCAAGAATGTAGCGCCGTGTGATGAACCACATGAAAACTGGCACCAGCAGAAGCCCCAAAGGCGCGTGCCAGATCAGCGCAAGCCCGGCCAGCACCAGCGCATCGCCCAGATAGATCGGGTTGCGCGACAGCGCGAAGACGCCGGAGGTCACAAGCTCGGACGGGTCACGGCGCGGAATGAAGGTGGTGCGGCGGAGCAGCATCTGACCCACCGCGACCAGCATCAATGCGAGCCCGAGCGCGATCGCGATCAGCCCGAGCGCGCGGTCATATCGAAAAGGCATCGGCACGACCTGCCCCAGCGCCCAGACCAGCGCCGCGAACAGCACGAGCCAGAGCGGCGGGATATCGATCTCGCGCAGAGGGTTCATCGCGAACAGCTCAGAGCTTGTACACGGTGAGTTCGGGCAGATCGGTCAGCGGCACCTCGAGCAGACGCAGCGCAGGCAGCGACACTTCCGAGCCAGAGCCTGCCGCCTTGCCCGACGGGATCAGCGTGACCTTCGCCGACTTCCCGGTCTTCGGATCCTCGACCCGGCCGGGGGTCTCGCTTTTCACCAGCCCGGTCTTTACCCAGAAGCCCGGATCGGCGGGATCGCCGAGGCTCGCGATGGTTGTGCCGAGCTTGGTCTCGCCGCCCACGGGTTTCTTCGCAGCTTCGGCACGCTGTTCCGCCGTGGTGGTGTCGAGGGAATCGGCGGTCTTCGCACTGGGCTTCGGGATCGGGGCCGCGTCCCGCGCGGTCGCGGGGCCGCGCGCTGTCGCAGAATTCGGGGCGGCTGCGTTGGGACCGTTGAGCCCCAGCGTGGCGCAGCCCGCAATCGGCATCATCAATACGAGCGCGAGGATCGGGCGAGCGAGGGGTTTGCGCATTCGAAATCTCCTTGAAATCTAACCGAGCCTATGCCCAGTCCGCGCCCGGTGTCACCCCCTCGCACAATCGCCTGCCCGGCGACCGATCCGCTTCGATCCGCGCGACGGCCCTTGCCGCCCCCCGTCACGCGCCTTACCTTCCGCAGCATGGAAAACACGCCCCTCATCGACCCCTTCGCCCGCCCGATCGACTATTTGCGGGTCTCGGTCACCGATCGCTGCGATTTTCGCTGCACCTATTGCATGGCCGAACACATGCAGTTCCTGCCGAAAAAGGAACTGCTGACCCTCGAGGAACTGGACCGGCTCTGCTCTACCTTCATCCGCCTCGGCGTGAAGAAGCTGCGCATCACCGGGGGCGAGCCGCTGGTACGGCGTGACATCATGACCTTCTTCCGCTCGATCGCGCGCCATCTCGACACCGGCGACCTGCGCGAGCTTACGCTGACCACCAATGGCTCGCAGCTTGCGAAATTCGCCGATGATCTCGCAGCTTTGGGGATGAAGCGGATCAACGTCTCGCTCGACACGCTGGATGCCGACAAATTCGCGAAGATCACCCGCTGGGGGCGGCTCGAACAGGTTCTGAAGGGGCTGGAGGCCGCTAAACGCGCGGGCCTCAAGGTCAAGATCAACACCGTCGCGCTGAAGGGCTTCAACGAGGACGAGCTGTTCACCCTGATCGACTGGTGCGCGGCGGAAGGCTTCGACCTGACCTTCATCGAAGTGATGCCGATGGGCGAGATGGGTGACGACCTGCGGCTTGATCAATACTGGCCGCTGTCAGATGTGCGCAAGGCGATGGCCGAACGCTTCACCCTGACCGATCTGGCGGAATCGACCGGCGGGCCTGCGCGCTACGTCCGGCTGGAAGAAAGCGGCCAGAAGATCGGCTTCATCACGCCGCTGACGCATAACTTCTGTGAGAACTGCAACCGTGTGCGGGTGACCTGCACGGGCGAGCTGTTCATGTGCCTCGGCCAGGAGGACAACGCCGATCTGCGCGCACCCCTGCGGGCCAGCGAGGACGACGCGGCGCTGGAAGCGGCGATCCGCGAGGCAATCTCGCGCAAGCCCAAGGGCCATGATTTCGACTATTCGCGCCAGACCGTCTCGGGCCAGATGTCGCGCCACATGAGCCATACCGGCGGTTGACAGTTACCGGCCTGCGTTCGTCGCACACGCAGCGCAGGTCTCGGGCAACTCACGGGAATTTGGTGTCGGGAGCCAACTCCGGCGTGACTCAAATCAATGCGCGACGACACTCCTTCTGGCAGGCTCCCTACAAAGAAAGGGAGCCAAACCAATGTATTCCAACATTCTCGTGCCCGTCGCCTTCGACGAAGATCATAACCCCGACGCCGCGCTCAATGTCGCGCGAGCGCTGGCTGGCGACGGGGCGCGCGTCACCCTGCTGCACGTGATGGAAGACGTCCCCGCCTATGCGATCAATTACATGCCGGAGGGCTATGCCGAGGAACTGCGCAAGACGCTGGAACGCGACCTCGCCACGCGCGCAGCGGAGTTCGAGAATGGTGACTGGGCGATCGTCGAGGGCCAGCCTGGCCATGAAATCCTGAGCTACGCCGAGCATATCGGGGCGGATTGCATCGTGATCGCGTCGCACCGTCCGGGCTTTGGCGACTACCTGATCGGCTCGACCGCCTCGCGCGTCGTGCGCCATGCAAAATGCGCGGTTATGGTCATGCGCTGACGCTCACTCGGCAGGCAGCCGCGCCTCGATCATGCCGACGAACCAGCTTGCGCCAGCCGGAAGGATCGCGTCGTTGAAGTCGTATTCCGCGTGATGAAGGGGCGCGCTGGGGCCGTTGCCGATGAAGCCGTAGGCCCCGGGGCGCACCTCGAGCATATAGGCGAAATCCTCCGCCCCCATCATCGGATCGACGTTGCGGTCGCAGGCGCCTGCCACGGCCTCGGCCACCTGTGCTGCGACCTCGGCTGCCGCCGGGTCGTTGCGCGTGACCGGATAGCCGCGCCGGTAGTCGACCTCTGCCGTCGCCTCATGGGTCGCAGCCACGCCCTGCGCGATCTCGCGCAGGCGACGCTCGGCCAGATCGCGGGTCTCGGCGCTCATCGTGCGCACCGTCCCGCCGAGGCTCACCGAATTGCCGATCACGTTGAGCGCCTTCGAGTCGGTCTCCAGCGTCGTGACCGAGAGTACGATCTCCTCCAGCGGATCGGTCGCGCGCGACACGATGCTTTGCAACGCGAGGATCAGATGCGCGGAGATCGGCACCGGATCGATCACCTCCTGCGGTTTCGCCGCATGGCCGCCCTTGCCGGTCACCACGATGTCGAAGAAATCCGCCGCCGCCATCATCGCATCTGGCCGGATGCCGAAGCTGCCCGGCTCCATCCCCGGCATGTTGTGCAGCGCATAGACCTCTTCGATGCCGAAGCGCTCCATCAGGCCGTCTTCGATCATCGCCTTGGCCCCGGCCCCGCCCTCCTCGGCGGGCTGGAAGATCACCACCGCACGCCCTGCGAAATTTCGTGTCTCGCAGAGGTATTTCGCCGCAGCGAGCAGAGTCGACGTGTGCCCGTCATGGCCGCAGGCATGCATCTTGCCCTCGACCTCGGAGGCATGTTTGGCGCCGGTTTTCTCGCGGATCGGCAGCGCATCCATATCCGCGCGCAGACCGACGCAGCGCAGCCCGCCCTGGCGCGCGCCCTGCCCTTCGATCACGCCGACGACGCCAGAGCGCCCAATCCCCTCGACCACCTCATCGCAGCCAAATTCCCGCAGTAGGTCGGCCACGCGGCCCGATGTCCGCGGCAGATCGTAAAGCAGTTCGGGATTGCGGTGAAAATCGTGCCGCCATGCGGTGGCTTCCGCGTGCATCTCGGCAAAACGGTTCTTGATCGGCATGCTCGCTCCTTGGTTGGCGCTACCCTGCCTCGCGGCGCGCACGGGTGCAAGCCGCGCTCAGCGGAAGGCCATCGGCAAGGAGAAGCTGTAGCTCGGTTTGCCCAAGCCTTGCGGCGCTGCGGGGAAGCGGCCCGCGCGCCGCACCGCCTCGAGCGCCGCCCGGTCGAGCGTCGCATTGCCCGAGCTTTGCGCAACCGAGGCGCCGATGAGCCGCCCGTCGCGCGCTATATTCAACGCCACGATAACGCGGCCTGCACCTGCCCCGCTGGGCGTTTGCTTGGCACGCTCGATCCGGGCGCGAATGTCTCCGCCCCACGATCCCATCAGCGAGCGGATCTGCCCAGCCGACAGCGTCGCCGCGGGGGCCGTGCGGCGGTCGCCTGCGGCCCCTCTGTCGCCCTGCCCCTTCGCCTGCTGCTTGGGCTGTGCCGGGGCGGGTTGCGAGCCCTGTTGCTTCGCGGGCGCTTTCGGCTGCGCTGGCTTCGGCGCAGGCGGCGTCGGTTTAGCCTTCGGTCGCGGAGTGTCTAGCGGCGCGGGATCGGCCTGTTCGGGCAACGCCGCATCTGGCGCAGACGGCGCGGTCATCGTAGGCGCGGCGACTTTTGGGGCGAGTTCGATTGGCTCGTTCGGAGCCTTCGGCGCATTGGGCGCAGTCGGAGCCTCAGGCTGCGTCGCCGCGACCTCCGTTTCGACCTCTGGCGGGCGCTCCCACTCCTCCACGCGCGCGGCCATGGACGGGGAAGACGGCGCGAGCGAGACGAGCGCGTCGCCCCCGTCGCCCGCCGATTGCGCCCCGCCCGCAGGCGCAGGCTCCCAGACCAACAGCACGCCCGCATGGACCGCGAGCGCCGCGCCGAGCGCACCTGCAAAGGCGAGCCTCCGCGCGGTCATTTGCCCCGCACCACGAGTTTGAGATCGGTGAAGCCAAGCTCCGCCAGCTGTGGCATCAGCCGCGCCAGCGCGTCGCCGGGAAGCTGCCCGTCCGCACGCAGGGTCAGGCCGTCGGCGCAGGCGCCGCACTCCGCTCGCGCGTTCTGCGCTGCCGCCCCCAGCTCGGCCAGCGCCGCATCGCCCCGCGCCTCTCCATAGGCGATCTCGCCTTCGGAGTTCGCAAAAAGGACCAGCGCGCCGGGATCGGTCTTTCCCTCACCCGCAGCCTCGGGCGGGGTCACTTCGAAGGGCGTCGGCTGCGCCAGCGTCGCCGCCAGCAGAAAGAAGATCAGCAGCAGGAAGACCACGTTGATCATCGGCAAAAGCGGCTCGGGCAGACTGCGCCGGGGCGGATCGGTGAAGAGCCTCATGGCACCAGCACCAGATTGCCGAGCCCCGCGCCGCGCAACGCCTCGATCACCTGCGTCAGCGCGCTCAGATCGCCTTCTTTCGGACGCAGCACGACCGGATCGGAGGGCTGATCCATCAGCGGCTGCAGCGCGCCTGCCAGTTCGGAGAGCGCGACCCTCTGCCCGTTCAGACTGACCGTGCCGCCTTCGCCCACATCCACCAGGCGCGGCGGCCCGGACCACTCAGCGCCCGCCGTGCCGCCGCCCAAGGTCAGGTCCAATATGCGCTCCACCCCGAAACGCGAGGCGAGCATGAAGAACACCAGAAGCAGGAAGACCACGTCGATCATCGGCGTCAGGGCCGGGCGACGGCGCGGGCGCGGCTGACCGAAAGCGAACATTGCGCGCCTCACTCGGCGGCGGCGCGTGGCCGCTCGGAGAGCGTGGCGGGCGCGCGGGCGAAAATGCGGGTCGCGGCGTCCTCCATATCGTGGCGCAGGCGGTCCACCACGGCGTCGAAGCCCGACAGCGCGATCTGCGCCGGGATCGCCACAGCCATGCCCGCCGCCGTCGTCAGAAGCGCCTCCCAGATGCCACCCGCCAGCGTCGCCGGATCGGCCTGAACGCCCGCCTCCTGCAGCGCGCGGAAGGCCGCGATCATGCCCGCGACCGTGCCCAGAAGCCCCAGAAGCGGGCCGATCACCACGGCCAGTTCCAGGGCCCGAAGCCCCGAGCGCGCCCGTGCCAGCAGATCGCGCGCGACGCGGCCCGTCTCGGCCTCGGCCCCGGCCCGATCGAGCTGCGGATCGCGCAGGCTCGCCATCGCCGCTCGGACCAGCTGCGCGCGCAACGATCGCCGCCCGGCCACAGCCGCCTGGGCCCCGTCGGGATCGCCTGCCGCCCAGGCCGCGATCGCCGCCTGGCTATGTGCCCCGCCCGACCACGCACCGGCGGCCAGCAAATCCCAGATTTTCCAGATAATCACCGCGAGCGAGATCACGGACAGACCCGCAATCGCCCACATCGCCGGACCTCCCAGCACGAGCGCATCGAACATGCGCCCCGGAAGCCCTCCGGAAATCTGAGCGGTGCCGTCCATCGCGCCCTCCAATTCGCGCCCGCGGGCGCGGTGAGGTGGTGCCGGCGGAGGGACTCGAACCGTTATCTTACCCTGCCGCACCTGTGTGTGTGTGTATATTTGGTGCCCCCACACGGACTCGAACCGCGGACCTACTGATTCATACCACTACGACTTTCGCCGCCACGCCGAAGCGCTTTGTGGTCTGGACTTTCTCTTCACCATGCCCCCGTGGGGGGCTTTAGGTGGGTGCCGTCAAGTCTCTACACGTTCGATCCAGAATGATCTGGAAAGCTTCGCTCGGGATTGCCAGCAGCCTGAAACTGCTAAGGTTTCCCCGAATTTGACACCAGTTCACCTCAACGTTTCCGATGAGGGCTGCAACTTACCTCAGCTTTTGAGCCTGAGGCTACGCTACAAGTCAGTTGCTCTACCAGCTGAGCTATAGGGGCACTAATCACTACACATTTTTGCACTTCTGTCTGCTTACACCACATGGGTTCAGTCGTAGCAGTCGCAAAGCACAAACTTCGAATTATTCGACGCGGTAAAGATGTATCTTTGCACGCCTTAACTATCAACGCCCGATCCATACGAATCTGACTGCTGATATCTACCCAGAGCTGCCAGACTTCGCAAGTCGGAGCACCTCGGCTGAAGTGGGGCAAATCTACCTAAAGTTGCATAGCTCGTGCGCCCAACCTTGGTTCATTTATGCCATCGTGGGACATTTCCATGGCGTTGTCGCAGCAAAGCCGCCTGAGGCGTGAGTGTCCCTTTCCCGTTCAGGTTCAGGCCACGCGGACGACCTCGGCGGTCCCGAGCGCGTTGAAGCGATTGATAAGGGCGACGCGGATGTGGATTTCGGCGGTCTGGCGGTCTGGGCCTCTCGCGGCGATGCACTCGCCGAAGGCCATCAGGCATCGCATCTTGGCCTCCACGCGGCTGCGGGCGTGGTATCCGGTCCACCGCTTCCAGAACGCCCGACCGTAGTGACGCGTGGCGCGGAGGGTTTCGTTGCGCGCCTTGGCAGCCGAGCAGTCCTCTTTCCAAGCCCGACCGTTCCTTCGGATGGGTATGATTGCCGTGCCGCCGCGTGCGATGACGGCGCCGTGGCAGCGGCGCGTGTCGTAGGCGCCATCGGCGGTTAAGGCGCCGATGTCCTCGTCCTCGGGGATCCGGCCCAACAGGTCCGGCAGGACGGGGCTGTCGCCTTCCCGGCTGGGGGTGAACTCGACGGCCCGGATATCCGAGGTGGCGGTGTCCATCGCCAGATGCACCTTGCGCCATTGACGGCGACCCTGAATGCCATGCTTGCGGGCCTGCCACTCGCCGTCGCCAAGAAACTTGATGCCGGTGCTGTCCACCAGCAGGTTCAGTGGCCCGCCGGCGCGGCGATAGGGAATCTGCACCTTGACGGTCTTCTGTCTGCGGCACAGCGTCGAGTAGTCCGGAACGGGCCAGTCGAGCCCTGCAAGGCGCAGGAGGCTCGCGACCATCCCGGCTGTCTGCCTGAGCGGCAACTTGAACAGAACCTTGATTGATAGGCAGAACGTAAGCGCTTTGCCGATCCCCTACGCGGCGGTGCTTGACGGGATCTGGTAGTTCCAGGGCATGAGTGCGTCGATGCGGCTTTTGGGATGCCCATCGAGCAGTGCGCGCAAGGTGTCGGAGAGGTAACTGACCGGATCGACGTCGCACATCTTGCAGTTTGCGATCAGGCTCGCGAGCAATGCCCAGTTCTCTGCTCCGACCTCGTGCCCCGCGAAGAGCGCGTTTTTCCGTGTCAGAGCGATCTTCCTGATCTGGTTCTCGACCGGGTTGGTATCCAGCTCCAGACGGCCGTCTTCAAGGAACCGCGTGAGGCTGGGCCAGCGCGCCAGAGTGTAACGGATGTCCTCGGCCAACTTGGATGAACGCGGGATGCGCGAGAGCTGTGCCTCGAGCCAGGGACGGAAGGCGGCGATGACCGGTGCCGAGAGGTTGCGCCGGGCAGCAAGTCGGGCGTCTGGAGCAAGGCCGCGCACGGATTTTTCGACGGCATAGAGCTCGGCGATCTGGCGCAGAGCTTCCTCGGCAATCGGCGACCCATCTTTTTCCAGGCGCTTCACGAACCGCCGACGCGCATGCGTCCAGCAATGGACGAGCGTCCATGGGCCCTCAGGCCGGTCGACCTTGGTGATCTTGTCATAGGCTTCATAGCCGTCGCATTGCACGAACCGCCCGCGATAGCCCTCAAGGAATCGCAGTGCATGCACGGCACCGCGACCGGGCGCGTAGTGGAACATCACCACGGGAGGGTCAACGCCACCGTGCCCCCGATCATCGGCAACGATGGCCCAGAAGTAACCGGTCTTCGTCTTCCGTCGCCCGGGGTCGAGCACCGGTGCTCTTGTTTCGTCCATGAAAACCCGGTCCGCACCTTTCAGCCGCTCCTTCAGGTGATCGGCGATCGGACGCAGGTGGAAACAGGCGCGTCCCACCCAGTTGCCGAGCGTGGCCCGGTCCAGAGTGATCCCCTGCCGGGTATAGATTTCGGCCTGTCTGTAGAACGGAAGATGATCGCCGAACTTGGCCACCATGACCTGCGCGATCAGGGCCTCTGTGGGCAACCCGCCGGGCACGACATGTTCCGGGGCATGGGCCTGCGCTACCGTGCCGGAGCAGCGCCGGCAGGCATATTTGGGCCGGCGGGTGACAAGCACACGGAGTTGGGCCGGAACCACGTCGAGCCGCTCGGAAACATCCTCGCCGATCCTGGCCATCTCGCCGCAACCGCAGGGGCAGAGGGTGCTTTCGGGTTCGATGACCCGTTCGATCCGGGGCAGATGGTTTGGAAGGTGACCCCGGTTGCGGTTCGGCCTGCCGCTCTCGGCAGCGCCTTGTCCCTTCAGGGCGCGTCGCGCCTTCTCCTGCGCCGCCTCCAGCACGCCCTGCGCCAGTTCGACATCTTCGAGCGGCAAATTGAACTGCTCCGGATCGAGCTTCTCGGATCTCCGCCCGAACTTCTCCCGCCGCAGTTCGCTGACGATGCTTTCCAGTCGTCGCTGCGCCTCGACCGCATCGACAAGCGCCGCCTCGGTCTCGGCGAGGCGGGCTTTCAGAAGTGCGTTTTCTTCGGCCAGAGCGGTGTCGGTCATGACTGCGATCAAGCACACGGGGCGGCGCCCTGCCACCGACAAATCATCCCCGAGTCATTCTGCCGCAGCTCCTACCCCGCCAAGTCTGGTCGCCGCACACGCTCGGGGCGAACAAGCCGCCAGTCGAGCCCCTCGAACAATGCCGAGAACTGTGCTGGCGACATCTTGATCACACCCTCCTGCGCCTTGGGCCAGACGAATTTCGCACCTTCCAGATGGGGTGGTTGCCGCCCTCCCCAGACGGCATCGCGATGTGCCAAGATGGTGGTCTGAGAGCCACGAAACTGAGAGGACGGCAAGATGAAAGATACGATAATCGGGGTGGACTTGGCAAAACGTGTTTTTCAACTTCACGGTGCGACCATGACGGGCCATGTGACATTTCGTAAGAAGCTGACGCGTGAACAGTTCCGGCAGTTCATGGCTGAACAGCCATCCTGCCATGTCGTATTCGAGGCTTGCGGCAGCGCCAGCTACTGGGCGCGCGAGATGGCCAAGCTGGGACACGACGCCAAGCTTATTGCGCCGCAATACGTCAAGCCTTTCGTAAAGCGCCAGAAAAACGATGCCGCCGATGCCGAGGCGATCGTTATCGCCGCACGTCAGCCCGAGATGCGGTTCGTCTCCCCCAAGACCGAAGATCAGCAAGCCAGGGCGATGCTGTTCCGCGGCCGTGAGCGCCTCGTCTATCAGCGCACCGAACTGGTGAACGCGCTGCGCGCGGTGCTCTACGAGTATGGTCATGTGTTTCCTGCCGGCATTGGCCATCGCAAGCGGATCGAGGCGTTGATTGAAGATTCCGCCTGCGACCTGCCGGCCCTGATCATCGCGGAATGCCGCGACCTGCTGGCGCAAATTGCCGAGAAGACCGACAGGATCAACGCGAAGACCAAGTCCCTGAAAGAACTGGCGGCGGCGACCCACACGGCGCGCCGGCTGCAGACGATGCCTGGGGTCGGACCTCTGACGGCGCTCGCGGTCGAGGCCTTTGCACCCCAAATGGCGCAATTCAAGTGTGGCCGAGATTTCGCGGCCTGGCTGGGGCTCGTGCCACGTCAGCACTCTTCGGGCGGTAAGGCGCGCCTGGGGCGAATATCGAAGGCCGGTCAGACGGACATTCGGCGGCTTCTGATCATCGGGGCAATGACAAGGATCATGGGCCGCGCGCGCCACAAGATCCCGGCGGACGGTTGGCTTGGCCGGATGATGGCGCGCAAGCCGAAGATGCTGGTCGCGATCGCATTGGCTAATAAGATGGCGCGGCAGATCTGGGCGATGCTGATGAAAAATGAGGATTACAGGGATCCGGCACTGGCAGCAGTGGCATGAATATCGTGTCGTAACCAGTCAATGCCGGTGCGATGGGGAGTGTGAGAAGACGACGAACCGAATGGGCAAAACGATCGAACAGATCCGGATTGGGAAAACCAGGACAAGCGGCAGAGCGATAGAGCTCGGCTTCCAGATTAGGACCCGATCCGCTGATCACCATCCAGGCCCGCGGCTTCTGGAAATGCCGCAAAACGAGGCCTGACAGAAGACCGCACTCGATCACATGCCAATAGGGTCAGAAACTTCTTGCATCACAGGCGGCAACCACAGAGGCGCTTGTGGATCAGCACGATTCCGGTCTGGTCCCAGACCAGCACCTTGATGCGGTCCGCGCGCTTGGCGCGGAATACAAAGGCCGCGCCGCTGAACGGATCGAGCTCCATCGTCTCCTGAACCAACAGCGCCAGACCATCCATGCCCTTTCGGAAATCGGTCGGGCGCGTGGCCACATAGACACGCAGCCCACCAGTCGGCGAGATCATTGCGATGCTGCCCGGATCGCGCGGATCATTCGGGTTAATTGCGCGTCGTCGATATCCGGCGGCACATGCAGGGTCACACCGTCGACCATCATCTCGATCCTGCCGGGTTTGATCGCACTGCCGCACCCTTTCGGGCTGGATTCAGGCCCGCCCCGCTCCGGTTCCAGGACAAGCGCTGCGAACATCGGTTCGTCAGCTGTCTCCGCAGGCAGCGCCAGCGCGCCGGCCATCAGCTTCTTGCGCCAGTCATAGACCTGCCAGCGGGTCACTGCGTGCCGACGCGCCACATCGGAGACCTTCGCTCCGGGCGCCATGCTTTCCGCCGCGATCCGAGCCCGTTCCGCCTCGCTCCGCATTCGCCGACCCGACCGGCCCTCGTAAATCTCGATCCTGCCCGCGTAGCCGTCCGCTGAGCCGTCTAAAGAGCCGTCCATTTTGCCGTCCTCTCCTGTGCCTCATCTCGGCACAGGACTCCCACAGATGATCCCAGAGCGGCAGGAGGGGATCGGCAAAGCGCTTACGGCAGAACTGGATCGCGGCATTCGAAAAGACCGGCGGGCGCCCCGGGCGTCCCTCATGCGGCGCGTGCCAGGTCATTTCCTTGTCCAGCCAGATCAGCAGCAGCGACCCGCGCTTCTTGAGCGCATCGTTGTAGGTGGACCAGTTCGTCGTGCGGTAGCGGGCGGGCGTAGGCTTGCTCATGCTGCTCGTCTAACCGCATGGATTCGTGATGTGAATCCTTCACGGCAAGAGTTCTGCAACAACACCGCGTCCACCCCATCGCTTACACAAAAATCTGCAGATCAAAGCGTGAAACGCCACCGTCTCTCATCGTGAAATCATCTGGATAGGCAGTGTTCAGGCCGAACTTTGTAGTCGAGGTGGAATAAGCGGAATATCCAGTCCATCAGCCCAACTACGAGCGCCATCAACAACCAAGAAAAAACTACGTCACTGAAGAAGTGTCCGCCGAAACCAACCCTCATCATCGAGCCGACGATAGCTAATACGAAGATTACCGCCAACATGACGCGCACATTCAGTTTTTCGAGACGCGGCTTCATTATGAAAAATAGGCTAATCGAAATACACGCAAATGCGCTGCCTTCTCCGGCGACGAAGCTGCAGTTGTGCTGGCACTGACTCGTCATTTCAAGTGCCGGCGTAAAAAATTTATTTCCGCCGAATTGTAAAATTTGGTTAGGGCGCGCTCTTCCCCAAAATTCCTTTAGGTAAACATTGACCAAAAGCCCGGGACCGACTGCATAGGTTAAAATATAGAAACCCAAGCTTTCCCAGCGCACCCGACGAAATAGCGGGCTTACAATCCTTAGGCATAGTAGAGCAAAACAAGCCAGAAATGATCCATCTGCCATATACCATAGCGACATTCTAAAAAGCTCAAAGGCAGTCGAACTTGCCATCGGCCAAATACCTTTAGTTGCGTCGTAAAATAGTTCGCTTACGCGAATATCAATCGAGCTCCATTTTGAGAAAATAATACCTGCGGCCAGAGTGGCAATGCTCCATATGAACCCATAAATAATAGGCGAGTTAGCGCAAATGTTACGCTGGAGTGAATACTTCATTTGATTTCTCGCTTATTTTCGTAATGGAAAATTTCGCCATCATGGCAGAGATCCACAGAAGCTGGCTCAGGCGGCTGCGGCCCCATTCGTATACCCCGATCACTACCAAGCCACTCAGGCACCATCAGCAACGTTCAGCTATAATTCCGGGCACCACGAGACAAGTCAGAACGAGGAAGACGGCTCTGAAGGCCGTGACGATCGGCGCTCAGTCGAATTCGCGAGCCGGAGTCTGGCCGTATTGGAGGACGCGCACGGTTTCGATGGTAACCAGACCGCTCGTCATAAGTCGGTCGAGTTCCGGCAGGAAGGCTGCGATCTTTTCTTCGCTGTCGACGATCTCGACCACAAGCGGGAGATCCTCGGAGAGACGTAACACCTTCGTGGTATGCAACCTGCTGGAGTGGCCGTAACCGAGCGCCCCGCGTGAGACTGTCGCTCCGGCAAGATGCATCTCGCGCGCCTTGAGCACTATGGCTTCGTAAAGTGGCCGCCCTTGATTTTGGTCATCTTCGCCGATAAATATTCGCAAGGCTTGCGCATTCCTTGGCATGTCCATGTCCATTGTCTCCTCTTCCATTGATGATGTCGCTGACCGATCGCCGCGCAGCCTGTTCAAGCTTTCGGCGAGAACTGCTCCCGTCCAGACAGCAAGCATCCATGTCAGGATCGAGAAGCCAATGTTGACACCTGCCAGTGACCAGTGGCGCGCTGAGAGTAAATGGAACGTCTCGAGGCTGAACACTGAGAATGTTGTGAAGCCACCGCAGATGCCAGTCATCACGAATTGGCGCATCCGGGCGCTAACTGTGAACCGGCCTCCGGGTTCCGTGAGGGTGGCATAGAAACCGATAACGAACGACCCCACGACGTTCACAATAAGCGTTCCCCAAGGGAATCCGTAACCTGCGAGTTCGATGGCCGCTTGCGAGACCAGCGCGCGGCCCACCCCACCGATGGCAGCTCCAGCGGCAACGAACGCATATAGCAAAGCGCTGCTGTGAAGCGCAAGCAAGCGAGACATGGTCAGTCCATCGCGCCTCACGCGCCGAACTCCGACAGGATCCACCGCGCCATCAAGGCGCCGGACGTCACGGCCCCAAGACAGAGGCACAATGTCAGAAGGACGTTGACCGAAGCGCGCCCGATCTCGCTGTCGCGGACCAGCGCGAGCGTCTGAAGGGTGAATGACGAGACAGTTGTGTAGCTGCCCAAAAACCCGGTGACGGCAAGAGGCCAGGCCTCTGGTCTGTCGAAGATCGTCAGAAATTGAGCAGACACCGAAGAGAGGCCGATGACGAAGGCGCCGGACACGTTGACGGTCATCGTGCCCCAAGGGAATGTCTCGCCTATGGCACGCGCCACCAGCCCCGATACGAGAAAACGAGTGGCGCCACCGATAGCGCTGCCAACTGCGACCCAGATGATGAAGTCCGCGAGATCAGCCATCAGCGATGCGGCACCCTGGTCGGTGCCAGCTTCTGCCGCGCAGCCCGCAGGACCGCGCCAATGAGGACACCAAGGCTCCCGATTAGAAGCAGGACGCCTCCCAGCATGGGCGGTGCGCCCCCCAGGTCGATCGCCAACGCAGTGAGCGCGACGACCGCAAGAATGGCGGTGGAAAGCCACGCATCGCCCAAGAACATGCCGAAGAGCTCGGTCAGAACATCCTTCAAAATCTTCACTCTGCTGTCTCCAATACAGGTTTGCGGGCAAGTTGAGCGGCGAAAAGTCCTGCGCCGAGGAAAGCCCCGGCGAAAATAAAGAGCGCGAAGTCTGCGCCCGGCCATTCGACGCCCAGTCCCTCACCCGTCCAAAACACGCCGAAGGCCGAGAGCATCACCCCGACGCCAAACTTCAGTGAGTTTTCCGGCACGCGCGACAAGGGCTTATGCACCACGGCGCCGACGAGCAAAACCGCCATGCAGGCGGCCAGCGCACCGAGGCTGGCGGGCCACAAAAGCCCGCGTCCTGCACCGACCGCGATCACGATGAAAACCACTTCGAGCCCTTCGAGTAATACAGCCTTGAAAGCAGTGATGCCGGCGATCCAGTCGAGCGAGGTTTTTTTGCGGCGAGCTTGCTCGCTCAGATGCGCAGACTCTTGAACGAAGATTGCATCCTCGTCATGAAGCGGGATCACGCCACCTGCACGCAGCGCTGCCTTGCGGAGCCAGCCGATGCCGAACAGCAAAAGCAGCACTCCAATGACGAGTTGCAGGAGATGCAGCGGCACCAAATCCAGAAGGGGCCCAAGTGCAAGGACGATCACCGCAAGCATCGTGAGTGCCGCCCCGGTTCCGAGCATTGCGGGCCGCCAACTGCGCAGCGTCGCCACTGCGAGGATAATTGTGAATGCCTCCACGATCTCGACGACGGAGGCGAGAAAAGCTGATCCAATCGCCGGAGCGGCGGTTGTCCACTCAATCATAAGTCAGTCTCCCATTTGAAGCCAAATCGATCAGTCTCATGTCGCGCGCACCCGCTTCGCTTTCGTCCTGCGCACACCGATTTCGTCAAAACCAAGCTTGCAAGCTCCACTTGCGCACCCTGTTGGCCTTGGCAGGTCGGCCGCATTACCAAACACGTTCGATTGCGCCATTTCGAAAGACACTGTCGAAAAAATGTGGATGAAATCCGGCTGGTTTCGGCGACCTGCATCGCTTCACCCGTCCTCGTCATGCGCGTCGAATACGCGGCGGGCGTAATCGTCCAAGACTACTTCGCAGCCCTTCAGGCGCATGCGCGCCTCTTCGGCGCGCTCGCCGCCGTAGAAGTCCAGCTTTTCGATCTTGGCGAGCCATCCTTGTAACTTCTTGAGATCGACGTCGTTCTCCTCGAGCTCAGCATACGTGTAGTGTTTCGCGGCTATTTCCTTAGCGACCTCTCGTTCGAAATCATCGCATTTGTCGATGAATTCGTCGTATGCTTCGTCGCGGTCTGCTTTGAAACGGGAGACAACTTTCTCCTCTTGCGCTCTGTCGAGCGCGACGGTTTCAAGAATGACGCTATCGCCCTTCGCTTCAGCGACCTCGTTTTCCAACATTTTGAGCCGACGAATATGATCGTCGGTCTTTGGCAAAACGCAAACGCCATTTTGTAAATAAACCGCGCCCATACCTTTGAGCCGGCGCCAGACAGCCATCCGCCGCGCGGCGGGCTCAGCAGGAACCTTGTAGGTCAAAAGGAGCCACATCACTTCGTTCATTCCATCTCCTTGGCATGTTGCGGTGGCAACACAGAATCCGTGCTAAATTATTTTGAAATTAGTCAATACCACCAGCGCAGCGAAAGAAGAAGAGCTCGCTTGCTTTCAATCCCATCGTTGAGCCTCTTGTCGAGCAGCATCACTTGAGACCCCAATGTCGTCGAGCAACCTTAGGTCCAGCGCGATTAGGGCGCGACGTTGTTTTTGTCGATCAAGCCAGAGCAGCAGCGGATTTTGAGACGGAGGTCGCTTCAGGGGCGAAAAACCTCTGAAAGGCCAATTGATCTCAAAGACGTCACTCATTGCGCACCTCATCGGTATCTCCTGACAGCGTTTCAACCATACAAATGATATGTTACGGTAGTTACATGTCAAGAGTTCTCATGTGCGAACGGATTGCGCATTCAGAACCTCCGTCGGAACTGGACCACCCGATAGGGGTAGGCCCCGCCTCCGCGCCGACGAACTCGCCCGGCGCGCTCTGGTAATGGCTGAGATCGACTGAGGCCGCGAGGATCACCCCAGAAAATCGACTCAAATCCACCTCGTTGCCCGACTCCGATAGCGGCAGCAGTTCCACTCCTTGCCCCCCCGTCGCGGCGATATGGCGCGCGGCATTGCGGGCCTTCCCCTCGCTGCTGACATAGCAAATCGGGATCATCGGCCTTTCCTCCCTGTTGCTGGGGCTCGGTCAGCTATTTCTACTGAGAAGGAGACATCCGAATGCTCGACCACCCCACCCTGAACCACCTGCGTGCCCTCAAGCTCGATGGCATGGCGGAGGCCTTCGCCGATGCAATCCTCGACCGGCTCGTCCACAATGCGTATTCCACAGAAGATGGGCATCGGTTCCACGGCATCGTGGGCAGTCATTCCACGCCTCGGGCAGTCTGGCCGACTGGTGCATGGAGTCAGCCTCAACCCGTCGGGTCAAGCGGTTTCATCGCGGCGGTGCGCTTGCGCATGCTTTCTCCGGCGAGGGGCAGACGGTGGGCATTGTGGACGAGCCGGTCCAGAATGGCGTCGGACAGAGTAGGGTCGCCGATGGCGTCGTGCCAGTGCTCGACCGGGAGCTGACTGGTGACGATCGTGGAGCCACGGCCGTGCCGGTCCTCCAGTATCACTCCCGAAACTTGGCATGAGTTCCTCGACGACTTCGTCCATGACGCCGATCTCGTCGCCCGCATCAAGGCCCAATCGCCGCGGTAGCAACCGGCCGGTTACGGTAGAACAAAGCCGCATGTGGGCGCTTGGCCGGAGATCGGAATTCCCATGGCCCGTAGTCCGACCTTTTGAGGTCACCGCACCAGCAGGATCGGCACCTTGCACGTTCGGATCATCTCAAGGCTCGTCGAGCCCACGAAGAGCGACCGCAGCCGGGAGTGCCCCGAGGTTCCCATGACGAGGTGATCGAGATTGGCCTCGTCGATGAGCTTGCCGAGAGCTTCCTCAGGCTGGCCGGGCAAGATACTTTTCTCTGCATCGAGCCCCGCACCCGAAAGCACCGCCTTCGCATCTTCGAGCCCCTTCTTCGCGGCGTCCGTCGCCGATCCGACCGTGACGATCTTGATCTCAAGACCGGCATAGAGCGGAGAGCGTGCCACGTAATCGACCGCACGCATCGCGCTTGCGCTGCCGTCGTAGGCGATAAGCACCTTCCCGATCTGGCGGAATGCTCTGGACGCAATGAAGAGCGGCTTCGATGCGGCACGGACGACACGTTCCAGATTCGATCCAAGGTGCCCCTTGGCAAAATCGGCGGCCTCGCCACGTTTGCCGATCAGGATCATTTCCGCGTCGCGCTCCTTCTCGGAGATTGCCTCGATCAGGTCGCCACGGCGCAGGTGTTCGGTCGCCTTCACGCCTGCCGCATTAAGGAGCGCCTTGGCATCTTCAAGGATGGCGCGTCCACGCGTGAGGGCCAGTTTGGCGCGCTGCTCGTCGAGACTGGACAGCTCTTTCAGCAAGGCGCTGCGGGCTCCCAGAGAAATTGCACCGGACAAATCCGATCCCCCGCCGCCCTCGCGTCGGCCGAGCACATGCATCAGTTCGACAGCGAAGGCACCGCGCTTGGCGATCCACGCGGCATGGTCGCAGACGCTCTTCGAATACGAAGAGCCGTCCACAAGCGCGATGATTTTCTTGGTCATTAGTTCCCCTCCCTCAATGCGACATCAATTTGTCCATCGCGCCGGGCTCGTCATGGACGGCCAGCTTGTCAACGATGGTCTTCGATGCTTCATTCATGCCGACGATTTCGACCGCCGATCCGTCTCGACGGAACTTCAGCACGGCCATGTCGAGGGCGGCAATCGAAGAGACGTCCCAGATATGTGCATGGCTCACGTCGATCACCACCTGATCGGCAGCTTCCTTGAAGTCAAAGGCATCCATGAAATTCTCCACCGAGGCGAAGAAAAGCTGTCCCGTAATGCGGTAAGTGCGCACGCGCCCGTCATCGGACAGCGACGAGGTGACCCGGAAGAGCTGAGCGATCTTGGCCGCGAAAAAGAGGCCCGACAGCAGGACGCCCACAAGCACACCGATAGCGAGATTGTGGGTGTAGACCACGACTGCCACGGTCACGAGCATCACCACAGATGACGATCTGGGGTGCGTTTTGAGTTGCTTGATCGATGACCATGAGAAGGTGCCAATCGAAACCATGATCATGATCGCGACGAGCGCCGCCATCGGGATTTGCGCGACGATGTCGCCGAGTGGAACCACCATCACGAGCAGAAATACTCCGGCAGCGAAGCAGGATAGCCGCCCGCGGCCGCCAGACTTGATGTTGATCATGGATTGACCAATCATAGCACAGCCAGCCATGCCGCCGATGAAGCCGGTCAGGGTATTTGCGAGCCCTTGCCCGATGCACTCTTGGTTGCGGTCCGACCTCGTGTCCGTCAGGTCATCGACGATGTTCTCGGTCATCATGCTTTCAAGAAGTCCGACAACCGCAACGGCCGCCGCATAAGGCAGGATGATCGTCAGCGTCTCGAAGTTGAGAGGAATGTCAGGGATCAGGAAGACTGGCAGTGTGTCAGGCAGCGCGCCCATGTCGCCGACGGTGTGAACGTCCCAGCCGGTGACCATCACTACCGCCGTCAAGACAATGATCGTCACCAGCGGGGAGGGCACGGCCCGTGTGAGGTAGGGAAAGAGATAGATGATCCCGAGACCGGCCGCGACGAGGGGGTAGGTCAGCCACGGCACCCCGGTCAGCTCGGGGATCTGCGCCATGAAGATCAAGATGGCGAGCGCGTTAACGAAGCCGGTCATCACCGAGCGCGAGACGAAACGCATCAGATGGCCGAGCCGGGCGAACCCAGCGGCGATCTGGAGAAGACCGGCGAGCACCGTGGTTGCCAAAAGGTATTCGAGACCGTGGTCCGCGACGAGCGTGACCATGAGCACGGCGGTCGCGGCTGTTGCCGCCGAAATCATGCCGGGTCGGCCGCCGGCGATCGCGGTGACGACCGCAATGGAGAAGGAGGCGTAAAGACCGACTTTCGGGTCCACGCCAGCTATGATCGAGAAGGCAATTGCCTCCGGAATAAGAGCAAGTGCGACGACGATGCCGGAGAGCAGGTCGCCGCGAACGTTACCGAGCCACTGGCGTCGATAGGCGTCGAGGTTCATTTTGAGAGTTCCGTTCCTATCCGGTCAGGCCTGAACGCCAAACCGGTCATCTTTACAGATAATCTGGGTTAGCCCGGCGGGTCGGCGGCCAGGAGAGCCACTCGGGGATCGCACCCCAAGTCCAGATGATTGCGCGGGAAATAGCGGGCAAATTTCGGAATTGCAACCAGATGAGCATACTCAATCGGTGCTTGCGAGTTTCTTCTAACGGGTTGTCCTCCTCGATCTGAGCAAGAATAGACAATTATCCCGCATACCTTGATCTCTTAGAACTCGGATATGGCGGTGATCGCGGAGTTCTCGTGGCGGTTTCGGCCGCACCGGTGATCAGCTTGACGGCTTGAAGTTCCACGGGAGAAGTTCAAGCCGTCAAGCTGAACCTGAGGTGGGATGCAGCCGCCGCTTACTTTTGCCTGACCGGCATGGCGATCATCTTGGTCGCCCCTATGCTTCAGAAGCAACCTGCGGTCTCAATCGGGCGATTACCCTGTGCCTTCACCTTCTCCGGCCACCAACCCCCGCAGCTTTCGCGGCCCAACTCACCGCAATGGGCGATCGGCTCCACGGAACGGAAACGTTCCGCCGCTCGCCCATTGCTCCCGCGGCGCAACAGCGCCAAACTCAACCCCGGCCCCTGGCATCAGCTGGATGAATGTCGGGAAACACAGCAGGGCTTTATTGACACCGGCCAGAGGCGCTTGCGGGAGACTTCGATCCTTTGACGAAAGAAATGCGCTTATTGTCTGCTTCGCCTCGTTCCGCCCGACAGGGCGGGCAGATCGCGTCGATTTTATACGCGCATTTTTTCGTCAAACCAATCCCTTCGGACCCGCGTAGCTGAAGCCTGTTATCCGTTTTGTTCGGCGACCAATGGCTTTGCTTAGTTCTTCTCTTGAGCCGATTATGATAACCTGCGCTCTCGCGCGCGTAACAGCCGTATATAGCCATTCCCTCGTAAGCAGGGGTGTATCTTCCAGCATGACGACAACCGCTTTAGCCGAGGACCCCTGGCTCTTATGGCAGGTGATTGCGTAGGCGAGCTTGATGTCGAGCGCCACTTCGGTCGGAATGGTTCGCAAAATAGGGCGACGGGTATTCGGATCAATAGGGTCCCCCTCCCAGCTAACCATTATCTCATCTTCAATATCTTGGACGACACCGAGCATGCCATTAAACAAGCCGCTGCTGTAATGGTTTTTCGTGCAGATGATGGGGTCGCCGGGATAGACATCCGCGTAGAGGCCGAGGCGTTTGGCCTTGTCCCAGTTCTTGGCGATCATCGCCTTATTGAACGCTTCGACGGTGTCGTTCTTGGCCGCACAAACCATGACTTCATCCACGTCGGAATAGCTGCGGATGTGGCGGTATAATTTTGCAGTTGTCGAAATCAAGGCGTTTGGCGTGGCCTCGACAAAGTGAACCCCTTCCGTCTGTTCGAGGAAGTTCGGTATGTCCGGCACTTCACCACGACGAATTTCACCGGCAATAAGAGGAATTGACGATCCCTTCGCCTGCCTCAGCGGGCGCGTGAGGTGGCTTGTGATTTCTGCATTGTGGACCAGCTCATGAAACACTGCGCCAAATCCCACAGGGGGGAGCTGCCCGGAATCGCCAACAAGCAGAATCCTGCATCCCAGCGGCTGAAATTTTCTAATCTCGCTTAGCAATTCATGTAACGTGGCTGTATCAGCCATCGCGGCTTCGTCGATGATCAGCAGAGTATTCCTGGTCAGATTGGGAAGATGTTCTCCGGTTTTACCTTCGCCGAGCGCACGTATACCGTTGATAAGCCTTGCAATCGTCACAGCCAATCTGGGACTTCCTGGGCGTGACGTTGAGCGACTAAGCTGAAGTGCCGCTTTTCCGGCAAGAGCAGCCATTAGGACATTGCCGCCGAGCGCTTCCCAGGCAAAAGCCACCGCCGACATGACGGTTGTTTTGCCCACACCGGCACCCCCTTGAAGGCATGCAAGCGGCCGGCCAATAATCTGCCTCACTGCATTCCGTTGCTCCTCGGTAAGAACGAACCCGATTGCTCCTTCCGCTTCTGTGATAGCTGCGGATAACTTCGGAGGTCCATGAATTCGGGCGCTGGCCGAGAACGCCACGAGCATGTCCCGAACATCGTTCTCCAAGTATCGGGCTCCAAGCGGCCGTATCAGTTCTCCGGATTGGACCAAAGAGCCGCTGGCGAGCCCCTCGGCGACCATGGCGGCTCCATCGACCCCATGCGGGGCAAGATTGCGCCATTGCGCCTCTGTAGCCGCCGTATGGCCCTGTGAAAGCAATTTACGAGTAGCGGCATCCACGGCTCCGCGAAGTCGCTCTGGATGCCTCGCAACGCGCTCTGTGCCAGACCTACGCAGAATAGATCGGCCAAGGGCGTCGGCGGTTGACCACGGCAGCAGCGCGGCCGCCAAATACGGGTTTGCAATGAGCGCGTCACCGGCACTCGAGGCCCCGAGTAAACGCCAGAGCTTTCGAGCAGCTACTCGATCCTGAACACCGAGGTGCTCCAAGCAGGCGTAGAATTCAAATTGCTCGACCTGGACCTTATCGGCCGCCAGCTTCTCAGTGAATTCTGCCTGGACATGCGCGGCTAACTTTGAACCAAGAGCCGGGCGGTCTGGCTGCAAAGCCTCGCCAATTTCTTCGAGGCGTTCTGGATCAGCGAGAACTTCATGAATGTCCTCACCGAACGTATCGATGAGGCGTTTAGCGCGTGCTTCTCCGACGTGAGCCAATGTCATCAAATAGCCCGAGAGCAAACGACCCGATGTGGCCGTCCGTTCAATCGAGTCCACTTCGATCTGGGTAAAGGTCCTGCCGTAATCATCACGGAACTCCGACTGAGCGCCGGAGACGGAATAGCTTTCACCGACAGCTGGGTAGAGGGGCTCCTTGACCCGCACCCTGTAAACACGACCATCCCTGCATTCGCCAGAGAAGATAACACCTAACGGGAACTGGTTCACGATGCTCTTAACGGCAAGTTCCATGTTAGATCACCTTCGGCAACAGGCCAGATCTGACCATATCCAACTGAGCTTTGAGGCCCTCGTTCTCTCGTTGAAGCGCCGCATATTTCGCTTCCACCTCGTTCAACTTTTGAAGCAAAGCTGCATATTGCGCGCGAGCATGAACCGCGCCTTCGCGATCTGCTTTTGCGCGTTTGGCAGTGGCGGCAATCCTCGACTTGGCAACTTGGTCTATATCGACTTCGCTACGCTGAGAAAGACGATGATTCTCGGCCAGAATGTCGACAGCCGTCTTGAGTTCTTCGCGGTAGAAATTCTGCCGGTCGTCGACGCGAACCTGCCATTCACCGTCATCAGCGGTTAACTCGCGGAGCCGCAGAGTTAGGTTCTTATAGTCGATCTGGCCTTTCGCGTTGGTAGGGACTTCACCGTCATCGAATTTGGTCAGAGCACGAAGAAGTCGTTCAGCACCTGTATTCTTCACTGTCACGAGACGCCCTCCTTCTTGAACCATTCGACGAAGGCGCCGGCCAAATTTTCACCGGCAACGACGTCGCTACCGGGCATGCCGAATTCATCGACAATCGACTTTCGTTCGGTGTCTACAATCAAGCCTTGAGTGTGTTCCAGCAAAGCCAATACCAGATGGGCTGTCTGAACGAACTCACTCGAACGTTGCCCCTCTTTAGGTTTTTGAAGAGTCTTAGGAGCAACGGTGCTGTCTGGGTGGGGAACGGACCGCCCCATATTGGAAATGGCATGTTCAAGCCGCTTAATTCTCCTGTCCCTGTTCGCAATGTCGGCCTTCAGCATTCTGACCTTGGCCCTATGGACTGTCAGGCCCTGATGCAAAGGCGAAAGAAGGTTGGCTGCTCCTTTTTGCGACACCAAATACTCGTCGAGCTGGGCGCGGTAACGCTCATTTCGGCGCAGAGTAACGTCGCTGACGCCAATCTGCTCCGATACATGCTTCGATAGCTTTGTGACATTCTCAAACAGAGCGCCAATCCGCCTAAGCTCAGTCAGCGCGCTTGATATCTTCGTGGCGCAGTTGTCCGCCATCTCTTTCTGATAGGCGGCTGCATTTCTGGAGCCTTTGGGGGCAGGCATTCTACGATTCCTCACTCTGTGATATCTGCAACAGCGTCGGCGAACTCAATAACTTCCCCGCTTGCGATGGAGGAATACCGAGGGAATCCATGCGGAGTTTCATGGCGCCGTAAAGCGCCTTGACCTCCGCGTCAGGATCGAGGTCTTCTATTTCCTGGGTAGAACGAATATTGCGCATGAGGCGCATTGCTTTGATCCTGAGATCATCGGTGATCAATGCCGGATAGGCTTCAGCGTCCATAAGCCGTTCCGCCAGAAATTGCGCTTGATCGCTCTCTCGAACGACGCGGATAAGATGTTCCCGAATAACTTCAGGCTGGTCGGTGTGTATCCCGCCGATATCTTCCCTACGCATATCCCGAAGTGTCTCTTCTGCCTGTCTCCAACCCATGAGTTCATACCCATCAGCCTCAATTCGGTCGGTGATTTCCTGTAGGTCCTGCGGACGATCACCAGATTTCTTTATCGAGATAAAGGTAAGCGGTGTCTGAGCGGCACGTTGTCTACGCCGGCGCGGACTGCGAGGTGATACCCATCTCAAGATGGGAGTGCGTTTCGCAATGGATGCTCAGACTGCGTTTCTCAGATCGCTGGGAGTTGAGATCTTCGAGAGCGGGCACCGCCGGTGGCCGGAGAATGTGAAGGCACAGGCTGTCGCGGAGACACTTGAGCCGGGCGCGACGGTGAACGCCGTGGCGGCGCGTTACGGGATGAAGCCGAACCAGTTGTCGGCGTGGCGATGCCTGGCCAAAGAGGGCAAGCTGGTCCTGCCCGCCGCCGAGATGTCGGATGAGCCGACTGCCTTCGCGCCGGTTGTCCTGTGCGAGCCGAAGCCCCCGCAGGCGCCGCAGCCCTCGGGGCAGTCGGACGACAGCCTCCGCCTCGTCTTCGGTGACGTGACGATCGCGCTTGCCGCCGACACCCCGGCAGTGCGGATTGCCGAGATCGTCCATGCGCTCGGGGCGTCCTCGTGATGATGCCGTCCCACACCGTCCGTATCCTCGTGGCGACCCAGCCGGTCGACTTCAGGAAAGGCCACGACGGTCTCGCCGCGCAGGTCGCATCGGTCCTGAAGGAGGATCCGTTCACTGGCACCGTGTTTTTGTTCCGGGCGAAGCGTGCAGACAGGCTAAAGATCCTCTTCTGGGACGGCACCGGGCTGGTGATGGCCTACAAGCGGCTTGAGGAGAGTTCCTTCATCTGGCCGGCGGTTCGGGACGGCGTGATGACTTTGAACCGGGCGCAGTTCGAGGCCCTGTTCGCCGGGCTCGACTGGCGCAAGGTGAAGGCCCTGGAGATCCGCCGCCCGGCTGCGGCAGAGTGAATCAGGCACGAGAAAGGGCGGGCCTTCGAGGCGGCTTCGGGGTAGCCTCCGGCCATGTCATCCACCGCGATCATTGACCTGTCCGCAATCCCCGAGGCGCAGCGCGAAGCTGTCGCCGCGCTGCTGCGCGAGCATGAGGAGCTCAAAGGTGAGAGGGTCAGCCTCAAGGAGATCATCAAGCGCCTCGAGCATCTGGTCGCCGAACTCAACCAAGCAGTCCACGGCAAACGGTCCGAGAAGCTCAGCGAAGATGACCGGCAGCTGGCGTTCGAGGATCTCGAGATTGCGGTCGCCGAAGCCGAGGAGAAGCAGGAGACGCAAGCGCCGTCCGAGAGCCTACCCCGGCGTGCAGCCCGGCGCAATCGAGGCAACCTGCCCAAGGACCTGCCGCGCATCGAGCGCGTGATCGAGCCGGACAGTTTGCAATGTCCTTGTGGCTGCGGGGAGATGCACAAGATCGGCGAGGACCGGACCGAGCGACTGGACATCGTGCCCGCCCAGCTGCGCGTGCTCGTCACGGTTCGCCCCAAATACGCCTGCCGCGCCTGCAC
>NZ_NBOB01000040.1:0-1424 GCF_002213185.1 Thioclava sp. JM3
TGATTGCGGCTTCGTCAAGTGCGGATCGCGACGTCCGTCCGGGTCATGGTTCTCTCCGAGGTCGCAGCCTTTGCGCCTCACAATGGCGTTCGAGGGCGGATTGTCTCCAATGTCGCTAGCGGGGTTAGGATGTTCGTTCGCCCCAAGGTGTCTTGCGAGATCAATCTGCCTCCGTCCCATCAGGACTTCGCTTCCCGCCTTTCCGGCGAGAATTCAAATCAAGCAGTGGCCTCCTTCGTCCAGTGATACTCGGTTTCGTTCTTCCAGAGCGTCAGCATAAGGACGGCGATCTTGCGCGCCGTCGCAACGGCGGCTTTTCGGAAGCCGCGACGGCCAGCCAGGCGCACGGCCCAACTCTTCAGAGCCGAGAACCGTTTGACCTGTCGGATCACGGACGCAGCCGCTTCGAACAGCAAGCCGCGCATGGCGCTATCGCCGCATTTCGAGACCCGTCCGGACCAGTCGATCTCGCCGGACTGGTGCCGCTTCGGCGTGATACCGAGGAAGGCGCCGACATCCGACGTCCGACCGAAACGGCTCGGATCATCGATCAGGGCGATGAAGCTAAGCGCATTCACTGGGCCAACGCCCGGAATGGTCATCAGCCGGCGCGCGACTGAATGATCTCGCGCCTTTCGTTTCAAGGCGGCATCGAGATCAGCCGCGGCCTGGCAAAGGGTCGCGTGGGCGGTGATGAACCCGTCCGCAATGACGCGCAGCACCGTGTTTGTTTCGCCCGCTGCGGCGAGCTGATCGCGGAACGCCTGGCGCTGCCGCCCTTGACTGATCCCGGTCATGCGGATGCCAAAGGTTTTCAGGACGCCGCGAATGTGTCCCTCCAGGTCCTTGCGCAACCGGAACAACCGTTCGCGCGCGCCGATTAAGGCGCGCAACCGGTCGGACGCTTCAGTGCGGATATGGACCGGCGTGAACCAACCGGTGCGCGCCAGCTGAGCCAGACCTTCGGCGTCGCCTGCATCGGACTTGTTGAGACGCGCTGACAGGCTCTTGTGCGCCTTCCGGGCATCGATGCAGGTGGCTGCCAAGCCAATGCGCTCGAGACCGCGCTGCAACCAGATCGACAACATCCCGCTCTCATGCACGATGCGGTTCGGCTCGAGCGACCGGTTGCGAAACCAGCCAGCGATGCCCTCGGGATCGGCGAGACACGTGCCACGCGCCACGGTATTGCCGTCCCTGTCCACGACACAGATTGAAATCTCTTTCAGCGACACGTCCAAACCAGCATAATGTTCCAAGGTCGTTCTCCTCACGGTTACTATCCATGAGGCCACCATACCGAACCTCGTTTGCCACCGGAGAGCGACCGCCGCAATCACACCATGTCGCTAAAGACGTCGTTATGCACGTGTCTTATCTCGGTCCGCCTCCATCAGGCAGGCGGCATCAATCGGGCGCTTACC
>NZ_NBOB01000041.1:0-1235 GCF_002213185.1 Thioclava sp. JM3
CCTCGTTTTGAGGTTAGCCTGTTCTCCAGACGAGGAGACAGACGATGAAGAGAAGCCGGTTCAGCGAAGAGCAGATCATTGTCATGCTGAAGGAGCACCAGGCCGGGCTGGGCGCGAAGGAGCTGTGCCGCAAGCATGGCATCAGCGACGCGACCTTCAACAAGTGGCGCTCGAGATATGGCGGCATGGAGGTGTCGGACGCCCGCCGGCTGAAGGCGCTGGAGGCCGAGAACGCGAAGCTGAAGAGTTCGCAGTGACCGTGGCCCCGGTGGGGCCGCGTAAGTGCGTAGAACGCTGGCCGAACAGATGCTCGACGTCGCGACGCTGAAGGAGATGTTGGGAATGGGAGCAGGCGAACGCCATGCGTTCGAGAGAGCCTGCGGACGCTTCTGAGGCCCGGTTCGAGGCGGCGCGCCGTGGACTGGGCCATGAAGGAGAAGAGCTACTCGCAGCGGCGGGCCTGTGCGCTGGCCGGGATCGACCCGCGCGTGTACCGGCGGCAGCCGACCAGGCCGGAGGACCGGGAGTTGCGCGAGCGGCTGCGGGAGGTGTCGGGCGAGAGGCGGAGGTTCGGATATCGGCGTCTGCACATCCTGCTGCGGCGGGAGGGCTGGGCGTTGAACTGGAAGAAGCTCTACCGGATCTACCGGGAAGAAGGCTTAACAGTCCGTAAACGGGGCGGTCGCAAGCGGGCACTGGGAACCAGGGCGCCGATGGCGATCCCGCAGGGGCCGAACCAGCGCTGGAGCCTCGACTTCGTGTCGGACAGCCTCAGCGATGGCCGCCGCTTCCGGATCCTGTGCATGATCGACGACTTCAGCCGGGAATGTCTGGCTGCGGTCGTCGACACCTCGCTCTCCGGCATCCGGGTCGCCCGGGAGCTGGACCGGATCGCCGAGGTCAGAGGCCATCCCTGCATGGTGGTCAGCGATAATGGGACCGAGCTGACCAGCAACGCCATCCTCAAATGGCAGGAGGAGCGCCGGGTCGAATGGCACTACATCGCGCCGGGGAAACCGATGCAGAACGGCTTTGTCGAGAGCTTCAATGGCCGCCTCAGGGACGAATGCCTCAACGAGCATCTGTTCGCCAACCTGCGTCATGCCCGCAGTCTGATCGCGGCGTGGCGTGATGACTACAACCATCACCGCCCCCACACGAGCCTCGACGGGCTCGCCCCGTGGGAGTATCACCAAAGGTCGAAAGAGGACCAAACCCTGAACAGAGCTAACCTA
>NZ_NBOB01000042.1:0-975 GCF_002213185.1 Thioclava sp. JM3
AATCCAGCGTGGTAGCTGGCATGCATGAGCAGACCGACACCACCGACCTACAAGACCAGGAACTGGCCAGCCTATAACGAAGCGCTCAAGCGCCGCGGCTCGCTGACGATCTGGTTCGACCCCGAGATGAACTGGGATGCCGTGCCGTCAGGCAGGCGTGGCCGTCAGCAGACCTACAGTGACACTGCTATTCAGACCTGCCTGACGATGAAGGTTCTTTTCGGCATGGCGCTCCGGCAGACGACCGGTTTCGTCGAGAGCCTGTTGCGCTTGGTCGGCCTCGACTGGTCGGTGCCCGACTTCAGCACGCTGTCGCGCCGCCAGAAGACCCTCGCCGTGAACATCCCGTATCGCGGGTCCAAGGGGCCGCTGCACCTGCCGATCGACAGCACCGGCATAAAGGTCGAGGGCGAAGGCGAGTGGCACGCTCGCAAGCATGGTGGCCCCAAAAGGCGGGTCTGGCGCAAGCTCCACCTTGGGATCGACGAGGAAACGTTGGAGGTCCGGGCTGTCGAGATCACCGGGAGCCACATCGGTGATGCACCGGTCTTGCCCGATCTGCTCAGCCAGATCCCGATTGGCGAAGAGATCGGCTCAGTGACCGCCGACGGCGCCTACGACACCCGCAAGTGCCACGATGCCATCGCGGATCGCGGCGCCCATGCTGTCATCCCGCCCCGCAAGAACGCGAAGCCGTGGAAGACCGTCACCGCCGGTGCCGTGGCTCGAAACGAGGCCTTGCGCGCTGCGAAATACCTCGGCCGAGCCCTCTGGCGACGATGGGCCGGATACCACCGGCGGAGCCGCGCCGAGACAAAGATGCATTGCGTGAAGCTGCTGGGACAGCGCCTCATGGCACGGGACTTCGACCGCCAGATCGCGGAACTCCAGGTACATCGCCGTGCTCAACGGCTATACGGCGCTCGGCATACCCGTCACGGAACTCGTGGGATAATTCTGTCCGGGGAAAGGGGA
>NZ_NBOB01000005.1:0-407096 GCF_002213185.1 Thioclava sp. JM3
TATGCTCCGGTCCGCATCGATCATCGACCAAACCGCCCGCATATCTCTTCAGATATCTATCAATGTCAAAGAGCGCGGAGACAAAATCAACCGGCATCGCCTCAATCCCTTGGGGCGCTACCTGCCAACCGTATCTCCAAAATTTTCTTCGCCGTCAGTCCCTTGCGAGCCTTTCCGGCGCCCCGTTGCGGTGTGTTCCGCTTCGGTGAGGCGGTATTTACGGATCACACCGGGGAGTCGCAAGTGCCTTTTTCAAAAAACTTTCGCTTTTCTCCGACAAATCACTCAACACACTGAAATCGCTACGCTTTCTACACAACCGCAAATGCACCCAACTCACGCCAAAACAGCGCAGGGAAGAATCTTGCGCAAATCACCCACCCACGCGAAACCTCCTGCCAGGCATGCCCCAAGGGCACCCCGCAAACCAAACCGAGTCACCAGCGAAATGAACGAAATCGGACAGCCATGAGGACGGCGAACACCCCGAGCCAAAGCCAACCCTCATTCGAGATGACCTTCATCTGCCAGAGGTAGTGGATCACACCCAGCGCGACGGCCGGATAGACAAGCATGTGAATCCGCCGCCACGTCTTGCCCAGCTTCCGGACCGAAGCGTTGTTCGAAGTGATCGCCAGCGGGATCAGCAGCACGAAAGCGGAGATGCCGAAGAAGAGGTAGGGGCGCTTGATCAGATCGCGCGCCGCCTGCCCCCAGAGCATGCCCATATCCAGCACCGCCCAGGCGATCAGGTGCAGCGCCACGTAGAAGAAGGCCAGCAAGCCAATCGCACGGCGATACTTGATCAGGTTGAGACCGAGGAACCGGCGCGCGGGCGTGATCGCCAGCCCGCCGATCAGGAACCACAAGGCGATCTTGCCCAGACGATGCTCGATCCCTTTCACGGGATCGACACCGATGCCGCCGGTTAGTGTCAGCCAGACCACCCATGCCAGCGGGATCAGCCCGGCGAGATAGACCAACCAGCTGGGCACGCGACGCAGCGCGGTGTTGATCGGGGCGGAGAGCGTTGCGCTGATCATCAATAGTACTTCGCGAGGTCCATGCCCTTGTAGAGCTGCGCGACCTCTTCGCCGTAGCCGTTGAACATCAGCGTCTCCTGACGGCCTGCAAAGAGACCCGCGCCCACGCGCCGTTCGGTCGCCTGCGACCAACGCGGGTGATCCACCTTCGGGTTCACATTGGCATAGAAGCCGTATTCGCGCGGCTGCAACTTGTTCCAGGTCGTCGGCGGCTGCTTATCCGTGAGCGAAATCTTCACGATGCTCTTGATCGACTTGAACCCGTATTTCCACGGCACGATCAGACGGATCGGCGCGCCGTTCTGGTTTGGCATCTCTTCGTCATAGAGGCCGGTCGCCAGAATGGTCAGCGGGTTCATCGCCTCGTCGATGCGCAGCCCCTCGACGTAGGGCCAGTCGATGCCGCCCTGTTTCTGGCCCGGCATCTGCTCGGGACGGTAGAGCGTCTGGAAGGCTACGTATTTCGCGGACGGCTGCACGCCGACGCGGTTCAGCAGGTTCGAAAGCTCGAACCCGATCCAAGGCACGACCATCGACCATGCCTCGACGCAGCGGAAGCGGTAGATGCGCTGTTCGAGCGTCACGGGCTTGAGGATATCGTCGAGCGGATAGGAGCCGGGCTTGTCGACCATGCCGTCGATCTCGATCGACCACGGGTCTGTCACCAGCTGACCCGCATACTGCGCGGGGTCGGACTTGTCCCAGCCGAACTCGTAGAAATTGTTGTAGGAGGTGATCTCCTTGAGGGTGTTCGGCTTGGCGTCGGTCGAGAATTTCGACGGTTTCGCGTCGATGCTGGCAAAGCTCGGTCCGGCGATCGAACCAAGTGCCATTGCCCCGGCACCCGCCATGATCTGGCGGCGGTTCAGGAAGTCGGCCTTGGGAGTCACATCGGCCCAGCTCGGGTCGGTTGGTCTCGTCTTGCGCATGGAAATCTCCTCTCTGCCCCTACATATGGAGCGGTGCCCGTCGCTTACACTTCGGAACTTACAGCGACATTGTTACCTCTAGGCACGTATAAAAATACGCGCCACTATCGAGACTGGATCAACGGGCGCCGCCAAGGCGCCCGATCGGGAGACAAGGGAGAGAGAGATGAAACGCTTCATCGGCGCCGCACTCGCGGCGGTCATCACCGTGGGCGCGAGCGCGGCAACGGCTCAGGAAGCCCACACCTGGACCACCGAAGACACGTTCGACAACGTCACCTTCGCGGTGCAGAACGCGATCATCGGGGCGGGGCTCGTGGTCGATCACGTCAGCCATACCGGTGATATGCTGGAACGCACGAAAGACGCCGTGGGCGGCACCAAGACGCTGTTCACCGGCGCGGACGTCTTCTCCTTCTGCTCGGCGCAGACCTCGCGCGAGGTCATGGAGGCGGACATCACCAACTTTCAGTTCTGCCCCTACACGATCTTCGTCTACCAGACCCCCGAGGACACCGATCACGTGACCGTCGGCTTCCGCTCCTACGAGCAGGAATCAATGCAACCGGTGACCGATCTTCTGACCGGGATCGTCGAAGATGCGCTGATGCTCGACTGACCGATATATAGCCCGCGTGCGCCCTCGCGCGCGCGAGCGCTCCGCTCAACTCGCGCCTCGCTCGGCCCGCGCCTCCAGCTGGCTCTTGCGGACATGGCGGATCACCTCGACCAGCAGCGCGGTCAGAAGCCCCACGTTCAGCAGCCCGTTCGCCGCGGCCATCCCGCCAAGGATGCGCCATTGATGGGTCAGCAGAATGTCGCCATAGCCCAGCGTTGTGAAACTCACGAGCGAGAAATAGACCGACTGCTCCATCGTGTGGAACACGCCGAGGAGGCGGAAGCAGAAAGCCCAGAGCCAGACGCCGGCAGTGACCATCGCCAAGGCCCAGAGCGCGGCGACGACAACCATCAGCATCAGTTTCGGGCGGTGCGGCTCGCGCAGCATCCACCAGTGAAGCCGCGCGAATGTCGCCTCGATCGCCCAGGCGCTGAGCGCGGCGATGCACACGGTCAAGAGCATCATCACCGAACCGATCGCGATCTGAATGGTCATGGGCGTCTCCTCCTGCCCTAGCTATTTCGCGCCGCCGCACCCACGTCAAGCGCAGCGGTGCCGCACTGGACACAGCCGCTTGCCTGCCCTATCTCGATGCGACCATGGCAAAGCATTCAGACCCCAATTCCAAGCTGATCGCCGAGAACCGGCAGGCCCGTTATCACTACGCCGTCCAGGATACTCTGGAGGCGGGCATCGTGCTGCAAGGCTCAGAGGTGAAATCGATGCGCGTCGGGCAGACGAACATCGCGGAAAGCTATGCCTCCGTCGAGGATGGCGAATTGTGGCTGATCAACTCTTATATCGCGAGCCTGAACCAGGCCTCGCATTTCGGCCATGAGGAGCGCCGCAAGCGCAAACTGCTCGTGTCGAAGCGCGAACTTTCACGTCTTTGGAATGCGACCCAGCGCGAGGGAATGACCATCGTGCCGCTGAAGATGTACTTCAACGAGAAGGGCATCGCGAAGATCCTGATCGGTATCGCGAAGGGCAAGAAACAGGCCGATAAGCGCGAAACAGAGGCGAAACGCGACTGGAACCGCCAGAAACAGCGCCTTCTCAAGCAGAATTACTAGGGACACAGGGCGGATTTGCCCGCCCTGCCCTTGCGTCTTGCGCACCGCTGAGTCTAAGCAATCCCGACCGGCAAAAGAGGCGCATGACGATGGATGACCCGAAAACGCTCGTATCGACGGATTGGCTCGCAGCCCATCTGAAGGATCCCGACCTGCGCATTCTGGACGCGTCGTGGTTCCTGCCGCAGATGGAGCGAGATGCAAAGGCGACCTACGAGGCCAAGCATATCCCCGGCGCGCGTTTCTTCGACATCGACGAAATCTCCGACAACCGCTCGGACCTGCCGCATATGGCGCCGCCGCCCGAGAAATTCATCTCGCGGATGCGCGCGATGGGCGTGGGCGACGGCCATCAGGTCGTGATCTACGACCAGCACTCCGTCTTCTCCGCGCCGCGCGTCTGGTGGACCTTCCGCCTGATGGGCAAGACGGATGTGGCCGTGCTTGATGGCGGCCTGCCGAAATGGGAGGCCGAAGGCCGCCCGCTTGAAGACATGCCGCCGATGGTCCGCGACCGTCACATGACGGTGCAGCGCCAGTCCGGTCTGGTGAAGGACGTCACGCAGGTCGCTCATGCCAGCAAGCTTGGCGATCACGAGATCATCGACGCGCGTCCGAGCGATCGCTTCCTCGGCAACGGCACCGAGCCGCGCCCGGGACTGCGTTCGGGTCACATCCCCGGATCGCGCAACCTGCCCTTCGGCGAACTGCTGACCCCTGAGGGCACCTTCAAATCCCCCGACGAGATCAAGGCCCTGTTCGAGGCCGCCGGCGTCGACCTGTCGAAGCCCGCGATCACGACCTGCGGCTCCGGCGTAAGCGCCGCGATTCTCGCGCTCGCGCTCGAGATCATCGGCAAGTCGGACTGGTCGCTCTACGACGGGTCCTGGTCGGAATGGGGCATGTATAACGACCTCAAGGTCGCAACGGGAGAAGCATGATGCTGAACAATCTCAAGCCGCAGGCGCCGGACAAGATCCTCGCGCTGATGGAAGAATACCGCGCCGATGAGCGCGACCAGAAGGTCGATCTCGGCGTCGGCGTCTACAAGAACGCCGAAGGCGAAACCCCGATCATGCGCGCCATCCACAAGGCGGAAAAGCAGGTCTGGGAGAACGAGACTACCAAGAAATACGCGGGCCTCGCCGGCCAGCCGGAATTCCACGCGGCGATGGCCGAGATGGTTCTGGGCAAGGGCTACCCGACCGACCGTCTGGCCTGCCTGTCGACCGTGGGCGGCACCGGCGCCTGCCGCATGGGCTTCGAGCTCGCACGGATGGCGAATCCCGACACCAAGATCTGGGTCTCCGATCCGACCTGGCCGAACCACCTCTCTATCCTGAAATTCATGGATCAGGACTTCACCACCTATCGCTACTTCGATTCCGAGACCCGCTCGGTCGATTTCGACGCGATGATTGAAGACCTGAAGGGCGCCAAGGAAGGCGACATCGTGCTGCTGCACGGCTGCTGCCACAACCCGACCGGCGCGAACCTGACGCTCGAGCAATGGGGCAAGGTCGCCGATCTGCTTCAGGAAACCGGCGCCGTGCCGATGATTGACCTCGCCTATCAGGGCTTCGGGGACGGTCTGGAAGCGGATGCGGCAGGCACCCGCCTGATCGCCGAGCGTCTGCCGGAAGTGCTGATTGCGGCGTCGTGCTCGAAGAACTTCGGCATCTATCGCGAGCGCACCGGCTGCCTGATGGTTCTGGGCTCGGAAGAGATCAAGAAGACCGTGCAGGGCAACCTAGCCTATCTCAACCGTCAGACCTACTCCTTTCCGCCCTATCACGGGCAGGCGCTCGTCACCCGCGTGCTCACCGATCCCGAACTGCGCGCCGATTGGGAAGCCGAGCTGGAAGATGTCCGCACCGGCATGCTGGAACTGCGCCAGCAACTCGCGGACGAGCTGCGCAAGCTGTCGAACTCGGATCGCTTCGACTTCGTGGCAGAGCATCGCGGCATGTTCTCGCGCCTTGGCGCCACGCCCGAGCAGGTCGCCGCGATGAAGGAAGGCAACGCGATCTACATGGTCGGCGACTCGCGGATCAACATCGCGGGGCTGAACAAGAACAGCGTGCCGCTGCTGGCCCGCGCACTGATCGACGCAGGCGTCTAAGCACCTACCACAGAATAGAAATTCAAAACGGCGGCCCCTTCGGGTCGCCGTTTTTCGTAGCGGAATTTTCCGCCTTGCGCCCTTGAAATAATAAGCAGGCTCATAATATAGAGGCTTACTTTAATTTCAACGGAGCTCCGGATGCCCGATCAGAGCCTAGGTTTTCTCCTGCACGACGCGACGCGGTTGATCCGCCGTCGCTTCGAGGCACGCGCCAACGAATTCGGCCTGACCACCGCGCAGTGGCGGCTGCTCGTCTACCTCAAGAAGGAAGGCGCGCTGGCGCAGGCCCGGCTGGCCGAGCTGCTCGAGATCGAACCGATTTCGGTCTCGCGCCTCGTCGACCGCATGGAAGAAGCCGACTGGGTCTGCCGCAAAGCTGATCCGAATGATCGCCGCGTCAAGCTCGTGCACCCTTCGGTCAAGGCGCGCAACGCCTTTGAGGATGCGCGCTCGATCGCGGACGACATCTATGAACAGGCGCTGGCCGGGTTGAGCGATGACGAAATCGCGACCGCATTGAACACCCTGCGCCAGATCATCCGTAACCTCTCCGAAGACACCTCCTCCACGTCAGAGACACATCATGAGTGACCAGAACCCGACCGCCGAGAGCGCGGAAACCCAATCGAAACAGAAACAGAAGAAGGGGCCGAAATTCTGGCTCCTCATTCTCGTGCCCGCCCTGATCGTACTGGGTGGCGCGTGGTACTGGCTCAGCGCCGGTGGCTCGCAAAGCACCGCCAACGCCAATTATCAGATGGCGCGAATCCCGGTAGCCTCGCAGATCTCGGGCCGCGTGACCGAGGTGTTCGTGCATGACAACGAGCACGTCGAGAAAGGCGCGCCGCTGTTCCAGATCGACAAGAAACCCTACGAGCTGGCACTGGCCAAGGCGCAGGCCGCGCTCTCGCAAGCCCGCCTGCAGGTCGAGCAGCTGCGCGCCTCCTACAAGGCCGCGCTCGCCGACGAGAAACAGGCTGCCGACAACGCCGCCTATCAGGAGAAACAGCTCGCCCGTCAGGAGAAGCTGATCAAATCCGGCACCACCACGCAGCAGGCGCTCGACCAACAGCGCACGGCCACGCAAGCCGCGCAGAACACGCTGGCCGCCGCCAAGCAGAAGGTGGCCTCAGCCAAGGTCGCTCTCGACGGCAATCCCGAGATCCCGGTCGACGAACACCCCTCGGTGAAATCGGCGATCGTGGCGGTGAACGATGCCAAATACAATCTCTCGCAGACCGAGGTCGATGCGCCCACCGACGGCATCATCTATCAGGCCGCCTCCTTCAAGGCGGGCGAGATGGTCGGCGCGGGGACAAGCCTCTTCACGCTGGTCGACACCAGCGATGTCTGGGTGATCGCGAACTTCAAGGAAACCGCGCTGACCCACATGCAAGAAGGCCAGTCGGCCACCGTCGAATTCGACGCTTTCCCCGATCGCGAATATCACGCGACGGTCGAGGCCGTCGGCGCAGGCACCGGGGCGGAGTTCTCGATCCTTCCGGCGCAGAACGCGACCGGCAACTGGGTGAAAGTGACGCAACGCGTGCCGGTGCGCCTGCGGCTCGACGATGGCGCAAACCTCGATGGCCTGCGCGCGGGTCTCTCGGCCAGCGTCACCGTCGATACCGCCTCGCAACCGCGCTACAAGCGTATCCTCGACAAGGCCAACAGCTCGGCCGCCGTGGCGGGCACGACCGAACAGGGGCAGTAAGCCATGGCTGACGCCGCCGAAAAGGAACCCAAGGGAATCGACCCGCATAACGTCCCGCATCGCGCGCTGATCATGGCGTCGCTGATGCTGGCGGTGATCATGCAGGTGCTCGATACCACCATCGCGAACGTGGCCCTGCCCGACATGCGCGCCGATCTCGGCGCGTCGCGCGACACGATCAACTGGGTGCTGACCTCCTATATCGTGGCCGCGGCCATCGTGACGCCGCTGTCGGGCTGGCTCGCCAATCGCTTCGGGCGGCGCGAGATCTTCATGGTCGCGGTGATCGGCTTCGTGGTCTTCTCGATGCTCTGCGGGATCGCGTGGTCGCTCGACGTGATGGTGATCTTCCGCCTCATGCAGGGCGTGTTCGGTGCGGCCATCGTGCCGCTCGCGCAGAACTTCATGCTCGACATCAACCCGCGCGAGAAGCACGGGCAGGCGATGGCGATGTTCGGCGCGGGCATCATGCTCGGCCCGATCATCGGCCCGACGCTCGGCGGTTACCTGACCGAGGTGATCAACTGGCGCTGGGTATTCTACATCAACGTGCCGCTCGGCATGATCGCCATCGCGGGGTCGCTCTTCTTCCTGCCTGAAACGCCCAAGAAGAAGATCGGCTTCGACTTCTTCGGCTTCGCAGCGCTGGCGGTGGCGATCGGCGCGCTGCAGATGATGCTCGACCGGGGCTCCGATCTCGACTGGTTCGCCTCGCGCGAAATCTGGATCGAGGCGGCGCTAGCGATCAGCGGGTTCTGGGTCTTCATCGTCTGGATTCTCAGCGCGAAAAAGCCCTTCCTCGAACCGAAGATGTTCCTCGACCGCAACCTCTCGATGGGGCTGCTGTTCATCTTCGTGATCGGGATCATCCTGCTCGCCTCGCTGGCGCTACTGCCGCCGATGCTGTCGAATATCTTCGGCTATCCGACGCTGACGACGGGCTTGGTGATGTCCCCGCGCGGGGTCGGGGCGATGATCATGATGCTGCTGATCGGGCGGCTGGTGAAGGTCATCGACCTCCGCATCCTCGTGGTCGTCGGGCTGTCCTTCACTGCCTACTCGCTGCACATGATGTCGACCTTCTCGCCGCAGATGGGTCCGAAATGGATCATCGTCTCAGGCGTGATCCAGGGCTTCGGGCTGGGCTCGGTCTTCGTGCCGATCTCGACGCTGGCCTTTGCCACGCTCGACCCCAAGTACCGCGGCGACGGCACGGCGCTGTTCTCGCTGCTGCGCAATATCGGCTCGTCCATCGGGATTTCGATCGTGACCGCGCTGCTGACGCACAACATCGCGGTGAACCATGCCGAGATCGTCTCTGCGATCAATCCGCAGAACCTTTCGGGCGTGATGAACGGTGCAGGCAGCATCTCGAGAGAGGCCGCGCTCGAGGTACTCAACAACCTCGCGACGCAACAGGCGGCGATGATCTCTTACGTGGACGATTTCAAGTTCATGATGTGGGTCACGTTGGCGGCGATCCCGCTCGTCTTCTTCCTGCGCAAGCCGGATTACCAGAACAGAGGCGGACAGCAGACGCAACAAGGCGCTCCGGTCACCGAGTAAGCCGACATCAGACGCAATGGAAAAAGGCCCGGGATCGCTCCCGGGCCTTTCGCTTGTCTTGGATGCGGGTCTTAGTTGACGAACTCCGGATAGGCTTCCATGCCGAGTTCCGCCTTGTCGAGCCCCATCATCTCGTCCTCGGCCGGGGCGCGGATGCCCATGACGGCTTTGAGGATGAACCAGATGATTGCCGAGACCACGAAGACGAAGATGCCGACGATGATGATCGAGACGATCTGACCGTAGAAGGTGCCGTCGGGGTTGGTGATCGGAACCGCCAGCGTGCCCCAGATACCCGCGCCGAGGTGGACCGGGATGGCGCCCACGACGTCGTCGATCTTCAGCTTGTCGAGCATCGGAACCAGCAGGACCACGATGATACCGCCGATCGCGCCGATGATGGTCGCTGCACCGAGGCTCGGGGTCAGCGGCTCGGCCGTGATCGACACGAGGCCAGCCAGAGCGCCGTTGAGAACCATGGTCAGATCCGGCTTCTTGTAGAGGATCTGGGTCAGGATCAGCGCAGCGATCGCGCCACCGGCTGCTGCGGTGTTGGTATTGGCGAAGATGCGCGAGATATCGGCGACGTTGCCCACGGTGTTCATGTAGAGCTGCGAACCGCCGTTGAAGCCGAACCAGCCGAGCCACAGAATGAAGGTACCGAGCGTGGCGAGCGTCAGGTTCGAACCGGGCATCGCCTGGACCTTGCCGTCCTTGTACTTGCCGATGCGCGGGCCGAGGATCAGAGCACCAGCGAGAGCTGCCCAGCCACCGACCGAGTGCACGACGGTCGAGCCGGCGAAGTCGAGGAAGCCGAAATCGGCGTCAAGGAAGCCACCGCCCCATTTCCACGAAGCCTGGATCGGGTAGATGAAGCCCGTGAGGATCACGGTGAAGATCAGGAACGGCCACAGCTTGATGCGCTCGGCCAGCGTACCCGAAACGATCGACGCCGTGGTGGCGCAGAACATTAGCTGGAAGAAGAAGTCCGAACCGACCGAAGCGTAGGTCAGGTCGACCGAATCCGCGCCGACGCCGACAGGCTCGAGCGAGGTCGTCGAGAAAGCGCCGAGCACGCCGTTGATCGACCAGCCATCGCCCGGATACATCAGGTTGTAGCCGATCAGATAGTACATGATCGCCGCGATCGCGAAGAGCGCGATGTTCTTGAGCGACTGCATGGTCACGTTCTTCGAGCGCACGAGGCCAGCCTCGAGCATCGAGAAGCCCGCGCCCATCCACATCACCAGAAAACCGGTGACGAGGAACATGAAAGTGTTCAGGATGAAGCCGATCTCGTTGGCCGGCGGATCCATCGCCGCAGGCGCGGCGGCATCCTGGGCCAGCGCCGGCAGAGCCACCGCGGTCAGTGCGACCGCAAGGCCGGTGATTTTCGAAAGCTTGTTCATTTTCCTACTTTCCCCTGTCGCGTTTCAAAGCGCGTCGTCATTGGTTTCGCCGGTGCGCACGCGAACCGCCTGCCCGACATCGAGAACGAAGATCTTGCCGTCGCCGATCTTGTCGGTCTTCGCGGCTTTCATGATCGTGTCGACCACCTCGTCGGCGAGGCCGTCAGCGACCACGATCTCCAGTTTGACCTTCGGCACGAAGTTCACGGCGTATTCGGCGCCACGATAGATTTCCGTGTGACCCGACTGGGCACCGAAGCCTTTGATCTCGGTCACCATCATTCCGCGTACGCCGATGGTGGTGAGCGCCTCGCGCACCTCCTCCAGCTTGAACGGCTTGATTGCTGCAATGATGAGTTTCACCTGACATCCCTTCCTTGTTCAGCCCTTTCGATGCCCGCTTGGCGACATCGCACGGTGATAAGAGGCCCTCTGCGCCCCTTTCGCACAAGGAAACGAGGTTCCGTCCGACTGGCAGATTCAGCGGATTCAGGCCCTAATTTGCACAATTTGTGCGCGTTGCCTAATTTTTAGTCACATTGCAAATCTGAAACGTGATTTTTCGCGGGTCCACATCTCGGGTCGGCCCGTGTAGATTGCGCGAAATTAAAACGCAGGCAGCGGAACAGGCAGATGACTCAGAAAGGCGGAGGGCGCGGGCGCCTCGTGGCCGACAAGCGCTATTCCTCTTCGAAGCAGAAACCCAAGGCATCGAAACCCGCCAAGCCGCGCAAGACCGCGCGCCGTGGCGGCGGCGGCGGTGGCAAGCCTCCCCGGCGGCACGGACCGGTCACCGGCCTGATCATCGGCCTCGCGCGGCTGATCTGGCGCGTGATCTGGGGAATCGGCTGGCGACTCGCGATGATCGTCGCGCTCGTGGTGGGCGCGGCGACCCTGTATTTCTACTCGACCCTGCCAGACTACACGAAGCTGCTCGACGGCCGCACGCGCGGCTCGGTCACTATGCTCGACGATCAGGGCAAGGTCTTCGCCTGGCGCGGCGAAACCTTCGGCGGGCAGATCGACGCGAAGAACGTCTCCCCCTATCTGCGCGACGCCGTGGTCGCGACCGAGGACCGCCGCTTCTACCATCATTTCGGCATCTCGCCGCGCGGCATCGCCTCGGCGATGGCCATCAACATGCGCGAAGGGCGCGGCCCGTTTGACGGCAACGGTGGCTCGACCATCACGCAGCAGACCGCCAAGCTTCTCTGCCTCGGCGTGAAGTTCGACCCGAAGAAGTGGAAGAACGAAGCCGCCTACGAAAACGACTGCCGGTCGGGCGGTCTGCGCCGCAAGATCAAGGAAGTCCCTTACGCCTTCGCGCTGGAGCTGAAATACTCCAAGGACGAAATCCTCTCGATCTATCTCAACCGCGCCTATCTCGGGGCCGGCGCGCGTGGCTTCGAGGCCGCGTCCGAGCGCTATTTCGGCATCTCGGCAGCGAATGTCGATCCGCAGCAGGCTGCAATGTTGGCGGGCCTTCTGAAAGCGCCGAGCTACTACGCCCCGACCTCCAGCCTGAAGCGCTCGCAGGAGCGGGCCGCGACCGTGCTCAGCCTGATGCATGAGCAGGGCTACCTGACGGATCGTCAATATCTGGACGCGAAGAACAACCCCGCGACGCTGAGCCAAGCGGCGCAGAAACGCGCAGGCGGCTATTTCGCAGATTGGGTGATGGACACCATCCCCGACTTCCTGTCGCGCGACACGACCGAGGACGTGGTCATCAACACCACGCTCGATCAGCGCATCCAGTCCGCCGCCGAAGACGCGATGAAATCGGTCTACGAGAACAAGGTCTCGAAGGGGTCAAAAGCCGAGTCCGCGATCGTCGTGATGAGCGCGGATGGCGCCGTGCGGGGCATGGTTGGCGGTCGGGCCACGAAGGTCTCGGGAGCGTTCAACCACGCCACGATGGCGCAACGCCAGACCGGCTCGACATTCAAGCCCTTCGTCTACGCGACCGCGCTAGATCTGGGCTACACGCCGGATTCGATGGTCGATGACGCGCCGGTCACGGTGAAGATGCCCGGCTCGCCCGATTGGAGCCCGCGCAACTACGAGCGCAGCTACATGGGGCCGATCACGCTGACGACCGCACTGGAGCATTCGGTGAACGTCGCGACCGTGCGCGTCTCCGAGGCCGTTGGCCGTGAGAACGTCATCAAGGTCGCGGAAGGCTTCGGATTCGCGCAGGACCTGCCGAACCTGCCCTCGGTGGCGCTCGGCGTCGGGGAATCGGACTTGCTCGACATGACGGGGGCCTATGCTGGAATCCTCAATGGCGGCTCCTCGGTGCAACCCTATGGCCTGACCTCGCTGACACTGAAGGGCGACGACCAACCGCTCTTCGGCAAACCCGGCGGGATCGGTGAGCGGGTAATCTCGCAAAAAGCCGCACAGGAGCTGACCTACATGATGCGCCAGGTCGTGCTGCACGGCACCGGCCGCCGCGCCAATATCGACGGCTACGAGATCGCGGGCAAGACCGGCACCACGCAGAGCGCCCGCGATGCCTGGTTCATCGGGTTCACCTCCGACTACGTGGTCGGCGTCTGGATGGGCAATGACGACAACTCGCCGCTGAAAGGCACCACCGGAGGCGGCCTGCCCGCCGAGATCTTCCACGAGACGATGAAGCGCGTGCTCGACGGCGAAGATCCCAAGCCGCTGCCGATGGCCCATCCGGGCGACTGGCAGGTGCCGGATCAGCAATATCAGGGCCAAAACCAGAGTGCGGGGCAAGCCCCTGCCCAGCGACAGCCGCAACGGCAACGCCGCGACCCGTCTCAGTCGATTCTGAACGAGCTGCTCAACATCTTCGGCAGCAATTGAGCGAGCAGACCCGAAAAAGAAGAACGCCCGGACCGCTGGCCCGGGCGTTCTTCTTCTCGACAGGCGCTCACCCGGGCCGAAACCCGAACCGCTTACCCGGCCCGCTTCAAGTCCTCGATCATCGCGTCGATATTGCCGCGGCGCCGATCGAGCATCGCACCGATCTCCGCACGCTCGGAGGCGAGCATGTTCACCCCTTCGACGATCAGGTTGAAGAACTTGTCGCTGCCCGAGCGATCGGAGACCTGCCACAGAACCTCGAACGGCGCCTGCCCCGGCAAGCTCGCGAGCGTCTTGACCTCGTAGAAGGTCTTGACCGGACGCGCGCCCTGTATCTGGAACTTCGCCCCCTGAAACTCTCGGAAGCGCTTGCCGTATTTGCGCGAGAGATAGCCCTGGAACGCCTTGGTGAAGGCCGTGAGCTGCGCCGGGCTCGCCTGCCGCGCCGCGACACCCAACGCCGAGCGCGCGATGACGTTCACATCGGCATATCTCGCGAAAATCCGCTCGAACATCGCGTAGAGGGCGGAACCGGTGCGACCAGAAGCGATGGCCGCATTTACATCGTTCACCGCTTTCTGGATCAGCGACCGCGCCTGTGCATCCGTCAGCGCGAAAGCCGACCCCGGCAACAGGGCCGCCGCGACACCCGCCGCGCCGAGGCCCAGAACATGTCGCCTACTGCGGCAGTAAGTCTTCGTAGGGATCGTAGGCATTCGCATCGCTGGCCTCCTCGCCGTTGAGTTCGTAGCGCCGGTTCTGCAGATACAGAAGCCGACTCTGGGCATAGCTGTCGGCACTATCGTACAGGATCGAATCGACAGTCGTGCCATACATGTCGCGCTTCGCGATCTTGCCGCCGAAGCGCAGCGCGCCCGCGGCGATCCGCTCCTTGTCGGGCAGTGCGTTCAGCGGATCGATCACGAAATCGACCACCATCCCGACCGTATCGCGCGTCGTGGACGGGCCGAAGATCGGCAATTCCTGGTAATTTCCTTCGCCCACGCCCCAGACATGCAGCGTCTCGCCGAAATCGGTATCCGTCTCGGGCAGCGAAAAATCAGTCCCCGCCGGGTCGAAGATGCCGCCCAGCCCGATCGTCGAGTTGATGAAGAAGCGGAAAGTATTCTTCACGGCCGGCTCGGGGCGCCCTTGCAGGAGCGAGTTGAGCACTTTGCCCGGAAGGCTGAGATTGCTGCCGACGTTATAAAGCGTCTTCGTGAGCGGACCGGGCGGGCTCGTATCGGCTGGATCGCCCCGGAAGAACGCCGAATCAAGCTGCTTGTTGAACGCGTGGGTCTTGCGATTGGTGGCCTCGTAGGGGTCGTGAATACCCGTTGCGGGCGGTGCAGGCGCGCAGGCGGCCATCCCCAGCGCGAGCGCCGCAATCAAAGCCACCGCAGGCCGCAGCGCGCGCGGACGCGCCGAAGCTCTTTGTTCCATCCACTGCGCCAAAGTCGCTCCCCCTTCGTTGCGGCTTCAGTCCTGAAATAGATAGAGCGCATCCGGCCTTGTCGCAACGCGAGACACGCAGAACTCCGGAGTTCCGGACCCGTTCGATAGAATTGAACGAAAAAGATCGCGGGAATTAACGCCCTGTTCAGCGCGCGTGCGCCACTCTCGACATGCGCGGCGCTCCAAGCAGCGCCCCCATCTCGGGGAGGGCACGATGCCATATTCCAACACCGAAGAAGCCGTCATCAAACGCAACATCATCAAGGGCCGACGCGAAATGGCCCGCCTGCTGCGCGGGGTGCGTGGGCAATTTGCACTGGTCGCGATATTCGCCGCCTTCATCAATGTACTCGTTCTCGCCGGGCCCCTGTTCATGTTGCAGGTCTACGACCGCGTGCTGCCCGCACGGTCGCTGCCGACGCTGATCAACCTGTTCCTGCTGGTGGCCTTTCTGTTCATGATGATGGGCGTGCTCGATTGGGCACGGGGCCGCCTGCTCGCCCGGATCGGCGCGGATCATCAGCGCGGCCTCGAAAGGCGCGTGTTCGACGCCGCCATCGTCGACGCGACGGTCAACACGCAGGAGCGGTCGTCCAACAACGCCCTGCGCGATCTGGAAATTCTACAGCGTTACTATGCCTCCCCAGTCGCGGCAGCGGTTTTCGATCTGCCCTGGACGCCGCTCTATCTCGGGGTGCTGTTCGTCTTCCATCCCTGGCTCGGCGCATTGGCTTTCGCCGGGGGCGCCGCACTGATCCTGCTTTCATTCGCGACGCAATTCGTCACGCGCGCGCGGCTGGATGAGACGGCGCAGCTGGAGAACAAGGCCCGCTACCTGGGAAACGACTTTCTTCGACAGATCGAAACCATCGTTTCGCTTGGCATGCGCGAAAGCGGTTTCAAGCGCTGGCAGGCGGCGCGGCACGAATCCATGAACAACGCAATTCACACCACGGATGTCAGCGGCAGCTTCCACGCCGTGATGCGCGCCCTGCGGCTGCTCCTGCAAACCTCGATGCTCGCCCTCGGCGCCTACCTGGTACTGCAGGGCGAGGTGAGCGCCGGGGCGATGGTCGCAGCCTCGATCCTAATGGGCCGTGCGCTCGCGCCGGTCGAACTCGCCGTGGGCGGCTGGACGCAATGGCAGGGCGCCAGCCTTGCTCGCGACCGGCTGGCCGCCCTTCTCGGCGCCCACCCGCCGGAGCGAGAGGGCTCCGAATGGATCACGCCGAAGCCCCAGCTCACCGTGGAAGGCCTCACCATTCGCCCTGCGACGTCCGACCGCGCGACGCTCGACATGATCAGCTTCTCACTCGAACCCGGCGAAGCCCTCGGGGTGATCGGTCCGCTCGGTGCGGGCAAATCAGTTCTCGCGCGCAGCCTGTGCAACTTCCACCGTCCCAGCGCCGGCACGATCCGCCTCGACGATGTGCCGCTCGACCAATACGACCGCGACAACCTCGGGCGGCTGATCGGTTATCTGCCGCAATCGATCTCCTTTTTCCCCGGCACGGTAGCCGAGAATATCGCCCGGCTCGATCCAGCGCCGGACAAGGACCGGGTCATCGCCGCCGCAAAACGTGCTGGCGCGCACCAGATGATTCTCAAACTGCCCGCCGGATATGACACGCCGATCGAGTTCGAGGGAGCATCGCTTTCCGATCGTCAGCGCCAGCTCGTCGCGCTTTCGCGCGCGCTCTATCACGATCCGATACTCCTCGTTCTCGACGAGCCCAACCTGTTGCTGAACGGTGATGCCGGGCCGGGCCTGCATGCGATGCTGAGCGATCTGAAAGCGCATGGCGGCGCGGCGATCGTGATGACCAACAGCCCCGGGGCACTCGCTGAATGCGACCGTATCCTTGTGCTCGATCGAGGTGCGCAGCGCGCGCTCGGCGCGCGCGACGACGTTCTCAAGCGCATGATCGCCTCGGCCACCAAATCCCGTGTTGTGCCCGCCGCGGACAGTGCGGCGTGAGTGACGCGGACGTCCGTTCAGGGCAGGAGAGCCGTCGCCAGGCCTCTTCGCTCCATCGCGTTCCGATCGGCTGCGGTCTCGCAGCGATCGTCGCCTTGTTCATCGGATGCGCCATATGGCTGACCTTCACGCGGCTCGCCGGACTGATCCAAGCCTCGGGCCGCATCGAAGTCGATAGTTCCCGACACGTGATCGAGCATCCGACGGGTGGGATCATCGATAAAGTCTACGTCAAAAGCGGCGATCACGTCACCCGCGGCCAAGTGCTTATACGGCTCGATGCGGATGATATCCGCACCGAGCTGGCTATCGTGGAAGCCTCGGAGTTCGCGGTTCAGGCCCAGCGGGCGCGTCTGCAGGCCGAACGAGACGGGACCGAAAGGATCGCTTATCCGGCAAGCCTGTGGGAGGCGGCCAAGCACCGCGAAGATGTCGCGAAGCTGGTCGAGGGGCAGAAGGCTATTTTCGAGGCCCGCAAACAATCTTTCGCCCAGCAACGCGCGGATATGGCGCGGCAGATCCAGCAAATCAGCGCCCAGCGCGACGGAATCGACACTCAGGTCTCGGCCTTGGAACGCGAGGAGCGATTGATCGAAAAGGAACTGTCCCTCCGCGAACGGCTAAAGGATCGTGGACTTGCGACCTCGGCGCAAATCCTCGCCCTCACCCGCGAACAGGTTTCGCTGGAGCGACAACTCGGCGCGCTGCGCGCCCAGAAAACGCAACTTACGGTGCAGAGCGGCGGCGTGGTACTCACCGCGTCGCGGCTGCAGTCGCAACGTCGGGAGGAAATCGAATCGCAACTCGAGTCCCGCAACGCCCGTGCCATCGAACTCTCGGCGCGCGCGACCCATCTGCGCCGCGAACTGGCGCGGCGCACCCTGCGCGCCCCGGTCAACGGCACGGTGCACGACGTACGTCTGCGCGGCGCGCACGCGGTGCTGCGCCCGGCGGAAATGGCGATGGCGATCGTCGAAACCGGACGGCCGCTCGTTATCAATGCCAGGATCGATCCGATCAACGTCGATGGCGTCGCAGCGGGCCAGAGCGCGATCCTGCGCTTCCCCGGTTTGTCGCGGCGAATATCCAGCGATTTGATCGGAAAGCTCACCCGGATTTCCCCCGATACGCTGACCGACCCGGTGACGGGGGAGAGCTATTACCAAGTGCAGGTCACCTTCGACATTGGGCAGCTCGACACGGAGGAAAGCTCCCTCTTGGTTCCCGGGATGCCCACAGAGGTCTTCCTGCAAACCGAGCCGGTCTCGCCAATCCGCTACCTGCTCAGCCCCTTCCTCGATTTCTTCGCACTTGGGGGAGCGGCAGGATGAAGGTTCGGCCCGACACGGTCACAACCGATCGAGCAAGGCGCGCGTCGGCCAACCGTCCGCAGGCAGTCCAAGCTTCTCCTGCGCCGTCTGGACTGCGTTACGAGTGTTCGCGCCAAGGATGCCGTCCACCGCACCCACGTCATAGCCCTTCGCAACGAGTTTTTGCTGCAGCCGCTTCATCTGCGCCACGCTCAGTCCCGGTTCCGGCGCGCCGGGATCGAGGCGCGGCGCTCCTTCGAGGCGTGTGGCAAAATAGGCCGCGCTGGTGACGTAGACGAAGCTCTTGTTCCACTCGAACAGCACGCGGAAATTCGGATAGACGATAAAGGCGGGCCCCTTGCGCCCCATCGGCAAAAGGATCGATCCGCGCAGGCTGCTGGCAAGCTGCCCTTGCCGCGCACGCACCCCGCGTGCCTTCCAATCGGAGACCGGCAATTCAGTCGTCAGCCCGGTCTTGGACCAATCAAGATCGTCAGGCACCGTGACCTCTTGCATCCACGGCTCGTTCGGCCGCCAACCCATATCGCGCAGCATATTCGCTCCCGACATCAGCGCATCGGGGGCGGACGTCTTCAGGCGCACATGCCCATCGCCATCGCCGTCGACACCGTTGCGGAGGATGTCGTCCGGCAGCATCTGCACCTGCCCGATTTCTCCCGCCCAGGCACCGGTGGTTCGCTGGGGATCGAAATCGCCGCGCCGGAAAAGCTTGCCCGCAGCGATCACCTGTGGGCGGAACAGCGCGGGCCGACGGCAATCATGGGCCAGCGTCAGAAGCGCATTGCGGGTGTTGAAATCGCCCTGCACCGCGCCGTAATCCGTCTCGAGCGCCCAGAACGCCAGCAGCACCCCGCGCGAGACGCCGTAGGTCTGCTCCATCCTGTCGAAGGTCTTCGCATAGCGCTTGGCGTTCTTTGCCCCGTTAACCATCCGATTCTTGCTGATCACCGCGCTCGCAAATTCGAGGAATGTCTTGCGAAATACCCCTTGCGCCCGGTCCGCCCGCAGCACGGCCGGGCTCTGCCGCGCACCGGCGAGGAACGCATCAGCCTGTTGCGCGTTCAGTCCAGCCGACTGCAGATCGCTGCGAATTCCGGACAGGAAACCGGACCAGCTCCCGCCGCACTGCGCATGGGCCAAGCCGGGGGTGAGCATGGGCGAGAAAGCGAGGGGCAGAATGAGCAAAGCCTTACGCATGGGAGCCTCCGGGTTGCGCGGTTCCCCTCAACGCTATCTTGGGCGACCCAGAGCGACAACCCGATGTGCCAGCCGTGCAAGCCGTTGCAATTTCAGCACTCTTCGCAGACGCAGCATCGGATCATCTAAATGGTTAACTTGCTTTTTACATTGGTGTGATCAGCATGGAGCATGGGGAAGCTGTTGGAGGATGTCATGGAATTCCTGCCCAAGGAGGTCCTTGAAGGACTGCGCGCCGCGCAGAAGCGCGATGCGGCGAAAAAGGCGCGCCTGCGGGTTCTCGCGGGCGGCCAGATCTGGCCGGTGCTGCGCCGGGTTCCAGGCGGATTCGCGCTGGACGCGGACGAGGTCACGCATCTGCGCGGTCATGTCGATCTTTACGACGGCGAGACCCATGTCGCGACCTGCCTGATCGTGGCGTCGGAGATTCAGGGGCATGAGTTGATCTGCACCGTGAAGCGGGAAACCGCGGTCAGCGATCGCGCAGCGCTGGACTTCGTACAGGAAGCGCCGACTCTCTCGGGCTACCTGACGAAGCTCTGAGCGAGCTAGAGATTTCAAAGGAAAGGGCCGGAAAACCGGCCCTTTTTCATTGCAGATCAGCGAAGGCCGCCTGCAGTCGGTCGACCGCCTCGCGCACCCGCGCCCGCGGCGTGGCGAGGTTGAAGCGCAGGAACCTTTCGCCCCCGGCTCCGAAGGTCGCACCGAGATTCACCGCGATCTTCGCTTCTTTCAGAACGCGCGACTGGTATTCCTCGGGCTCCATTCCGGTGCCGGAGAAGTCGACCCAAGCAAGATAGGTCGCCTCGAGCGGCATCGAATGCAGCCCTGGAATCTCTGCGATCCCCTGATCGAAGATGCGCCGGTTCTCGTCGAGATAGGCGTTCAGCGCATCGACCCACGCGGCGCCCTCGGGGCTGTAGGCTGCCGTCGCCATAGCAATGCCGAAACTGTTGGGTGAAATCCCCAAGGCAGCCATCCGCTTTGCGAATCGGGCGCGCAGGTCCGGATCCGCAATGATCACGTTTCCGGTGTGGGTGCCCGCGATGTTGAAGGTCTTCGTGGTGGCCGTCATCATCACCAGCGGCAGATCGGGCGCGGCGTTCGCCATCGGGATATGCGTTTCGCCCGGCATCACGATGTCATGGTGAATCTCGTCCGAGACCAGCACCAGCCCGTGGCGCTTCGCGAACTCGGCCGTGGCTTCCAGTTCCGCGCGGGTCCAGACGCGGCCGCCGGGGTTGTGCGGCGAGCAGAGGACGAGCATCTTCTCGGAGCCGGTCATAAGCCCGTCCCAGGCGTCGAAATCCATCTCGTAGCGACCATCGACCAGCTTCAGCGGGCACTCGCGCACCTCGCGCCCGGCCGCACGGATGACCCGCGCGAAGGCGTGGTAGACCGGCGTCATCAGAACGACCGCATCGCCCGGATCGGTATAGGCGTCGACGCAGAGCGCCGTGCCGTTGACCAGCCCATGGGTCGTGAAGATCCAGTCCGGTTCGATCTCCCAGCCGTGCCGTTCGCGCATCCACCACTGGATCGCGGCACGGTACTCGTCCTCGCCGCCCCAATAGCCATAGATGCCCTGCCCGACCATCTCCTCGAGCGCGCGCTGAACGCAGACGGGCGGGCGGAAATCCATATCCGCGACCCACATCGCGATCCCGTCTTCGGGCGACACGCCGTAAACCTTTTCCATCGCGTCCCATTTCTGCGAATGGGTGCCTACGCGGTCGATGATTTCGTCGAAGTCGGGTTTGCTCATTTGCGCCTCTCTCTGGTCGGATTGGGCGCATCTGAGCAAAAGCGAAGCCGGGTTACAAACGGCGTTTTGTCACTGGCACAATCACCGCCGCCATTGCACAGAGGCATTGCTTCGCCTAAATCCCTGCCCATGACGCTACGACCGATCCTGATCCATCCCGATCCGCGCCTGAAAAAGGTCTGCGAGCCGGTGCCCGAAGTTAACGACGAGATCCGCAAGCTCGCCGATGACATGCTCGCGACCATGTATGACGCGCCCGGCATCGGCCTGGCCGGGCCGCAGGTCGGCGTGATGAAGCGGATCTTCGTGATGGATTGCGTGAAGGACAAGGAAGCGGCCCCCGAGCCGATGGTCCTGATCAATCCCGAGATCAGCTGGACTTCGGAAGAGACCAATGTCTACGAGGAAGGCTGCCTCTCGATCCCGGATCAATATGCCGAGGTGACGCGCCCCTCCGAGGTGCGGATGAAGTGGCTCGGCCTCGACGGGCAAAGCCATGAGGAACAGTTCGACGCGCTTTGGGCGACCTGCGCTCAGCACGAGTTCGACCATCTCAACGGCAAGCTGTTCATCGACTATCTCGGTCCGATGAAGCGCAAGATGATCACCCGCAAGATGGAGAAGCTCAAGCGCGAGCGCGCCCGTGCGGGCGCGGCCAAGGATCCGATCCTCTGATGGCTGCGCGCGCGTTCATCCCCTATGACGACCGCCGCCTGCATCGCCCGGCCGAGCCGGTCGAGACGATCACCGAAACCGTCCGGATGATCTGGGACGACATGGTCGAGACGATGGACGCGATGCCCGGCGTCGGCCTCGCCGCGCCGCAGATCGGCATCATGATGCGGCTTGCGGTCGTCGATGCGTCGGACAAGCGCGGTCAGGCCGTGCGGATGGCGAACCCCGAAGTGCTGCATGCGTCGGTGCAGATGCGCAAGCACGAGGAGGCCTCGCCCAACCTGCCCGGCGTTTTCGCCCCGATCGAGCGGCCTCGCGCTGTGACGGTGCGCTTCCTCAATGAAGACGGCGAGATGGAGGACCGCGATTTTGTGGGCCTCTGGGCGACGAGTGTCCAGCACCAGATCGACCACCTCAACGGCAAGATGTATGTCGATCATCTCTCGCCCCTGCGCCGCAAGATGCTGGTGCAGAAGTCGAAGAAACTCGCGAAAGGCTAAGCGATGCGCGTCATCTTCATGGGAACGCCGGAATTCTCCGTCCCCGTTCTGGAGGCGCTGGCCGGCGCGCATGAGGTTGTCGCCGTCTACAGCCAGCCGCCCCGCCCCGCCGGTCGCGGCAAGAAAGAGCGCCCCTCACCGGTCCATGCCAAGGCCGAGGAACTGGGGATCGAGGTGCGCACCCCGCGGAATTTCAAAGCACCCGAGGATCGTGAAGCCTTCGCCGCGCTGAATGCCGATATCGCGGTGGTCGTGGCCTACGGGCTGATCCTGCCGCAGGCCATTCTGGATGCGCCCGCGAAGGGCTGCCTGAATATCCACGCCTCGCTGCTCCCGCGCTGGCGCGGGGCCGCGCCGATCCACCGGGCGATCATGGCAGGCGACAGCCAGACCGGCATCTGCATCATGCAGATGGAAGCCGGGCTCGATACCGGGCCGGTTATGCTGCGCGAAGCGACCGAGATCGGCGCGACCGAGACCACCGGCGAGTTGCATGACCGGCTGAGCGCAATGGGCGCCCGGCTGATCCTCGATGCGCTGTCCGAGATCGACTCGCTGATCCTTCAGCCTCAGCCGGAGAATGGCGTCACCTATGCCGCGAAGATCGACAAGGCCGAAGCGCGGGTCGATTGGACGCGCCCGGCCGACGAGGTGATCCGTCATATCAACGGCCTCTCGCCCTTCCCTGGCGCCTGGACCGAGATCGCGGGTGAGCGGATCAAGCTGCTGCGCGCCGCCCCGGCAGAGGGCAGTGGCGCGCCGGGCGAAATCCTCGACGGGTTTACGATTGCCTGCGGCACTGGCGCGCTGGAAATCCTCGAGGCGCAACGCCCCGGCAAGCGTCCGATGTCGGGCGACGACGTCTTGCGCGGCCTGCGCCTGCCCGCTCGCCTCAGCTGAGCGCAACTACCTTCCCAAAACGCACAACTTGCGGCAGACTTGCGGGCAAACCACAAGGAGCAGTCGATGACCCCCCGCATGAGTGAGTTCGCCTGATGGGCGTTCTGTTCGGCTTTCTCGCGACGGCAGGCAGCCGCATCGTCGGGATTGGCTTCGCACTCGCCATCTGGCTGCTCGCGCGCCCGGGAGGCTGGGCCGTGCTCGTGGTGCTGACACTGCTCGCCTTGCGCGTGTTTCCCGGTCACCAAGTTTGAGTTCAGAAGGTCGAGGCCCAGATGTTATTCGTTAATTCCCTGAGCGGCAGCGATATCGTGATGATCGCCATCGCGATGCTGCTGATCCTGTCCGTCTTCCTCGGCGTCCGGATCGTGCCGCAATCCGAAAAACATGTCGTGGAGAGATTCGGCCGGCTGCGCGCGGTGCTCGGCCCCGGCATCAACTTCATCGTGCCCTTCCTCGACCGCGTGCCGCACAAGATCTCGATCCTCGAGCGCCAGCTGCCCAATGCGATGCAGGATGCGATCACCGCCGACAACGTGCTGGTAAAGGTCGAGACCTCGGTCTTCTACCGAATTACCGAGCCGGAGAAGACCGTCTATCGTATCCGCGATGTCGATGCGGCCATCGCGACGACGGTGGCGGGGATCGTGCGCTCCGAGATCGGGGTGATCGAACTCGACGAAGTGCAATCGAACCGTGCCCGTCTGATCGAGAAGGTCCGCGAGCAGGTTGCCGTGATGGTCGACGATTGGGGGATCGAGGTGACCCGTGCCGAGATTCTCGACGTCAATCTGGACGAGGCGACCCGAGCCGCGATGCTGCAGCAGCTCAACGCCGAACGCGCGCGTCGGGCGCAGGTGACCGAGGCCGAGGGCAAGAAGCGCGCGGTCGAGCTCGCCGCCGAAGCGCAACTGTTCCAGGCGCAGAAAGAGGCCGAAGCCCGCCGCATCTCGGCGGATGCCGAAGCTTATGCGACCGAGGTGGTTGCGCAGGCGATCGCCAAGAACGGGCTCGAGGCCGCGCAATATCAGGTCGCGTTGAAACAGGTCGATGCGCTGGCGCAGGTGGCCAAGGGCGAAGGCAAGCAGACCGTGATACTGCCCGCCGCAGCCCTCGAAGCCTTCACCGACGCTTTCCAACTGCTGAGGAAAGCATGATGGACCTGTGGCAACTCCCGTGGGTCTGGGTCGTCGCCGGTCTTGTGCTGGGCGTCGCAGAGATGATCATCCCCGGCTTCATCTTCCTCGGCTTCTCGATCGGGGCCGTCGTCACGGGCGCGCTCGTCTGGATCGGCATCGTCGGAAATTCGGTCCCGATCACGCTGATCACCTTCGCGATTCTGTCGATCATCGCATGGCTCGCGCTGCGCAAGCTGATGGGCGTGCGACGCGGTCAGGTGAAGCACTGGCATGACGATATCAACGAGAACTGACCCCGTGTGACGAAACCCCGCCCGGCGGGTTCTCGCGCACCCCGGGAACTGGAAGCGGCCTATCGATGTTCTCTCGCCAATACGCAGAGAGAGATGAAAATCGACAGGAGATCATCATGTCTGACACGCATAATCACGAACGCTCGGGTCTGGGCGGCATCTACTTCGTTCTGGGCGCGGTCGTCGTTGCGCTCGGTATCGTCCTTTGGCTGATGATGGCGCCCGGGGATGAAAGCGCCACCACCGCGCCCGCAGAAAGCGACGCAAGCTCCACTTCGGTCACGATCGAAAACAGCGACTCCGCTGCCCCGGCGGATTCGTCGGGCGCGACCGCATCGGGCGATGCTGCGGCGAGCGATACCGCGGCTAGCGACAGCGGCAGCACCGACACCAGCGGCGCTGCCGCCGAGGCCACCACGCAGAGCGGCGGATCGAACTGATTTCCGCCCTTCTGGATCACGCGCAAGTGAAGCGGCGTCCTGCGGGGCGCCGTTTCATTTTGCGCCGCGCTCCGCCTATCTGAGGACAGGAGGAGGAACGCAGGCCATTGCCTCGCGTTTCCTTTACCGAGGGACCAAAGCGAAGAGGCGAGCAGAAATGGCCAGGGATTCGAACCGACAAAGCAGTATCGGCGGCCTGATACTCACCCTTGTGGCGCTGGTCGCGGCGCTGGGTGTCGTGGTCTGGTTGGTTGCGGATACGCCGGTTGACGGCGGCGACGAGGCCGCCACCGATCCACCGAGCGAACAGCAGATGTCAGATCCGAATGCCGCGAAGGTCGAAGTCGCGCCGAACTCGAAGACGAGTGGCCCGGCTACCGGCGGCGATGGCCAGTGACCTAAGCGCCAGTCAGCCCCGAAGCTCTTGGAGGATCGCTTCCGCCGCGGCGCGCGGATCGGGCGCGCGGTGGATTGGGCGGCCAACGACGATATGGTCAGCGCCTGCGTCCACGGCGGCTGCCGGGGTCGCGATCCGCTTCTGGTCGCCGAGGTCGGCCCCGGTCGGGCGCACGCCCGGCGTCACGATCAGCTTGCCGGTTGCCTCGGGCAATGCCCGGATCATCGCCGCTTCCTGCGGCGAAGCGATCACGCCATCGGCACCCGCGTCGAATGCACGGCCCGCACGTTCGGCGACGAGATCGCTGATCGCACCCTCCTTGATGAGCGCGCCGTTCAGGTCTTCCCGGTCGAGCGAGGTCAGGATCGTCACGGCGAGGATTTTCAGGTCGGTGCCCGCGGCGCCTTCCTTCGCGGCCTTAACCACATAGGGGTCGCCATGCACGGTGAGGAAATCAAGGTCGAACTGCGCCAGACCGCGCACCGCGTTTTCCACCGTCGCACCGATATCGAACAGCTTCATGTCGAGGAAGATGCGCTTGCCCTGATCCTGCTTCAGCTCGCTCGCCAGCGCGAGGCCACCGCCGGTGAGCATCCCCAGACCGATCTTGTAGAAGGACACCGAGTCGCCCAACTGGTTTGCCAGCACGAGGCCTTCATAGGCGCTCGGCACGTCGAGGGCGACGATGAGACGGTCGTCGGCGGGCAGGGTCATGTCGGTCATCGCAGAGCGCTCCTTTTCAAGATCGCCCCCTGATGCGGATCAATCACCGCTACGTCAAGCCGTTCGCGGGTTCACAGCCCGCCGATACCACGGCGCTGCGCTTCGCGGGTCAGCGCGCGGGTAAGCTGTCGATGTGGGATGTTCTGGCTGGCTTCGATTCTGACGGGCACCCGCAGCGGCTGCGCGACCCCGGGGATGAAGAATTCTACGATCGCCTCGAAACGGCGTTGCGCGGCATTGTAGATCAGGCGCGCGATATGCGTGGCGTTGCCATGGTGCATGGACCCGGCCCCTCCTCTGTGGTCGTCCTCTATGCTTGTCTTCACGTAAACGCTAAACCTTGCGATCTGGTTTCCTCCTGCGGCGAAATGGTCCATCGAAAAGACTTGAAGCGGCGCATGCCACATCCCATTTTTCATAGCGAGACCCGGCCAGGACGGCGCCTAATACAGGGCCAGACACATCCCGGGGGCTTTAAAAAAGGAGAATGCCGATGAACATGGAGAAGTTCACGGAGCGGTCTCGCGGCTTCCTTCAGGCCGCGCAGACGATCGCGATGCGCGAGGGTCATCAACGTGTGGTGCCCGAGCATCTTCTGAAGGCATTGATGGATGACGATCAGGGGCTGTCGGCCAATCTGATCAAGCGCGCCGGTGGCGAGCCTGCCCGCGTGCTCGAGGCCGTCGATCTGGCGGTGTCGAAACTGCCGAAAGTGTCGGGCGGCGACGGGCAGGTCTATGTCGAGCAAAGCCTCGTGCGCGTGCTCGACGAGGCCGAGAAGATCGCCAAGAAAGCGGGCGACAGCTTCGTGCCGGTCGAACGTGTTCTGATGGCTCTGGCCATGGTGAACACGCGCGCCAAGGACGCGCTCGATGCGGGCGCTGTAACGGCGCAGAAGCTCAACGCCGCGATCAACGACCTGCGCAAGGGACGCACGGCGGATTCGGCCTCGGCCGAAGAGGGCTATGAGGCGCTCAAGAAATATGCGCGCGATCTGACCGAGGCTGCCGAGCAAGGCAAGATCGACCCGATCATCGGTCGTGATGACGAGATTCGGCGCACCATGCAGGTGCTCAGCCGTCGGACCAAGAACAACCCGGTTCTGATCGGTGAACCCGGCGTGGGTAAGACCGCGATCGCGGAAGGCCTCGCGCTGCGCATCATCGACGGCGACGTACCGGAATCGCTACGCGACAAACGGCTCCTCGCGCTCGACATGGGCGCGCTGATCGCCGGTGCGAAATATCGCGGTGAATTCGAAGAGCGCCTGAAAGCGATCCTCAAGGAAATCGAGGCCGCTGCGGGTGAAATCATCCTGTTCATCGACGAGATGCACACGCTCGTCGGCGCTGGGAAATCCGACGGCGCGATGGACGCGGCGAACCTGATCAAGCCGGCGCTGGCCCGTGGTGAGCTGCACTGCGTGGGCGCCACGACGCTTGATGAGTATCGCAAATATGTCGAGAAGGACGCGGCACTGGCTCGGCGCTTCCAGCCCGTGATGGTGGAAGAGCCGACGGTCGAGGACACGATCTCGATCCTGCGCGGTATCAAGGAGAAATACGAACTCCACCACGGGGTGAAGATCTCCGACTCGGCGCTGGTCTCGGCTGCGACACTCTCGCATCGCTACATCACCGACCGCTTCCTGCCCGACAAGGCGATCGACCTCGTGGACGAGGCCGCCTCGCGTCTGCGCATGGAAGTGGACAGCAAGCCCGAGGAGCTCGATGCACTCGACCGTCAGATCCTACAGATGCAGATCGAAGCGGAAGCGCTGAAGAAAGAGGACGATACCGCTTCGAAGGACCGTCTCGAGAAGCTCGAGAAGGAACTGGCGGATCTGCAGGATCGCGCCTCGGAAATGACTGCCAAGTGGCAGGCCGAGCGTGACAAGCTGGAATCGGGCCGCAACCTCAAGGAGCAACTCGACAAGGCCCGGGCCGAACTGGATCAGGCCAAGCGCGAAGGCAATCTCGCCCGCGCCGGTGAGCTGAGCTACGGCATCATTCCGAGCCTCGAGAAGCAGCTCGCCGCGGCCGATGAGGCCGAAGGCGAAGAGCTGATGGTCGAGGAATCGGTGCGCCCCGAGCAGATCGCCGAAGTGGTCGAACGCTGGACCGGCATCCCGACCTCCAAAATGCTGGAGGGCGAGCGCGAGAAGCTGCTGAAGATGGAAGACGAGCTACACAAGCGCGTCGTCGGTCAGAATGCAGCGATCACCGCCGTGTCGAACGCCGTGCGCCGTGCACGTGCGGGGCTCAACGACGAGAACCGCCCGCTGGGCTCGTTCCTCTTCCTCGGCCCGACCGGTGTGGGTAAGACCGAACTGACCAAGGCGGTCGCCAATTACCTGTTCGACGACGATCAGGCGATGGTGCGGATCGACATGTCCGAGTTCATGGAGAAGCACTCCGTGGCCCGGCTGATCGGTGCCCCGCCCGGGTATGTCGGCTATGACGAGGGTGGCGTTCTGACCGAGGCGGTCCGGCGGCGTCCCTATCAGGTCGTGCTGTTCGACGAGGTCGAGAAGGCGCATCCGGACGTGTTCAACGTGCTGCTGCAGGTGCTCGACGATGGTGTGCTGACCGATGGTCAGGGCCGCACGGTCGACTTCAAGCAGACGCTGATCGTGCTGACGTCGAACCTCGGCTCGCAAGCGCTCAGCCAGCTGCCGGATGGTTCGGATGCAGGCGAGGCCAAGCGTCAGGTGATGGATGCGGTGCGGGCGCATTTCCGCCCCGAATTCCTGAACCGTCTCGACGAGATGGTGATCTTCGATCGCCTGAACCGCAAGGACATGGACGGGATCGTGGAAATCCAGCTCAAGCGGCTTGAGAAACGTCTGGCACAGCGCAAGATCACGCTGGATCTGGACGAGTCGGCTCACAAGTGGCTCGCCGATGCAGGCTACGACCCGGTCTATGGCGCGCGCCCCCTGAAGCGGGTGATCCAGCGCTCGCTGCAGGATCCGCTGGCCGAGGCGATCCTTGGCGGCGAAGTTATGGACGGCGCGACGGTCGAAGTCACGGCTGGCCCGAACGGGCTGATCGTCGGCGGTCACGTGGCCCCCTTGGGTGGCACGAAACCCGCCGATGGCGTGCCGCTGCACTAAGAGCCACCTGAAGACGGATTGAGAGGGGCGGAGCGATCCGCCCCTTTTTCGTTGACATCAAGGGGCGCTGCCCCTCTTGGCTGCGCCAATTCAGCCCGGGATATTTCCGCCAAGGCGAAGAGAGAGTATCTAAGGGATACACCCCCGGATCGAGAGCCCATGCCTGCCCTTTGTCGCCATTGCCTGAAGAGTTTTGACGAGGCACCGAAGCGTTGCCCCGCCTGCGGCAAGGCGCGCATCGTGGCGCATCCGGAGCTGTTCGACCTGCCCATCGCACATATCGATTGCGACAGTTTCTATGCTTCGGTCGAGAAGCGCGACAATCCGGAGCTGTCTTCGCAAGCGGTGATCGTGGGCGGCGGCACGCGCGGGGTGGTGACGACCTGCTGCTACATCGCGCGAATCTCAGGGGTGCGCTCGGCGATGCCGATGTTTCAGGCGCGCAAGCTTTGCCCCGATGCGGTGATCATCAAGCCGCGGATGGAGCACTACGCCAGCGTCTCGCGCGAGATCAGAGCGAAAATGGTGGAGCTGACGCCGCTGATCGAGCCGCTCTCGCTCGACGAGGCGTTCCTCGATCTGGGCGGCACGGAGCGGCTGCACCATGCGCCCCCTGCCCTCCTGATGGCGCGGCTTGCGCGCGAGATCGAGACGGAGATCGGGGTCACCGCCTCGGTCGGTCTTTCGCATAACAAGTTCCTCGCCAAGATCGCCTCGGATCTCGACAAGCCGCGCGGGTTTTCGGTGATCGGGCGCGGCGATACGGAAGAGTTCCTCCGCGACAAGCCGGTGTCGATCCTCTGGGGCGTGGGGGCGGCAACGCGCTCGGCCCTGGGGCGTGCGGGCATCCGCACGCTTGCCGATATTCGCCGCGCGGGGCTGTCGCGGATGGGGGATCGCTTCGGCGCGTCTGGGCGGCGCCTGTTCGAACTGGCGAACGGCCATGATGCCCGCCGGGTCTCTCCCGACTCGCCGATGAAATCCGTGTCGAACGAGACCACCTTCAACACTGACATCGCCGATCGCGAGGCACTGATGGGCAAGCTGTGGCATCTGGCCGAGAAAGTCTCGGCCCGGATGAAGGCGCGCGATCTGGCGGGGCGGACCGTGACGCTGAAGCTGAAAAAGGCGGATTTCGCGACGGTGACCCGGCAGACCCGGCTGGAAGAGCCGAGCCAGCTGGCCGACACGCTCTATCGGGCGGGGGAGACGCTGTTCGACAAGCTGCCGAAGGGGCAGGCCTACCGACTGATCGGGATCGGGTTCTCGGACCTCATGGCGGCGGATGGGCGCGATCCGGCAGGCGACCTGCTCGACCCTTATGCGGGGAAGCGCGCAAGCGCGGAGCGGGCCAAAGATGCGATCCGGGCGCGATTCGGGGCGGATGCGATCCGCAACGGGCGCGGCTGGGACGGGGAGTGACTTACTCCGCGGCGTGACGCAGTCGATGGGACCCGAGATCGGCGATCTGACGCGCCACCCGGCTCATCAGCGCAGCGAACGCATTGAAATTCTCGTTCGGCGCGATTCGGTGCTGGTCCATGTAGAGGGCGCGGTCGATCTCGATCTGGATCGCGTGATAGCCCTCGCGCGGATGCCCGTATCGCTGGGTGATATAGGCTCCGGCAAAGGGGCTGTTGCGCGCGACGTTCAGCCCCTCGCCTTCGAAGATCAGTTCGATCTCGCGCACGATCTCCCGGTCGGCACTGGTGCCGTAGCGATCGCCAAGCACGATCTCCGCGCGGCGCGGGCCGGTCGTGGCCAGAGCCTCGGAGGGCATCGAATGCATGTCGAGCAGAATTGCCTGCCCGAAAGCGCCATGCGCCTCGGCCATCAGCGCCTCGAGTTGCGCGTGATAGGGCCGCCAGACATGGTTGATCCGCGCCTCGGCCTCGATCAACGGAATCTTGCCGCGATAGATCGCCCGCGCACCGGACACCACGCGGGGAATCACCCCGAGACCAGCCGCGACGCGCGGTCCGGGATGCGCCCTGTCCAGCCCGGCGATCAGCGCCGAATCAAGCTCGTCCTCCGCCCGGTTGAGATCGACCCACGCCCTCGGATACTGCGCGCAGAGAAGCGGCGCGCCAAATCGCGGAACGTCCGCCAGCAACTCATCGACGAAGGCGTCTTCGGAAGACCGCAGGCGCAGCATGTCCAGAACGGCGCGTTCCTGCAGGCTATGCGGGTAGTGTGCACCGGAATGGGGCGAGGCGAAGACCGCAGCGGTCCGCAACGCCTTGGGGCGATCCAGCCGGAACGGCGGCAAAAGGGCTGGGATGTCGGACATGAAACCTCTTATGATCGCTTAATATCCTACACCGGAACGCTTTCGCGCCAAAACCCTCTTGAAAGCCGTTTCGACTCTTTATATAGACCCCCAGACCGACGCGACACCGCGCCTTTCGGTTCCCTTCGCGGCCTAGCCGCAAGCGCGAATCAAAGGCATCAAACGGGATCGCACGGGTGTGGGCGGTTAGCTCAGCGGTAGAGCACTACGTTGACATCGTAGTGGCCACTGGTTCGATCCCAGTACCGCCCACCATCTATTCACCGCCCCCGGCTTGCAAGCCCGGGGCATTCGTTTTTCAAGGCGCACCGCGCGCCGCGATACAGGAGAAGGCCGATGAAGGTCCGCAACTCGCTCCGCTCGCTCAAGCAGCGTCATCGCGATTGCCAGGTCGTGCGCCGCAAAGGCCGCGTCTACGTGATCAACAAGACGCAAAAGCGCTTCAAAGCCCGTCAGGGCTGAGGCAGCCGAGCCGAAACGAATAAAGGCCGCGCCAGGGATTTCCCGGCGCGGCCTTTTCCTTTTTTCAGCGCTTCGAGGGTGAACGGGATCGGCGCTTATTGCACGCCGATCGCCCCGGCCAGAAGCTGCGCCACGGTGGCCTGATCGAGATAGCCTGTAGCTTCCAGCCCGCCCGCGGTCTGATAGCGGCGAATCGCGCGGCGCGTATCCTTGTCGAACACACCGTCGACCTTGCCGGGCTTCAGGCCCATCTGGGCAAGGCGTTGCTCCACCAGCGATTTCGCGACACCGGGCAGGTTGAGGGCGGCCTCTTTCGCAGCGGCCGCATCCATCGCGTCGCTTTGCTGATTCTGTTGCTGCAGCTCGGCAATGCGTGCCTCGGCCTCGGCTTTGAAGGCCGGGTCAGAGCGGCTTGCGAGATAATCCCGGTAGCTGGCGATGGTGTCGGCTTTGCGCGCGGCGTCCCAGTCTGCGCGATCCGCAGCCTGAGCCTCGGAGCGGCGATCCGCTTCGATCTTGTCGAGACGCTCCTGCGCGAGTTCCGCGAACAGACCGTCGGGATATTTCTTGAGATAGGCGCGCAGCCCGGCCTCATCACCCGCCTTGCCGGTCTGCTCCCAATAGGCACGGTCCTGCTGGTCGATCTTGGCCTGACGCGCCTCTGCCTCTGCCTTCAGCTCGGCGGCGCGCTTCTCGCCCTGCGCCGTGAGCGCGGTGAGCTGTGCGCGGGTCAGGTAGCTCGTATCGTCGAAGCCGTTGGCCTTCTGCCAGCGCGCGATCGCCCCGCGCGAGCCCGGCCCGAAGATGCCGTCGACGCCTTTCGGGTCGAATTTCAGGATCGTCAGGTACTGCTGCACCTCGCGGCGCTGGTCGCGGCTAAGGTTCAGCGCCTCCTCCGCGGCCTTCGCTTTCTGCTGCGGTTCGTCACGCAGTTGCTGGATGCGCTGTTTCGCCTGAGCGGCATTCGCGCCATTCGGGTAGCGGTCGAGATAGAGCTGATAGGCGGTGATCGAATCCTCGGAGCGCGCCATGTCCCAATACGGGGCAGACGGGTCTGCTTCGGGGGTCTTCACCGGGGCGGGTTTCTTCCCCGTCGGCTCCGTGACCAGGGTGAGATCTTGCGTCATGTAGCCACTGGCGGTCAGGTCTGCAGATTGCGCCGACCGCATCAGCGAGGCGCCAGGCTCGGTCAGATTGCCCGACATCAGGCTCGCGACGTTTTTCGGGCTGCCGCGCAGCACCGTCACACCTTGCGGAATGTCGAGCGTGCCGATCCCGGGTTGGGTCAGCCCGTTGCCGTTGCCCGCGTCATCCGCCGCGCCAAGCAGCAGCACCGCGCGGCCCGGGTGCGCGGCCAGAACCGTCATCACGGCGGACAGCGGCAACGCCTCGCTCACCGCTTCGGGCAGCGAGGTGTCGCGGACATCGACAGGCAGATACCACGTCTCGCCGTCGGAATGGGCGAAGCGGCCCGAGAGCGCCACGACCAGCCGGTCGGCCTCGGGCGCGCGGGTCACGAAATCGCGGAAGCGGGAGCGGATCTCGGCGGCGTCGGCGTCATCCTCGATCAGCACCGAGAAACCTGCCGTCTGCAGCTTCGCTTCGCTATCGGTCAGCGCGGTGCCCGAGCGAAGATCGTCGATCCGCTGGTAATTGGAATTGCCCAGAAGCAACGCCAGATCGGCGGCATGGGCGGGAAGGCCTAGCGCCGCGATCGCGGCACCTGTCAGAAGAAGTTTACGCATGGGGTCCTCCATCTCTCTTACGCGAGGAAACCCCTGAGATCGCGGCTGGGTTCCTCAGTCGTAGCTGCGCTGGTCGTCGATGACCTTACCATCATTCGGAAGCGACCCCGGCGCCACCAGTTCGATCACGCCTTTCATCTTGAGCGCCGCGCGCACGCCGCCGTCGAAACGCGTCGGGTCGTCGGCCTCGGTTTCGATCTGCACGGTCATCACGTCCATCTCGCCGTCGCGCGTGGCGATGACGCGGGCCTTCTGCACCTCTGCATGGGCGGAGACGAAGCTCGCCACCTGTTCGGGGCGTACGAACATGCCCTTGATCTTGGTGGTCTGATCGGCGCGGCCCATCCAGCCCTTGATGCGCATGTTGGTGCGCCCACAGGGGCTGACGCCTTCCATCACCGCCGAGAGATCGCCGGTGGCGAAGCGGATCAGCGGGTAGTCGGGATTGAGCGTGGTCACGACGACCTCGCCGACCTCGCCGGGGGCCACCGGATCGCCGGTGCCGGGGCGGACGATCTCGACGATCACGCCTTCGTCCACGATCATCCCCTCCATCGCGGCGCTCTCATAGGCGATGTTGCCCAGATCGGCGGTGGCGTAACATTGCAGGCAGGAGATCCCGCGGTCGGCATAGCTCTGGCGCAGGCTCGGGAAGAGTGCGCCGCCCGACACGGTGGCCTTGGTGATTTTCAGAGCCTCGCCCATCTCTTCGGCTTTCTCGAGGATGATGCGAAGGTAATCGGGCGTGCCCGCGTAAACCGTCGAGCCGATATCGGCGGCGGCGCGGACCTGCAGCTCCGTCTGGCCGGTGCCTGCGGGCAGGACGGCGGCGCCGACCGTGCGCGCGGCATTTTCGAACATCATCCCCGCCGGGGTGAGGTGGTAACCAAAGCAGTTCTGCACGATATCGCCCGGACCGACGCCTGCGGCATGGACGAAGCGCCCCAGCCGCCACCAATTGTAACTGACATCGCCGGGCTCGTAGATCGGACCGGGCGACTGGAAGATATGGGCGAAGGCATGTGCGGGTTTCATGACCAGCCCGCCGAAGGGTGGCGCGCCTTTCTGCGCAGAGCCGAGGTCGGACTTGCGTAGCACCGGCAGCCTCGCGAGCGCCTCGCGCGATGTGACAGCTCTCGGGTCGACGCCTTGCAGATGCGCCGCGATCCCCGGAGCCGTCATCGCCGCGCCGATCAGAGCCGGCAGGCACTCCGCCAGAGAGGCCTCACGCGCGTCGGCGCTGCGGGTTTCCAATTCGTCGAAATGTTCGCGCATCTCTCGACCCTTTCCGTTCAGCGGACAGACCGCCCCTGTGCCGCGCCGAAAATGCTGCGCAGCAATTTAATTGAATCAGTAGGTTAGCGTCACGCCAGCCAGCGTTTCCGGCGGCGATAGCTGCGCACGTCGCGGAAGCTCTTGCGGCCTTCGTCGGACATGCCGAGGTAGAATTCCTTCACGTCCGGGTTCTCGCGCAATTCCTTCGCGGGACCGTCCATCACGATGCGGCCGCTCTCCAGAATGTAGCCGTAATGCGCATAGCGGAGCGCGACGTTGGTGTTCTGCTCGGCCAGAAGGAATGTGACGCCTTCGTTCTCGTTGACCGATTTCACGATCTCGAAGATCTGCTCCACCAGCTGCGGCGCGAGACCCATCGAAGGTTCGTCCAGCAGGATCGTCTCGGGGCGGCTCATCAGCGCGCGGCCCATCGCGACCATCTGCTGCTCCCCGCCCGAGGTATAGCCCGCCTGCGATTTGCGGCGCTCCTTGAGGCGCGGGAAATAGGTGTAGACCATTTCCAGATCGTCCTGGATCGCGGCGCGCCCGTCCTTGCGGGTATAGGCACCGGTCAGCAGGTTTTCCTCGACGGTCAGGTGTTCGAAACAGTGACGTCCCTCCATCACCTGGATCACGCCCTTGCGGACCAGATCGGCGGGGGAGCCGTCCTGCACCCGTTCACCGCGATAGGTGATCGAGCCTTTCGTCACCTCGCCGCGTTCGGATTTGAGCAGGTTGGAGATCGCCTTGAGCGTCGTCGTCTTGCCCGCGCCGTTACCGCCAAGAAGCGCGGTGATCCCGCCCTTAGGCACGCTCAGGCTGACCCCTTTGAGCACGAGGATGACGTGATTGTAGATCACCTCGATATTGTTGACCTCGAGCAGGGTCGTGTCGGATTTCGAAGCGTCGAGCATGGTTCTCTCCGGGACATTGGGGTGGCCCCCGGCGGCGCGCGCCGGAGGCCGTTTTCGATCAGTTACACTGGTTGGTGATGCCGTTTTCCGAAGCGAAGGCTGCGGAATCTTCTTCGATCAGCGGGTTGAGCACGTCCTTGTCGGATTCGATCCAGTCGGAGGCTTCGTTCCACTTCTTCGCAGCGGCATCCCACTGGAAGACCTTGGCGGAGCCGGGGCCCCCGTGGTTCTCGCAGCTCGCCTTGATCGGCTGGGCGAAGTTCGGCAGGCCGAGCTCTTCCAGACGGGCTTCGGTCAGGTCGAGGTTCTCGAAACCGTCGCGCACTTCGGCGGCGTTGACGTTCGACTTGCCGGTCATTTCCTGCGCCTTGCGGATCGCTTCCGAAATGATCATCGCCGCGTACATGCCGCGCGAGTAGAGCATCGTGCCGACCTCGTCGCCCGCACCCGAGGCCTTGCCGGCATCGACGACATATTTCTTCAGGTCGTCATAGACCGGGTAGTCCATGCCGGTACCGTGGAACGAGAGCGCCTTGTAGCCCGAGGCCTTGTCGCCTGCCGGAGCCACGTCGTTCTCCGAACCCGACCACCAGACGCCGATGAAGTGATCCATCGGGAAGCGGATGTTGACGGCTTCCTGGATGGCGACCTGGTTCATGACGCCCCAGCCCCACATCAGGACATAGTCGGGCTTGTCACGACGGATCTGCAGCCACTGCGACTTCTGCTCCTGACCGGGATGGTCCACGGGCAGGGTCGACAGCTCGAAACCGTGCTTCTTGGACAGCTCTTCGAGCGTGCGGATCGGCTCCTTGCCGTAGGCAGAGTTGTGGTAGACCAGCGCGATTTTCTTGCCTTTGATGTCGCCACCTTCCTGATCAATGATGTGTTTGATCGCGACCGAGGCGCCATCCCAGTAGTTGGCCGGGAAGTTGAAGACCCACTTGAACACCTTGCCGTTCGCGGCCGAAGTGCGGCCGTAGCCCGGGGTGTAGAGCGTGATGCCGTCAGCGGTGACCTTCGGGATCAGCTGATAGGTGATGCCGGTCGAGAGCGGGTTATAGGCCAGCGCGCCTTCGCCCTTGGTCGACTCGTAGCATTCCACGCCCTTCTCGGTGTTGTAGGCGGTTTCGCATTCGGGCGTCTTGACCATCTCACCGCCAATGCCGCCGTCACGCTCGTTGAGCAGGGTGAAATAGTCGTTGAAGCCGTCGGCGTAGGGGATGCCGTTCGCGGCATACGGCCCGGTGCGATAGCTGAGGTTCGGCACCACCAGTTCGGCGAAAGCCGGGGCCGTGGTCAGCGTCATCGCCGCCGCGACCAATGCGGTTAGGGTCTTCTTCATTCGGTTCTCCTCCCAGAATGTTCGAGTTTTGCGCCGGGCGTTTCCCGGTTCTTTGTGTTGGGCGGCCCGGCCCTCAGTGCGGGAAGGGCCAAAGCCGGAGTTTCTCTTTCGCGACGCGCCAGAGCTGTGCGAGGCCATGCGGTTCCGCGATCAGGAAGGCCACGATCAGCCCGCCCACGATCATCAGCTCGATATGCGCGGCGAGATCCGTGGGCCAACCAAAGGTGCCGACGAGCACGTTCTTGAGGAAGACCGGCAGCAGCACGAGGAAGGCAGCACCCGCAAACGAGCCGAAGATCGAGCCCAGACCGCCGATGATCACCATGAAAAGGATCAGGAAGGACTTCTGGATGCCGAAGGCTTCGCCCACTTCCGCCGCGCCAAGGTAGACCGCGAAGAACAGAGCACCCGCGATGCCGATGAAGAAGGAGCTGACCGCGAAGGCCGACAGTTTCGTCGTCAGCGGGTTCACCCCGATGATCTCGGCGGCGATATCCATGTCGCGGATCGCCATCCATTTTCGCCCCACGGTGCCACGCGTCAGGTTGCGCGCGACCAGCGCCACCAGCGTCAGCATCACGAGGCAGAACATGTATTTCGCCATCGCCGAGGTCTGCGCGCCAGTCACGAAGACGCCGAACACGGTGCGCTCGGGCGCGTTGATCTGACCCGAGGCCGAGTAATTGTAGAACCACGGCACCTTGTTGAAGAGCCAGACGAGGAAGAACTGCGCCGCCAGCGTCGCCACCGCGAGGTAGAAACCCTTGATGCGTAGGCTCGGCAGGCCAAAAATCACGCCGACTGCTGCCGTGATGAACCCCGCGATGATCACGTGGAAGAAGATGTTGATATCCGGGAAGGCCGTCATCAGTTTGTAGACGGAATAGGCGCCCACCGCCATGAAGCCGCCGGTGCCAAGGCTGACCTGCCCGGCATAGCCCACGAGGATGTTCAGCCCGATCGCCGCGATGGCGTAGATCAGGAAGGGCACCGCGACCGCGTTCGCCCAGTAGTCGTTGATGAACAGCGGCACGATCCCGAAAGCGACCACCAGCACCGCGTAATAGCGCAGCCGGTCGAACTTGATCGGGAAGGTCTGGCTGTCCTCCCGGTAGGATGTCTTGAAATCACCTGCTTCGCGGTAAAACATCAGCCTCTCCCTTTCGCCAGGGAGAGCGCGTCGTCCCCCGTCAGCAGTCGCCGCGCCGAATCCTCACCCAGGCCCAGAGCCCGGCACCCGCCCCCAGGGCGGCCAGCACGATATTCAGTGTTTGCAAGGTGGTCGGTTCTTCCGGCGGCGCGGCCAGCGCGATCCATCCGAACGCGAGCGCAGCTCCCCAGCCAATCGTGAACACGGTTGCGCAGGTCTTCATCGGTAACGGTCCTCCCAATGATCGTCACATCAGCGCGACGACACTGGGCTCCCCTCCCGTTGACGCCACGATATGCGGCAGCTTGTCGCACCCCTGCGATGCGATCAAGATTTTTCTCACCTTGCCGTGACAGCATCGTGATCATCGGTCAGACCCTCTCGATGATCTTCTCGCCGAACAGACCCTGCGGCCGGAACACGAGGAAGACGAGCGCGAGGACATAGGCGAACCAGTTCTCGGTCGCGCCGCCAAGGAAGGGCGCCCCGATCAGCAGTTCGAACAGTTTCTCGCCCACACCGATGATCAGACCGCCGACGATAGCGCCGGGGATCGAGGTGAAGCCGCCCAGCATCAGCACCGGCAGCGCCTTGAGCGCAATCAGCGAAAGCGAAAACTGCACGCCCGATTTCGAGCCCCACATGATGCCCGCGACCAGCGCGACGAAGCCTGCGATGGACCAGACGAGGATCCAGATGAAGCGCAGCGAGATCCCGACCGAAAGCGCGGCCTGGTGATCGTCTGCCACGGCACGCAACGCCCGGCCCTGCTTGGAGTATTGCGAGAACACGGTCAGCGCGGCCACCAGCAGCACCGCGACGATGGCCGCGACGATATCGAGATTGTCGATGAAGAAGCCGTAGCCGAACATGTTGTAGGTGACGGTGTCGATGGTCTCGTTGATGCCCTGCGGCAGCCCCACATCGAGCGTCTTGATGTCCGAGCCCCACATCACGTCCCCGAAGCCTTCGAGGAAATAGGCCATCCCGATTGTCGCCATGAAGAGGATGATCGGCGCCTGGTTGACCAGATGCTTGAGCACCAGCTTTTCGATGATGATCGCGAGGATCACCATCACGCCCGCCGCAAGCAGTATCGCGACGATCGCCGGAATCTCCCACGGGAAGTTCGTGTAGTGATTGCCCGTCATCGCGTTGATGAGATGAGCGAAGGGCACCTGACCCTTCTGGATGCCGACCAGCGTCAGCGCCGCGAAGAGTGCGAGCACGCCCTGCGCATAGTTGAAGATGCCGGAAGCTTTGAAGATCAGCACGAAGCCCAGAGCCACGAGCGCGTAGAGCACCCCGGCCATCAGGCCGTTCAGCGTCACCTCGGCGGCGTAGAGAACGATATCAGGCATGACGCGCCTCCGATGTCTGAATTGCGAAGCGGATGGTCTCAGTCATGGGCCACCCCCAGATAGGCGTCGATCACGTCTTGATTGTTGCGCACCTCGTCGGGCGAGCCGTCACCGATCTTCTTGCCGTAATCCATCACGACCACGCGGTCGGAGAGATCCATCACGACGCCCATATCGTGTTCGATCAGGACGATGGTGGTGCCGAATTCGTCGTTCACGTCGAGGATGAAGCGGCTCATGTCCTCTTTCTCTTCGACGTTCATCCCGGCCATCGGCTCGTCGAGCAGCAGGATCTTCGGCTCCGCGGCAAGCGCGCGCGCCAGTTCCACCCGCTTCTTCAGGCCGTAAGGCAGACGCCCCACCGGCGTTTTTCGGATATTCTGGATCTCGAGGAAGTCGATGATCTTCTCGACCTTCTCGCGGTTCTCGTGTTCCTCGGCGGCGGCACCGGTCCACCACCAACCCGCCTGCGACACGAGACCCTTCTTCATATGGGTCAGCCGGCCGGTCATGATGTTGTCGAGCACCGACATGCCGTCGAACAGCGCGATGTTCTGGAAGGTGCGTGCGATACCGAGACGCGCGACCTGATAGGGTTTCATCGGCCCGCGCTTGATGCCCTTGTAGAACACCTCGCCCTCGGTCGGGATATAGAAGCCCGAGATGACGTTCAGCATCGAGGATTTCCCCGCGCCGTTCGGACCGATGATCGCGCGGATTTCGCCCTCGCGGATGTCGAAGGAGATATCCTTGATCGCCACCACCCCGCCGAAGCGCAGCGTGATGTTCTTCATCTCCATGATGACCCCGCCGATCTGGCGGCCGTCGGCAGTGACGTATCCGTCTTGCATGTCTTTCATTCCGCCGCCTCCGCCATCTGTTTCGGGGCCACGACCTTCGCGTCGGCGATCTTCAGCGTCGCCTTGATCGAGCCCTTGCGCCCGTCCTCGTAGGTCACTTCCGTTTCGGTGTAGATCTCGTCGCGCCCGTCATAGAGCGCCGCGATCAGGTCGGCGAATTTCTCGCCGATCACGTTGCGGCGCACCTTGCGGGTCCGGGTCATCTCGCCGTCATCGGCGTCGAGTTCCTTGTGCAGGATCAGGAAGCGATGGACCTGACAGCCCGAGAGCATCGGGTCTTCGGCGATGCTTTCATTCACCTCTTCGACGTGTTCGCGGATCATCTCGTAGACGCGCGGGTGGCCCGCAAGCTCCTGGTAGGAGGCGTAGGAGATGTTGTTGCGTTCGGCCCAGTTGCCGACCGCCGTGAGGTCGATATTGATGAAGGCCGTGCAGCGATCGCGCCCTGCGCCGAACACCACCGCCTCGAGGATCGAGGGGTAGAACTTCAGCTTGTTCTCGACATATTTCGGCGCGAACAGGCGACCGTCGGCCATCTTGCCCACATCCTTGGCGCGGTCGATGATCCGCAGATGCCCGGTATCTTCCTCGAAGAAGCCCGCATCGCCCGTTGCGACCCAGCCTTCCGGATCCTTGGTCGAGGCCGTACTTTCCGGGTTCTTGTAATACTCCACGAAGGTGCCGGGACTGCGATAGAAAACCTCGCCATTGTCGGCGATCTTCACCTCGACGCCCGGCGACGGCACGCCCACCGTATCGGCGCGGACTTCGCCATCGGGCTGCTGGGTGATGAAGACCGACGCCTCGGTCTGGCCGTAGAGCTGCTTCAGGTTGATCCCGAGCGAGCGGTAGAAGGAGAAGATCTCCGGCCCGATCGCCTCGCCCGCCGTGTAGCCCACGCGGATGCGCGAGAAGCCCAGCGTGTTCTTCAGCGGGCCATAGACGAAGAGATTGCCCAGCGCATAGGACATCCTCTTGCCGAAGCTGACGGGCTTGCCATCGAGAATGTCGGGGCCGACATCGCGCGCGACCTTCATGTAATGGTCGAACAGCTTCTTCTTCAGCTTGCCCGCATCTTCCATGCGGATCATCACCGAGGTCAGCTGGTTCTCGAAGACCCGCGGCGGCGCGAAGAAATAGGTCGGCCCGATCTCACGCAGGTCGATCATCATCGTCTCGGGGCTTTCCGGGCAGTTCACGGTGAAGCCCGACCAATAGGCCTGCCCGATCGAGAAGATGAAATCGCCCACCCATGCCATCGGCAGGTAGGCCAGAACCTCGTCATTATGGTTCAGGTGGTCGAATTCCGAGGACGCCTTCGCAGTCTCGATGATGTTGCGGTTCGACAGGACCACGCCCTTCGGCTTGCCCGTCGTGCCCGAGGTGTAGAGCATCACGCAGGTGCTGTCATAGGTCAGCTCGGCGATGCGCTTGTCGAGCTCGGCCTCGTAGCGCGAATGGCCCGCGCGGCCTTCGGCCTGCACGTCCTCCAGCGCGTTCATCCGCGAGTGGTCGTATTTCCGCATGCCGCGCTTGTCGGTGTAGGTGACATGGGTGATTGCATGGATGCGGTCCTCGATCTCGACGATCTTGTCGACCTGCTCCTGATCGCCGCAGACGACGAAGCGCGCGCCGCAATGCTCCATCACATAGGCCATCTCTTCGGCCGCCGCGTCCTGATAGAGCGGCACCGGAATCGCGCCGCACATCTGCGCCGCGACCATCGACCAGTAATGCATGGGGCGGTTGCGCCCGATGATGGCGACATGATCGCCCCGCTCCACGCCGAGGCTCAGGAAACCCAGCGCCATGGCGCGGATTTCCTCGGCCGCTTCGGCCCAGCTCCAGCTCTGCCAGATCCCGAATTCCTTTTCGCGATAGGCGGGGTAGCCACCGTATCGGGCCACGTTCCGCGCCAATAGCGCAGGAATCGATTGGGCAGAGTCCTGCCCCTTCGCGACTGCGTCAGCCAAATTTTCCTCCCTCGCGCCGGTATGTCCGGCGTCCCTCGACCGCTCTGGGCGCTCCTCCGCGCACAGTTCGGCATGGCTCGACAGTCTCTGTCAAAGTTTTCGTGATCTTTTCGTGATTGTAACGAATTCTTACGACTTCGCTGCGCAGCGAAACGCGCTTTGCCGCGCCGTCCGCCGGTGGTAGCAAAAGCCAAGGAGCGGGAGGGGCAAGGTGAGCGAAACAAGCCGCGAGCGGCTGACACAGGCGGGGCTGAACCTCATCGGACAGGCGCTGTCGATCTTCGACAGCGATCTGCGGCTGGCCGTGTCGAACCGGCAATACCAGCTCATGTTCGACCTGCCCGATGCGCTGACCCGACCCGGCACCACCTTCGAGGATACGATTCGCTTCCTCGTGACGCGGGGCGAATACGGCGAGGTGGACGATATCGAGGCCGCCGTCCGCGAACGGGTCGAGACCGCGCGCGCCTTCGAGGCCCATTACATGGAGCGGCAACGCGCGAATGGGCGCACGATCTCGGTCGAGGGCGCGCCTCTGCCCGAAGGCGGCTGGGTCACGGTCTATACCGATATCACGCCGGTGAAGCGGCAGGAGGCACTGTTGCGCGCGCGATCCGAAGAGTTGTCGGGTCAGCTCCTCGACCATGCCGAGGCGCTCGCGGCGGCGAACCGCGAACTCGCCGCGACCAACATGGCGCTGGAGGAAACCTCGCGCCAACTGGCCATCACCGAGGCCCGCACCCGGCAGGTGACCGAGATGATGCCTGCCCATATCGCGCGGGTCGATCGCGACCTGATCTACACCTATTCCAACCGGCGTCTGTCAACCGTGATGCCCGGCTCGCTCGCCAATGCGGTCGGCCACCATGCGAGCGAGGCGCTCGGCCCAGAGACCTATCGCAAGATCACCCCCTGCTTTCGCCGCGCGCTTGCCGGCGAGGCGAGCGTGGTCGAGATCACCCATGACCCGTCGGGCCGCCGCATCCGCGTGGCGCTGACCCCCGATCTCGCGGGCGAAGACAAGGTAACCGGGATCTATATCCTCTCCACCGATGTCACGCACGAAGCGCAGGTCCGCGCGGCGCTGGCGCAAACGGCGAAGCGCGAATTGGCCGCGCAGCTGTCCTCGGGGCTGGCGCATGATTTCGCCAATCTGCTGACGATCATCCTCGGGTTGCAGGGGCGGCTCGAACGGATGGAGGGGCTGCCTGCGGAGGCGCAGGAGGCGATCCGCGCGACCCTTGGCGCGGCGCGGCGCGGCGGCACGCTTCTCGACCGGATCGCCGCGATCTCGGGCCCGCGCGAGCTGCGCCCGCAGGCGGTGGTGCTGGACGATCTCTTCGACGATCTCGCCGCGATGGCGGGGCCGACGCTGCACGATCCGGTGACGCTCGACTTCGCCAATAACGGTCTGAGCGACCCGATCCTGCTCGATCCCGGGCCGCTGCAGGACAGCCTTCTGAACCTGATCCTGAACGCCAATCACGCAATGCGGGCGAAGGGCGGCACGATCAGTATCGAGGCCCGCGCAGTGCGCGACACCTGGGTCGAGATCACCGTCACCGATCAGGGCGGAGGCTTCTCGGACGAGGCGCTCGAACACGCGCTCGACCCGTTCTTCACGACGAAGGGCAAGGAGGGCTCCGGGCTCGGCCTGTCGATGGTCTATGACCAGACCAAGCTCGCGGGCGGCACGCTGCGGCTGGAGAACACCGAGGACGGAGCGCGCGTAACGATGCGGCTACCGCTGAAAGCCGCCGCCCGGCAAGCCGACCCGATGATGGTTCTGCTGGTCGAGGATGACGAGGACATCCGCGCCAGCACCCGAGACATGCTCCGCGCCCTCGACCATACGGTCGTAGAGGCGGGTACGATCGCCGAGGCCGAGGCGCTTCTGAACCTGCCCGACATTGAACTGGTCCTGTCGGATATCCAGCTGCCCGGACCGCGCAGCGGGGTGGATCTTGCCCGCAGTATCGGCGATCAGGTTCCAATGATCCTGATGACCTCGCTGCCACCGGGCGATGCGCTGCGCGCGCAGGCCCCCTGCCCGGTCCTTCAGAAACCCTTTACCGCCGCGCAGCTTGCGGCGTTGCTTGCGGGAGTGCCTCGATGAGTGCCGACCACCCCCTTGTCGCGATCCTCGACGACGAGCCCGAAATTCGCCGGATGCTCTCCGATGCGCTCGAAGAGGCCGGGTTTCGCACGACCTGCTATGCCCGCGCGACCGAGTTCGAAGTTGGGCTGAAGCGCTCTTCGCCGGATGTCTGCCTCGTCGATCTGGGGCTACCTGATCGCGACGGGCTGGCGCTGGTGCATCGGCTGGCGCTGGAATCCGGCGCTGCGATCATCATCATCTCGGGCCGCGCGCAGGTGCAGGACCGGGTGACTGGGCTGGAGCTTGGTGCGGATGATTACATCATCAAGCCCTTCGATCCCGCCGAGGTCGTGGCGCGCATCCGCGCCCGCCTGCGCAAGGGGCGGAGCGAAAGTCCCGCGCACGCGCAAACCGCCCGTTTCGCAGGCTGGACCGCGCATTTCGACCGCTACCTCCTCGTCGCGGAAGATGGGGCCGAAACCTCATTCTCCCATGCCGAGGGGGAAGTGCTGCGGCTGTTTCTCGAAAGCCCGAACCGGCTTATCACCCGTGCGCAGATGCAGGAAAGCTTGGGCGGCGCGGCGGGCGAGAGCTTCGACCGGGCGATGGATGTGCGGATCTCTCGGCTGCGCACGAAGCTTCGCGAAGATCCGAAAAACCCACGCCTTATCAAAACGATATACGGCGCGGGGTACATCTTCCTGGGCGAAGTCCGCTGGAGCTGAGGACATAGCCCGCGCTGCGGGCAGCAAGGCATTAACCTCTTTTTGCTGGCCAAAACCGCTCCGCTCTGATTCACTTCACGAAATCGGGATACAGGGGCACTGCCATGCTCAATCTCCTTCTACACACGCCGACATCGCGACGGTTCTATCGCGTGGAAGTCTCCGACAACCTGTTCGGGGAATATACCGTGCTGCGCGAATGGGGGCTGCAAGGTCAGACCGGCGCCTCCTGCCTGCGCTGGTTCTCCAACCTGCGCGAAGCGGTCCATGCCGCCGAGCGGTTTCGCCGCCGGGCGCAACGGCGCGGCTACGCGCTGAGCGCGGCGGACGCAGGCGGCACGCAAAGCTGACGCGGCGAGCCGGATCGGTTCAATCCTCGGACTTCTCGGCCTTCGCCGCCGCCCTTTCCTCGCGCTTGATCTTCGCCCGCATCTTCTCGAGCCGCGCCTTGAGCCGACTACGCCGCCGGTTCTGATAGGCGGTGATGATCGGCAAGGACACGTAGTAGCAGATGGTCGCCGAGATCACGCCGGGAACGATTCCGCCGATCAAGTAGGGTAGCCAGACGTCGGTGAAGAACCGCTCCAAACCGCTCCATTCGGCATGTTCGGGGGTGAACATCGCCCAGAAGTTATGCAGCAGATCGTGGCTCGCCGCCTGAAAGGTCTGCAGCAGGCTTTCGGGCTCTCCGCCGTGATCGAGCCGGTCGCCCAGGATCTTGTGCCCAAGCTTCGTCGAGAAGACAGCGATGATCGGGAAGGTGACCGGATTGCCGAAGAAGGTGGCGAGGATCGCCGCGAGGATATTGCCGCGCATGATCCAGGCCACGGCCGCCGCGCTGACGAAGTGAAATCCGAAGAGCGGCGTGAACGAGACCAAGACCCCGGCCCAGACGCCGCGGGCGATGCGATGCGGGCGGTCGGGCAGTCGGTTGACGCGGTGCTTGACGTATTGGAAAGCCCGGGACCAGCCCGAACGCGGCCAGATCGCCTCGCGCAGGTTGGCCAGAAGCCCCCTTTTTTCGCGCCGCCTGAAGACCACGCCGCCGTCCTTTCTCCCCCCTGCGCCGTGTGCGTCAGGGTTTGCGCGACAGGTTCCTGATCCGCTCCACCTGCGCCACGTCGCTCTCCGCCTCAAGGGCGGTAAGCAGGCGATGCATATGTTCCGCATCGCACAGTTCGACCTCTACGAGCACCGAATAGAAATCCGGCTTGCGCTCCACGAAGTTGAGGTCCGAAATATTTGCCTTCTGCTGGCCGATCAAGGTGCAGATATGTCCCAGCACGCCCGCGTCGTTCGAGATCGTGACCTTGAGCGTCGCGGTATAGGCAGGCGGGTGTTGCCCGGTTTTCCAATGCAGATCGACCCACCGTTCGGGCTGATCCTCGAACTCTTCGAGAGCGGGGCAATCGATGGCGTGGATCACCACGCCCTTACCGCGATAGGTGATGCCGACGATCCGCTCTCCCGGGAGCGGCTGGCAGCAATCGGCACGGCGGAAGCTCTGATCGGCGGCGAGCCCCAGAACGGCGCGGGTCGGCTCGATCTCGGCGCCTTCGCGGCGTTGCGCGAGTTCCGGGTAAAGCGCGTCCAACACGTCCGAGGCCGCCAGTTCTGCAGATCCGAGCCGTGCGAGAACCTCGTCCTGATCGCCGATCCCCAGCGCCTTGCCGGCGGTGCGCAGCGCCTTGTCGGTCACGCGGCGGCCGACATGCTCAAACGCCACCCGTGCCAATTCCTGACCCAGCTTGATGAAGCGGTCGCGATCTTCCTCGCGCAGCGATTTGCGGATCGCCGCCTTGGCGCGCCCGGTCGCCACTATATCGAGCCAGGTCAACTGCGGACGCTGGCCCGAGGCGGTGATCACCTCGACCGACTGGCCGTTTTTCAAGCGCGTCCAGAGCGGAACGCGAATGCCGTCGACCTTGGCGCCGACGCAGCTATTACCGATACGCGTGTGGATCGCATAGGCGAAATCGATCGGAGTGGCGCCTTTCGGCAGCTTCACCACATCGCCTTTCGGCGTGAAGCAGAAGACCTGATCGGAATACATCTCGAGTTTGACGTTCTCGAGAAACTCGTCGTGATCGCCATCGCCATCGGGGTCCGAGAACCGCTCGCTCAGCGAGGCCAACCATTTCGCCGGATCGACCGCGAAGGGGTTCTGCGCGCGCTCGCCATCGCGATAGGACCAATGCGCCGCGACGCCTGCCTCGGCGACTTCGTGCATCTGGCGGGTGCGGATCTGCACCTCGACGCGCTTGCCGTCGCGCCCCGACACCGTGGTGTGAATCGAGCGATAGCCGTTGGTCTTCGGCTGGCTGATATAATCCTTGAAGCGGGTCGGCACCGCGCGCCAACGGTGGTGGATCAGCCCGAGAACCCGGTAGCAGTCCATCTCGGTGCGGGTGATGACGCGGAAGCCGTAGATATCCGACAGGCGCGAGAAGGTGAGCTGCTTCTCCTCCATCTTGCGCCAAATCGAATAGGGCCGCTTCGCGCGACCGAACACGTCGGCGTCGATATCCTCGTCTTCGAGCAGCGCGCGGATGTCGGCGGTGATCTTCGGGATCACATCGCCGGTTTCCTTTTGCAGGCTGACGAAGCGCCGAATGATCGAGGTGCGCGCCTCGGGGTTGAGTACCTTGAAGGCGAGGTCTTCGAGTTCCTCGCGCATCCACTGCATACCCATCCGGCCTGCGAGCGGCGCGTAGATCTCCATCGTCTCGCGCGCTTTCTGGGCCTGCTTTTCCGGCCGCATCGAGCGGATCGTGCGCATGTTGTGCAGGCGGTCGGCGAGCTTCACGAGGATCACCCGCAGGTCTTTCGACATCGCCATGAACAGCTTGCGGAAGTTTTCCGCCTGCTTCGAGGCCGCGTTCGAGAGTTGCAGGTTGGTCAGCTTGGTGACGCCGTCGACCAGCTCGGCGATCTGCTCGCCGAACATCCCGGCGACCTCGCCATAGGTCGAGCGCGTGTCTTCGATCGTGTCGTGCAGAAGGGCGGTGACGATGGTCGCATCATCCAGACGCTGTTCGGTCAGGATCGCCGCCACCGCGACGGGATGCGAAAAATAGGGCTCGCCCGAATGCCGGAACTGCCCTTCATGCATGTCCTTACCGTAGGCATAGGCCTTCCGGATCAGATCCGCATCGGTCTTGGGATTATAATTGCGGACGAGCGCGATCAGGTCTTCGACGTCGATCATTCGCGCTCGTTCCGGCCAATCAGTGGATTACTCGCGCCCTTGCGCGTCCATCAGCGCGCGCAACATGCGCTCTTCGCTCATGTCGTCCTCGACGGCACGATCGGGGGATTCGCCACCCATGAGCATCGCCATCGAGTCCTCTTCGGGCTCGTCGACCTCGATCTGGGTCTGGTTGCTCTCGATGAGACGCTCACGCAGATCCTCGGCCGATTGGGTCTCCTCGGCGATTTCGCGCAGAGCGACGACGGGGTTTTTATCGTTGTCGCGCTCGACCGTGATGGGAGCGCCAGCAGCGATTTCGCGGGCACGATGCGAAGCGAGCATTACCAGCTCGAAGCGGTTCGGAACCTTGTCAACGCAATCTTCAACCGTCACGCGGGCCATGAATCTCTCCAGAAGAACTCGGATTGAGGGCCCTACTTAGGCTTTGCAGTGCGGAAACACAAGCGCCCATCCACCCCGCCCGCAGGGTTTTGCCCCCCTCATAGCGGAGAAATCGACGATTTTTCCGCTTCCGGAAGCGCTGCAAGCATCTCCATCACGCTTTGCCCCGTCACCGGATGGGGCCAGAGCGGCGCGATTTCGGCAAGGGGAATCAGCACGAAAGCCCTGTCCTGCAAGCGCGGATGCGGCAGGATCAGCTCGCTCGGGGCCTCGCGCTGCTGCGCGTCCTGCGGGAGATTCTGCCAGCGCAAGAAGGCGTCGCGATCCGGCAGAACCTGCTCCTCTGATGCAATCAGGTCAACATCGATGACCCGCGCGCTCCAGCGGCCTTCCCGCACGCGGCCAAATTCCTCTTCCAAGACATGGAGTTGCGCGAGGACATCGCGAGGTTGCAAATTGCATCGCATTTTGCAACAAGCGTTCACGAAGTCGGGACCGGCCCCAGCGGGAACGGCGGGCGTCGACCAGAAGCGGCTAATTGCCACCATGGAAAAACCCAGTTGCTCCAAGCGCTCCAAAGCGGCGCAGAGCGTTTCGCGAGGAGACCCATATTGGCTCGGTAAATTCGCCCCTAAAGCGACCAAATAGTTAGTGTCCATAAAGACAGATTCCGTTTCCCTCGCGAAATGCGATATGTCCTAGTTAAATCTGGTCGGCCCTCCCCGCCTGTGCAAGACTGAGATACGGTTAATCCTTTCCGTATCGGCACATGAGCGATCTGGTCCACCCCACCTGTGCAAGAGGACTGTATGTTCTACAAGGACGAACGACTCGCCCTGTTCATAGACGGATCTAATCTTTATGCGGCCGCCAAGGCGCTTGGCTTTGATATTGATTACAAGCTGTTGAGACAAGAATTCGAGCGCCGCGGCAAACTCGTGCGCGCGTTTTATTACACAGCCCTCCTGGAGAGCGAAGAATATTCGCCGATCCGTCCGCTGGTGGATTGGCTGAATTACAACGGCTTTGCGATGGTTACCAAGCCCGCGAAGGAATATACGGATTCCATGGGCCGCCGAAAGGTGAAGGGCAATATGGATATCGAGCTCGCCGTCGACGCGATGGAGCTCGCACCGCGCCTCGATCATATCGTGCTGTTCTCTGGCGATGGCGATTTCCGGCCGCTGGTCGAAAGCCTTCAGCGTCAGGGCTGCCGTGTCTCGGTCGTCTCGACGATCCGCTCGCAGCCGCCGATGATCGCCGACGAACTGCGTCGTCAGGCCGATAATTTCATCGAACTCGACGCGCTGCGCGAAGTTATCGGGCGCCCGCCGCGCGAGCCGCGCGAAGGCGAAGACGGCAGCGAGAGCTGATCCGGGGCCTGACGCGGGCCGTAATTCGTGATTGAAGGGGCGTGCGGATCACCTGCGCGCCCTTCGTCTTTTCCGGGATCGTTCTCCCGGCTGCTTTTCACGAAAGCCCTGATGCTCGAAAACGTCTCCCTGCTCGGCCTCTTCGTCTCGGCCCTTCTGGCCGCCACGCCGATCCCCTTCCAGTCGGAAGTGGTTTTCGTGGCGCTGCAGACCCTCGGCACCCAGAATATCTGGCTGATGATCCTCGTCGCCGCCTTGGGTAATACGATCGGCTCGCTCGTCACTTATGCGATCGGTCTCGGCGTGACCCGCTGGAAAGATCGCAAATGGTTTCCCGCGAACGAGACGCAGCTCGCGCGCGGCCACCGTTGGTTCGAGCGCTGGGGGATCGGGCTATTGCTGCTGAGCTGGGCGCCCGGAGGCGACCTGATCTGCCTCGTCGCGGGCATCCTGCGGATGTCGATGTGGCTGTTCCTGCCGCTGGTCTTCCTCGCGAAGGCGGGACGCTACGCGGTGCTGGCATGGCTGACGGCACAGGCCATCGGGCTTGCAAGCTGATCGCCTCTGGACGCGAGGCTGGTGGAGCTTTACGTCTGAACCCGAACAAAGGAGCGCGCGATGAAACCCTCCCTGACACTCTATCTCGCAGCCCCGCGCGGCTTTTGCGCGGGCGTCGACCGGGCGATCAAGATCGTCGAGATGGCCCTCGAGAAATGGGGCGCCCCGGTCTATGTGCGCCACGAGATCGTGCATAACAAATACGTCGTCGACAGCCTGCGCGACCAAGGCGCCGTCTTTGTCGAAGAGCTCGACGAATGCCCCGACGACCGACCGGTGATCTTCTCGGCCCACGGCGTGCCGAAATCGGTGCCCGCCGAGGCTTCGCGGCGCGAGATGATCTATGTTGACGCGACCTGCCCGCTGGTGAGCAAGGTCCATAAGGAAGCCGAGCGGCACTCGAAAGAGGGGCTGCAGATGGTCATGATCGGCCATGCCGGCCACCCGGAAGTTCTCGGCACGATGGGGCAACTGCCTGAAGGCGAGGTGCTACTGGTCGAAACGGTCGAAGACGTGGCCAAGATCACACCGCGCGATCCCGACCAACTGGCTTTCATCACCCAGACCACGCTTTCGGTCGATGACACGGCAGCAATCGTCGAGGCCCTGCAGGACCGCTTCCCGAAGATCGTCGGCCCCGCCAAGGAAGACATCTGCTATGCCACCACGAACCGTCAGGCGGCAGTGAAGGCGATGGCCGATCAGATCGACGCGCTGCTGGTGATCGGCGCGCCGAACTCGTCCAACTCGCGGCGTCTCGTCGAGGTCGGCAAGGCTTCGGGCTGCGCCTATTCGCAACTCGTGCAACGCGCCGAGGATATCGACTGGCGCGCGCTGGAAGGCGTGAAGACGGTCGGCGTGACCGCAGGCGCGTCAGCACCGGAAGTGCTGATCGACGAGGTGATCGACGCTTTCCGCCAACGCTTTGACCTGACGGTCGACCAGATCGAAACCGCCCGCGAGGACATCGAGTTCAAGGTGCCGCGCGTATTGCGGGAAGCCTCGTGATGCGCGGTATGGGTCCGAAAATCCCCGGCGGCGCGCTGATCCTCGGCCTTGCCGGGCTGATCCCGTTCCTTTGGGGCGTGCTGGTGGTGCAGACCGGGCAATTCGCCTTCGTCGCCGATCCGCGTGTAGCCGTGCTCGCCTATGGCCTGATGATCTTCTGCTTCATGGCGGGCAGCCTCTGGGGCTTCGCGGCGCGGGCGGAATGGGAGACGGGCTATTTCCTCGCCGTGGCCCCGGTCCTCTTCTTCATCGCTTTCGTGGCGCTCGGGATGCCGGTGAATTTCGTGCTGCTTCTCGGCTTCCTCGCCCTGCTGCCGCTCGACTGGCTGTTCCAGAAGTTCGGTCATACGCCGCTCTGGTGGCTGAAACTGCGCATCGGCCTGACGGCAGTCGTCGTCGCCTGCCTGATCGCGATCGTAAGGACGTAACGAGATGAAGCTTTATTCGATGCCCTCCTCAGGCAACAGCTACAAGGTGCGCCTGCTGATGGCGCTGCTGGGCGAGAGCTATGACCGGGTCGATGTGGAATATGACAGCGACGCATTGGCTCAGGCGCATGAAAGCGGGGCCCTTCCCTTCGGCAAAGCACCCACGCTCCAACTCGATGACGGGCGGGTGCTGGGCGAATCCAACGCGATCCTGACCTATCTCGGCGAAGGCTCGCGCTTCGTGCCGGAGGATCGTTTCGCCCGAGCGCAGATGCTGTCCTGGATGTTCTGGGAGCAGAACCAGCACGAGGGCGTCATCGCCGTGCGCGCCGCGATCCTCTGCTATCCGCATCGCGCCCATGAGCGAACGCAGGAGACGCTCGACGCGCTGGAAGTGCGCGGCCACGTCCTTTTGGGCATCATGGAGCAGCGGCTGGAGCAGGCGGATTGGCTCGCAGGCGACAAGATGAGCCTCGCCGATATCTGCCTCTACGCCTATACCCACACCGCTGAATCCCGCGGCGGCTATGATCTCGAGCCCTTCCCGGCGCTGCGCCGCTGGCTCGACCGGATCGCTAAGCTCGACGGCTATGTGGGTCTCGATGGCTAAGCTTTACGCATGGACGGATGGCGCGTGCAGCGGCAATCCCGGCCCCGGCGGCTGGGGCGTCTTGATGCGCGCGATGGACGGCGAAGCGGTCGTCAAGGAGCGCGAGCTCAAGGGGGGCGAGGCCGAGACCACCAATAACCGGATGGAGCTTCTGGCCGCGATCAACGCGCTGGAGGCCCTGACCCGCGACACCGCGATCACGATCACCACAGACTCCGCCTACGTGAAGAACGGCGTGACCGGCTGGATCCACGGCTGGAAGCGCAACGGCTGGAAGACTGCGGCGAAGAAACCGGTGAAGAACGTCGATCTCTGGCAGCGGCTCGACGAGGCGCAGCGCCGCCATCGCGTGACCTGGGAATGGATCAAGGGCCATGCGGGCCACCCGGAGAACGAGCGCGCCGATGAATTGGCCCGCGCCGGGATGGAGCCCTTCAAACCGGCCAAGCAAAAATGACCGCCCTGCCCGCATGGCTGGGAGATTTTCCCGTGGGTGCGGCGCTGGATTACGCTTCGGTGCTGGTCTTCGCACTGACCGGGGCGCTGGTCGCCTCGCGCCAGCAGCTCGACCTCGTGGGCTTCATCTTCGTTGCCGCGCTGACTGCTATCGGCGGCGGCACCCTGCGCGACCTGCTTCTCGGCCGTGACCCGGTCTTCTGGGTCGGCGATCCCACCTATGTGCTGATCGCGGCGGGGGCAGCGGTAGTCGTGTTCTTCACCGCGCATCTTCTGGAGAGCCGCTATCGTGCACTGCTGTGGCTGGATGCCTGCGCATTGGCGGTGGCGGTACCGGCGGGCGTGGCGATCACGATGCGGCTGGAGCATGGCCCGGTCATCGTGCTGATCATGGGCATCGCCACCGGCACCTTCGGGGGCCTGATGCGCGACGTGGTTTGCAACGAGGTGCCGCTGGTCCTCAAACAGGGCGAGCTTTACCTGTCCTGCGCCTTCGCAGGGGCAGCGAGCGCGCTGGTCGCGACGGCGCTCGGAGCGGATACGCTGCTGGCGCTGCTGATCTGCGGCGGCGTGACTTTCGCGCTGCGCGCCGGATCGCTGCGCTTCGGCTGGAAGCTCCCGGTCTACAAGGCCCGCCCGCCGCGCCAATATTGACGGAAGTCGATTAACCGAAGTAACTCAGCACGACCGGCGCGAGGAAGGCGGTCAGCACCGCGTTCAGCCCCATTCCGATGGACGCAAACGCCCCCGCGGTCTCATGTACCTGAAAGGCACGCGCCGTGCCGATCCCGTGGGCCGCGACGCCCACCGCGAAGCCCCGCGCCCGCCAGTCGCGAAAGCCCATTAGGTTGAGCATCGGCGTCACCGTAATCGCCCCGATCATCCCGGTCAGGATCACCAACGCCGCCGTCAGCGACGGCTCCCCGCCCAAGCTTTGCGAAATCCCGATAGCCACCGGGGCCGTCACCGATTTCGGCGCGAGCGAGGCGAGCAACTCAGGCCCCGCCCCCATCGCCTTCGCAATCGCCAGAACCGAGACGATGGCCGTGACCGACCCCGCCACCAGCCCCGCTGCGATCGGCAGCAGGGCGCGCTTCACCTTGGGCAGGTTCGCATGCAGCGGCACCGCCAGGCAGACCGTCGCCGGGCCCAGCATGAAATGCACGAATTGCGCCCCGTCGAAATAGCGCTGATAGGGCGTGCCGGTCATCAGGAGCACCGCGCCGAGGATCACCACCGCGATCATCACCGGATTGGCGAAGGGGTTGCGGTTCACGCTTTTGAAGATCGCATCCCCGATCCAATAGGCGATCAGCGTCGCCCAGAGCCAAAGCAGCGGTTCGGAGGACAGATAGGACCAGAGCTTGAACGGATCAGTCATCCACATCGCTCCGCGTCAGCTTCGCCACCGCGACGAAAACCGCCGCACCGACCACGATCGCAAGCATGGTCGAGACCACCAGCGCCACCGCCAGCCCCACCCCATGCTCGCGCAGCGCGCCGAGATGCGCGACGATCCCCACGCCCGCCGGCACGAAGAGAAGCGACAGGTGTTGCAAGACGAACTGGGCAGTGGGGCGCACGATCTGCTGCACCTTGCCCGAGACGCTCATCACGATCAGCAGGAAGATCATCCCCAGAACCGGGCCGGGAAGCGGTAGCTGCAAGGCGCGGGACAGGATCTCGCCGGCGAGTTGGCAGGCGAGGATCAGGGACAGGGCTGGGATCATCGGTCGGCTCCTTGGGTCGCTTTCGATGCTAAGCCTGCCCGCACAAAAGGAAAAGACGGACTATTCAAGAGCTTCAGGCGAAACACGCTCCTCCCAGCGTCTGGGATCCGGAGCGCAAATAGCGCGAAACACCGGCGAGAATACGCCAATATATTGTGGATAATACCGCCATCATCGCCAGATGAAGTGTCTTCCCATTGACTCGCAGGCCTGCTCTACGGACACTTCTCAGTACTCATTCAGATTCGGAAAGTTCGTCAATTGCGCTTCTCTCGGCTACGTCTCAACGGTTTCAAGAGCTTCGTGGACCCCACGGATCTCGTGATCCATGACGGGCTGACCGGCGTCGTCGGGCCCAATGGCTGCGGCAAGTCGAACCTCCTGGAAGCGCTGCGCTGGGTGATGGGCGAGAACCGCCCCTCGGCGATGCGCGGCGGCGGGATGGAAGACGTGATCTTCGCTGGCGCCTCGTCGCGGGGCGCGCGCAATTTCGCGGAAGTCGCGCTGCAGATCGACAATACCGAGCGGCTCGCGCCCTCGGGGTTCAACGACAGCGACGGGCTGGAGATCGTGCGCCGGATCACCCGCGATGCGGGCTCGGCCTACAAGGTGAACTCCAAGGACGTGCGGGCCCGAGACGTTCAGATGCTGTTCGCGGACGCCTCGACCGGCGCGCATTCGCCCGCACTCGTGCGGCAGGGCCAGATTTCCGAGCTGATCAACGCCAAGCCGAAGAACCGTCGCCGCATCCTTGAGGAAGCGGCCGGGATTTCCGGGCTCTATCAGCGCCGCCACGAGGCGGAGCTGAAGCTAAACGGCGCGGAGCAGAACCTGACGCGCGTCGACGACGTGATCGAGCAACTCGCCTCGCAGCTGGCTACCCTCGCCCGGCAGGCCCGCCAGGCCGCGCGCTACCGCACCATCGGCGAAGAGCTGCGCCGCGCCGAGGGGATGCTGCTGTATCGTCGTTGGCGCGAAGCCGATCTGGCCCGCACGACCGCCGAAGAGGCGCATCGCGAGAAGGTCACCGGGGCCGCGCAAGCCGAGAGAGCCTCCCGCGAGGCGGCGAAAGCCCGGCAGGGCAAGGAAGACGCATTGCCGCCGCTGCGCGAGGAAGAAGCCATCGCAGGCGCAATCCTGCAACGCCTCACCGTACAGCGCGACGCGCTCTCGGATCAGGAAGATCAGGCGATTGCGCGGATCGAGACGCTGAAGGCCCGGATCGACCAGCTCGTGCGCGACATGGAGCGTGAGGCGGGCCTCAATCGCGATGCGGGGGAGACGATCGGGCGGCTCGAATGGGAGCAGGCGCAGATCGCGAAAGCCTCCGAGGGGCATGAAGACAAGCTGGCCGCAGCGGTCGATGCCGCCCATGAGGCCGCGCAGATTCTGCAGGAGCGCGAGGCGCAACTGTCGGAACTGACCGAGGATGTCGCGCGGCTCGCGGCCCGCCACCAGTCGTCGCAGCGTTTGGTGACCGACAACCGCGCGACGGCCGAGAAATCCGAGGCCGCCGCCGCGCAGGCGAAGCAAGCTGCCGAGGCTGCTGCCGCCGCGCTTGCGAAGGCGAATGCGGAATTCGAGGCGGCCGAAGGCGCACAGACACAAGCGCAAGCTGCCGCCGAAGCTGCCGAAGAGTCGTTGGCCGCCGCCGATGACGCGCGCGCCGAGGCGCAGGGCCGCGAAAGCGCAGCCCGGGCAGCGCGCTCGGAGGCCGAGGGCGAAGCGGGGGCCTTGCGCGCCGAAGTCTCGGCACTGGCTCGTCTGGTCGAGCGCGAAGCCTCCAACGGTCAGCAAATTCTCGACCGCGTCCGGGTGGATCGTGGCTACGAGGCGGCCCTTGGTGCCGCCCTCGCCGATGACCTGCGCGCGCCGGAAGTCGGCGAGGATGACGCGACCGGCTGGCAAGCCCTCCCCGACTATCCCACGCCGCAACCCCTGCCCGCCGGGGTCGAGCCGCTCTCGGCCCATGTCGACGTGCCCGACGTGCTGGTTCGCCGGATTTCGCAGATTGGTCTGGTAGAGGATTATGACGAGGGCGCGCGGCTGCAGGATCAGCTGGCCCCCGGTCAGCGGCTGGTGTCGACCGAGGGCGACCTGTGGCGCTGGGACGGCTATCGCGCCGGCGCCGAGGATGCCCCGACCGCCGCCGCACTGCGCCTGCAACAGCTCAACCGTCTGGTGGAATTGAAGCGCGATCTCGAAGAGGCCGAGGCGCGCGCTTCGGGCGCGAAATCCGCTCATGAGGCGCTGACCGCCGCGCTGGCCGAGGCCACACGCGCCGATGCCAGCGCCCGCGAGGCGCGCCGCGAGGCCGATCGCCGTCTGGCCGAGGCGGGCCGCGCGCTCAGCCGCGCCGAGGCCGATCGTTCCATCGCCAGCTCCAAGCTTGAAAGCGCACAGCTCGCCGTCGCACGCCACGAGGAAGAAGCTAGCAGCGCGCGGATGGCGCTGCGCGAGGCGGAGAATGCGCAATCCTCCCTGCCCGATCTGGACGCCGCGCGCGGCGACGTCGAGGCTGTGAAGATGACCGTCGAAGCGGCGCGGATGACGATGATGACCAAGCGCTCCGCCCATGACGAAATACGTCGCGAGGGCGAGGCGCGGCTGAAGCGTCGGCAGGAGATCACCAAGGAAATCTCCGGTTGGCGGCACCGGCTGGAGACCGCAGAGAAACGCTCCGCCGAGCTGGAAACCCGCAAGATCGAGAGCGAGGCGGAGTTGAAAGACGCCTCCGCCGCCCCTGAGGAATTGGCCGCGAAACGCGCCGAGCTGTCGGAAGCCATTGCCACCGCCGAAGCGCGTCAGGCCGAAGCGTCGGAAAAGCTGTCGGGCGCGGAAACCGCCCTGCGCGAGGCGCAGCTGGCCGAGCGCGAGGCCGAACGACTGGCTGGCGAGGCGCGCGAAGCCCGCGCCCGCGCCGAGGCCCGCGTCGACGCGGCGCGCGAAACCGTCGCCTATGCCGCCGAACGCATCCTCGAGGAAACCGAGAAGTCGCCGCAGGATCTGCTGGAAAGCCTCGATACCGATCCCGATAAGATGCCCGACGCGGAGAAGCTCGACGCGGAAGTGAACCGGCTCAAGCGACTGCGCGAGAGCCTCGGCGCAGTCAACCTGCGCGCCGAGGAAGATGCGCGCGAGGTACAGGAAGAGCATGACGCGCTGGTGCAGGAGAAATCCGACCTCGAAGAGGCGATCCGCAAGCTGCGCGCCGGGATTTCGGGACTCAACCGCGAAGGGCGCGAGCGTCTTCTGACCGCGTTCGAGCAGGTGAACGAGAACTTCCGCACGCTGTTCACCCACCTCTTCGGCGGTGGCTCTGCGAACCTGCAACTGGTCGAAAGCGACGACCCGCTGGAGGCCGGTCTCGAGATCATGTGCCAGCCGCCGGGCAAGAAGCTGTCCACGTTGTCGCTGTTGTCGGGTGGGGAGCAGACGCTGACCGCGATGGCGCTGATCTTCGCGGTCTTCATGGCCAACCCCGCGCCGATCTGCGTGCTTGACGAGGTCGACGCGCCGCTAGACGACGCCAACGTTACGCGCTTCTGCGACCTGCTCGACGAGATGACGCGGCGCACCGATACGCGCTTTTTGATCATCACCCACCATGCGGTGACGATGGCGCGGATGGACCGGCTGTTCGGGGTGACGATGCAGGAGCAGGGCGTGAGCCAGCTCGTCTCGGTCGACCTGAAGAAGGCCGAGGCGCTGGTGGCGTAACAGCAAGGGGCTCCGCCCTCGTCGCCGTAGGGCGACAAAACTAAAGGGTGAAGGGGCTCTACCCTGCGCTATCGCGCCCCGGGATATTTTCATCAAGAAGAAGAGAAGCGATTCCGCTTGCGGGAGAAAAGGCGCGCGCCTAGCCTCGCGTCGAATTTCACATGGAGGGCGCAATGGCCAAGATCGAAGCACGTCTCGAAGAGTTGGGGATTCAGCTTCCCGATGCCCCGGCACCGGCCGCGAATTACGTGCCCTTCGTGCGCACCGGCAATCAGCTGTTCGTCTCGGGGCAAATCTCGAACGGGCCCGAGGGTCTGATCCGCGGCAAACTCGGCGACGGCATGGACGTCGAAGAGGGCGCGATGGCGGCGCGTTTCTGCGGGCTGGCTCTGATCGCCCAGGCGAAAGCCGCCATCGGCGATCTCGACAAACTTCGCGTGGTGAAGCTGGTGGGATTCGTGAACTCCACCACTGATTTCACCGATCAGCCCAAGGTCATCAACGGCTGCTCCGACCTGATGGTCGAGGTCTTCGGCGAAGCCGGACGTCACGCGCGTTCGGCGGTCTCGGCGGCTTCGCTGCCGATGGGCGTCGCAGTCGAGATCGAGGCGATTTTCGAGGTCGCGTGATGGCATTGCATCCTGATTTTCTCCGGCTTCCGATCGCGCATAGGGCTTTGCACGACTACACGCTGGGCCGCCCTGAGAACAGCCGCGGGGCGATCCGCGCGGCAATCGCCGCGGGTTACGGAATCGAGATCGACGTGCAGCTCTCCGCCGATGGCGTGCCGATGGTGTTTCACGACTACGCGCTGGACCGGCTGACCGCAGAGCGCGGCCCGGTACGCCAGCGAACGGCGGCGGAGCTGGGTGCGATCCATCTGAGCGGCACGGAGGAAGGTATTCCGACCCTCGCCGAAGTGCTGGAGATCGTGAAAGGCCAAGTGCCGCTTCTGGTCGAGATCAAGGATCAGGACGGGGCTCTCGGTTCGCAGATCGGCGCGCTGGAGGAGGCGACGGCGCTGTTGCTGCGCGATTACGAGGGCCCGGTCGCGGTGATGTCCTTCAACCCCCATGCGGTGGCGGCTTTCGGCGAATTGGCCCCGGACGTCGCTGTCGGTCTTACGACCTCGGCCTACCAGCCCAATGACTGGGCTCTGCTGCCCGCGGCGCGCGGCGACGAGCTGCGCCACATCCCCGATTTCGATCGCGTCGGGGCGGCCTTCATCTCGCATGAGGCGAAGGACCTGAACGCGCTTCGGGTGACCGAGCTGAAATCGCTCGGCGTGCCGGTTCTGTGCTGGACGATCCGCTCCGTCGACGAGGAGGCGCTGGCGCGGCGGGTCGCCGATAACGTGACCTTCGAAGGCTACCTCTCGGCGCTTCCGGCTTGACGCGGAGCGCGCGGGGCACAGATTCAGGCAAAGGATCCCCTAACCTCCCGGGATGAAATGGATCAAAGCGTTGAAATCACGCTTTATTCGGATATTTCCGAAATAAGTGAAACAGACTGGAATGCCTGCGCCTGCCCCGAAACCGGGGATGGGGAACGGGCGTTCGACCCGTTCACCACACATCGGTTTCTTGCCGCCCTCGAGGCCTCCGGCTCGGTCGGGCCGGGCACGGGCTGGGATGCGCGGCATCTGGTGGCGCGGATGGGCGACCGGATCATCGGCGTCGCGCCGCTCTACGTGAAATCGCACAGTCAGGGCGAATATGTCTTCGATCACGGCTGGGCCGATGCGTTCGAGCGCGCGGGCGGGCGCTATTACCCCAAGCTGCAATGCGCGGTGCCCTTCACCCCAGTGGCCGGGCGGCGTCTGCTGGTCCTACCGGGGCTGGAAGAGGCCGGGGGCCGCGCGCTTCTGGCTGGCATGGCGCAGATCGCGGAAGGGGCCGGGGTTTCCTCGGTCCATATGACGTTTTGTACCGAGGACGAGGCGGAGCTTGCTGCCGAAGCGGGCTGGCTGCCACGGATCGGGCAGCAGTTCCATTGGTTCAACGAGGGGTATGAGAGTTTCGACCAGTTCCTCGGCGAACTGAGCTCACGCAAGCGCAAGGCTTTGCGCAAGGAGCGTCAGCGGGCGCAGGCCTTCGGTGGCGAGATCGTGCAGTTGACCGGCGACGACATACGGCCCGAGCATTGGGACGCGTTCTGGCAATTCTATCAGGACACTGGCGCGCGAAAATGGGGCCGCCCCTACCTGACCCGTGCCTTCTTCGATCTTCTGCACGAGATGCGCGACGACGTGCTTCTGGTGCTTGCGATGAACGGCGACCGCCCGATCGCCGGTGCGCTGAACCTGATCGGGCGCGAGGCTCTGTTCGGGCGCTACTGGGGGTGTATCGAGGATCACCCCTTCCTGCATTTCGAGCTTTGCTACCATCAGGCGGTCGATTACGCGATCGCGCACAAGCTGAGCCGGGTCGAGGCCGGCGCGCAGGGCGAACACAAGCTGGCGCGCGGCTACCTGCCCGTCGCCACCCATTCGGCGCACTGGATTGGCCATCAAGGTCTGCGCGGCGCGGTCGCGGAGTACTTGGAAGCCGAACGCGCCGCCGTGGACGAAGATATCGAGATACTGACCGAAATGGGCCCGTTCCGGAGCCCCTCGGGTGGCAGCGATGAGCAGGCGTGATAAGTAGCAGTGTTAAAGGACGTATGACGGGAGCGATGAATGAATTTCAATGACCTGACCGATGTCAGCGCGTGGCTGACGCAGGATCGGATCGATGCGGCCATCATGGTTGCGGTGAATGTGGTGGCTGCGCTGGTGATCCTGCTGGTCGCAATGGCGATCTCGGCCTGGGCCAAACGGCGCATCGTGGCGCTGTCGCAGCGCTACAAGCGGCTGGACGACACGCTCTTCGGCTTCCTCGGGAACATGGTGAAATACCTGATCCTCGCGATCGGGGTGATCTTCATCCTAAACCGCTTCGGCATCCAGACCACGTCGCTGGCCGCCCTCGTCGGTGCTGCCGGTCTGGCCATCGGTCTCGCGCTGCAGGGCACGCTGTCGAACCTCGCCGCCGGGGTGATGATCATCCTGTTCCGCCCGTTCCGCCAAGGCGACTACATCGCCGCGGGCTCGGAAAGCGGCACGGTGACCGAGATTCAGCTCTTCTACACGGTTCTGACGACCTATGACGGCATCCAGATCATCGTGCCCAACAGCGACATCTGGTCGAGCGCGATCACCAATTACTCCGCCAATCCGACACGTATGATGGATCTGACGATCGGCGTCGCCTATGACGCGGATCTCAAGAAAACGCAGGAAGTGCTGGAGAAGATCTCGCTCTCCGATCCGCGCGCCCTGCCGGAGCCCGCGCCGGTGATCCGCGTGAAGCAGCTCGGCGACAGCTCGGTCGATTTTACCTTCCGTGTCTGGGCCACCACCGCCGACTTCTGGGGGCTTCAGGCGGAATATACCCGCAAGATCAAGGAGGAGTTCGACGCGAACGGCATCGGCATCCCCTTCCCTACGCGCACGCTCGAAGTGGTGCAGGTGCCGAAGATCGAAACCCGCAGCGTGACACGCGAAAGCGGCGCCGCTTGAACTGGCGGCCCGCTGCTGCAAGGCTGCGGGCCAGCTTAACGTATCAGGGAGTAAGCGATGACTTCGAAGCTCGAACCCGAGGAACGCAGGGCGCTGCTGAACGCGCTTGAAGATACCGGATGGCGCGCGGCCGATGGACAGGATGCCCTGATCAAGCGGCTCCTGTTCAAGGACTTCTCCGCCGCGTGGGGCTTCATGAGCCAAGCCGCGCTTTGCGCCGAAAAGATGGATCACCATCCCGACTGGCGCAACGTCTACAACAAGCTCGAGATCACCCTGACGACCCATGACTGCGGCGGCATCAGCGTGCTCGATATCGAGCTAGCCGGTGCGCTGGACTCGCTGGCCGAAGGCGTCGCCGAGGTCGATCGCGACATCGGACGCCCGTTGATGCGACTGGCCGAGCCGGTTCCGAAAGACGAAGACTGACGAAAAACGCCCGGCTCCTTGGCCGGGCGTTTTCCTTTGCATTTGGGCCGCGGATCAGATCTCCGCGAGAAGCCCTTCGCCTGCGGAGGCTTCACAGGTGCCGGGGCTTTCCTCGACATTCAGCTGCTTGACCACACCGTCCTCGACGAGCATCGCATAGCGCTTCGAGCGGTTGATGAGACCCGCGGGCGGCGCCGTGAAATCCATCTCGATCGCCTGCGTGAATGCGGCTTCCGGGTCGGCCAGCATGGTCAGCCCCGCCTCGGTCGCGCCCGTCGCCTCGCCCCACGACTTCATCACGAAGGGGTCGTTGACCGAGACGCAGATGATCTCATCCACGCCTTTCTCCGCAAATTGGTCCTTGGTGCGGATGAAGCTCGGCACATGGGCGGTCGTGCAGACGCCGGTATAGGCGCCCGGCACCGCGAAGATCACGATCTTGCGGCCCTTCATCTTGTCGCCAAGGCTCACGGGTTGCGGCCCTTCATCGCCCATCGCGAGGAGAGTCGCGCCAGGAAGAACGTCGCCGGTCGAAATAGTCATGAAAAGCTCCGATTTGTTCGCGTTGCACTTGTTCCGCCCGTCGATATAGGGTCATGCGCGAGCCGGGCCAGTGGAGAAAGATATGGGTGGAATAGTGATCGTCGGCGCGGGACAGGCCGCAGCCTCGATGGCCGCGAAACTGCGGGCGCTGAAATATGACGGCACGATCACCGTGATCGGCGCAGAGCCGGTGCCCCCCTATCAACGCCCACCGCTGTCGAAAGCCTATCTGCTGGGCGAGATGGAGCTGGAGCGGCTGACCCTGCGCGCCCCGGACTGGTGGCAGGAAAACAAGATTACGCTGCGGCTCGGCACCTCGGTCACCGCAATCGACACCGAGGCGCGGACGGTGACCCTGTCGGATGGCGAGACGCTGGATTATGCCGAACTAGCGCTCTGCACCGGGGCCACGCCGCGCCGCCTGCCCGCCGCGATCGGCGGCGATCTGGGCAATGTCTTCACCGTGCGCAACCTCGCCGATGTCGACCGGATGCGGCCCCTTTTCACCGCCGACAAACGGCTGGTCGTGGTGGGAGGCGGTTATATCGGGCTCGAGGCGGCCGCGGTCGCGCGCAAGCTCGGCCTCGAGGTGACGCTGGTCGAGGCCGCACCGCGCATCCTCGGCCGCGTCGCCTGCAAGGAGACCGCAGACGCGATCCGCGCGCTGCACAGCGAGCGCGGCGTGGAAATCCTCGAAGGGGTCGGCCTGACGCGACTGACCGGCGAGGGAACCGTCACCGGCGCAATCCTCGAGGACGGGCGCGAATTGCCCGCCGATTTCGTGATCGTCGGCATCGGCATCACCCCCGACGAGGAAGTCGCCCGCGAAGCCGGTATCCATTGCGAGAACGGCATCGCCGCCGACGAGCAGGGCCGCACCTCCGTGCCCCATATCTGGGCGGCGGGGGATTGTGCCTCCTTCCCCGGCGCCGAGGAGCGGATCCGCCTCGAATCCGTCGGCAACGCGATCGACATGGGCGAGCTGGTCGCCGAGAACATGCTGGGTGCAGGTCGTCCTTACACCCCGAAAGCGTGGTTTTGGTCGGACCAGTTCGACGCGAAGCTGCAGATCGCCGGGCTCAATGCGGGCTACGATGAGGTCGTCACCCGCCGCGATGAGGGCAGCAGCTTCTGGTATTTCCGCGACGGCCGCCTGATCGCGGTGGACGCGATCAATGACGCGCGCGCCTACATGGTCGGCAAGCGCCTGATCGAAGCTGGCAAACCCGTCACGTCCGAGGCGGTCGAGACCACGGCAGAGCTGAAAGCCCTGATGAAATGAGAATTATCGGAGGCGCGAAACGCGGGCTGAAGCTGGCGGATGTGGGTGCAGGCGATATGGATGCCCATCTGCGCCCCACGACCGACCGCGTGCGGGAGTCGATCTTCAACCTGCTGACCAATGGCGGGCACGGCAATCCGGTGCCCGAGGCGCGGGTGCTTGACCTCTTCGCAGGTACCGGCGCACTGGGGCTGGAGGCGCTGTCGCGCGGCGCGGCTCGCGTGGCTTTCGTCGATGACGGCACCGCCGCCCGCGCGCTTCTGCGCCGCAACATCGAGGCTATGCGCGCGATGGGCGTGACGGATGTCTGGCGGCGCGATGCGACCAATATGGGCCCCAATCGCGGCCCCGGCTACGACCTCATCTTCCTCGATCCGCCCTACGGGATGGGCTTGGGCGAACGCGCCCTCGCCTCCTGTCTCGAGAATGGATGGATCGCTCCGGGTGCGATGATCGTTTGGGAGGAGAACACCGCACCGATCCTGCCCGCCGCCCTCGAACAGCTCGACCAGCGTCGCTATGGCGACACGCTCGTAACTCTTGCCCGGATGCCCGAATGACGCAACACCACCCGATCCCGCACGCCGTCCTGTTCGATTGCGACGGGGTGCTCGTCGACAGCGAGCCCGCGACCTTCGATCTGATTCAGGAAGAATTCGCCCGCCACGGCGTGCACAAGACGATCTCCGAACTGGAAGACGCCTTCATCGGATCCACCATCGAGAACGTCTATCAATGGGGCCGCGAGCATGGGGCCGATCTGCCCGACGGCTGGGTCGACAGCTATTACAAGGCGCTCTACGCGCGGTTGCGCGAGGGGACCGAGCTGATGCCCGGCATCCCGCGCCTTCTCGCGCGTCTCGATGCGGAAGGCATTCCCTTCGCGGTCGGCTCGAACGGCCGGAAAGCGAAGATGGAGGCGACACTGGGCCAGCACCCAGATATCCGCACGCGGCTGGAGGGGCTGCTGTTCTCGGGTCAAGACATGGGCATGCCAAAGCCGAAGCCCGATCTCTACATCCATGCCGCGCGCCATCTGGGCGCCGATCCGGCGGCCTGCGTGGTGATCGAGGACAGTCCTACCGGGGCGCGTGCGGCGAAAAACGCGGGAATGCGTTGTTTGGGCTACTCGCCGAAAGGCGACAATCCGCGGCTCGCGGCGGAAGGCGCCGAGCTCTTCACCGACATGCGTCAGGTGCCGCGGCTCATCGGCCTCGACCCCTGATCTTCGGCTTGGCTAAAATATCCCGGGGGTGAGCCGGGATCAGCCGCCTTCCAGTGGAAGGACGCCCCGGCGAACGCCCGAAGCGCAAACGTAGGGCTTTGACGCAGCCAGCGGGGGCAGCGCCCCCACTAACGCCTGAACCTTAGCGCCAGGTCGGGTGGAAGCGCCCCGCCGGCGAGGTGGTGAAGATCTCGCAGCCATCGGCGGTCACGCCCACCGAATGCTCGAACTGCGCGGACAGCGACTTGTCCCGCGTCACGGCGGTCCAATCGTCGGCCAGAACCTTTGTCTCGGGGCGGCCGAGGTTCACCATGGGCTCGATCGTGAAGATCATGCCCTCTTCGAGCATCGCGCCGGTACCCGCGCGCCCGTAATGCAACACGTTCGGCGGCGCGTGGAACACCTTGCCCACGCCGTGACCGCAGAAATCGCGCACCACCGACATGCGGTTGCTTTCGACGAATTTCTGGATCGCGTGGCCGATATCGCCAAAGGTGTTGCCGGGCTTCACCTGCTCGATGCCGACCATGAGCGAGTCATGGGTGACCTGAATCAGACGCTCGGCCTTGCGGCTCAGGTTGCCCGCGACATACATGCGCGAACTGTCCCCGAACCAGCCGTCGAGGATCACGGTCACGTCGATATTGATGATATCGCCGTCCTTCAGCTTCTTGTCGCCCGGGATGCCGTGACAGACGACATGGTTCACCGAGATGCAGCTCGCGTGCTGATAGCCGCGATAGCCGATGGTCGCCGAGGTCGCGCCCAACTCGCCCACGCGGCGTTCTATGAAGGCGTCGAGTGCTGCGGTCGTGACCCCCGGCGCCACCAGGTCGGCGACCTCGTCGAGGATCTGCGCCGTCACCTGCGAGGCGGCGCGCATTCCTGCAAAATCGCTCTGATCGTAGATCCGGATCCCGTCCTTCGTGGTGCGGCCCTGAGTATCGTCCAACGGTCTGCTCCTTAAGGGTTTCGGCCTTTAGATAGTCACAAAAGCGGGGCTTGGCCAGTGCCCGGGCTTTTCGCGCCCCGTTCCGCGCCCTATACCAAGTCGAAAGGAGCCTCACAGATGCCAAATCCCACCGCAGCGATCCTGATCATCGGCGATGAAATCCTCTCGGGGCGCACCCGCGAGGGAAACGCGCATTATCTGGCCGGACAGCTGGTCGAGCGCGGAATCACCTGCCGCGAAATCCGCGTGGTGCCGGACGACAATGACGTGATCGTTGCCGCGGTGCGGGAGCTTTCGGCGGCCCATGATCACCTTTTCACCAGTGGCGGGATCGGCCCGACCCATGACGATATCACCGCCGATGCGGTAGCTGAGGCGATGGGGGCCAAGCTCGGCGTGCGCGAGGATGCCAAGGCGATCCTCGCCGCGCATTACGCCGCGCGCGACGCTGAGTTCACCTCCGCGCGCCTGCGCATGGCGCGGATCCCCGACGGGGCCGAGCTGATCGAGAACCCGGTCTCCGCCGCGCCGGGTTTCTCGCTGGGCAATGTCCATGTGATGGCGGGCGTGCCGAACATCTTTCAGGCGATGGTCGAAGGGCTTTTGCCGAAGCTCACCGGCGGCGCGCCGATGCTCTCGCGCAGCCTGCAGGTTCTGCGGGCGGAATCGTCGGTGGCCGACGATCTGCGCGCGCTGGCTGGCCGCTTCCCCGACCTTTCGATCGGTTCTTATCCTTTCGTTCAAGAAGGCCGCTACGGCACCAATCTCGTGCTGCGCGGCACCGATCCCGATCAGGTCGAGGCGGGCTTCGCCGCGCTGAAGGCCGCCTTCCCGGAGGGCACATGATCGACGCCTACGCGATCATCGACGCGACCTGGCCAGCCGCCGAATATCGCCGCGCAGGCGGATTTCTGATCCGCGACGGGCAAGGCGGCGGATCGCGCGTCAGCTGCGCGACGCTGGAAGTCCCGCTGGAGCAGGCCGACATTCCCGCCGCCGAAGCTGCGCATCGCGCCTTGGGCCAGCGTCCGCGCTTCATGATCCGCGCCGGAGACGAGGCGCTCGACGCGGTTCTGGAGGCGCGCGGCTACGAAGCTTATGACCCGGTGCGGATCTGGTCCGCGCCGATTGCAGCGATGCAGGGCGAGGTCCCGCCCGTGACCGCTTTCGCCCATTGGCCGCCGCTGCAGATCGCCCGCGACCTCTGGACCGAGTTGGATGTCGGGCCCGAGCGGCAGGCGATCATGGACCGCGCAGAGGTACCGAAAACCTGCGTTCTGGGCCGCAAGGACGACCGGGCCGCGGGCGTTGCCTATATCGCTCTCTACGAGGACGCGGCGATGCTCCACGCGCTCGCCGTTGCGCCGAAATACCGCCGCATGAGCCTCGCGCGCGAGATGATCTACGAGGGCGCTCGCTGGGCCGTTGAGGCCGGGGCAGAGCGGTTCGAGATGATCACGACGCTCGCCAATGACGCCTCGAACGCCCTCGCCGAGAGCTTCGGCATGGAAGTTCGCGCGCAGTATCACTATCGCCGCGCGCCGGAGGTGGCATGATCCGCCGTGCGCCACTCCTGCTGGCCAGTCTGCTCGCCGCCAGCCTGCCCCACGCCGCGTGCGCCGCCTCGTTAGATCTGACGTTGCCCGCCGGCGCCACCCAATCCGCGCAGGAAACGAGCCCCGCCACCAGCTACCAATTGGCGGTCGGTCCGTGGCAGGACGGCAAGCTGGAGACCCGCGATCTCGAGGGTGCGCGCTCCGACACGGCCTATCAACTGCGGGCCAATCAGAATACGACGCTACAGATCCTCGCGCCGCTACGGGATCAGCTCAAGCAGGCGGGCTACGACATCCTCTATGAGTGCGACACGCAGGCCTGCGGCGGCTTCGATTTTCGCTACGCGCTCGACCTGCTGTCCGAGCCCGCGATGCATGTCGATCTGGGCGATTTCCGCTACATCGCGGCGCGCAAGGATGCCGATTACCTTGGGATCACCGTCTCGCGGTCGTCCGAGTCGGGCTTCATTCAGGTGACCGAGCTGCGGGTGCAGGACGTCACCCCCGCTCGGCCCGACGACCCGCTCGGCGCGCCGCAAACCGCGCCGGTTCTGCCGCGCGCCGATGCCCCGGCCGTCGCCCCCTCCGCGCTTGCGCAGACGCTGGAGGCGCAGGGCTCGGTCGCGCTCGACGATCTCGACTTCCCATCGGGGGCATCCGCGCTCGGCGAGGGCGATTTCGCCTCGCTGCAGGCGCTGGCAGAGTTCCTCAAGGCCAACCCGGATTATCAGGTGATGCTGGTGGGTCATACCGATGCGGTCGGTTCGCTCGCGGCCAATATCGCGCTGTCGAAGAAACGCGCGCAATCGGCACGGCAAAAGTTGATCGGCGATTACGGGGTGGCGGCGTCACAGGTCAGCGCCGAGGGGGCGGGCTTCCTCGCCCCGCGCGCAAGCAATCTGACCAAAGAGGGACGCGAGAAAAACAGACGGGTCGAAGCGGTTCTCACCTCGACCCGGAGTTAGCGCCAGCCGGCGGAATGGCCCGGCGCGGGAGGGAGTTCGGTCTCACCAGTTGTCGGGGCCCTTCTCGGCGAAGGTCTTGGCGAGGAAATCGATGAAAGCGCGCACTTTCGGCTGCGTGAAACGCCCCGGCGGATAGATTGCGTAGATGCCCAGCGTTTCCATCGGCAGATCGGGCATCGCTTCTTCCACGAGGCCCTCGCGCATCGCGTCGGCATAGAGGAACGAGGGCAGGTAAGCGATCCCGAGACCGGCCGTCGCGGCATGCAGCAGCGACTGACCGTCATTGACCGTCAGCCAGCCCGCCGAGCGGACCTGACGCCGCTCGCCCGAAGGCGCGGTCAACTTCCAGACATTGCCCGCCGACTGGTTCGAATAATGCAGCAGTTTGTGGTTGTTGAGATCGTCGATCCGCTCGGGGCGGCCGAATTTCTTGAAGTAGTCTGGCGAGGCGATCATCCGGCGCGAAGTCTCGGTCAGCTTGCGCGCGCGCAGGCTCGAATCCTCCAGTTCGCCGACGCGGATCGCCATGTCGAACCCTTCAGAAATAAGTTCGACGTAGCGGTTGTTCAGCACCATATTCACGGTGATTTCGGGGAATTCCTGCAGGAATTCGCCCAGAACGGGAGAGAGAAGGTTCACACCGAAATCGGTGGCGACCGAGATGCGCAGCAGCCCCGAGGGCGCCGTCTGCATCGACGTCACCAGCGCATCGGCCTCGCCCGCATCGTTGAGAACGCGACGCGCGCGGTCGTAATAAGCCAGGCCGATTTCCGTCGGCGAAACGCGACGCGTGGTGCGATTCAGAAGACGTGCACCGAGGCGGGCCTCCAACGCCGAGACATGCTTCGACACAGCCGATTTGGAGATGCCCATCTTCTTGGCTGCATCGGTGAAGCCCCCCTGATCCACAACCGTGGCAAAGGCTTCCATTTCAGTCAGGCGATCCATCCCAAACACCCTTCGGCTTGTAATTTCTGTTTCTTATTTTCCGCTTATCGAGCCGAAATCGGGCGCAATTTAGACTTCGCGGCGACAATACGAGGGTAACAATGGGAGAGAATCCCGCAGGTTGGTGACCTCTGCGAAACGGTGGCGCTTTCGCTCTGACGCCGCGTTTGACGTGACAAGCCTAGCCTTGCGCCGCAGAGTGCGGGCCAAATCAGGGAGGGTTACATGAGCCAATATCCGCATATCTTCACGCCGCTCGATCTGGGCCACGTGACGCTGCCGAACCGCGTGCTGATGGGCTCGATGCACACCAATCTCGAAGAGCGCGGCGACTGGAATGCGGTGGCCGAGTTCTATGCCGAACGCGCGCGCGGCGGTGTCGCGCTGATGGTGACGGGCGGCATGGCCCCTAATAACGAAGGTGGCGTCTTTCCCGGCGCGGCGGGGCTGTTCACCCCCGAGGACATCGCGCATCACAAGATCATCACCGACCGCGTTCACGAAGCGGGCGGCTGCATCGCGATGCAAATCCTGCACGCCGGGCGCTATGCCTATGGCCCCGATTGCGTGGCGCCCTCTGCGATCAAGTCCCCGATCTCGCCTTTCCCGCCGAAAGAGCTCGACGAAGCCGGGATCGAGAAGCAGATCGCCGACATCGCCACCGCCGCCGCGCGCGCCCGCGAGGCGGGTTATGACGGCGTCGAGGTGATGGGCTCCGAGGGCTATTTCCTCAACCAGTTCCTCGTACGCCACACCAACAAGCGCGAAGACGGTTGGGGCGGCTCGTTCGAGAACCGGATGCGCCTGCCCGTCGAAGTGGTCAAGCGCGTGCGCGAAGCGGTCGGCCCCGATTTCATCGTGATCTTCCGCATCTCGCTGATCGACCTGATCCCCGACGGCTCGACTTGGGAAGAGGTCGTCACCCTCGCGAAAGCCGTCGAGGCAGCGGGCGCCACGATGCTCAACACCGGCATCGGCTGGCACGAGGCGCGGGTGCCGACCATCGTGACGTCGGTGCCGCGGGCGGCCTTCACCTGGCTCACCGGGCGGCTCAAGCCCGAGGTCTCGATCCCGGTCATCACGTCCAATCGCATCAACACGCCTGAAGTCGCCGAAGAGGTGCTGGGCGACGGCTGCGCCGACATGGTGTCGATGGCGCGCCCCTTCCTCGCCGATGCGGATTTCGTGGTGAAGGCGAAAGAGGGCCGCGCCGCCGAGATCGCACCCTGCATCGCCTGCAATCAGGCCTGTCTGGACCACACCTTCCAGGGCAAGGTCTCGAGCTGCCTCGTGAATCCGCGCGCCGCGCATGAGACCGAGATCGTCATCACCAAGACCGAGGCGCCGAAATCCGTCGCCGTCGTCGGCGCGGGCCCGGCGGGCCTGTCTGCCGCGATCACCGCGGCCGAGCGTGGCCATGCCGTGACGCTGTTCGACCGCGCCTCTGAACTCGGCGGGCAGCTGACCATGGCGCGCGCGATCCCCGGCAAGGAGGAATTCCACGGGCTCACCGACTGGTTCAAGACCATGATCGAGAAGACCGGCGTGACGGTGAAGCTGGAGACCGAGGCCACGCCCGATCTCCTCGCCCCCTTCGACGAGATCATCATCGCAACCGGCGTGCAGCCGCGCGACCCGGAAATCCCGATCGAGGGCGGGCAGGTCGTGAGTTACATCGACATCCTCAAGGGCCGCGTCACCGCCGGCAAGCGCGTCGCGGTGATCGGCGCGGGCGGCATCGGCTTCGACGTGGCCGAATTCCTGACGGTGACCGATAGCCCGACGCTGGATCTGGAAGAGTGGAAGCGCGAATGGGGCGTCGGCGATCCGGCGCAGACGCCGGGCGGGTTGACGAAGCCCGAGCCCGAAGCCCCAGCCCGCGAAGTGACGCTACTGCAGCGCAAGAAGGAAAAGCTCGGCCGCCGCCTCGGCAAGACCACGGGCTGGGTTCACCGCGCGGCGCTGCATATGAAGGACGTGAAAATGATCGGCGGCGTGAATTACGAGAAGATCACCGCCGAGGGGCTGCATGTCACTTTTGGCGAGGCGCGCGAGAACCCGACGCTGATCGAGGCCGATACGGTGGTGCTATGCGCAGGCCAACTCTCGGACCGCTCGCTGGCCGATCAGCTGATCGCGGCGGGTCGCAGCCCGCATGTGATCGGCGGCGCGGATGTGGCGGCGGAACTCGACGCGAAACGCGCCATCGATCAGGGCACCCGGCTCGCCGCCGCGCTCTGATCAACTCTTCGGATTGGAAGAAATATCCCGGGGGGCTCGCATCGCGAGCGGGGGCAGAGCCCCCTCCGTCTTCAAATCTGCCGCCGTCCGGCGACCGGGGGGCAGAGCCCGCTCCCGGCCTCAGCTTGATCGCCACGCCCCGCCATCTGCGCCAAAGCGGCTCGCCAGATCGGCGACCAGCGCCATGTCCACCGCATCCAGCGGCCCCTCATGGCGCGGGCGGAAGCGCAGGCGGAAGGCTGGCAGGATCGTCGCGAGCGGCGCTTCCGGGTAGCCAAGGCTCGAGGCCAGTGCGAGGAAACTCTCGGGATCGACCGCGGGCGCAGCAGCGCCCCGCTCCGGCCAGATCGCCAGGCCCTGCCGCGCGAGGCGCTGCCAGTCGAAGCGCGGGCCCGGGTCGATCTTGCGCTCGGGCGCGAAATCCGAATGGCCAATGACGTTCTCGGGTGCAATTGCCCAGCGGCGCATGATCTGCGGAAGCAGCTCTTCCAGCGCGGCCATCAGCGGCTCGGGGAACGGACGATCGCCCTCGTTGTCCAGTTCGATACCGATCGAGCGCGAATTCACATCGCCCAGCCCCTGCCAGCTTCCCAAGCCCGCATGCCAGGCGCGCATCTCCTCGGGGACGAGTTGCTCGACCGAGCCATCACGCCCGATCAGCCAATGCGCGGAGACCTCCGCCTCGGGCAGGCAAAGGCGCGTCCGCGCGGCCTCGCAGGACCACATCGCGGTGTAATGGATAATGATCAGTTCCGGCACCGCCCCCTCGCGGCGCGGGCCGTAATTGGGCGAGGGGCAGTCGGCGCTCACTGACGCGCGGTCTGGAACGGCGTCGGATCCCAGTCGCAGGCGAAACCGTCGCCATCGGGATCGAGGTTCAGCCGGTCTTTCTGCGGCCCGCCTGCGGAGAGGAAGGCGCGTTGCGCCTGATCGGCAGAGACGTATTTCGCGCAGGCCTTGCTCGACGAGGTCAGCTTGATGCCCGAGCGCTTGTAGACCGAGTCGCCCGGACGGTTGGACACCGACAGCGCATAGGCAGCGAGGTTCGGCCCCGAGCTGTCCTGATTGCTGATCGTGTTCTGCGCGGGCGCGCTGCTCGACGCGGTGGTGTCGAAGTTCGGCGAGCTGGCCATGGTGCTGGAACCGGCAGTGCTGTTCGACGCGTCGGTCTCCTGCAGCGCGGCCATCGCATCTGCCCCGATCGCGGCGCCGCTATTGTCGCTGCTGTCGGAGCTGGAGGTCGAAGGATTGTCGCCGATGGTGCCGCCCGCATCGATGGTCGGTGCGGAAAGCGCGTTGGTCGTGCCGGGCGTCGCCGTGCCGGTCGCGTTCAGCGGCGCGCCGGGCGCATCGGGGTTGGTCGAGCCGTTGTCGGTCGGCAGGACGCTTTGTGCCGAAGGCGGCACGATGGGCTGGCCGCGCAGTTCGGCCTCGCGACGGGCTTCGGGGCCGCTGTCGGGGATCGAAGAGATACAGCCCGAGAGGGCCAGAACGCCGCCGAGGATCGCGAGTGCCTGTTTCATGTTACCACCATTTCTCCGGTTTGGCCGAGAAGCCCGCGGCCTGTTCGAGGACGTGGGCGTGGTTCAGCAGATCGCCCTCTTCCCAGGGCCGCCCGATGAGTTGCAGCCCCAGCGGAAGGCCCTTGCTGTCCAGCCCGCACGGCACCGAAACGCCGGGAAGGCCTGCAAGGTTCACCGTCACGGTGAACACATCCTGCATATACATCTCGACCGGATCGGCGCCGTCCATCTCGCCCAGACCGAAAGCGGCAGACGGGGTGGCAGGCGTCAGGATCGAATCGATGCCCTGCGCGAAAACTTCTTCGAAGTCGCGCTTGATCAACGCGCGCACTTTCCGGGCGCGGTTGTAATAGGCGTCATAGAAGCCTGCCGACAGCACATAGGTGCCGATCATCACGCGACGCTGCACCTCGGGGCCGAAACCTTCGGCGCGGGTCTTCTCGTACATGTCGACGATGCCCTCGCCTGCCGCGAGCTTGGCGCGGTGGCCGTAGCGCACGCCATCATAGCGCGCGAGGTTCGACGAGGCTTCCGCGGGAGCCACGACGTAATAGGCGGGCAGCGCGTATTTCGTATGGGGCAGCGAGATATCGACGATCTCGGCCCCCGCATCTTTCATCATCGCGATGCCGTCGTCCCAGAGCTTCTGGATCTCGGCGGGCATACCTTCGATGCGGTATTCTTTCGGGATACCAATCTTCTTGCCGCGAATGTCGCCGGTCAGCGCGGCCTCGAAATCCGGGACCGGAATATCGGCGGAGGTCGAATCCTTCGGATCGTGCGAGCACATCGTGCCAAGCATGATCGCCGCGTCGCGCACCGATTTGGTCATCGGACCCGCCTGATCAAGCGAAGAGGCGAAGGCCACCACACCCCAGCGAGAGACCCGGCCATAGGTCGGCTTGATGCCGACGATGCCGGTGAAGGCGGCGGGCTGGCGGATCGAGCCGCCGGTATCCGTGCCGGTCGCGGCAAGGCACAGGTCGGCAGCCACAGCCGCGGCCGAACCGCCCGAAGACCCGCCCGGGGTCAGTTTCCGGTCATCGATCTTCCAGGGGTTCACCGCCGGGCCGTAGCAGGCGGTCTCGTTCGACGAGCCCATCGCGAATTCGTCCATCGACAGCTTGCCGAGCATCACCGCGCCCGCGTCCCACAGGTTCTGCGTGACGGTGGATTCGTATTCCGGCTTGAACCCGTCGAGGATGTTCGACGCGGCCTGCGTCGCCACACCCTTGGTCGCGAAAAGATCCTTGATCCCCAGCGGGATGCCGCACATCGCGGGCGCGTCGCCCGACTTGATGCGCGCATCGGCGGCCTTGGCCTGCTCCAGCGCGATCTCAGGGGTCTTGTGCACGTAGGCGTTCAGCGCGCCTGCGCCTTCGATTTCGCCCAGGCAGGCCTCGGTCAGCTCGACCGAAGTCACATCGCCCTTCTTGAGCGCATCGCGCGCGTCGGCAATCGTCAGTTTGTTCAGGCTCATTCGACCACCTTCGGCACGGCAAAGAAGCCCTCGCGGGCATCGGGGGCGTTCTTGAGGATTTTCTCGGGATAACCGCCATCGGTCACCTCGTCGACGCGGCGCTTGAGGCGCATCGGCGTCACGGAGGTCATCGGCTCGACGCCCTCAACGTCGACCTCGTTGAGCTGCTCCATGAAGGTCAGGATGCTGGAGAGTTCCTGCGCGAGTTCGGGCAGATGGTCTTCGGGCACCCGGATCCGGGCCAGATGCGCCACTTTGCGGGCGGTGTCGATATCGATGGACATGTGCTTCTCCGCTTGTCTTGGAAGGCGGTTTAGCCCGAGCCACTGGGGCTTTCAAGCGCCGCGCCCCGGCATCGGCGCGCCCCTGCCCTGTCCCACGCGAATTTGCGCGCTAATCTTGGAACATGCGCAGGGCTTATTACGTCGTCCTGTCACAACCGAAGTGCCTAACGGAGGAAATCCATATGAAACTCATCTGGCTCGGCCATTCCGGCTTCCGCATCGAAACCGGCGACGCCGTGATCCTGCTCGATCCGTTCCTCACCGGCTCGCCGGTCTTTCCCGACGACAAGCGCGGCGAGGCGATCGAGGGTGCGACGCATCTGCTGCTGACCCACGGCCACGGCGATCACGCTTCGGACGCGGTGCCGATCGCGAAGGAACTGGATATCCCGATCTACTGCATCCACGAGCTGTCGATCATGCTCGGGGCCGAGGGGGCCGAGACGGTCGGTTTCGGCAAAGGCGGCACGGTCGATCTGGGCGGTGTGAAGGTCACGATGGTGAACGCGACCCATTCCGCCTCGGTCGATTACAAGGACGGCAACCCGGCCTATGCGGGCCAGCCCGCGGGCTTCATGCTCGAGGCCGAGGGCCACACGATCTACGTCAGCGGCGATACCGACATCATGGCCGACATGGACTGGATGGGTGAACTGCACAATCCCGATATCGGCATCCTCGCGGCGGGCGGCCATTTCACGATGGACATGAAGCGCGCGGCCTGGGCGTCGAAGAAGTATTTCAACTTCAAGACGGTCATCCCCTGCCACTACAAGACCTTCGATGCGCTGGAGCAATCCGCGCAGGCGCTGATCGACGGTCTGCCGGGGGTGGATGTCATCGAACCCGAGATGCTCAAAGCGATCGAAATATAAGCTGCAGCCCGCCGGGCGAGGGCTGGCTTTGCTTGCAGCCTGAAGCCCGGCGCGCTAGCTTCTCGCCCGGATCGGGAGGCCGAATAGATGTCAGACTTACTGTCCTTCAAGGAGATGTGCGAGCGGTTCGACGTGACCCCGCGCACGCTGCGCTATTACGAGTATATCGAGCTTCTCAATCCCCAGAAGGAAGGCCGCTCGCGCTATTACGGCCCGCGCGAAATCGCGCGGATGACGTTGATCTTGCGCGGGCGTCGATTTGGCTTCTCGCTCGAGGAGTTGCGCCAATGGCTGCTGATCTACGATCAGCAAGGCACCGAAGAGCAGAACCGCGTCTGGGTCGAACTGGCCGACCGGCAGCTTGACGTGCTGACGCGACAACGCGAAGAATTGGACGCGGCAATCGACGACCTCCGACAATTGCGTGATCAGGTTCAGGACACTCTTGATTCTTGAGCCTGAAATGCATTCCTTAACGTCAGCGAGGTCGTGTGAACGCCTTGTGAGCTTGACGATTATGGCCAGTTTCGACGAAAGAAACTTGCTTTACCGTACGGTAAAAATTCCCTGACATTACGTCATTGGATTCGTGACGCCACGTTACGGTGACGCGAACGTAAAGAAGTCTTGTATTGTGACTGCGGACAGACGATCTGCCGCGTCGCATTACGCAAAGGAAACGCGAGGCAGAGAGTATGACCGACACAGTAATGACGATCCGCGAGATGTGCGATGCCTTCGAGGTGACCCCGCGCACCCTGCGGTTCTACGAAAGCAAGGAGTTGCTGTTTCCCATTCGCGAGGGACAGAAACGGCTGTTTACGCGGCGCGACCGCGCCCGGCTGAAACTGATCCTGCGCGGCAAACGTTTCGGGTTTTCGCTGGAGGATATCCGCCAGCTGCTGGACCTCTACGAGATGGGCGACAAGCAGAAGACGCAGCTGAACGAGACGATCAAGCTCGCACAGCAACGTCTGGAGGAAATGACGCGCCAACGCGAGGAACTGGGTCAGGCGATCGACGAACTGGCCAGTCAGATCGAGTGGGCGGAGAAGGAACTGGAGAAGGCGCGCCACGACGACGCGGCCTGATCCGCGACGACTAAAGGGAGCGAACCATGTCGAGCTTTATCGCCAACACCAAAGACATGCAGTTTGTGCTGCATGACCTGCTCAAAGTTTCGGATTCGGACGTGCCGGGTTACGAAGAAATGGACCGCGACTTCACCGAGGCCGTTCTCGACGCTGCGGGCAAGGTCTCGTCGGAGGTGCTGGCCCCGCTGAACGAGGTGGGCGACAAGGAAGGCTGCGTGCTCGAAAACGGCGTGGTCCGCACGCCCAAAGGGTTCGACAAGGCGTTCGAGGCGATGAAAGAGGGCGGCTGGACCGCGCTCGACTGCGATCCTGAATTCGGCGGTCAGGGCATGCCCTACCTGCTGAACTGCGCGGTGGGCGAGATGTTCGTCTCGGCCAACATGGCCTTCAATATGTACCAGGGCCTGACCCACGGCGCCTATTCGGCGATCCACACCCACGGCACGGACGAGCAGAAGCAGACCTATCTGCCGAAGATGGTCACCTGCGACTGGACCGGCACGATGAACCTGACGGAGCCCCATTGCGGCACCGATCTGGGTCTCATGCGCACCAAGGCCGAGCCGCAGGATGATGGCTCCTACGCGATCACCGGCACCAAGATCTTCATCTCGGCGGGCGATCATGACCTGTCGGATAACGTGATCCACCTCGTGCTGGCGAAAGCGCCGGGCGGTGGCGAAGGCACCAAGGGCGTCTCGCTCTTCATCGTGCCGAAATTCCTCGTCAACGAGGACGGCTCGCTGGGCGAGCGCAACTCGCTCTCGGTCGGCAAGCTCGAAGAGAAGATGGGCATCCACGGCAACGCGACCTGCGTCATGAACTACGACGGCGCGAAGGGCTGGCTGCTGGGCGATCTCCACAAGGGGATGCGCGCGATGTTCACCATGATGAACGAAGCGCGTCTTGGCGTCGGTCTTCAGGGCTATGCCGTGGCCGAAGCCGCCTATCAGGAAGCCGTGGCTTACGCGAAGGACCGCATTCAGGGTCGCGACGTGACCGGTGTGAAGGCGCCCGAGAAGGCCGCCGATCCGATCATCGTGCACCCGGACGTGCGCCGGATGCTGATGGACCAGAAGAGCTTCGTAGAGGGCGCCCGCGCCTTCACCTTCTGGGGCGCGCATCTGATCGACCGCTCCCATGCGCTCAACGACGCCGAAGCCGAAGGTCTGATCTCGCTGATGACCCCGGTCATCAAGGGCTTCCTTACCGACAAGGGCTTCGAGACCGCCGTCTCCGCGCAGCAGGTCTTCGGTGGCCACGGCTATACCGAGGACTGGCCGATGTCGCAGCATGTGCGCGACGCGCGCATCGCGATGATCTACGAGGGCGCCAACGGCATTCAGGCACTCGACCTCGTGGGCCGCAAGCTCGCAGCCGACGGTGGCAAGCACGTCATGGCCTTCTTCGAGATGGTCAAGGCAGAGTGCAAGTCGCATGACGACGATGAGCGGATGAAGCCCTTCACCGATGCGCTGAAGAACGCCTCCAAGCAGCTTCAGACCGCGGGCATGTTCTTCATGCAGAACGGCATGAAAAACCCGAACGCGGCGCTGTCGGGCAGCTATGACTTCATGCACCTGATGGGCCACGTCTGCCTCGGCCTGATGTGGACGCGGATGGCGAAAGCCGCCTTCACCGCGCTCGACAACGGGGCGTCGGACACCGCCTTCTACGAAGGCAAGATCGCGACGGGCCGCTACTACATGGCGCGTCAGCTTCCCGCCTGCGCCATGCATCTGGCGCGGATCGAGAGCGGTGCGGACCCGGTCATGGCGCTGACCGACGACCAGTTCTGAGACGAACGGATCAAACGAAAATGAACGGCGGGCCTCGGCCCGCCGTTTCAATTTTCGATCACCGCCATGTCAGGCGAAGTGTAGCGCCGGGCGATTGTTTTGCGGCCATGCAGGTCTAACCTCGGAATCTCAACCGAGACACGATTCCCGCCGAGCCCCGCCGCCATGTATCTCAATAACGCAGAAACCCACCGCCGATACGATGCCGCGCTCGCAGAGCTGCGGGCGCGGGGCGTGTTCCGCTCGACCCGTCCTTCCATGGGCGCGCGGGTACTGCATTGGCTGGGCTTCGAGCCGCGCCCGATTCCCTATCTCGACTGGAAGCAGAACCTGCTGATCTTCGGCGCCGGGTTCGCGGTGGCGCAGCTCCTCGTGGATCATCTGCTGAGCGCGACGGAGGGCATGTCCTACGCGCCGCATCTGGTAACGCTGGTGATCTCGGCGCTCGCCTTCGGGGCGCTGATGGCGCTGTGGCAGATCCACCGCAAGAACAAGCTCGGGCTGAGCGATTGGGACGACCTCTAGGCGCGGTCCCGATGCTTGGCTTCGGAGCACGGGCGGTCTGGCCAGCGCGCAGGTTTCTTCCTAAGCTGCGCGCAACCTGACGCGCCTTTCCGCGCTACATTGCCCCGGAGCCTGAATGCCCAAACGACTGCGCCTGACCCGTCGCTTTCCCGTCGCCATGACCAATGACGCCTATCGCAGCCTCAACCGCTTCGCGCAGGAGGCGGAAATCACGCCCGACGAGGCGCTGACCTTCCTGTTCGAGCATTTCAACTCCGTCACCCACGAGGAAAATCTCAACCACCGCCTGCGGCTGTTCAAGGCCGAGCTTGGCGAGCGCAAAGCCTGATTTCGAAAGGACATCCATGACCCGCCTGTCTCTCGCTTTCGCTGTCGCATCCCTTGCCGTCTCGGCCCTGCCCGCCTTTGCCTTCGACCCCGCCGACCGCAACGCTGTCACGCAGGAGGTCGCGGGCTTCACCAAGGCGGTGGAAGAGAAGGACTACTCGGTCTTCTTCGACACGGTGCCGCCGAAGATGATGCAGGCCATCGCGGATCAGACGGGCGTACCGAAAGAGCAGCTCGAAGAGATCATGCGCAAGCAGATCAACGACGCGATGGCCTCGGTCACGATCGACGAGTTCGAGATGAACACCAACGAAATGAAAACCGGCGAGACGTCTTCGGGCCGGGCCTATGCGCAGATTCCGACATCGACGGTGATGGAGGTGCCCGAGATGGGCAAGGTGCGCTCGACCAATACCACGCTGGCGCTGCAGGATGGCGAGGAATGGTATCTCGTGCGCATCGACAGCCCGGCGCAGATCGCGGTATTGCGCAAGGTGTATCCCGATTTCGAGGGAATCGAGTTTCCCAAGGGAACGATGCAGGCGGTGCGCTAACCGCGCCGCTCCTCTCGCTTTTTCCGTGCTTTCCGTTCACGTCCGTTCACCTCTCGCAACGGAACGTCACCCTCTCCCTCGCGTTGGACGCAACGTCGTGATCGAATGACGTTGCGGCGGAATGCCCACGAGGGGCTTACGTTCGCGTCACTTAGGGGCCAGATTGGCATCGTGATCAGGGAGGACCGCAACGAATGGCGGCACAACTTTATTGCTTCGGAGAGTCGGGGAACGCTTACAAGGCGGCGCTGACGATGGAATTGGCGGGCTACGACTGGGAGCCGGTCTATGTCGATTTCTTCAACGGCGAGGCGCGCAGCGCCGAATACCAGGCGCTGAACGAAATGGCCGAGGCGCCCGTCTTCAAAGAGGGCGACCTGACCCTGTCGCAATCCTGCGTCATCCAACTTCACATCGCGGAGCAGACCGGCAAATTCCTCGCCGAGGACCGCAACGAAATGCTGCGCTGGATGTTCTGGGATGCGCAGAAAGGCTCGGGCCAGCAAGGCGGGTTGCGCTTCCTGATGAACTTCCTGCCCGAAGACAAGCGTCCGCAAGAGGCGATCGGCTGGCTCAAGGGCCGCGTGCTGACCGCGATCAAGACGCTGGAGAAACACATGGAGGGTCGCGACTGGGTCGTCGGCGACCAGCCCAGCTTGGCCGATTTCGCCTGCTGCGGCTATCTCTACTACCCCGAGCCCTTTGGGTTCGACCGCAAGGAATTCCCCAATATCGACCGTTGGCTGGATGGCATTGCTGCCCTGCCCGGTTGGAAACACCCCTATGATTTGATGCCCGGCAATCCTTCCGACCGGGCGTGAGGAGGAACCATGACGGAAGCCTATATCTATGACGCAGCCCGCACCCCGCGGGGCAAGGGCCGCAAGGACGGCTCGTTGCACGAGGTCAGCTCGGTCGCGCTGTCGGCGCGGCTGCTGAACGCGGTGGCCGAGCGTAACAACCTCGAAGGCCACGCGGTCGAGGACGTGATCTGGGGCAACGCGACCCAGGTGATGGAGCAGGGCGGCTGCCTTGCACGCTCGGCGGTGCTTCTGTCGGACCTCGACGAGCGCATCCCCGGCCTGTCGATCAACCGCTTCTGCGCGTCGGGCATGGAAGCCGTGAACCTCGCCGCGAACCAGGTGCGCGGCGGCGCTGGCATGGGATACATCGCAGGCGGCGTCGAGATGATGGGCCGCGTCGCGATGGGCTCGGACGGCGCAGCAATCGCCGTGGACCCGTCGCTCGCGATGAAGACCTATTTCGTCCCGCAGGGCATCTCGGCTGATATCATCGCCACCGAATACGGCTTTAGCCGCGAAGACGTCGACGCGCTCGGCGTGGAATCGCAGCGCCGTGCGGCGGAGGCGATCAAGGAAAACCGTTTCGCAAAATCCATCGTGCCGGTGAAGGACCAGAACGGTTTGACCATTCTCGAGCAGGACGAATTCCCGCGTCCGGGCACGACGATGGAATCGCTCGGCAGCCTGAAGCCGTCCTTCAAGGAAATGGGCGAGGTCATGCCCGGCTTCGACAAGGTCGCGATGCTGAAATACCCGCACCTCGATCACATCAACCACGTCCATCACGCCGGCAACTCCTCGGGCATCGTGGACGGGGCCGCCGCCGTGCTGATCGGCAACAAGGAATTCGGTGAGGCGCATGGCCTCAAGCCGCGCGCGCGCATCCGCGCCACCGCGAAGATCGGCACCGATCCGACGATCATGCTGACCGGCCCGGTGCCCGTGACCGAGAAGATCCTCGCCGATTCGGGCATGTCGATCTCCGACATCGACCTGTTCGAGGTGAACGAGGCGTTTGCTGCTGTCGTGCTGCGCTTCATGCAGGCCTTCCAGGTCGACGCATCGAAGGTCAACGTCAACGGCGGCGCGATCGCGCTCGGCCACCCGCTCGGCGCCACCGGCGCGATCATCATCGGCACGCTGCTGGACGAGCTCGAACGCCGCGACCTGAACACCGGTCTGGCCACGCTCTGCGTTGCGTCCGGCATGGGCGCCGCGACCATCATCGAGCGCGTGTGAGGGAGGAACAAATGGCTGATTTCAAATACGAACTTGGCAGCGACGGCGTTGCCGTCATCACTTGGGACGTGCCCGAGAAGTCGATGAACGTGATGAGCATGGAGGGCTTCGCGCTTCTCGACAGCTTCATCGACAAGGCGCTGGCGGATGACGCCGTGAAGGGTGTCGTCATCACCTCCGGCAAGCCCGATTTCGCGGGCGGCATGGATCTCAACGTCATCGCGCAGATGCGCGAAGGCGGCGCTCAGGCGATCTTCGACGGCGTGATGCAGATGCACCATGTCCTGCGCAAGATCGAGCGCGCCGGCATGGACCCGAAGACCAACAAGGGCGGCAAGCCGATCGCGACCGCGATCCCCGGCACCGCGCTCGGCATCGGTCTGGAACTGCCGCTGTCGACGCACCGCACTTTTGTCGCTGACAACCCGAAGGCCAAGATCGGCCTGCCCGAGATCATGGTCGGCATCTTCCCCGGCGGCGGCGGCACCACCCGCGTCTCGCGCAAGCTCGGTGCGATGGCGGCGGCGCCCTTCCTGCTGGAAGGCAAGCTCTCGGACCCCAAGAAGGCAAAGGCCGCGGGCCTGATCGACGAGGTCGTCGAGGATCCGCTGGCCTCCGCGAAGGAATGGGTGCTGAACGCCAAAGACGCCGATCTGGTCAAACCGTGGGACGCGAAGGGCTTCAAGATGCCCGGCGGCGCACCCTATCACCCGGCGGGCTTCATGACCTTCGTCGGTGCTTCCGCGATGGTGCATGGCAAGACCGCGGGCGTCTATCCGGCGGCCAAGGCGCTGCTCTCGGCGGTCTATGAAGGCGCGCTCGTGCCCTTCGATCAGGCGATCAAGATCGAGGCGCGCTGGTTCACCAACGTTCTGCTGAACCCGTCGTCGACCTCGATGATCCGTTCGCTCTTCATCAACAAGGGCGCGCTGGAGAAGGGCGCGAACCGTCCCGACGTGCCGGACCAGAAGGTCAAGAAGGTCGGCATCCTCGGCGCGGGCATGATGGGCGCAGGCATTGCCTATGTCTCGGCCAAAGCCGGTATCGAGGTCGTGCTGATCGACAACAGCCAGGAGGCCGCCGATCGCGGCAAGTCCTATTCCGAGGGCATCCTCGACAAGGGCATCTCGCGCAAGAAGGTCACCGAAGAGGGCAAGGCCAAGACGCTGGGCCTGATCAACGCGACCACGGATTACGCCGCGCTTGAGGGTTGCGACCTGATCGTGGAAGCCGTGTTCGAAGATCCGGGCGTCAAAGCCGAGGTCACCAAGAAGGCCGAAGCCGTGATTCCGCAGGATGCGATTTTCGCGACCAACACCTCGACCCTGCCGATCACCGAGCTGGCCAAGGCCAGCGCACGCCCCGAGCAGTTCATCGGCATCCACTTCTTCTCGCCCGTCGACAAGATGATGCTGGTGGAGATCATCAAGGGTGCCGAGACCGGTCCTGTGGCCGTGGCGAAAGCGCTCGATTTCGTGCGCCAGATCCGCAAGACGCCGATCGTGGTGAACGACGCGCGCTTCTTCTACGCCAACCGCTGCATCATCCCTTACATCAACGAGGGGATTCGCATGGTGGCCGAGGGGGTGAACCCGACGCTGGTCGAACATGCGGCCACGATGGTCGGCATGCCGCTCGGACCGCTGCAGCTGGTAGACGAGACCTCGATCGACCTCGGCGTGAAGATCGCGAAGGCCACCAAGGCGGCGATGGGCGATGCCTATCCCGATGAGGCGGTCGATGACGTGCTGTTCTGGATGGCCGACGAAGGCCGTATGGGCCGCAAGGCGAACGCGGGCTTCTACGACTATGACGAGAAGGGCAAACGCCAAGGCCTCTGGGAAGGTCTCGACGCCAAGTTCCCGCGCGCCGACGAGCAGCCCGACGTGCATCACGTGCAGCATCGCCTGCTGATGGCGCAGGTGCTGGAAGCCGTGCGCGCCTTCGAGCAGGGCGTGCTGGAAGACATCCGCGAGGGTGACGTGGGCGCGATCCTCGGCTGGGGCTTCGCCCCGTGGTCGGGTGGCCCGTTCTCGTGGCTCGACATCCTCGGCGCCGGCAAGGCGGTGGAGATCTGCGAGGCGCTCACCGCGCAATACGGTCCGCGCTTCGAAGCCCCCGCCCTGCTGCGCGACATCGCAGCCAAGGGTGACACCTTCTATGGTCGTTTCGGCGACGGTCAGGCCGCGAAAGCCGCCTGATCCGACGGCGCCAGAAAACCAGAACGCCGGGACCGAAAGGCCCCGGCGTTTTTCTATGCGCGCGCCTTCCTCTGCGCCGAAGCGTTCGCCTATTCCCGGGCAAAGGAAAACGCCGCACCCTGGTCTGGGGTGCGGCGTTCGGCCTGTCAGAATTTCAGGAGGGGATCAGGCCGGGCTATCACTCTGCCGCGTAAGCATGTGCGGTCAGATCTTCGTCGATCAGCCCCGCGACGATCGAGCGCGCCATCTCGAGCGACAGCGTCTCGTAGTTCGGGCCTGCATCATCGTCGAAGAGCGCTTCGAGCCGGTGGCTGTTGACCGAACCGCAATGGACCATGCCAGAACCATTAGCGTAGACGATCTCCTCCTCCTCAAACTCCAGCACGATCACGTCGATCGGACGGTGGGGTGTAATCCGATCGATCCCGCGATAGCCTTCAAGTGCCGAAGCGGGGATCACGGCGAAGGGGTCACCGTAAATTGCCTCGGCCATGTCGCTTTCCACCATCATGTTCTGTTCAGGCAAAAGCAGCATCGGGGTTTTGTTGCCCAACGCGCCGACCGGCACGGCGAGCGGCTTGCGATGGTCCGGGCAACGCCCGTGACCGAGCCAGAGTTGAGTCCGTTTGACGTCCGCGACGGGACGCAGGCCACTGTCGAAAGTCATGACCATGTCACCGGCTGCGATCGCTTCCACCGGGCGCCAGCCCATGGCGGTGGCGATGCGCGTTCCGGCGACGATTCCCGACGCAGCTCCGTTGTCGAGCATTCGCCCGGAGGTTGCGCCCGCCAGAGCGGTATCAAAGGCGCAATCGTCGTCCCAGGTCGTCGTTGCACTGCGGGTCATGTCGGTCTTCCTTCTGAAAGTCGGCGAGGCCATTTCTTGGTCCTACCCAGATCAATTGATTCCTAGGGAGTTTCCGGGGCCGAAAGGTGACCGAAATGTGGCAAACCTATACTTTCAGACAGTAAGTTGCTCACGGACCCGTGATTGACCTATCTTTTTGGATAGGGGACACGCTCGATTGACCTATCTTTTTGGATAGGGGCGCGTTCACCGGCCGTAAGAATGGCCCAAAATGCGTCGCAATCTGCAATCGCGCGAAAATTTAGAATCGGTAATCGAACCGCGCGATGTCTTCGGCACAGAGTTTTAAAACCACTTCAGCGTCGACATCCGAAAAATACTCGCGCCAGTTGCGCTTCCGCGCGGAAATGTTGGATCGCGCGAAGGGCGTCACGGAAAACCCCAGATGCGTTGCGAGAGGTGCGGCATCGGCCTCTACATCTTCAAGGCGAATATAAAGGTCGCAAATCTCCTCCCCGTCCGGCAGCCGCATGTAGCTGCCATAAGGGGCCGCCGCGAGCGATGCCTGGGTGTGCGGATGGTTTATGAAGTCCGAAAAGCTGAGTGACTTTGCTAATGCCACGGCCGGATGCGTCATCTGCTGCTCGCGCAACCAATGGTAGTAGCTGACGACCCGATCCCACGGGTTCCGCACAAGTGTGAAAGTGAAATAGGCCCGAGCCTGCTCTTCCGTATAGAGCCCCAGCCCGTCGCTCAGCGTGGAATGCTTCCAAAGCCGCCCTCGCGTCTCGCGGCCCGCCAGCCTGCGTTTGCGCCGCTGCGCCTTGGGCGTGTCTCCGATCAGAAGATCGTCCGCCATGGCGCGGTCCTCCAGCGCGAGCGTCAGCGCCGTGCCGCCCGTCTTCGGGATGTGAACGAAGATATAGCGACGGCCATGCGAAACGATCATGCGCGAGACACTATCTCTGACGAAAGATGACGCAAACCCTCTTTCCTTTCGCGCGGAGCCGCCTGAAGATGCCCGAACAATTGAGGAGGAGGTTTTCATGGGCTGGCTTGCCGACGAGACGGGTTTGGAGAAATGCGCGGCGAATTACGCCCCGCTTACACCTTTGTCGCATCTCAACCGCGCGCTGGAGGTCTTCCCCGAGCGACCGGCGGTGGTCTACGGCAGCCGCTCTTATAATTACGTCGATTACCACGCGCGCGTGAGCCAGCTCGCCTCGGCGCTCAAGGCGCGCGGCGTGAACTCGGGTGACGTGGTAGCGACGATCCTGCCCAACACCCTGCCCCAGATCGAAGCGCATTTCGGCGTGCCCGCCTGCGGCGCGGTGCTGAACGCGATCAACACACGGCTCGATGTCGATACCGTTGCCTATATCTTCGAACATGGCGGCGCGAAGATCGTGCTCTGCGACGTGGCCTTCCTGCCGGTGGCCGAAGAAGCCGTGAAGAAGATGAAAGGCCCCGCGCCGCAGATCGTGGAGGTGGCCGACCCCGATCACGGGTTCGAGCCGACCGGGCATTACCTCGAATACGAGGCGCTGGTGGCCGAGGGCGACCCGATGTTCGACTGGATCATGCCGGAGGACGAATGGGAGAGCATCGCGCTCAACTACACCTCCGGCACGACCGGCAAGCCCAAAGGCGTCGTCTATCACCACCGTGGCGCCTATCTCTCGACGCAGGCGAACGCGATCTCGTGGCGGATGCAGCTTTACCCGGTTCTGCTGACCATCGTACCGCTGTTCCATTGCAACTCCTGGACCCATAGCTGGATGGCCCCGATGATGGGCGGCACGGTCGTCGGCTGCCGGGATGTGACCGCGAAGAACATCTATGACGCGATCGCCGATCACGGGGTGACGCATTTCGGTGGCGCGCCGATCGTGCTCAACACCATCGTCAACGCCAAGGACGAGCATCGCCGCCCCTTCGATCACGTGGTCGAAGTCTTCACCGCCGGCGCCCCGCCGCCCGCCTCGACGCTGGCCGCGATCGAACCGCTAGGGTTCAACGTCACGCAGGTCTACGGGCTGACCGAAACCTACGGGCCAGCCGTCGAATGTACCTGGAAGCCCTCCTGGGACGGCGCAACCGGCGAGGAACGTGCCGAACTGAAGGCGCGCACGGGCGTGTCGATGCCGATGCTCGAACAGGTAACCGTTCACGATCAGGGCAAGGAGGTCGCCCGCGACTCTCAGCATCTGGGCGAGATCGTCTTCCGCGGCAACATGGTGATGAAGGGCTACTTCAAGAACCCGCAGGCGACGCGCGAGGCCTTCGAGGGCGGCGTGTTCCACTCCGGCGACATCGCCTTCATGCATCCCGACGGCTACATCAAGATCACCGACCGCGCGAAGGACATCATCATCTCGGGCGGGGAGAACGTCTCCTCGGTCGAGGTGGAAGGCGTGATCTGCGCCCACCCGGCGGTCTCGCTCGCCTCGGTCGTGGCGAAGCCCGACGAGACCTGGGGCGAGGTGCCCTGCGCCTTCGTCGAGCTGAAGGAGGGCAAGGAGGCGACGGAAGAGGAGTTGATCAAGTTCTGCCGCGAGCGGCTCGCGGGCTTCAAGACGCCCAAGCGCGTGGTCTTCTCCGAACTGCCGAAAACCTCGACCGGGAAGATCCAGAAATTCGAGCTGCGGGCCGTGGCCAAGCTGCTCGACGCGTAGGTCTTTCTTCTACGCGTACGCGCGCCCGCGCGAGGGCGCGCGCAAAAGGCTCAGCTTTCGCTCTCGGCGCAATGCTGGCGGAAGGCGCGCGACAGCATGTCCAACTCGGTGCGCAGCAGGTCGATCTCGGCGCGCAGATCACCCGCGAGCGGCGCGCCTGCGACCAGAGAGAAGCGGTCGATCACCTCGCCATCCGATTTGCGGCAGACGAGGAAGGTCAGTACCCCCTCACTCAGCAACTCCGCCGGGATCGGCTGCGAGAGGCGCCAGTCGCCCGGCTCGCCAGTCAGCAACAGCCCTTCCAGCACCTCGCCCTGATGGCGCACCTCAAGATCGGGCGTCTCTTTCTCGTGGCTCACCGCCTCCCAGCGCCCGGCCTTGATCCGCGAATTTTCCAGCATCCTCGCCTCCGTCACAGCTCGGCGCGCGGGTAGCGCGCGAAGGTGAGATCGCGGATCACCACCTCGTTCATCCGTGGGTTTTCGAAAATCAGGTCGACCCATACCTTTTCCAACCGCCGCTCGTTCATCCGCGTATAGGCCAGATCGAATTCGACATAGCGCGCGCCCTCGCCTTGGGGCAATTCGCGCACCAGCTGCTCCGAATTGGGGCCGTGCTTGATGTTGAGGCGGCAGAACACCTCCAGTTCCCGCTCGCACTCCAGCTGCATCTCCAGCCGGATGAGATGGTTGAGTTGCAGCCCGCCAAGCGCGGCATCGGGCAGGTCGAGCACCAGCGACAGGAACGAGCCTTCGAAGCGCAGCACATCGAGCCGCAGCCCGAACGGCGCGAGCGTCTCGCCCTTGGTATTACGGATCTGGCGCAGCGTTATCTCGGACCGAGGGCAGTCATGGAACAGGGTGAGGTCATCGCCAAGCTTGTCGCGACTTTGCGCCCCCGCGATCCCATGCGGATGCGCCTTCACCCGCCAGAGCAGCGGACGCCACGCCCAGTCACTGCCGGCGGGCTTGCGAACCGACGTATCACCGGGAAAGGCCGTCAGCCGCTGCTCGGTCGCGCGGAGCACCGTGTCGAGCTCGTTGCGCAGCGCGCGCGCCCGGGCGCGCAGACTGCGCAGTCCATCAGGCCCAAGCGTGGGCACCGTGGACGCCGCATCGCGCCAGCGCCGCAAGCTGCGCCGCTCGGCAATCCGTTGCAACAGCGATCCGCCGTTTCGCCCCGCCATGTCCCGCCCTTCTTTCCCGTCCTGCCGTTGCCGCTTGCGGCATCACAGCAGTTATTCCTTATCACCGGGTTCTGAGAAAGGGAAATTTCCGGGCGAAGTCATCATGTTCCGGCGTGGCGACGCGCGCTTGGAGCGTCACGTCCGCACGGTCAGTTCGCGGCGCGGATCGCGGCGATGAATTTCTCCAGCAACTGGCGCTGCTGGGCGTAGCTCAATTCGCCTTCCTTCAGCGGCATAACCGACAGCGCGGTGATCCGCCCGCCAAGCGCGGTGACGCCCCGCAGATAGGTCTTGGCGATCGGCGGCCCGCCGGTGCCGGAGCGATCCTCGACCCGCAGCAGCAAGGTGCCATCGGCGATATCGGTGCCCTTGATAGTGACGTCGCCCGCCTCGCCAGATCGCGACAGCGCCGCCCGCCCAATCTCGGAATGGAAGAAATCGCCGATCTTCTTGAGCCGATCCCGTGACAGCTTGCCGGAGCCATCCTCCAGCGCGGGCGGCCCGACGGTGACGCTCAGCAGCGCGGGCTCTGGCGCATGGGCATCCTCGGCATTGCGCGAGATTGCAGCGCAATTGCCGAACAGCGCGAACCCCCCCGCACCGGAATTGCGCAGGCTTTTCGGATCGACGCACCAGCCCTTCGGCGCGGCTACCGTCAGCGCGCCATTCGCGAGCGTGGTGCGGGCCTTCGCAACCTGCGCCGAACCGAAGGCTGTCGGCTGACACCCCGCCAGCAATCCGGTGACCCCCAGCGCGAGGGCGAGGGGGGCCAAAAGACGCGACGAGCGGTGTTTGACAGCAGAAATCATGAGTTTTGAGATAGCCTCAGGGCCCTCAACGCGCAAGTCTGCCGGGGCTCGCCGCACTGCGGCTGCGCGGGGTTCAGCCCAATGTGATCCGGCGCGCAGCTGCCGCGCCATCCTCCGGATCGTGGCTGACCATCAGGCAAGGGATCCGCTCGGCCGCGAGATGCTGCAGCGTGAAACTGCGGATCTCGGCCCGCAGCTCCGCGTCGAGCGCGGCGAAGGGCTCGTCGATCAACACCGCGCGGGGCCGGGCAAGCAGAGTGCGCATCAGCGCCGCACGGGTGCTCTGCCCGCCCGACAGCGTCGCCGGATCGCGATCAGCCATGCCCGCAAGCCCGGCCTGTTCCAATGCCGCCTCGACCGCCGCGCGCCGGGCCGCCTTGCCCTTCACCTGCCCGGGCAACCCGAAGGCCAGATTGTCGCCCACCGAGAGATGTGGGAAAAGCTGCGCCTGCTGAAACAGCATCCCGATGCCGCGTTTCTCGGCGGGCAGCTGCGTGACGCTTTCGCCATCGAGCAGCACATCGCCCGAGGCCGTGAACCCACGCGACAGGTGCCCGCCGATATGGGCGAGCAGGCTCGACTTGCCGATCCCGGACGGCCCCATCAGGCAGACGGTCTCGCCGGGCGCCACGACCAGCGACAGCGACGCGAAGAGCGGCGCGGAGGCGCCGGGCGCGGTCAGGCTCAGATCGATCAACTCGAGGCTCATGCCACTCCTCCGCGCAACCCGCGCCGATTGCGATGCCACCATGCCGGCACGGCGAGCGCCAGCGCGAAACCCAGCCATGGCAGCGCCGCCTGCATGAGCGCGAGGATCGCGGCCAGCCGCCGATCCGCCCCCGAGGCCAGCGCGACCGCTTCGGTCGCCAGCGCCTGAACGCGCCCCGCCCCGGGCAGCAGAACTGCGAGATATTGCGCGACCGACACCGCGATCCCGATCGCCGCCGCCGCGCAGATCGGACCGAGCAGCATCGGCAGCTTGATCCGCAGCAGGCGTCGCGTCGGCCCGGCCCCGAGGCTCGCCGCACTGGCGAGATGCGCCGGGTCGAGCGCGCGCCACGGCCCGGCCAGCGCGATCATCACATAGGGAAAGACGAACAGCAGTTCGGCCCATGTCACCGCGACCGACCCGGGCGGCAGGCCGAGCCAGAGAAACCCCGTCGTCAGCCCCTGCAGAAACCCGATCTGCGGCAGCAAAAGCGGCAGGACGATCAAGGCGCCGAGCGGCAGGCGCTTGCCGGAGCGATCCTCGCTTTCCAGCCAGAGCATCGCGAGGATCAGCGCCAGCCCGGTCGAGACCAGCGCAAGGGACAAGCTGGTCAGAGCGGGCCTTGCGCAATCCGCGCTGGCCCAGCGTTTGAGCGTCAGATCGGCGGGCATGGCATCGGGAAAGCGCCAGAAGCTCGCGAGGCTCCACAGGATCAGCGCGCCGAGCGATCCGATCGCCAGCAGACCGCCCGCCCCGATCAGGCCAGCGCCGCTCCAGTTTCGCCGCGAGGTGCCGCGATGCCCAGTGCGGATCGCCGTCTTGCCCAGCCGTGCCCCCGCGCGCTCGCCGACCATCCAAAGCGCCGCACTCGCCCCCATCACCGCCAGCAGGATCACCGCCAGCGCCGAGGCGGGCACCGCCTGCGCGGGATCCGGCGCGCCGTAGAGCCGCAGGATCCGCACCGCCAGCGTCGGCGGGTTCGACGGCCCGAGGATCAGCGCCATGTCCACGACCGACAGCGAGAAGGCCAGCACGATCAGCACCGGCAGCCGCAGCGCCGGGTACAGCTGCGGCCAGACGATCCGAACCCAGACGCGGCCCGGCGCATAGCCAAGCGCGCGCCCCGCCGCCATCTGCGCCGCCACCGGGCGCTGCGCGGCGGCGACCAGCGTCATCAGCGTCAGGAACGGCACCTCTTTCAGCATCAGCCCGAGGATCAGCGACAGCCCCCACGGGTCGCCCACAGTGACGATCTGCGGCGGCAAGTCCCAGCCAGTCGCCCAGGGCGAGATCAACCGCGCGGCCCAGCCCGAGGGCGCGATCAGGAAGGCCAGCCCGATCGCCAGCGCCGCATGGGGCACCGCGAGCAGAGGCGTCAGCCAGCGCGACGCCGATTGCCGCGTCATCAGCCAGCGCGCGAGCGGGATCGAAGCCGCAAGCGACAGCAGCGTAGCCCCCAAACCGGTCACCAGCGTCAGCCGCAGCGAGGTGAGGATACCGGGCGCGGCCAATGCCTCAGCGAAACCGTTCCAGCCCAGCGCGACGCGCCCCAGCCCCGGCTGCCAGCCAAACGCGGTCGCCAGCGTCAGCACCGCGCCCAGCAGCACTGGCGCGCCGATCACCAGCGTCATGATCGCCCCGGCGAGCCGCATCGGAACCTCACTTCGTGTAGCGCTGCGCCCAGTCCTCGGTGAGCTTGGTCATCCAGCTCGGGTGCGGCTCGGGCAGGGTCGGGCCCAACTCCTCCAGCGTCGGCAGCGCGGGCGCGGTGGGCAAATCAGCGAAGGCCTGTTTCGCCGCCTCGTCCAGCTTCGCCGGATCGAGCACCGAGAAACTTCCCAGCACGCGGATGTCCTGCATATGGGCCTGCGTGGCCGGATCGAGCAGGAAATTCGCGACCAGCTCCGCCCCCGCCTGATGCGCCGCGTTATAGGGAATCGCGACGTAGGAGATATTCCCGATCGTGCCGCCTTCGGGCACCCAGACGCGGACAGAGGGCGGCAGCACGCCCTGTTCGATCATCGCGGCGGGCGCGGCGGGATCGAAGAACATCGCGAAATCGACCTCGCCATCGGCCACCAGTTGCGCCTGCACGCTTTCGTTCTCGGGGAAGGATTTGCCTTCGCGCCACATCAGCGGGCGCAACGCATCGTACCACGCCCAGAGCGGCGCGGTTTCCTTGGTATAGGCCTCGTCCGTCACGGGCTGCGACAGCGCCGCCGGATCGGGCGCCAACTCGACCAGCGCCTGCTTGAGGAAGCTCGCCCCCATGAAATTCGACGGGTTGGGATGGGTGAAGCGGCCCGGATGCGCCTTGGCCCAATCCAGAAGCCCCGCCATATCCTTCGGCGGTTCGTTCACCCGCTCCGCATCATAGGCGAAGGCGAATTTCGCAAGCCGCCACGGGCTCTCATAGCCCTCGGTCGGCACGGTGAAATCGGTCGTGGCCGCCGAGCCTTCCGACAGGTCGAGATATTTCGCATTGGGCAGATCGCTCACGAACGGCCCATGCAGCAGCCCCGCTTCCTTCATCGCCAGAAAGTTCGGCCCGTTGATCCAGATAAGGTCCACCGCGCCGCCGTCATCCTTGCCTGCCGCCTTCTCGGCCTGCACGCGCGAAACGGCTTCGGCAGTGTCGGACAGCTTCACCTGCTCGACCGTGACGCCGTATTTCTCCTGCATCTGATCGGACACCCAATCGATGAAAGCGTTGGTGCGCGGATCGCCGCCCCAGGCGTTGAAATAGACCGTCTGGCCCTTCGCCTCGGCCTGCGTCTGCGCCCAATCGGCGAAGGCGGGCGCAGCGAGCGGCAGCGCGAGACTCGCGGCAAGAACCGGGGCGGCAAGGAGGTTTCTCATACTCTCTCCGTTCAGGAAAACGCCCGCCAGCCCATCAGCCAGCGGGTCACGGTGGTCACGAAACAGGCGGCGGCGAAGATCCCAGCAAGGATCGGGAAGGCTTGCGGAAACAGGCAGATCGCCGCGAAGAACAGGATCGTCTCGGCGCCTTCGGTCAGCCCGCCGAGGTAGTAGATGCCCTTTGTCGGATAGGCGTCGGTGCTCATCCCGCGCTTGGCGGCGATCGAGGCGAAAGCGAGAAAGCTCGATCCGGTGCCCACGAAGGCCGCGATCAGGATGGTCGCGGCGAGCGCGTTACGGGCCGGATCAGCCAGAGCGAAGCCCACCGGGATCAGCGCGTAGAACAGAAAATCCAGCGCGATATCGAGGAACGCACCGCGATCGGTCGGACCCTTGATGCGGGCAATAGCCCCGTCGAGCCCGTCCGCGACCCGGTTGATCAGGATCAGCGCCAGCGCCAGCCAATAGGCGTGCAAGGCCAGCGCCGGAATCGCGAGCAGACCCAGCGCGAAGCCCGCCACCGTCACCTGATCGGCGCGGATACCGCGCGCGGCCAGCGCCTCGGCGGGAGGCTGCATCATGGCACGTTGCAGCGGCAGGAGAGCTGCGTCGATCATCCGCGCCTCCAGGTCATGAAACGCTCGGCGATCCGCAGCGTGCGCGGGTTCACATGCGACTGCCGCCAGCGCCCGGCGGCGTTCTTCGCGGCCTCCGACCAGCTCGGATAGATATGCGGCGTCGAGAGAATCTTGCCCAAGCCCAACCCGTGCCGCATCGCCAGCGCGAATTCCGCCAGCACCTCGGCCGCATGCGCTCCGCAGACCGTGGCACCGAGGATCTTGTCCGAGCCCTTCGCGGTGACGATCCGCACGAAGCCCTGTCCCGCGCCTTCGGCCAGCGCGCGGTCGAGATCGCCGAGCGGATAGGTCGTGACCTCGTGATGCACGCCCTCCGCCTCGGCTTCTGCAGCTGTCATCCCCACCCGCGCCAGTTCGGGCGTGGTGAAGACCGCATGCGGGATCGGCGCGGCGTGGGCCTTGAAGCGCCAGAACGGCGAGGCCAGCGAATTCGCCGCCGCGATCCAGCCCTGATGGCCCGCGGCGTTGGTAAGCTGCAAGGGCCCGGCCGCATCGCCTGCGGCGTGGATATTGGGCATGAGGGTTTCGAGGTAGTCGTTCGTCTCGATCACTTTGTTTGCCGGAATGCCCAGCTCCTCCAGCCCAAAGCCTTCGAGCCGCGCCTTGCGTCCGACCGCGACCAGCAGCTTGTCGAATTGAATCTTGGAGCCGTCTTCCAGCTCCAGCCATTTGCCTCCATCCGTGCTGGACTCGTCCCGCCCGAAGCGGATCGCCTTCGCCCCGAGCCGCAGATCGACCCCATCGGCGCGCAAAGCCTGCGCCACCGCCTGCGCGGCCTCGTCCTCCTCGCGCGCGAGCAACCGCTCCGCCGCCTCGACGACCGTCACGCCCGCCCCAAGACGCGCCAGCGCCTGCGCTATCTCGCAGCCGATCGGGCCACCGCCAAGGATCACCATCCTCTCGGGTGGCGCAGGCATCGCAGCGAGCGCCTCCCACAGCGTGTCCGAGGTCAGGGGCTCGACCGATCCGATCCCCTCGATCGGCGGGATCACCGGGGCCGCGCCGGTCGCGAGCACGACGCCGCGCGTCGTCAGGCGCTGGTCGCCCACGCGCACGGTCCACGGGTCTTCCAGTCGCGCATGGCCTTCGATCACCTCGACGCCTAAACCTTCATAGCGCTCCACGGAATCATTCGGCTCAATCTGCGCGATCACCTCGGATATCCGCCGCGTCACGACGGGCCAATCGACCGAGACATCCGCGCGCACGCCCAGCGCCTCGGAACCGCGTGCCACACCCACAGCCCTCGCCGAGGCAATCAGCGCCTTCGACGGCACGCAGCCGAAATTCAGGCAATCGCCGCCCATCGGGCCTTCCTGTACCAGCGTCACCTTCGCCTTCGCCTGCGCCGCGACGTAAGAGGCCACCAGCCCCGCCGCGCCCGCGCCGATCACGATCAGGTTGCGGTCGAACTTGGCCGGGCGCTCATAGCCGCGATAAGCGCGCTTGCGCGCCCAGAATCGTAGCGCCGCGCGCGCCACCCACGGAAACACCGCCAGCGCCACGAAGGCACCGAGCAGACCCGGCGAGACGATCCCCGACAGGCTGTTCAGATCGCCCAGCTGCGCCCCCGCCGCGACATAAACGGCCGTCCCGGGCAGCATGCCGAGCTGCGAGACGGCATAGAACTTCCACGCCTTCATCCGGGTCAGCCCGAAGGCGAGGTTGATGACGAAGAACGGCACGACCGGGATCAGGCGAAGCGAGAACAGGTAGAACTCGCCGTCGCGCGCGGCGCCTTTCTCGATCTTCGCAAGCCGTGGGCCAAGCCGCCCGCGCACCCAGTCGCGCATCAGGTAGCGCGCGACCAGAAAGGCCAGCAGCGCCCCGATGGAAGACGCGAAGGAGATCAGCACCAGCCCATGCCAGAAGCCCAGCAGCGCCGCGCCCAAAAGGGTCAGCCAGACCGCAAAGGGCAGCGACAGCGCCGTAACGACAACGTAGGTGACGAAGAACCCGGTGGGCAGCGCCAGCGGATGCGCCTCGCGCCACGCCGCGAGACTGTAGCGCAGGGCGCGCAGCCGTTCGGGGTCGGGATCGGCCACCAGAAGGGTCGCGATCACCGCCAGAGCGATCAGGCCAAGGAATATCAGAGGTTTGCGCATGGTCCTCCCGTGGGTGACGCCCCAGTGATAGAGGCGATGCGATCTTTCCCCAAGTCGTTTCACGCGCGGATTTCGTTACGCGCTTTCTCTCGGGTTCGCTATTTGGCACTGTTACGCAGAAAACGGAGGCGGGGATGCATTTCATTGCAGTCGATGGCGGAGGCAGCGGATGCCGGGCGGTGTTCGCCGATGCGTCAGGCCGCGTCATCGGGCGCGGCGAGGCCGGCCCCGCGAATATTGCCTCCGATTACGACGCCGCGCGGCGGAATATCTTCACCGCCATCGAAACCGCGATGGGGCCCCTCGATGCACCCAAGATTCGCGGGGTGCTCGGGCTGGCCGGGGCGAACCATGCGCCCGCCGCCGAGGCTTTGGCCGCCGAGCTGCCTTTTCCCGCCCGCGTCGTGCAGGATGTGACGACCTCGGTGCGCGGCGCCCTAGGACCGGAGGACGGTATCGTCGCGGCCATTGGCACCGGCTCGTTCTTCGCGCGGCAGCTGGGCGGTCAGCAACACGCGATCGGTGGCTGGGGCTTGCGGCTGGGCGATGAGGGCTCGGGCGCTTGGATGGGCCGGGCGCTCGGAATGCGAGCGGGGCGTGCGCTGGATGGTTTCTGCCCGGTGACGCCGCTGCTGCGCGACTTCCTCGACGAGATGAACGGGCGCAACGGGCTGATCGCGTTCAGCCTCGACGCCACACCCGCCGATTGGGCGCGATTTGCGCCGCGCGTCCTGCAGTCGACCGACCCTGCCGCGGTTGCCGTGCGCGAGGCTGCGCAGACGGAGATCAGGGAGGCCATCGCACTGTTGCAATCCGAAGAGCCGCTGCCCGTGACGTGGCTCGGCGGACTTGGACAGGGTCTGGCGGTGCAAGATTGGCCGCAGCGGACGGCGAAAGGCAACGCGCTGGACGGTGCCTTGGCATTTGCGATGGAGGATGCGTTTTGGACAAGTTGATCCTGACGGGCGCGCGCGTTTTCGATGGCGCCGCTTTCCACGAAAACTATGCAATCGTGCTGGAACAGGGTCGAATCTCGGCGCTCTGCCCGATCGCGGAGCTGCCAGAGGGCGAGGTGATCGAGTTTCCGGGAGGCACGCTCGCGCCCGGGCTTGTCGATCTGCAGGTGAACGGCGGCGGCGGCGTGATGCTCGACGGGCGCGCGACGCTGGAGACGATCGCGACGATCTGTGCCGCGCATGCCGATCTTGGCGCGACGACGATCCTGCCGACGCTGATCACCGACACCCGCGCCGCGACCCAGACCGTGCTGGCGGCAGGTATCGCCGCAGTGTCTCGAGTACCGGGCTTCGGCGGGCTGCATCTGGAGGGCCCGCATCTCGACCCGAAGCGCCCCGGTTGTCACCCGCCGGGCTGCATCCGACCGATGGACGAAGAGGATATCGAGACGCTGCTGGAGGCGAAGACCGGGCTGCCCGCGCTGATCGTGACGCTCTCGCCCGCCAACGCGACGCCCGAACAGATCGCGCGCCTCTCCGATGCCGGTATCGTCGTCAGCCTCGGCCATTCCGATTGCAGCTTCGCGGAGGCTCAGGAGGCCATCTCGGCAGGCGCGCGGATGGTCACCCATCTCTTCAATGCGATGAGCCAGCTGGGCTCGCGCGAACCCGGCCTCGTCGGCGCGGCGCTGTCGCAGCCGGTCTCCGTGGGGCTGATCGCGGACGGCATCCATGTGCATCCCGAGACGATCCGGCTGGCGCTGGAGGCGAAACGGCAGGGCGAGGTCTTCCTCGTCTCCGACGCGATGGCCTGCGCCGGGTCCGATCTGACCGAGTTTGATCTCGCCAGTCGCCGCATCCTGCGCCGCGACGGGGCGCTGCGGCTGGAGGACGGCACGCTCGCCGGGGCCGATCTGTCGCTGCCGCAGGCGGTGCGCTTCATGATCGAGAAGGTTGGCGTATCACCGGAACAGGCGCTTGCGATGGCAAGTCGTATCCCGGCCGAGGCAATCGGCGCGCCGGTGGGCCGGATCGCCCCCGGTCTCGCAGGGGATCTGGTGCATTTAGATGACGATTGGCGCCTGACCGAAGTCTGGCAGGGCGGTCAGGCGAAATCTTCCACCGCATAGCCCTGAATGTAGAGCAGCGCGCTCAGATCGCCGAAGTTGATCCGGATGTCGCATTCGGCGGCAACGGAGGGCTTGGCATGCAGCGCCACGCCCGCACCGGCGAGCTTCAGCATTCCCAGATCGTTCGCCCCGTCGCCCACGGCCATGACCTGCGCGTGATCCAGCTTCAGTTTTTCCGAAATTTCCAGCAAAGCCTGAACCTTGGCCTCGCGCCCGAGGATCGGCTGCGAGGGCACGCCCGTCAGCTTGCCATCCTCGACCAGCAGCAGGTTCGCGCGGTTCTCGTCGAAGCCCAGCGTCTCCGCGACATAGCCGGTGAAGGCCGTGAACCCGCCCGAGACCAGCACACAGTAGGCACCATTGGCCTTCATCGTCGCGACCAGATCGTGCCCACCGGGCATGAAGCTGATGCGGTTCGCGATCACCTCGGAAATCACGCTCTCGGGCAGCCCTTTCAGCAGACCGACCCGCTCGGTCAGCGCGCCTTCGAAATCCAGCTCGCCATTCATCGCCCGCGCGGTGATCTCCTTCACGCGTTCACCCACGCCCGCCACGTCGGCCAGCTCGTCGATGCATTCCTGCTGGATCATCGTCGAGTCCATATCTGCCAGCAGCATCTGCTTGCGACGCCCCTCGGCGGGCTGCACGACCAGATCGACGCCCAGCCCCTGCAGGCCCTCCCACGCCTCCCAACGATTCGACGGCACGCGGTCCACCATGAACTCAGCTGCGACATTCGGGTTGAGCCAACGCGCATCGCCACCGCCCCATGCGCCACAGAGCGCATCGAGCGTGCCTTGATCCAGATTGGCCTCTTTCGGGTCAGCGATCAGCGTGGCGGTAAACATGCGCGCTCCTTGGGGAATATCGGCTCCGAATTTTGATGCCGGAATTAGACCAATTTCCCGGCGCATGCCAGAGCATCGCCACGGGACAACCTGCGCCTCCTCTCCGGGTGTCGGTCGCCTCGCTATTTCTCGGCTTCACCCTTTCCGGAACGCTCCGCGCGCGTTGCTATCTCTGTCTGGCAGACTTCGCGGAACGTCTTCCAGACCTCCGCCATCTCGGGGTCGGCTTTCAGTTCGGCGATCCGCGCATGATGAGCGTCGATCGCCGCAGTGTGCAACGCGGACAACACCGGATCTTCGAGGAAGCGGCCCATCTCGCGCCGGATCGCCAATCCATAGCGCAGCATGGTCAGGTTATCTTCGCGCGCAGAGCTGCGTTTGCGCGCATAATTGGCAGTCAGCCGGTCCGGCCGCACCGCGTCGCCGCGCTCCATTTTAAGTAACAGGCTTTCCGCCGAGCGTACCGAATAATGCGCGAGCCATGCCTGATCATATCGCCCGCGCACATCGTAGCCGCGATCCGTTCCGACACGGAATTTACGCGGCACCGGGACGCCGGCACCGTCGAGCCAACGAATGCCGCGCCGTCGCTCCATCTGCGGACGATGGTTGTTCCATTCGAGGACCGTCGGCGTGACCTTTGCGATCGTCTTCACGCCACGACGGGCACGGCGCGCTCCGGGTCTCATGTCGATCGCCCAGGTGAACCGCTCGGTAACGAGACCTTCTTCGAAGCTTTCTCGCCCTCCGAACCCGAAGAGCAGCTCGCCGAAGGAGATCGCATCGGGATAATCGTGCAATGCCAGAAGCCCCGGAAGGGTGCCATCCGCCACGTCGATATGCAGAAATTCGTCGGTATCGCAGATCATCGTGTAATCGGCCTCGCGATGGCGCCGCAATTGCGACCCGTAAGCCAAGGCTTGTCGATGGAAGCGTTTGGTGTCCGCCAGATATGCTGGGTTGGGCAAGTGTTGCACTACCCCGAGAGCATCGAGCCGGTCCAGAATCGCATCCGTGCCGTCGAAGCAGTCGTTCGAAAAGACGATGAAATCGGTCACCCCGAGATTGCGCCAATGGGCCAACCATTCGAGGATGAAAGGCCCTTCGTTCTTCATCAGGGTGATGATGCAAATTCGCATCGGCGTGATCACGGCTGCCTCCGGGGCGCTGTCTTTAGTCATGTCTGAAAGCTCTTGGGTCGCCCAGTTCGAGCGGAGTGACGCGAACAAATGTCACGAACTGAACGATTTATCATACTGTTTATAATATAAGATTCTGCCTTGGCTCATATGCTCGCCGGCGCGTATCGTTGAAACGATACAACATCACGACCGCCGCACCAGTCTGCATCGAGATCCGGCATCATTTTGACGCAGGTGTGGCCTCGCGGTGAATTCTCCCCTTGCACCAGAGCGGACCCACGCGTACATCCGGCGGCGGGACACCCTTCCCCAACGAAGGGCATATATCTGGAAGGATACCAGCAATGGCTATTCAAGCTCCGGCTACGCGGCCGGCAAACCCGCGTTTTTCTTCGGGCCCCTGCACGAAGATCCCTGGTTTCTCCCTCGACATGCTCAATGACGCGCCGCTGGGCCGTTCGCACCGTGCCGCTATCGGCAAGGCGAAGCTGAAAGAGGCGATCGACACCACCCGCGAAATTCTGGGCGTGCCCGCCGATTACCGCATCGGCATCGTGCCCGCCTCCGACACCGGCGCCGTCGAAATGGCGATGTGGTCGCTGTTGGGCGAGCGCAAGGCGACGATGGTCGCTTGGGAAAGCTTCGGCGCGGGCTGGGTGACCGATGTGGTCAAGCAGCTCAAGATCGAGGCCGAGACGAAGACCGCCGACTATGGCGATATCGTCGATTTCTCCACCATCGACTTCAACACCGACGTCGTTTTCACGTGGAACGGCACCACCTCGGGCGTGCGCGTCCCGAATGGCGATGCGATCCCGGCGGACCGCGAAGGCCTCACCATCTGCGACGCCACCTCGGCCGCTTTCGCGATGGAGCTGCCCTGGGACAAGCTCGATGTCACCACCTTCTCCTGGCAGAAAGTACTGGGCGGCGAAGGCGGTCACGGCGTGCTGATCCTGAGCCCCCGCGCTGTCGAGCGGCTCGAGAACTACTCCCCCGCCTGGCCGCTGCCGAAGATCTTCCGCATGACCAAGGGCGGCAAGCTGAATGAGGGCATCTTCAAGGGCGAGACGATCAACACCCCCTCGATGCTCTGCGTCGAAGACTACCTCGTGTCGCTGAACTGGGCGAAGTCGGTGGGCGGGCTGAAAGGCCTGATCGACCGCGCCGATGCCAACGCGAAAGTCGTCTGGGATTTCTGCGCCGCGAAGCCGTGGATCGCGAACCTCGCCAATGATCCGGCGACCGCGTCGACCACCTCGGTCTGCGTGAAGTTCACCGACGATCGCATCAAGGATGGCGCGGCCTTCGCCAAGGCCGTCGCCAAGCGGCTCGAAGCTGAAGGCGTCGGCCTCGATCTCGGCGCCTATCGCGACGCCCCGGCCGGTCTGCGCATCTGGTGCGGCTCGACCGTCGAGACGGCGGATGTCGAGGCGCTGATGCCTTGGGTCGAATACGCCTTCGAGGCCGAGATCGCCGCGCAAGCGTGATCCGTGACAGATTGGCGGGCCTCCGGGCCCATCCTTTCCCGATATTCTGAAAATTCAAGGAGCCCAGAAAATGGCCCCCAAGGTTCTCGTCTCCGACAAGCTCTCGGAAACCGCCGTCCAGATCTTCCGTGACCGTGGCATCGAGGTCGATTTCGAACCCTCGCTCGGCAAGGACAAGGAAAAGCTCGCCGAAGTGATCGGCAAGTATGACGGTCTCGCCATCCGCTCGGCCACCAAGGTCACGGCGAAACTGCTCGAAAGCGCGACCAACCTGAAAGTCGTCGGCCGCGCCGGTATCGGCACCGACAATGTCGACAAGGAAGCGGCTAGCAAGAAAGGCGTGATCGTGATGAACACGCCCTTCGGCAACATGATCACCACCGCCGAGCACGCCATCGCGATGATGTTCGCCGTTGCGCGCCAGATCCCCGAAGCCGATGCCTCGACGCAGGCTGGCAAATGGGAAAAGTCGAAATTCATGGGAGTCGAACTGACCGCCAAGACGCTCGGCGTGATCGGTGCGGGCAATATCGGCGGCATCGTCTGCGACCGCGCGCGCGGCCTGAAGATGAAGGTCGTGGCCTATGATCCCTTCCTGAGCGAAGAGAAGGCGGCCAATATGGGCGTCGAGAAAGTCGAGCTGGACGAACTGCTGCGTCGCGCCGACTTCATCACTCTGCACGTGCCGCTTACGGATTCGACCCGCAACATCCTCTCGAAGGAAAACCTGCAGAAAACCAAGCCCGGTGTGCGCATCATCAACTGTGCGCGTGGCGGCCTGGTCGACGAGCAGGCGCTGGCCGATCTGATCAAGTCGGGCCATGTCGCAGGCGCGGCCTTCGACGTCTTCGCCGAGGAACCGGCGACCGATAACGTCCTCTTCGGCCTGCCGAACGTGGTCTGCACGCCGCACCTCGGCGCCTCGACCACCGAAGCGCAGGAGAACGTGGCCCTGCAGGTGGCAGAGCAGATGTCGAACTACCTGCTGGACGGCGCCGTCGAGAACGCGCTCAACATGCCCTCGATGACCGCTGAAGAAGCGAAAGTCATGGGTCCCTGGGTGAAACTTGCGCAGCACCTCGGCGGCTTCATCGGCCAGATGACAGAGGACGCGATCAAGGCGATCAACATCACCTTCGACGGTGTGGCGTCCGAGATGAACCTCAAGGCGCTCGACGCGGCTGTCGTTTCGGGCATCCTCAAGGCCAGCCAGCCGGACGTGAACATGGTCTCCGCCCCGGTCATCGCGAAAGAGCGCGGCATCCAGATCTCGACCACCTCGCAGGACCAGACCGGTATCTTCGAGGGCTACATCAAGGTCACCGTCGTCTCGGAAAGCAAGGAACGCTCGATCGCGGGCACCGTGTTCTCGGATGGCAAGCCGCGCTTCATCCAGATCAAGGGCATCAACATCGACGCCGAAGTGGGCGAGCACATGCTCTACACCACCAACGACGACGTGCCCGGCATCATCGGCAAGCTCGGCACGATCCTCGGCGAGAAGGGCGTGAACCTCGCGAACTTCACCTTGGGTCGTTCCAAGCAGGGCGGCGAAGCGATCGCCATCGCCTATGTCGACGAGGCGGTCAGCGCGGACGTTGTCGAGGCGCTGAAAACCTCGGGCGGCTTCAAGCAGGTCAAGCCGCTGGAATTCGTCCTCGGCTGACTTAGCTGAACGGTTGAAACCGGGCCCTCCGCCGTGCGCGGGGGGCCTTTGCATTGGAAGGGGCACTCATGCGGACCTACGCGATCGGCGACATTCACGGGCATCTCGACAAGCTGCGCAGGGCGCATGACCTGATTGCGGCGGATCGCGACGCCTATGGCGAGACGGAGGCCCCGATCGTGCATGTCGGCGATCTGGTGGATCGCGGACCGGACTCGGCGGGTGTGATCGACTACCTGATGAAAGGTCAGCAGAGCGGCGAGAACTGGATCGTGTTGCGCGGCAATCACGACCGGATGTTCCTGGGCTTCCTCGACGATCCCTATACCGAAGACCCGATCCTCAGCGCAGAGGTCTCCTATCTCAATCCGCGCGTGGGCGGCGAGGCGACACTGGAGAGCTACGGCATCCCCGACGCGTTCTCGCGCCCACTCGACGAGGTCACATCGGAGCTTTCCGCCATCCCGCAGTCCCATCGCGACTGGCTCGAGCACCAGCCCGCCTATTTCCCCCGCGGCGAGGCGATCTTCGTTCACGCAGGCATCCGCCCCGGCTTGGCGATGGAGGATCAGGTGGAGGATGATCTCCTGTGGATCCGCAAACCCTTCCTGACCGACGGCCGCGACCACGGGGCGCTGATCGTGCATGGGCATACAAATATCAAGGCGGCCACCCATTACGGCAACCGCCTCAATCTCGATTCCGGCGCGGGCTATGGCCACCCGCTCTCGACCGTGGTGATCGAAGGCCGCGACGCGTGGCTGCTGACCCCCGAGGGCCGGGCCGAACTGCCACGCGGCTAACGCTTACCGCGGCTCGAAATAGTCGAGCGGGATTTTCAGGTAAGACCGACCATCCCCCTCGGCCTCGGGCTTGCGCCCGCCGCGGATATTCACCTGCAAAGCGGCCAGCATCAGCTTGGGCAGCGGCAGGGTCGCATCGCGTTCTTCACGCGTCTTGATGTACTCCTCGCGGGAGATGCCGTCCTTGACGTGCTTGTTGTGCTTGCGGTGATCGGCCACGGTCGCGCCGGTCTGCGGCTCCTTGCCCTCGCCGGGATAGTCGTGCCCGATGAACAGCCGCGTCTCGGCGGGCAGATCGAGAATCGCCCGGATCGAATCCCACAGCTCGGCCGCAGAGCCGCCCGGAAAATCCGCCCGGCTCGTGCCGCTTTCGGGCTGCATCAGCGTATCATGCACGAAGGCCGCATCGCCCACGACATAGGTGATCGAGGCCAGCGTATGCCCGGTCGAGAGCATCACCTTCACATCGAGATTGCCGATCCTGAACGTCTCGCCCTCGGCGAACAGGTGATCCCATTGCCGCCCGTCCTGCGACAGCTCGGGCGTGTTGTAGATCTCGGCCCAGAGGCTTTGCACCGTCCGCACGCGCTCGCCGATGCCGCGCTTGGCGCCCAGTTTCTCGGCCAGCCAGACGGCGGAGGAGAAGTGGTCGGCATGGGGATGCGTATCGAGCACCCACTCCACGTCGATCCCCTCGGCCTTGACGTAATCGAGGATTTTCTCGGCATTGCCCAGGGTCGTGGCGCCCGCCTGCGGGTCGTAATCCCAGACCGGATCGACCACCGCCCCCTTCATCGTATCGGGGTCGTGAAAGACGTATTGCCAGCTTCCGGTGGGTTTATCCCAGAACCCTTTGACGATCGGGTTGGCAGTCATGTCGGCCTCCTAGTCATATTCGTTTTCTAGAATGTGTTTCCTATGTCGCGAGTTTCAACCCGGCTCCCTTGGCAAATGACGTCTCGTCATAACCATGCGGGCGCGCTGGCGCGGGGTCAGCCCATTCGCTACCCTCGCGCCGACCCAAACATTGGAGGCTACCCATGACCGGTATCGTCATTCTCTCCGGCACCCGCACGCCCATCGGCACGTTCGGCGGCACGCTGTCCGGCTTCGCGCCGATTGACCTCGCCACCCATGTCTCGAAAGAGGCGATCTCGCGGGCGGGCGTGTCGGCGGACAAGATCGGTCAGGTGGTCTTCGGCCATATCATCAACACCGAACCGCGTGACATGTATCTCAGCCGCGTGGCGGCGGTGAATGCCGGCGTCCCGGTCGGCACGCCCGCGATGAACGTGAACCGCCTTTGCGGCTCCGGCGTGCAGGCGGTCGTGTCCGCCGCGCAGATGCTGATGCTGGGCGATGCCGATTTCGCGCTGGCAGGCGGTGCCGAGGTGATGAGCAAATCGCCCTATATCCTGCCCGCCGCCCGCTTCGGTCAGAAGATGGGCGACGCGAAGATGCTCGACATGATGACCGGCGCGCTGTCGTGTCCCTTCGGCACCGGCCATATGGGCGTGACGGCCGAGAACGTGGCCGCCGAGTGTTCGATCTCGCGCGAAGAGCAGGACGCCTTCGCGATGGAAAGCCAGGAGCGTGCGGCAAAAGCGATCTCCGAGGGCCATTTCAAGGAAGAGATCGCCCCCGTCGAGATCACCACGCGCAAGGGCACGACCGTCTTCGACACCGACGAGCACCCGAAACAGACGAGCCTCGAGAAACTCGCCTCGCTCAAGCCGGTCTTCCAGAAGGACGGCTCGGTCACCGCGGGCAACGCCTCGGGCATCAATGACGGTGCGGCGGCACTGGTTCTGGCCCGCGAAGAGGCCGCGAAAGAGGCGGGTCTGACCCCGCGCGCCAAGATCACCGGCTACGCCATCGCGGGCGTCCGCCCCGAGGTGATGGGCCTCGGCCCGATCCCCGCCGTGCGCGCGCTGCTGGAAAAGACCGGCATGCAGGCCTCCGAGTTCGACTGGATCGAAAGCAACGAAGCCTTTGCCTCGCAGGCGCTGGCCGTCTCGCGCGAGCTGGGTCTGGATGCGTCGAAGGTGAACCCCGATGGCGGCGCGATTGCGCTCGGCCACCCGGTCGGCGCCACCGGCGCGATCCTGATCGTGAAGGCGCTGCACGCGCTGGAGCGCACCGGCGGCAAGCACGGCCTCGTCACCATGTGCATCGGCGGCGGCCAAGGCATCGCGCTCTCGATCGAACGTCTCTAAGGCCCGGTCTTTGAGGCTCAAGCGGGCGGGCAATCCATAGCAATTTAAGGATTATCCCGCCCGCCCATCATCGCGGTTAACCCGCCTTTCACGCAGCACTGCAACTCTGCCTCCCGGACCACACGGGGGGGGCTTTGCCGCGTCCATGCACAAGGCGATCGCAGAGAAACTGGCACGGGAACGCCGCGGGCGACTCGCGGCGGAAAAGCTGTTGGAGCAGAAGCGCCAGGAACTCTTCGCCGCCAACCAGAAGCTGGCCCAGCACGCAAGGATGCTCTCAGATCAAGTTGTGGAGCAGCGCGAAGGTCTTGCCCGCGCGCTTAGCGAACGCGAAACCCTGCTGGGCGAGAACAGCCGCGTGCGCAACGATCTCGAACGGGCCAATTCGCTCGCCCAGATCGCGCAGGCCCGGCTGTGGCACGCGGTCAATTCGATCTCGGACGGCTTCGCGGTCTTCGACAGCGATCTGCGCCTCGTCGCCGCCAACCAGTTGTTCCTCTCCTTCTTCGAAGGCGAAATCGCGATCGGCGTCGGCGTCGCCTATGACGAAGTGATGCGGATCGCGGCAGAGCGCGGTGTCTTCGACCTGCAGGGGCGCGATCCGCACGATTGGCATTTCGAGATGTGCGAACGAATCCGTCGCACCGAGATCCCCCCGATGGCGCTGCGCACGCAGGATGGCCGCTGGTTCCGGCTCAACGACACATGGGGCGCGCAGGGCGATCTCGTCACCTTCGCGCAGGACATCACCGGCGCCGTCGCGCGCGAAGCGGAGTTGCGCGATGCCCGCGACCGGGCGGAGGCGGCGAACCGCGCGAAATCCGCCTTCCTCGCCAATATGAGCCACGAGATCCGCACGCCGATGAATGGCGTCGTCGGGATGGCGGACCTGCTGGTCGAGACCGATCTGACCGAGGAACAGCGCTTGTTCGCCGAGACCATCCGCTCCTCCGGCGAAGCGCTTCTGACCATCATCAACGACGTGCTCGATTACTCGAAGATCGAGGCGGAGCGGATGCGGCTTTACCCCGAACCCTTCGATCTGGAACGCTGCCTGCACGAGGTGACGGTGCTCTTGCAGCCCTCTGCAAAGGACCGCGATCTGAAGCTTCTGGTGGATTACGACCTGTTCCTGCCCACCCGGTTCGAGGCCGATCCCGGACGGATGCGTCAGATCCTGACCAACCTTCTGGGCAATGCGGTGAAATTCACAAAAGCCGGTCACGTCCTCGCCCGCGTCGTGGGGGTCGAACGCGAGGCCGGTCACTACGAGCTGCACATCACCGTCGAAGACACCGGCATCGGCATAGCGCCCGAGCTGCTCGATCACGTCTTCGGCGAGTTCAACCAGGTCGAGGCCGAGAGTAATCGCAAGTTCGAAGGCACCGGGCTTGGTCTTGCGATCACCCGCCAACTGGTGGAGTTGATGGGTGGCGAGGTCTGGGTGGACAGCGCGCTTGGCGAAGGCTCGTGTTTCGGCCTCAAACTGGTGCTGCCCCGCGCCGAACCGGTCGAGCCGATCGACGCCCCCTCCCCGCCGATCACGCTGCACGCGGCGCTGGTGGTCGACGATCTTCTGGTCAATCGCGTCATTCTGGAGCGGCAATTGCAGACCTACGGGCTGGAGGTGACGCTTTGTCGCTCCGGCGAGGAGGCGTTGCAGGTGATCGAGGATGGCAGCGCTTTCGACGTGATCCTGACCGATCACCAAATGCCCGCACTTGATGGGGTCGCGCTCGCGCAGAGGCTTCGGGCGGATGGCGGCGACGTGCCGATCCTGCTGCTCAGCTCCGACCCGGAGGCTGCGAAGGCCGCGATGGACGAGGGTGTCACCGGCTGTCTGCAAAAACCGGTGCTGCGCTCGGAACTGTTCCGCGCATTGCAGGACCTGTCGCGGGCCGCCGAAGCGACACCTGATCCGCCGCCTCCCAGCCCGCCGCCAGACCTGACCGAGCGGCGTGCGATGCGGATCCTCGCCGCCGAGGATAACCGCACCAATCAGCTGGTCTTTTCCAAGATGGTGAAGGATCTCGATATCGATCTGCGCTTCGCCAATAACGGGCATGAGGCCGTCGCGCTGTGGCGCAGCTTCCAGCCCGATCTGATCTTCATGGACATTTCGATGCCCGGCATGGACGGGCGCGAGGCGGCGCGCGAAATCCGGGCTTTGGAAGGCGCGGCACATGTGCCGATCTGCGCGCTCACCGCCCATGCGATGGAGGGTGATAGCGAAAGCATCCTCGCCGCCGGGATCGATCACTACCTGACCAAGCCTTTGAAGAAACGAGAGATTACCGAACGCATCCAGTCGGATCGCCCCGCAGATGCACGCCCACCCGCGGTCGACCAACCCGCCTAGCGGTAGTCGGCCAGCACCGCCAGGAACGCCTCGGCAAAGCGGTCCAGCTTCGCCTCGGGCAGGTTGGAAATCCGGGCGAGGTCATCGCGCGAGCGCGGCTTCGTCTCCGCGATCTTGCGGATCGTCGAGGCCGAGCAGGAGAGCGGGCGATCATAGCCATCCGCGCCGCGTTCGAGATTTCGCTGCGCATCGGCCAGACGGTCGTAAATCTCCCCCTCGGTCGAACCTGCGAGCTTGCGGCGCAGCGGGTGCATCTCTTCCACCGCGCCGGCGATCACCTCCAGAAACTCCGCGCCGTAGCTTTCCAGCTTTTTGGCACCGACACCGCTGATTCCGGCCATCTCGTCGAGCGTTCCGGGGCGTTTCTCGGCCATCTCGATCAGGGTGCGGTCGGTGAAAACGACATAGGCAGGCACGCCCTGCGCCTCGGCCAGCGCGCGGCGCTTCGCCTTCAGCGCCGAAAGAAGCGGCGCGTCGTCGTCGCTCACCAGCGTCCGGACCACGTGTTTGGTCTTCGCCTTCGCCACCAGATCGCGGCGCAGCGTGATCGACTGCTCGCCGCGCAGGATCGGATGCGCGGTCTCGGTCATCACCAGCGCGCCGTGCCGCGCGGCGTCGGGACGGATCAGGTCATGCCCCATCATCTGCCGGAATACCGCCTGCCATTGCGCCCGGCTCAGATCGCGCCCGACCCCATAGGTCGGCAGCTTGTCGTGGCCCCATTGCTTTATCTTGTCGGTCTGCGAGCCCAGCAGAATCTCGATCAGATGCCCCGCGCCGAACCGTTCCTCCGAGCGCAGCGCGGCGGACAGCGCCTTGCGCACGGCCTCGGTCCCGTCGAACAGCTCGGGCGGCGTGTCACACAGGTCGCAATGCCCGCAGGGCGCGGCCTCTTCGCCGAAATAGCGCAGCAGCTTCACCCGGCGGCATTCGGTCGCCTCGGCCAGACCCAGCAGAGCATTCAGCCGCCCGTGATCGGCCTCCTTGCGCTCGGGCGGGGCGAGCCCTTCGTCGATCTGGGACCGGCGCAGCTTGATGTCGTCGGGCCCATACAGTGTCAGCGTCTCGGCGGCGGCACCGTCGCGACCCGCGCGCCCGATCTCCTGATAGTAAGCCTCGATGCTCTTGGGCAGATCAGCATGGGCGACCCAGCGGATATCGGGCTTGTCGACGCCCATCCCGAAGGCGACCGTCGCGACCACGATCAACCCGTCTTCCTGCTGAAAGCGGGTCTCCACAGCGCGGCGGTCATCGGCCTCCATCCCGCCGTGATAGTGACAGGCGAGATGCCCGGCCTCGCTCAGCGCCTTGGCCAAGCTCTCGGTCTTCGCCCGCGTGCCGCAATAAACGATGCCGGATTGCCCTTTTCGCGCGGCCGCGAAGCGCAAAATCTGTTGGCGTGGCTGATCCTTGGGCGAAAAGGCCAGATGGATATTCGGTCGGTCGAAGCCGCGCAGGAAGCTCTCGGGGGGCTGGCCGTCGAACAGGCGCGTGACGATCTCGGTCCGGGTTTCTTCGTCGGCAGTCGCGGTAAAGGCCGCAAGCGGTACGCCAAGGCTGCGGCGCAGCTCGCCGATGCGCAGGTAGTCGGGGCGGAAATCATGGCCCCATTGGCTGACGCAGTGCGCCTCGTCCACCGCGATCAGACTGACGCCTGCGCGCTTCAGCAGGTGCTGCGCCCCGCCAGAGGCCAGACGTTCGGGCGCCATGTAGAGAAGCTTCAGCCGTCCTTCGTCGATCGCGGTGAAGACCTCTTCGGTCTCCTCCTCGGTATTGCCCGAAGTCAGCGCGCCCGCCTCGACACCCGCCTGCCTCAATGCGCGGACCTGATCGCGCATGAGCGCGATCAGCGGCGAGATCACCACGGTCACGCCCTCGCGCGCCAGCGCAGGCAATTGATAACACAGGGATTTCCCGCCGCCCGTCGGCATGATCGCCAGCACGTTCCGGCCCTCGATCACCGCGCGCACGATCTCTTCCTGACCGGGTCGGAAGGCGTCGAACCCCCAGACTCGCGCCAGTAGCTCTGCGGGGGCTTCGGCTGCCACAGCCGCAGGCATCAGAAGCTGTTGCCGTAGAAGAAGGCCGCGTTGTTGAACAGCGCCTGACGGATGATGATCAGGATGATGAAGGCCACCAGCGGCGCCAGATCGAGCCCGCCCGTGTCGGGCAGGAAGCGACGGATGCGCCCGTAGATCGGCTCCAGCAGGTTATTCAGGCCGAACCAGATTTGCGCCACCAAGGGTTGGCGCAGGTTCAGTACCTGAAAATTGATAAGCCAGCTCATGATGATATGGGCGATCATGACGAACCAGATGACGTTCAGGATCAGCACCAGGGCCTGAAAGAGCGTGACCATCGAAACCTCCGCTTTGGATCGCAAAGACAGGTAAGCGAGGCGCCGCGGCATTGCAACCGCAGGCTCACGCGCATTTTCCGTAACGTCTCTCTTGACCGTCCCGCGGCGTCGCAGCACCAGTGCCCGCATGTACCCCGTTATCCGTATGGCCAAAGAGATCGTGAAGTTCCGCAACGCCCCGGCGCTGCCGATCACGGGTACCCATGTCAGCCAGCATATCTGCTGGCCGTGGGACATCGACCTCTGGATGGAGCTGAACAACGGGCGCACGCTGACGCTCTACGATCTCGGGCGAATTCCGCTTGCGATCCGCACAGGGCTCTGGGGCGCACTGAAGCGCAACAAATGGGCCATCGTGGTCGCCGGGAACACCACGCGCTATCGCCGCCGGGTGCAGGCCTTCCAGAAATTCGAGATGCGCTCGCGCTGTCTTGGCTGGGACGATCGCTGGATCTGGCTAGAGCATGCGATGTTCACCGAAAGCGGCGAATGCACCTCGCATGTGCTGATCCGTGGTGCCGTGACCTCGAAGAAGGGCATGATCCCACCGGCGCAGGTTCTGGGCGAGATGGGGCAGGACGCGACCTCGCCGCCGCTGCCCGAATTCGTGACCGCCTGGGCCGAGGCCGACCTCAAGCGTCCCTGGCCGCCGCAGATGTGACACTGCCGCGCCCGCGGCATGCCCCGACCGTCGAACCCCTTGCCAGACCGTCCCTTTTCGGGCTTGATCGCCGCAATTGCTGGCGCGGCGGGGAGAGGGCGACATGATCACGGCGAAGAAACGCATCTGGGGCTGGTGGTTCTTCGACTGGGCGAGCCAACCCTATAACACGCTGCTGATCACCTTCATCTTCGCGCCCTTCGTGAAAGACCTGATGGGCTCGGGCACCGCAGCGCAGACCGTCTGGGGCTATGGCGTGGGCATCGCGGGGATCATCATCGCGCTCGGCTCGCCCTTCCTCGGCGCGATTGCCGACCGGTCGGGGCGGCGGATGCCGTTCATCTGGGTCTTCTCGGTAATGTACGTTCTGGGCGCGTGGGGGCTATGGTACGCGGTGCCGGGCGATTTCAAGCTGATGGCGATCATGATCAGCTTCGCCATCGGCATGATCGGTATGGAATTCGCGACCACCTTCACCAATGCGATTCTGCCCGATCTGGGGCCCCGCGAAGAAATCGGGCGCATCTCCGGCTCGGGCTGGGCGTTCGGCTATATCGGCGGAATGATCACGCTGTTCATCATGCTTTTGCTGCTGCAGGCGAGCCCGACGACCGAGAAAACCATGCTCGGGATCGAGCCGCTGTTCGGCCTCGACGTCGCCACGCGCGAGGACACCCGCGCGGTCGGGCCGCTCACCGCGATCTGGTACGCGGTATTCATGATCCCCTTCTTCCTCTGGGTGCGCGAGCCGCGCAAAGCCGACGCGCTGCCCATCGGCACGGCTCTGCGCGGCGCATGGCCGGAACTGCGCGCGACGCTCCGCGCGCTGCCACATCGGCGCTCGCTGACCTCGTTCCTGCTCAGCTCGATGTTCTATCGCGATGCGCTCAACGGCATCTACACCTTCGGCGGGCTCTACGCGGCGGGCGTGCTGAACTGGTCGATCACCCTGATCGGCATCTTCGGCATCCTCGGCACGATCACCGGCGCGACTTTCGCATGGCTCGGCGGCAAGGCGGACGACCGCTGGGGGCCGCGCACGGTCATCATCACGACGCTCGTGATCCTCACGCTCGTGGTGCTCGGCATCGTGATGATCTCGCGCGAAAGCGTCTTCGGCATGGCCGTCACCCCCGACAGCAAACTGCCCGACATCGCCTTCATGGTACTTGGCGGCATGATCGGGGCCTGCGGCGGCGCGCTGCAATCGGCCTCGCGCACGATGATGGTGCGTCAGGCCGACCCGGAAAAGATCACCGAGCATTTCGGCCTCTACGCGCTGTCTGGCAAGGCCACGGCCTTCATCGCGCCGCTTGCAATCGGGATCACGACGCAGATAAGCGGAAATCAGTCGACCGGCATCACGCCGATCATCGTTCTTTTGCTTTTGGGCCTGGTCCTGCTAGGCTTCGTGAGAAGCCACGGAGACCCTGCGCCCGAAGGACCCCCCTCACCATGATCGCGAAATTACTCGCCGCCGCTCTTTCTTTCAGCCTGATTGCCGCCCCCGGATTCTCCGAACCGCTCGCCCGCCAGCTTTTTGGCGCGGAAGCGGTAGCCTCGGCGCAGGCGCCCTCTGCCATCGGCTTCTATTCGCGCGGCTGCGCCGCCGGGCTGCAACGGATGCCCGAGAGCGGGCCGACATGGCAGGCGATGCGCCTGTCGCGCAATCGCAACTGGGGCCAGCCTGCAATGCTGACCTATCTGCAGGACCTGTCGCGCTACGCCGCGACCCTGCCGGGGTGGAACGGGCTCTATATCGGTGACATTTCCCAGCCGCGCGGCGGCCCGATGACCGGCGGCCATGCCAGCCACCAGATCGGGCTGGATGCCGACATCTGGATGCTGCCGGCCACGAACCTCAATCTCAGCCGCGCCCAGCGGGAGAAGATCTCCTCGATCTCGGTGCGCACCGCCGACCAGCGCCATATCAACGGCAACTGGACGCGGCAGCATCTCGAGCTGATGCGCCATGCCGCCGCCGATCCGCGGGTCGACCGCATCTTCGTCGCCGCTGCGGTGAAAATCGCGATGTGCAACACGGTGCCGCGCAACGACCGCGCTTGGCTGCAGAAAATCCGTCCGATGTATGGCCACAACACCCATTTCCATGTCCGCCTGAAATGCCCGCCCGGTGCGCGCTATTGCCAGACGCAGAAGCCGACCGTGGCGCAGCTGTCGAAGGGAGGCGACGGCTGTGACGAGACGCTGAACTGGTGGGTGACGGATTACCTCAACCCGCCGAAAACCGCAGCGAAGCCCAAGCCGAAAGGGCCGCCGAAAAAGAACGCCAAGACCTACGTCATGTCGGACCTGCCTAGCCAATGCCGCGCCGTTCTGTCTTCGCGCTGATCGCGGGGGCGGGGCTGGCGGTTCTCGCGGGGCTCGCGCCGGCCGGACCGGAACCGCGCGCCCGCTTCCTGCAAAGCTATCACTGGACGATGCCGGGCGTGAGCGTCTTCGGCGGCTTCTCGGGGCTCGAGCTGGGCCCCGACGGGCGCAACTTCATCACCCAATCCGACCGCACGACAATCTGGCGCGGGCGGCTGGACCGGGACGCGCAGGGCCGGATCAGCGACGTCGAAATCACCAACGGGCCGAACTGGCTTCACAGCTCCAAGGGCCGCGTGCTCAACCGCCATCAGGGCGACAGCGAAGGCTTGGCCCTGGCGCCCGACGGCTCGGTCTACATCTCCTTCGAAGGGCTGGCGCGGGTGTCGCATTTCCCGACCGACGGCGGTCCGGCCGAGCTACTGCCGCGCCCGGATGCCTTCGCGAAGATGCAGAACAACTCCTCGCTCGAGGCGCTGGCGATCGACGATCAGGGCACGCTCTACACGATGCCCGAACGCTCGGGCGCGAAGGACAGGCCCTACCCGGTCTGGCGCTATCGCGATGGCAAATGGGATCAGCCCTTCGCCATCCCGCGCTCCGATAACTGGCTGCCGGTCGGTGCGGATTTCGGGCCCGATGGCCGCTTTTATCTGCTGGAGCGCGACTTCTGGGGCCTTCTGGGCTTCCGCTCGCGCGTGCAGGTCTTCGACATCAACGGCGATTCGATCTCGGGCGGCGAGGTTCTGCTGGAAACCGGCGCGGGACGACACGACAATCTCGAGGGCCTGTCAGTCTGGCGCGACGACGAGGGTGCGATCCGCCTGACGATGATCTCCGACGACAATTTCCGGTTCCTGCAGCGCACCGAAATCGTCGAATACGTCCTGCCCAACACGCGCCGCACCGCCAAGAAGGATTGACGCGCGCGTCGTGACGGCGTATCGCGCGCCCTTGCCCGGGCTGATCCGGGCCATGTCTCCGCTACCATGTAAAAACGGTTGAACATCATGACCCGCTATATTCCTGGCATCATTGCCATGGCCGCAATCGTCGTGGCCTCGAACATCCTGGTGCAATTCCTCGTCGGCGACTGGCTGACCTGGGGCGCCTTCACCTACCCCTTCGCCTTCCTCGTCAATGACGTGATGAACCGTGTCTACGGCCCCGGTGCCGCGCGTCGCGTGGTCTTCGCGGGTTTTGTCGTGGGGGTGATCTGCTCGCTCATCGGCAGCCAGATCATGCTGCAGGGTGACGGCTTCACCTATCCGGCGGTGACGCTGCGCATCGCGCTCGGCTCCGGCGCGGCCTTCCTCGTGGCGCAGATGACCGACATCTTCGTCTTCGACAAGCTGCGCGACGGCGTCTGGTGGCGCGCCCCGGCGATCTCGACCCTGATCGGCGCCTCGCTCGATACGCTGATCTTCTTCTCGGTGGCTTTCTCGGCCGGGCTGACCTTCCTCGATCCGGGCAACGACGTGTCCTGGGCGAATGAGACCCTGCCCCTGTTGGGCGTCGGGCCGACAGTGCCGCTCTGGGTGTCGCTCGCCACCGCCGACTGGCTTGTCAAACTTGCCCTGACTTTGATCGCACTGCTGCCTTTCAAGGCACTCGTCACGAAACTTTCTCCAAGACTTGCGTGATTTTTCTTGCCACACACAAAATCTGTGGCACGCTGTGGATAACGGCAACGCATGAAAGGAGGTGGTCCAGTGTCTAGAGTGATAGTGGAGAGAGGTGTCGGGACAGTGAGGGGGGCCGTGGCCTGAGGGCAAACCCTAGGGCAAAGAACCCTGACTGGGACGGCTGGATCCTTCGGACCCTAACCGGACCATCTCCGTAGATCTCGGAGGGTCATCTCGAATAGAGATGGCCCTTTTCGTGGGGCGCTCCGTAGCATACGGGGCGCCTTTCTTCGTTGACGCCGATCACAGACGTGATCACGTTTCGCGCCTACCCTTCCCCTGCGTCATCTTTGTGGGAGGATACAATGCGCTTCACTTACCTCATCGCCGCGGCATGTCTCGCGGCGACGCCGGCCATCGCTCAGAACGCCGATGTCGGCAAAGTTCTCTACGACCAATATTGCGCCAGCTGTCATGGCGACGACGGCACCGGCACCGGGCCGATGGCCGAATATCTGACCGTGAAACCTGCCGATCTGACCGGGCTTGCCGCCGCGAATGACGGCGCGTTCCCGATGCTCAAAACGATCCACATCATCGACGGGCGCACGGGCGTGCGGGCACATGGCGGGCCGATGCCGGTCTTCGGCGAGGTGTTCATGGACCAGGGCGGGCACGGCGCGCCGTATTACACCGACGTGCTGGCCACGCGTGGGCGCGTCCTCTCCCTCGCGACATATCTCGAATCGCTCCAGAAATAGGCGACAAGACGTTCACTGCTGGGCCGGGTTCGCGGGGTGATCTCGACTCCGCGAGCCGGATATGGTTTGCAGGAAGCCGGGCGTCAGAGCCTTATTGGACGACATATCACCGGGAATGCAGATTGATGAGCGATATTAACGCGCTGAGCTTCGAAGAGGCGATGAAGGCCCTCGAGGAAGTCGTGGGCAAACTTGAACACGGCGACGTGCCCCTCGACGAGTCGATCAAGCTCTACGAGCGCGGTGCCAAGCTGAAAGAGCATTGCGCCAAGCTTCTGAAGGAGGCCGAGGCGCGGGTCGAGAAGATCACGCTCAATGCCGACGGCGCACCGCAAGGCACGGCCCCCGCCGAAGGTCTGTAAATGTTCTCCTCCCGTTTGAAAGAGGTGCAGGCGGCCGTTCAGGTCGCGCTCGATGCCGCCGTGGCGCGCCAGCCGGAGGGGCCGTTGCGCGACCCGATGCATTACGCGCTGCAGGGCGGCAAGCGGCTGCGCGCCTTCCTCGCGATCGAAAGCGCCGCGATCTTCGGAATTCCCGAAGCTCAAGCGATGCCCGCCGCCGCCGCGGTCGAGGCGCTGCACGCCTACAGCCTCGTGCATGATGATCTTCCCTGCATGGATGACGACGATCTGCGCCGCGGCCAGCCGACGATTCACGTGAAATGGGACGAGGCCACCGCCGTGCTCACCGGCGACGTGCTGCAGACGCTTGCGTTTGAGCTTTGCGCCGATCCCCTCCTCGGCCCGGCAGAGCGGCGCATCGCGCTCAGCCTCGCGCTTGCGAAAGCCTCCGGCGCGGCGGGCATGGGCCACGGTCAGGCGCTCGACATCGCGGCGGAAAGTGCCACCAATCCCCTTTCGCTGAGCCAGATCACCGCGCTGCAGGCGGGCAAGACCGGGGCGCTGATTTCGTTCGCGTCGCGCACCGGCGCGATCCTCGCGGGCGAAGACGAGGGCCCTCTGAGCGATTTCGCCGATGCGGTCGGTCTGGCCTTTCAAATTCACGATGACATCCTAGATGTGACGGGCTGCGAAAAGGCCGCCGGGAAGCGGGTCGGCAAGGACGCCGAGGCCGGCAAGGCGACCTTCGTTTCGCTGCTCGGCCTTGCTGGCGCGCGGCTCCGCGAGGGCGAGTTGATCGACCAGGCGATAGACGCGCTTTCACCTTACGGCGAGGAAGCGGAAAACTTGCGGGCCGCTGCGCGTTTCGTTATCTCCCGCGAAATGTAGCGCGCCTAGGGGGCAGCCAATGAGCGACAACCCGAACGACCAAACGGCCACGCCGCTCCTCGACAAGGTGCGACTGCCGTCCGATCTGAAAGGCCTTTCCGATGCCGAGCTGAAAACGCTCGCCAACGAGTTGCGCGCCGAGACGATCTCGGCGGTGTCGCAAACCGGCGGGCATCTGGGCGCGGGTCTCGGCGTCGTCGAGTTGACGGTCGCGCTGCATGCCGTGTTCGACGCGCCGCGCGACAAGATCGTCTGGGACGTCGGTCACCAGTGCTACCCGCACAAGATCCTGACCGGGCGTCGCGACCGCATCCGCACGCTGCGCACCAAGGGCGGGCTGTCGGGCTTCACCAAGCGCTCCGAATCTCCCTACGACCCGTTCGGCGCGGGCCATAGCTCTACCTCGATTTCGGCCGCGACCGGCTTCACGATGGGCCGCGAGCTGGGCGCTGAAACTGGCGACGCGATTGCCGTGATCGGTGACGGCGCGATGTCGGGCGGCATGGCTTTCGAGGCGATGAACCACGCAGGCCACCTGGGCAAGCGCATGTTCGTCGTGCTCAACGACAACGAGATGTCGATCGCCCCGCCCGTCGGCGCGCTGTCGAGCTATCTCACGCGGCTTTACTCCGAGGCCCCGCTGCAGGACCTGAAATCCGCCGCCAAGGGCGCGGTCGGTCTGCTGCCGGTGCCGTTCCAGCTGGGCGCGCGCCGCGCGAAAGAGATGCTGAAAGGCATCGCGATGGGCGGCACGCTGTTCGAGGAGCTCGGCTTCTCCTATGTTGGCCCGGTCGACGGACACGATCTCGATCAGCTTCTGCCGCTGCTGCGTACGCTCAAGGCGCGCGCGACCGGCCCGGTATTGATCCATACGCTGACGAAGAAGGGCAAGGGCTATGCCCCCGCCGAGAGCCGCCCCGATGGCGGTCACGCCACCGCGAAATTCGACCTCAACACCGGCGAGCAGAAGAAATCGCCCTCCAACGCCCCGAGCTACACCAAGGTCTTCGCCGAAAGCCTGATCAAGGAAGCGGCGAAAGACGAGAAGATCGTCGGCATCACCGCCGCCATGCCGGACGGGACCGGACTGAAGCAATTCGCGGGCGTCTATCCGCGCCGCTGTTTCGACGTGGGCATCGCCGAGCAGCACGCCGTCACCTTCTCTGCCGGTCTCGCGGCCTCCGGTATGAAGCCGTTCTGCGCGATCTACTCGACCTTCCTGCAACGCGGCTACGACCAGATCGTCCATGACGTCGCGATCCAGCGCCTTCCCGTGCGCTTCGCCATCGACCGCGCCGGTCTGGTGGGCGCGGATGGTGCGACCCATGCGGGCTCGTTCGACGTGGGATTCATGTCCTCGCTGCCCGGCATGGTCGTGATGGCCGCCGCCGACGAGGCGGAGCTGGTCCATATGGTCGCCACCGCCGCAGCATATGACGACGGCCCGATCGCCTTCCGCTATCCGCGCGGAGAAGGCATGGGCGTCGACATGCCCGAAGAAGGCGTGCCGCTGGAGATCGGCAAGGGCCGGATGATCGCGGAAGGCGCGCGCGTTGCGATCCTCTCCTACGGCACCCGTCTCGCCGAGGTTCTGAAAGCCCGCGAAGCGCTGCAAGCCCGCGGCCTTGCGCCGACCATCGCCGATGCGCGTTTCGCGAAACCGCTCGACACCGATCTGATCGACCGGCTGGTGGCGGAGCACGAGGCGCTGATCTGCATCGAGGAAGGCGCGGTGGGCGGCTTCGGCAGCCATGTCGCGCAATACCTCTCGGATCAGGGCGTCTTCGATCACGGATTCAAGTTCCGCTCGATGGTGCTGCCCGACACGTTCATCGATCACGCCTCGCCCGAAGATATGTATCACTCGGCGGGCATGGATGCGCCGCAGATCGAGGCGAAGGTGCTCGAACTTCTGGGCGTTGCGGTCGCGAAACGCGCCTGAGATAAGTTTTCCTTATTTTCGAGGCGGCTGCATAAGTTCAACTTATGCGGCCTCCGCCTCCTCCAGCAGCCCTTCCTCGACCAGCCGCCGCGCCCAGCCTTCGGGCCCATCGAAAAGATGCGTCTTCCAGCCGAAGGTATGCGCCGTCGCGATATTGTCGGCGCGGTCATCGGTGAAGATCAGATCCGAGCCGGACAGCCCCGACGCGTCCTCGACCATCTGATAGATCTTCGGATCGGGCTTCGTGACGCCCATATGGCCAGAGATGAAATCGCGGTCGAACTCGCGCAGGAACGGGTAATGCGTTGCCGCGAAATCGTAGCTTTCGATCCCGAAATTCGTCAGCGAGAAGACCGGTATCCCCTTGGCCTGCAGGGCTTTCATCAGCCGCTGCGAATGCGGGATACCCGGCGAGGCCATCTCGATCCAGTCGTCGTGCCAACGCCGGATCGCATCGCGCCAGCTCGGGTATTTCTCGGCCCATGCGTAGATCGTCTCGCGGAAGGGCGCGCCGCGGTCGATCTCGTCATTCATGCCGTGCAGATCGACCTCTGTGAACATCTGCTCGCAGGTCTCGCGCGGCATGATCCGGTCGTAATGCCGCTCGGGTTGCCATTCGATCAGCACGTTTCCGATGTCGAAGATAACTGCCTCAACCATTCTTAACCTCTCTTGCCGCCGCCCGCGCCACCCGGTCGAGCGCATCCGAGAACCGCGCCCGATCCGCCTTGGAGAACGGCTTGCCGCCGCCCTGCCGGAACGGATCGGCAGAGCGCAGATCCGCCATCAAATCCCGCGTTGCCAGAACGTTGCCGATATTGGCGGGCGTCAGCGCCTCGCCATCGGGGCGCAGGACGCGCGCGCCGGACTCGACGCATTTTGCCGCCAGCGGAATGTCATTGGTGATCACCACATCACCCACGGTCGCCCGCTCGGCGATATACATGTCGGCCACGTCCGGCCCCTGATCGACATAGACCATCTCGACCAGCGGATTGGGCGAGGGCCGCAACCCGCCATTGGAGACCAGCATCAGCTTGATCCCGAGACGGGTCGCGACCTTCTCGGCCTCGGCCTTCACCGGGCAGGCATCGGCATCGACCCAGATCACGCCCAGAGCGCCTCGGCGTGGAACTCGATGTGATCGGGAATGAAGGTCGAGACGAAATAGTAGCTGTGATCGTAACCTTCCTGAATCCGGAAGGTGCCGGGCTGACGGCGCGCGGCCATCGCCTCGGCAAGCGCCTCGGGCTTCAGGAGATCGAGGAACTGATCCGAGCCGCCCTGATCGATCAGCACTTCGCCGTCGAACCCACGCTCGCGCATCAGAAGCGTGGCATCATGCGCGGCCCATGCGGCCTCGTTGTCGCCCAGATAGGCGCTGAACTGCTTGCGGCCCCAGTCGCTTTGCGTCGGGTTCGCGATCGGCGCGAAGGCCGAGACGGACCGGAAGCGCTCGGGCTGGTGCATCGCCAGCGTCAGCGCGCCATGCCCGCCCATCGAATGGCCGGTGATCGCCTGCCGCTCGGGATCGATCTCGAAAGCGGCGTCGATGGCGTTCGGAAGTTCCTCGGCGATGTAATCCCACATCCGGAAATGCGGCGCCCACGGATCCTGCGTCGCGTTGACGTAAAAGCCCGCGCCCTGCCCCAGATCGTAATCCTCATGGTTGGCGACGCCCTCGCCGCGCGGCGAGGTGTCGGGGAACACGAGCGCGATCCCGTGCTCGGCCGCGAAAGCCTGTGCGCCCGCCTTGGTCATGGCGTTCTCATGGGTGCAGGTCAGTCCCGAGAGATACCACAGCACCGGAACCGGCCCGTCCTCGGCCTCGCGCGGCAGGAACAGCCCGAAGGTCATCTCGCAATCGTTGACCTTCGAGGCGTGCGAGTAGACGCCTTGGACGCCTCCGAAACAGCGGTTTTCCGAGATCGTTTTCATCAGAGCCTCCTTAGCCGTGAACCCAGTGGATGACCGCCGGAACCGTGAGGATCGAGACGGCGGTCGAGACGAGGATGGACGCCGAGACGCGCTGCGGCGCCACCCCGAAATGCTGCGCCAGAATATAGACATTGCCCGCGACCGGAAGGGCGGCGGCGGCGATCATCACGCCTGCCGCGAAGGGATCGACGTCGAAGATCAGAAGCGACGTGATCGCGATGGCCGCCGGATGCAGGAAGAGCTTGCCGAAGGACAGCCAGACCGCCGGCGCGGGTTTCTCCGCCGATTTCCCCGCGAGCGACGCGCCAATGGCGAACAGCGCGCCCGGCGTGGCGGCGGCGCCCAAAAGCGTCATGAATTCCTCAAGCGGACCCGGCATCGGCAGCTTCAGCCCCGCCCAGGCGAGCCCCGCCACCATCGAGACGATCATCGGGTTCTTCACAAGCCCCAGCGCGATCGGCGCGAGAGAGACCTTCCCGTGCCGCGCGGCGGTGATGAAGATCGTGATGATCGAGGAGAAAACGATCAGATCGCAGCTCAGCACCATCAGCACCGGCCCGACCGCTGCCGGTCCCAGCAGCACCACCAGCATCGGCACGCCGAGGAAGCCGGTATTGCCGGTCATCGAGGTATGCGCCTCCATCGCCGAAAGCGCGGTGGGAAGTTTGCGCGCCTTGGCGACGGCGAAAGTGATCAGCCAGACCGCGCCGGAGCCGGTCAGATACGCAAGGATGAACTGCGGATCGACGAGCGCGTCCAGATCGAGATTGGCGGAGAATTTGAACAGCATCGCCGAGAGCGCGAAGTAGAAGACGAACTTCGTCAGCCACGCGGTCGCCTCGGCGGTGAAAAAGCGGATCTGTCCGGCGAACCAGCCAAGCCCGATCAGGGCGAAAAAGGGCAAGGTCTTCAGAAAGATCTCGAGCATGGCCAAGGGCTAGCATGCGCCTTTGGCAAGTGCCAGATACGGAATGTGACCCATGTACCCGTGGAAAGGCGGGGATGCCTCCGGCGGGGATATTTTCGCCAAGCCGAAGGCAAATCGCAGGTCGGCGTCAGCCGCCGCCGATCAAGACACCGGCCGCAAAGACCAGCGCACCACCGAGCACGACCTGGAAGGCCGCGCGCAGGAAGGGCGTTTCCATGAAGCGGTTCTGGATCCACGCGATCGCCCAGAGCTCGATGAACACGACGATGATCGCGATGGTGGTCGCGGTCCAGAAATCGGGGATCAGGTAAGGCAGCGCGTGGCCCAAGCCACCCAGCATGGTCATCACGCCCGAGGCGATGCCGCGCTTGATCGGCGAACCGCGGCCCGAGATCACGCCGTCATCATGCGCGGCTTCGGTGAAGCCCATCGAGATGCCCGCGCCGACTGAGGCCGCGAGGCCCACGAGGAAGGTGGTCCAAGGATTTTGGGTCGCGAAGGCGGTGGCGAAGATGGGCGCGAGGGTCGAGACCGAACCGTCCATCAGCCCGGCGAGCCCCGGTTGCACCCAAGTCAGGATGAACTGGCGATGGGCCTGACGGTCTTCTTCTTCCTTCTCGCTCTCGGGCAGATGCGTGCCGGTCAGCTCTTCGGCCTTCTTCTCGTGGCCGAGTTCGGCTGCGGCGAGATCGCCCAGCAACTCGCGCGTGCTGGCATCAGAGCTACGCTGGGCGGCGAGCGTATAGAACTTGCCCGCCTCGCGCTCCATCGCCTCGGCCTCGCCGCGGATCGTATCGAGTGATAGGTTCTTCGTCAGCCAGATCGGTTTGCGGTTGTAGAAGCCCGCGACATGCTCGCGACGGATCAGCGGGATTACCTCGCCGAAACGCTCCGTGTGCCGGGCGATCAAGAGGCGGCGATGCTCGTCTTCCTCTTTCGCCATCTCGTCGAAAATCTTCGCGGAGCCCGGAAACTCATCGCGCAGATGCTCGGCATATTGGCGATAGATGCGCGCGTCGTCCTCCTCGGAGGAAATCGCGAGCGCAAGCACTTCCTGTTCGGAGAGATCGTCGAAACGGCGGCGTGACGCGAAACCGGGAAGCATGGGAGGCCCTCTTTTTTAGAACGGTTCTAAAATAGGCGGCTTTGCCTCCAGTGCAAGGCAGTATTTTGAACCATTCAGTTCATTAGGTCTTGATTTCCGAACCGAACGGTTCATATTGCATTCCGAACCAAGTAGTTCAGTTATGGAGAACCGCTATGAAACGTCTCGCTTACGCCCTTGTTCTGTCCGTGTTTGGCGCGACTGCCGCGTCGGCTGGCGTCGGGGATTTCTCGCTGCCGCGTCTGGACTTCCCGACCACCGGCGCTCCGACCGTCACGCAAGGCTGCAACGATCTGACGCAGGTCTGCGCGGATAATTAATCGCGTCCGAGATGCGCTTCGCCCCGCTCGGCGGCGAGGCGCATCTGACGTTCGCGCTCGCGGAAGCGGTCGCGATCGGCATCGGAATACTCGCCGATGCAGCGGTGACAGGAGACGCCTTCCTCGTAATCGGGGTGGCGTTTGTCTTCCGCGGAAACCGGACGGCGACAGGCGTGACAGCTGTCGTAATCGCCTTGCTTGAGGCCGTGGCGCAGGCTCACGCGCTGATCGAAGACGAAGCAGTCGCCCTGCCAGAGCGAGCCGTCTTCGGGCATGTCTTCGAGATATTTCAGGATGCCGCCCTTGAGGTGATAGACCTCGGGCACCCCTTCCGAGAGCAGGAAATTCGTCGATTTCTCGCAGCGGATACCGCCGGTGCAGAACATCGCGACGCGCTTGTTATGGAAGCGATGCGCATTGTCGCGCCACCATTGCGGAAATTCGCGGAAGCTCTTCGTGCCGGGATCGATGGCACCCTCGAAAGTGCCGATCTCGATCTCGTAATCGTTGCGCGTATCGATCACCACCGTGTCGGGCGAGGAGATCAGCGCGTTCCAGTCCTGCGGCTCGACGTAATGGCCGACGCGGGCTTTGGGATCGATATCGGGCTCGCCCATCGTGACGATCTCGCGCTTGAGCCGCACCTTCATCTTGCCGAAAGGCATCTCGGCCGCCGCGCTTTCCTTCCACTCCAGATCGGCGCAGCCCGGCAAGCCGCGGATATGCGCCAGCACCGCATCGATCCCTTCACGAGTCCCGGCGATCGTGCCGTTGATCCCTTCGCGCGCGAGCAGGAGCGAGCCTTTCACACCTTGCGCGCAGGCAAGCTTCGCCAGCGGGGCCTTCAAGGCCTCGGGGGACTCGAACCGGGTAAAATGGTAAAGGGCGGCAACGGTGAACATGGGCCCCGCATTAGCGCCGTGCAGGGGCATTAGGCAAGAGCCGTTGACCATGTGGGGCCCGCGCCCTACCCATGGAGAGACCCGCGGGAGAGACAAAATGACCAAAGCCCTGATCGTGATCGACGTGCAAAACGGTTTCTGCCCCGGCGGCGCGCTGGCGGTAGCGGGGGGCGACGAGATCCTTCCGCGCGTGAACACGCTGATGACCGAGTTCGACACCGTGGTGCTGACGCAGGATTGGCACCCGGCGGATCACTCCTCTTTCGCGAGCCAGCACGAAGGCGGCGCGCCCTTCACGCAGATCCACATGGAGTATGGGCTGCAGACCCTCTGGCCGGACCATTGCGTCCAAGGCAGCAAAGGGGCGGAGTTCCACCCCGATCTCGCCGTGGACCGGGCGCAGCTGATCATCCGCAAGGGATTCCGGCGCGGCGTCGACAGCTATTCGGCTTTCTTCGAGAACGACCACAAGACGCCGACCGGGCTTGCAGGCTATCTGCGCGACCGGGGCGTCGAGGATCTGACCTTCGTGGGGCTCGCCACCGATTTCTGCGTCGCGTGGTCGGCGCTGGATGCGGCGAAGCTGGGCTTCCGCGCGACCGTGATCGAAGGCGCCTGCCGGGCGATCGACCTCGACGGCTCGCTGCAGGAGGCGCATAGCGAGATGCGCTCTGCCGGTGTAAAGCTGGAGGCCTGATCCATGGTCGACATCGCGAGCCGCGTCTATAACCACAAGTGGAAGATCGACCCGATCGTGCGGTCCCTGATCGACACAGATTTCTACAAGCTATTGATGTGTCAGTCGATTTTTCGCAACAAGCCGGAGACGCGGGTCAAGTTCAGCCTGATCAATCGCAGCAAGTCGATCCGGCTGGCGGAGTTGATCGACGAGGCGGAACTGCGCGAGCAGCTCGATTATGCACGCTCGTTGAAATTGTCGCGCGGGGAGAGCACCTGGCTGCGCGGCAACACGTTCTACGGCAAGCGGCAGATGTTCCGCTCGGATTTCATGGAATGGTTCGAGGGCTATCAACTGCCGCCCTACCATCTGGAAAAGCGCGACGGGCAATATGAGCTGACCTTCGAGGGCAAGTGGCACGAGGTCATGCTCTGGGAGATTCCGGCGCTCGCGATCCTGATGGAGCTGCGCGGCCGGGCAGTGCTGAACACGATGGGGCGGTTCGAGTTGCAGGTGCTTTATGCCCGCGCGATGACGAAGGTCTGGGAGAAGATCGAGGCGCTGCGCGAGTTGGATCACCTGCGGATCGCGGATTTCGGCACACGGCGGCGGCACAGCTTCCTGTGGCAGGACTGGTGCGTGCAGGCGATGCTCGAAGGCTTGGGCGACATCTCCGAAGGGGGCGCGTTCACCGGGACCTCGAACTGCCTGATCGCGATGCGGCGCGACATCGAGGCCGTGGGCACCAACGCGCATGAGATGCCGATGGTCTATGCGGCGCTGACCAATAGCGATGCGGAGCTGGCAAAGGCGCCCTACAAGGTGCTCGCCGATTGGCACGAGGAGCATGACGGCAACCTGCGTATCATCCTGCCCGACACCTACGGCACGAAGGGTTTCCTCGATCACGCACCGGATTGGCTGGCGGGCTGGACCGGTATTCGCATCGATTCGGGCGATCCGGCGACCGGCGCGGATATCGCGATCGACTGGTGGAAGGCACGCGGCGAGGATCCGCGCCAAAAGCTGGTGATCTTCTCGGACGGGCTGACCGTCGACAAGATTCGCGAGTTGCACGCGCAGTTCGCCGGGCGCGTGAAGGTCAGTTTCGGCTGGGGTACGCTGCTGACGAACGACTTCCGCGGGCTGGTGCCGCATGACGCGCTTGCGCCGTTCAGCCTTGTCTGCAAAGCGGTCGAGGCCGATGGGCGTCCGACGGTGAAATTGTCGGACAATCCCGAAAAGGCGATGGGGCCGGAGGCGGAAATCGCCCGCTACAAGCGCGTCTTCGACGTCGGCCAGCAGCAGGCGATGAAGGTCATGGTCTGAGCGATCAGGTCATCGCGTTGAGGATCAGGTAGAACACCGCCGAGAGCGCGGCCGAGGCCGGGACGGTCACGATCCACGCCGTGGCAACCGTCATCATATGCGAGCGGCGCACCAGTAGGCGGCGTTTGCGCTCTTCCGGCGGGACGGGTTTGCCCTTGCGGGTGCCCAGCTCACGCGCGCGTTTCTCGGCGTGCCACTCGCGGTAGAAACCCACGCCGAAGATGCCGCCGACCGCGATATGCGTCGAGGAGACCGGCAGACCCAGCCAAGAGGCCACGATCACCGTGATTGCCGCCGAGAGCGCCACGCAATAGGCGCGCATCGGGTTGAGCTTGGTGATCTCGTTGCCGACGAGGCGGATCAGCTTGGGCCCGAACAGCAACAGACCGAAAGAGATGCCAAGCGCACCCACGGCCATCACCCAGAACGGGATGTCGACCTGCGCCGCGATATCGCCCTGCTCCACCGTGTGCACGATGGCGGCGAGCGGACCCACCGCATTGGCGACGTCATTCGCACCATGGGCGAAGCTCAGCAGCGCAGCAGAGACGACGAGCGGCAGGCCGAACAGCGTCTTGAGGGACTTCTTGCGATTCTCCATCCCCTCGGATTGGCGGCGGATCATCGGGATCGTGATCAGCCAGCCCACAAGACCGACGACGAGCCCGATCAGAACGGCCTCGACGATCGTGATCTTGAACAGGTGCTTCAGGCCCTTGAGCGCGAGATAGGCAGCGAAGGCCCCCGCCATGATCCCGATCAGGATCGGCACCCATCGCCGGGCGGCCGCGATCTTGTCGTCGACATAGATCACCTTGGACTTGATAAGCGCGAGGAAGGCCGCCGCGATCACCCCGCCGAGGATCGGCGAGATCACCCAGCTTGCCGCGATCATCCCCATCGATGCCCAGTCGACCGCGCCGAAGCCCGCGGCCACGATGCCCGCGCCGACGACGCCGCCGACGATGGAGTGCGTGGTCGAGACCGGCGCGCCCAGCCATGTCGCGAGGTTCAGCCACAAGGCCGCCGCCAGAAGCGCCGCCATCATCGCCCAGACGAAATGCCCGGAATCGGGCAAGGCGGTGGGTTCGATGATGCCTTTCGCGACGGTCTTGACGACATCGCCGCCCGCGACGAGCGCGCCCAAGCTTTCGAAGATGGCGGCGACGATCAGCGCCCCGATCAGCGTCATCGCGCGTGAGCCCACGGCGGGGCCCATGTTGTTGGCCACGTCATTGGCGCCGATGTTGAGCGCCATATAGGCCCCGATCGCGGCAGCGAAGATCACCACCAGCTGGCCAGGCTGACCTCCCACCAGCACGGCCGCCACCAGTCCGGCGAGCACGATGAAGGCCAGCGCGACTCCCGGCGCAACCATGCCGCGCGCCACGAATTGCGCGGCGCTTTCGACACGACCGATCCGCTTGAGATCCTTGTCGAGCGTTTTCCACTGATTGACGCGGGACTCGTTGTCTTGATTGGCCACCGTCACGAACCTGTCATCTAATTGTCAGAACCCGCGCGGGGTAACGGGTTTGACCCGCTGTGACAAGGCGTCAGGCCCGTTTCGGCGCTCAGAGCTTGCGCAGAATTTTTTGCAGCCCCTCTTCCGCCACAAGCTTCGCGGCCTCCTTCGGCGCGAACCATTTGCGCTTGCGCTGATGTTCTTCGGGATAGGACTTCATCAGGGTCTCCACCCGCAGCGGGAAGACGACGACATCGGTGGGCGTCGCCAAGCCGCTATCGAGGATCTTGTCATAACGGAATGCGCCGGCGGGCTCCTTGTCGATCTTGCCGACGACTCCGGCCTCTTCCCACGCCTCCTGCTTGGCTGCGCCGGACAGCGAGCGTCCCCGCATCGGCCAGCCTTTGGGGATGACCCAGCGCCCGGTATCGCGGGAGGTGATCAGCAGAACCTGGGTCTTTCCGTCACGGATGCGCAGACAGAGCGCGCCCACCTGCAAAGAGGCGGGACGATAGCCCAGCAGGCCCTTGGCGACGGATTTCGCCCATTTCATCGACTGGTCTCCCATGGCGGCGTACGGTTCTCCAAATGCTGTGCGAGATCAAGCGCACGTTCTACATATAGTTTTTGGCGCGGATCGGAAGGCAGGGCCCGGGTCACAATCCAGCCAGCGGAGGCGAAGGCCCTCAGCGCCACGAAAAGCGGCAGGAGTGCCTCCTGATCGGGCGGAAGCGGTCGCAGGCTGCGATAGCCCTCGACGAGCCCTGCCGCCTGTTCGCCCCAAAGCGGGTCGCCCCAGCCCTGCACCAGCGCTGTCGCGAGGTCGTAGAGCCGGTAGCCCGGCCCGCAATCGTCGAAGTCGATCAGGGCGAGCCCGTCCGGCGTCGACAACACGTTCTCACGCAGGCAATCGGCGTGGATCGGACCATAGTCCTGTGCCTGTGCCAAAAGCACACGCGCAAGGTCGCGGCCCGAGGACAGCGTTGTGGCCTCAACTTCCGAAAGCTGAGGATGTTCCCAGAAACGACCCCAAAGCGGACGCTCCCCCAGAAACCCCTCGCCATCCCACGGGTTCCGGTCGAACCCGTCGGGCGGGGCGGCATCGCTGCTGATGTGAAGCTGCGCGATGAGGCGACCCAGCGCCTGGGCCTCGGCGCGCACTGCTTCTGGCGTCCCGGCGAGGGGCTGATCGCCCGCGCCGATCGGCGTCCCGTCCAGCCAACCCACGCAAGAGGTGACGCGGTCCTCCACGAGCCCTGTCAGAGCGCCCTCGCTCGTGCGCACCGGGCGCGGCACCGGCATCCCCTGATCGGCGAGGCTTTCGCACCAGCGCAACTCGGCCTCGACCCCTTCGCGGCCCTGATAACCGGGCCGGTGCAAACGCAACGCGACATGGCGACCATCCTTCAGATACGCCTCGAAGACGATATTCTCGCGGTTCTTCACCAGTCGCGGCGGCTCGGGCGCACCTCCCCATGAAGCGAGGGCAGACTCCGCCATCGCCTGTGCGGTCTCGTCCGAGATCATGCAGGAAGCTCCTCGAAACTCTGCGAAAGTTTCTCAAGCATTTCATCGGCATCGCTGCGATTGAAGACCATCGGCGGGCGGATCTTGATAATGTGTTGTGCCCGGCCCACGCGGCCCATCAAGACATGGCGCTCGCGCATCGCCTCGACGATCCGGCCCGCGGCTTCGCTGGCGGGCTTGCCGTCCTGCGCCAGTTCGATCCCGAGGAACAGGCCAAGGCCCCGCGTGTCGGCGATCAGCGGATGGGACAGGTCGCGCAGCCCTTGCAGAAGGTAGTCGCCGACCTGTGCCGCGTGCTCCTGCAAGCCTTCGTCCTCGATCACCCGCAACGTCTCCATTGCGGCTGCGACCGAAACGGGATTCCCGCCGAACGTATTGAAATAGCCGAAAGCCTCGCGGAAGGCGCCCATCACCTCGGGCGTCGCAACAAGGCCCGCGACCGGGTGCCCATTGCCCATCGGCTTGCCCATCGTGACCACGTCAGGCGTGACGCCCAGCCATTCGTGCCCCCAGAAATGCGAGCCGATCCGGCCGAAACCCGGCTGCACCTCGTCACACAGGATCAGCCCGCCCGCGCGGCGGATCGCCTCGACGGTCGGGTCTAGGAAACCGGGCGCGATGCCGGGCATCCCCTCATTGGCGAAGATCGGGCAGAGCATGAGCCCCGCGAAGCCGTGGCCGCTCTCTTCCAGCTCGGCAATCGCCTGCGCGACGTTGGCCGCAAAGGCTTCGGACTGCGCCTCAAGCGATTCGCCCAAGGGGGTAAGACTGTCGGGCGCCGGCACCCGGCGGATATGGTCCGGCCAGCCTCCGATCGGCGGGCGACGCGTCGACAGATGCGCCACGGCGGTGGTGTTGCCGTGATAGGTGTTGTCGGTCGCGATGAAGCCGCGCTTGCCGGTCACCGCCTGCGCCATGCGCAAAGCGACGTCATTGGCCTCGGACCCGGTGCAGGTCATGAGAAGCTGGCCGTCAAAGCCGAACTTGCCCAGCAACGCCTCGGCATAATCCAGAATGCCCTCATGCAGATAGCGCGTGTGGGTGTTGAGCGTCGCGGCCTGTTCGCAGATCGCCTTCACGATGCGCGGATGGCAATGGCCGCAATGGGCGACGTTGTTATAGGCGTCGAGGTAGCGCTGGCCGTCGGCGTCGAAAAGCGAAGCGCCCTCTCCCCGCACGATCTCCACCGGGCGGTCGTAGAAGGTCGGCACGTTCGGCCCTAAAAGCCGTTCGCGCCGGTCCAGCAGATCACTCCCCATCCGAGACCTTCCCGCGCAGCGCTTTCTTCTCGCCGTGAATCGCCTTCGCCTTCAGACGCCGCTTCTTCGAGCCGAGCGTGGGCCGGGTCGGGATGCGTTTCTTGGGCTTTTCGCAGGCCTTTCGGATCATCTCGGCGAGGCGGTCGCGCGCGATCTCGCGGTTGCGCGCCTGACTGCGCGTGTCCTGCACCAGCAGCAAAAGCGCCCCGTCGCTGGTCCATCTGCGCCCCGCGATCCGGCGCAAGCGGTTCTTCACCGGTTGCGGCAGGTGCGGCGAGCGTTCGGCCTCGAAGCGCAGCTCCACCGCGGTCGAAACCTTGTTCACATTCTGCCCCCCTGGACCTTGCGCCCGGGTGAAGGTTTCGGTGATTTCCCAATCCTCGATGGTTATCTGATCGTTGATCCGCAGCATGGGCCACAAGCTAGCTCACGCTGCGAAAAACGAAAGCCCCCTTCAGCCCGCCAGCAACCGCGCCCCGTCATGGCCAGTGATGCGCACGCTCATCAGCGTGCCTTCGGGCTGGTCCGCCTCGAACGTCACCTCGGCAAAGCCTTCGGTGCGCGCGACGCGCGGGGTCTCGGTCAGCACGCGCTGTTCGGTGCCGACCTGCGCGTCGAGATGGGCGGCCAGCGCGGCCTCGCCCTTCGCGCGCAGCCGGGCCGCGCGCTCCTTGACGATGGGGCCTTTCACGGCAGGCATCCGCGCGGCGGGCGTGCCCTTGCGCGCGGAATAGGGGAAGACATGCAGGAAGGTCAGCCCGCAATCGTCGACGAGCCGCAGGGAGTTTTCGAACATCTCCTCGGTCTCGGTCGGGAAACCCGCGATGATGTCCGCGCCGAAGACGATCCCGGGGCGCAGCTTGCGCGCTTCCTCGGTAAAGGCGATGGCGTCGTCGCGCAGGTGGCGGCGCTTCATCCGCTTGAGGATCATGTCGTCGCCCGCCTGAAGGCTGAGATGCAGATGCGGCATCAGACGCGGCTCACTCGCGATCGCCAGCATCAGGTTCTCATCCGCCTCGATCGAGTCGATGGAGGAGATGCGCAGGCGCGGCAGGTCCGGCACGAGGCGCAGGATTCGCATAACCAGATCGCCCAGACGCGGCTCGCCCGGCAGGTCCGCGCCCCAGGAAGTCAGATCGACCCCGGTGAGGACGACCTCGTTGAAGCCGCGATCCACGAGGCGCTTGATCTGCTCGACCACGACGCCCGCCGGGACGGAGCGCGAATTGCCGCGTCCGAAGGGGATGATGCAGAAGGTGCAGCGGTGATCGCAGCCGTTTTGCACCTGCACATAAGCGCGATGGCGGCCGAACCCATCGATCAGGTGACCGGCGGTCTCCTTCACCGACATGATGTCGTCGACCATCACCCGCTCGGTCTCGCCGATGAAATCGGGGCCTTGCGGGGCGAGCTGCGCCCAGGTGTCGGCCTGCATTTTCTCGTGATTGCCGATGATCTTGGTGACCTCGGGCATCACGGCGAAGGTGTCGGGCTCGGTCTGCGCAGCGCAGCCGGTCACGATCACCGGCACGTCCGGATTCTCGCGCGCGAGACGGCGGATTTCCTGCTTGGCCTTGCGCACGGCCTCGGCGGTCACGGCACAGGTATTGACGACCACGGCTCCTTCGAGCCCGGCGCCTGCAGCCAATTCCTTCATCGCCTCCGTCTCATAGGCGTTGAGACGGCAGCCGAGAGTCGAGAAAACGGGCGGTTTCATATCGCGTCCAGAAAATCTTGGGTGAGGGTCGCATCGAACACATGCGCGGTGGGGCCGGTCATCCAGACGCCATCGTCGCGCCAGTCGATCTCCAGCTGGCCGCCATCGACATCGACGAGGACACGCTTGCCGGTGAGGCCACGCAGATGCGCGGCGACGGCGGTGGCGCAGGTGCCCGAGCCGCAGGCCAGCGTGATGCCGGTGCCGCGCTCCCAGACGCGCATCCGCAGATGGTCGAGGCCGATCACGCTGGCAAATTCGACATTGGTGCGCTCGGGGAACAGGGGATCATGCTCGATCACCGGGCCCTGGCGATCCACTTCGACCGCCTCGGCATCGTCCACGAAGAAGACGCAATGCGGGTTGCCCATGCCGACCGCGATCGGGTCGCCGCCCAGCGGCAGATGCGCGGGATCGATGCCGGGCAGAATCGGAATTTGCGCCGCTTCGAGAATCGGCGCGCCCATATTGACCGAGACCATCCCGTCCTCGCGCCGCACCGCGCTGAGTTGCCCGCGTTCGGTGAGCAGCGTGACATCGGCCCGACCAAGCTGGCGCATCATGTAATCGCTCACGCAGCGGGTCGCATTCCCACATGCACCCGCCCGCGTGCCATCGTTGTTCCAGAAATCGAGCGTGAAATCAGCCCCTTGGGCGGGGCGGATCACCGCGAGCTGGTCGAATCCCACGCCGCGATGCCGATCACCGAGCGCACGCGCGAGCGAAGGCGTGACCGGATCGACGCCCGCGCGGGCGTCGATCACGACGAAGTCATTGCCGAGCCCATGCATCTTCATGAAGGGCAGTCCGCTCTGTATGCGCTTTGTATTCATGGCGCGCGATATACGCCCGCGCCAAGGTTTTTTCCAGATGTGCAATTTTTGTGAATTTTATGCCTTGACCCCCCCGGCGGGGGTTTGTAGAGACGCGCCCTGTGATGGGCCGTTAGCTCAGTTGGTAGAGCAACTGACTTTTAATCAGTGGGTCGCAGGTTCGAATCCTGCACGGCTCACCATCACCCTCAGAAACCCGGGCTTCGGCCCGGGTTTTTGCGTTTTGGGGTCTGCGGTTACGTGAGCCGCCCTCGGCGTCAGAAATAACTGCGCACCAAGGCCCCCGAGAGCAGCACCCAGCCGTCGGCCACCACGAAAAAGGCGAGCTTGAACGGAAGCGCCACGACCGCAGGCGGCACCATCATCATCCCCATCGACATCAGCACCGCCGAGACGACGAGGTCGATGATCAGAAACGGCAGGTAGACGAGGAAGCCGATCTGGAAGGCGCGCGTGACCTCGGACAGCATGAAGGCGGGCACGAGGGTCGAGAGCGGCGCGGCATCGAGGCTTGTCGGGGCTCCCGTCGCGGCGGTGCCGTTGCGCAGATCGGCCAAGGCCGCGAAGGTGTCGGGATTCGTGCGCCCTGCCATGAAGATGCGGAAAGGCTCTATCCCCTTCGTAAACGCCTCCTGCCAGTCGATCGCGCCTTCGACCAGGGGCTGGCCCGCGACGCGCCAACTCTCAAAGAAGACAGGCTCCATGATGAACCATGTCAGGAATAGCGCGAGGCTGATGATCAACATGTTTGGCGGCGACTGCTGAAGCCCGAGGGCTTGGCGCAGAATCGACAGCACCGTGACGATGAACGGGAACGCAGTCACCATGATCGCGAGCCCCGGCGCGAGGCTGAGAAGTGTGATTGCCGCGATGATCAGCAGCGAGCGCCCGGCGAGGCTGTCGCCCTCCCCGACAGAAAGCGTGATGTCCTGGGCCTGCGCCGGCAGGGCCGCGAGGATTAAGGTTAAGGCTGCCAGCAGGACAAACCTTGGCGCGGGAGAGCGCGCGAGGCGGACGTCGGGAACGGCAAAGGGTAGGCGGCGAGGCATGTCACAGGCCGTTTTGCAGATCGGCCACCTCGGTGAGCCGTACCGCAAGCTGCCCGTCGCTGCCGTCAATCTCGGTCAGTTCGCCGCGCGCGATCAGCTTGTCTCCCACGTAGAGTTCAACCGGGTCGTCCACTTTCCGGTCGAGGGACAGCACCGCATCGCGCTTCAGGCGCAGCAAATCGCGCACCAGCGGGCGGGCCTTGCCGACCGAGATGGTGATCTCGATCGGCACCTGCGTGAAGGGATTGGCGGTCGAGGCATTCGGCGCGGTCTCATTCATCGGGCTTGTCCTTCGCGGTGGCGGTGAAATAGGTCGTGACCGCGCGCGAAATGGCGGCGATGACGGCGTCGAGATCGACGCGGGTCTCGGTATCGGCGAAGCGCAGATAGACCTGCCCTTCGCCAAGGCTGGGCTCCGCGACGAATGCGAGCGGCAAGTCTGCGCGCGGCGCCAGCGCCTCTTGGATCTGCGGCAATGCGGTCGGATTGCCGACCACCGTGATCGGCCTCGCGCAGAGATCCCCGGCAATCGGCATCAATTGCTCGGCCACGACGGCGCCAAGCGACGCACGCGCGAACTCGGGCAACAGTTTTCCGCAGATCTCGAGCAGAAGCGGCTCGAGCGCACCGAGCATGTGCTGGCGCGCCTCGTTATAGGTGAAGCCCAGCGCCTGCAGGTTGCGCCCGAGATCGCCGTGAAGTCGCGCGGTTTCGGCGTTTTGCGCGGCGACCGCATCGTCCCAGCCTGCCTGGTAACCGGTCTCGAACGCAGCCAGCTTGGTCTCTTCCAACTCGGCCGGGTCGAGCGCGATTTCACCCGCCTCGCTCGCCTTCGGCTCAAAGGATTCGAGTTTCAGCTTTTGGCCCATCACGCTTTCTCCGACGGTTCTTCCATCCAGCTACGCAGGATTTCGACGGTTTCGGCCTGACGCTCCTCGATCATCTTCTTGAGGCGGTCAACCGGATCGGCAGGGCGGTCGAGATCGAAATCCGTCTGTCGCGCCATCGGTAGATCCCCGAGGTCGAAGTCGGACACCAGCTGCATGTTCATATCGGGCATCTCCCCATCGTCGATTTCACCGGTGAGCGTCGTTGAAGACCGGGAGTTCTCCTCTGACGTGGCATTTGGCGCCGGCAGTTCCGCGGCTCCTTCTCGGTTTTTCTGCAGCAGGATCGGGCGCGCGACGAAGAGGCCGAGCACCAGCGCAACGATTGCGAGCACCGCGATCTGGATGATCTGCGTCAGATCGAGGGCCATGCTGTCGATGAATCCGGCGCCAGCGAGGGTCCCCGCTTCCGGCAGCGCCTCGAACTGCATGGAGCGCAGCGTGATCACGTCGCCCCGCGCCTCGTCGAATCCCACCGCGGAGGCCACGAGCTCGCGCAGATCGGCCAGTTCGGCATCGCTGCGCGGCGTCCAGCTAGGTGTCCCGTCGGGATTGGTGCCGCGCACCCCATCGACCAGCACCGCGACGCTAAGCCGCTTGAGAGCGCCGGGCTTGCGAAGCAATTCACGACGCGTCTCAGATACTTCGAAGTTGGTGCGCGCGCGCGTCTCGCTCGTACGGCTTTGCGACTTGCCGGTCGCGCCAGTCCCGTTGTCGGGCAGGTTGGAGGCCACGGTCGTCGCCGGGGGTGTCGTCGAATCGGAGGTTTTCGAGGTTTCGGACGTGTCGGTCGCGATCGCCACCCGGCCCTGCGGGTCGAAGCGACGCTCGGTGATCGCCTCGCGCTCTGTCACGGTGTCGAGCGCCACCTCGACCACGGCATTCCCGGGACCGACGCGCGCCTCCAGCAGCCGTTCGACGTTCCGCTTCAGCGCCAGAGCGCGAGTCTCCCCGCCGCCGGGCAGCGCGGGATTGTCGCTGAAGGGAATGAGCCCACGCGCCGAGTCGATTACCGAGACATCTTCGGGCGTCATGCCGGTTACCGCCGAGGCCACGAGATAGCGAACGGCCTTCGCCTGCGCAGCGCTCAGCCCCGCAAGAGCCGGCGTGATCGTCACAGAGGCCGTCGGCTCAAGCGTTCCGCGAAAAGGCGCATTCGTCGGATGCGCGATATGCACGCGCGCCGACCGAATAGACGGCACCGCAGCGATGGTTCGCGCCAATTCCCCTTCTTTCGCGCGCCAATAGGCGGCGTCAAACATCTGCGAGGTCGTGCCGAAGCCCGAGAGCGAATCGAGCAGCTCATAGCCCGCGCCACCGGTCGCGGGCAGACCTTGCGAGGCGAGAGTCATGCGCAATTCGTCCCGCTTCGGCGCGGCGACAAAGATCGAATCGCCACGCACCTCGTAGGCCACCCCGCGCTGTTCGAGCGCGGAGATCACCTCGCCCGCCTCCGCGCTGCCGAGGCCCGCGTAAAGCAAGGCCAGCGTCGGCTTCGACGCGATCGATCCGATTGAGAAGACCGTGGCGACCATCGCAATCACACCGAAAACCGCGGCGAGTTTCCGGCGCATATCCAGGCCAGCCCAAGTGTCGATGAGTTGCTGCAAGACGAACCTCCAGAGAGCGGGCGTTCTGCCCGGCGTCACGGGCACCTTCCTTCATTGCGATTAACAATCGGTTAGTCCGACTCGGCTATTCCAAGCCTCGACCCGACACAGCGAGGCCCCCATGACGGAAGCAACTGCCGAGGCGGATGAGCCGCCGAAGAAGAAGACCAAGCTGATGCTCCTGATCGGCCTCGTCCTCATGCTTATGCTGGGGAGCGGTGGGTTCTACGCGGTCTATTCGGGGCTGGTTCTCGCGCCTCCAGAGGCCACGCATGCCGCCGCTGCGCCGGAGGCGCATACACCGGAGGCACTTCCCGACATCGCCTATGTCGCACTCGACCCGCTCGCAATTACGCTGAGCGGCGCCTCCGCGCGCCATCTGCGCTTCGCGGCGCAACTCGAAGTGCCGAGCGCCTATGAACATGACGTAGAGCTGTTGAAGCCGCGCGTGATGGACGTGCTGAATGGGTATTTGCGCGCCGTCGACGTCAGCCTTCTGGAAGACCCGAGCGCGATGATGCGCCTGCGCGCGCAGATGTTGCGACGGATTCAACTGGTCACCGGAGACGGGCGCGTGCGCGACCTTCTCGTCATCGAATTCGTGCTGAACTGAGGGAGAGGCTGATGCAATTCCTTGCCGAAATCACATCCGGGCTCGCAGCCTTGGCGGCGGCGACCTATTGCTTCGTGCTCGCGCGCAGGCTCAAGCGTTTCAACCAACTCGAAACCGGGATGGGCGGGGCCATCGCCGTGCTGTCCGCGCAGGTCGACGACATGACTCGCGCGCTTGAACGGGCGCAGGCCACCGCGGGCACATCCGAGCGACAATTGCGCGCGCTGACCGAACGCGCGGAGGCGGGGGCGGAGAAGCTCGAGCTGCTTCTGGCCTCCCTGCATGATCTTCCCGAAGACGGTGAACCACGCCGCCGCGTGCTGCGCCGGCGGCAACGCGAAACGGATATCGAGGCCGCGCAATGAACCGCGCAGCCGAACGCAAACCCGGTAGGCGCAGGCCCCGCCCGGGCCGCGGTGCCCTCTGGATCATCGCTGCGCTTTTTGTCCTCTCCGGCGGCATGCAGCTTGCACAGAGCGGAGCTTGGGCGCGCGATACCGCGGAACCAGTGCACGAGACAAAGGCGACAAAACCGCAGGACGGTTGTATCGACGACGCCGGGTTCACGGCGATGCTCGCCGATCTCAAGGCGCGGGAAGCGAAACTGGTCGAACAGGAAGGACTGCTTACTGACCGCCGCAATGCGCTCGCCCTTGCCGAAACCCGCTTGGAAAAGCGACTGAACGATCTCGTCGCGGCGGAAGAGGCGCTGTCCAAGACCGTCGCCGTGGCGGAAGAGGGTGCCGACAAGGATGTCGGAAAGCTCGTTGCGCTGTACGAGAACATGAAGCCGAAACAGGCCGCGCCGCTTTTCGCCGAAATGGACCCGAATTTCGCCGCCGGTTTCCTCGCGCGCATGCGCCCCGCCGTCGCTGCTGCGGTCATGGAGAGTCTCGAACCCAAAACGGCCTACGCGATCAGCGTGCTGATGGCAGGCCGCAACGCGGGCGCACCGCGCAACTGAGCGAGCGTTTAAGGCTCTTGGGCCTTTCTTAAACCGAATCATCCAAAGTCGCCCGAGAGAAACGGAAGGGGCTTTCCATGATCGGCGTCATCGGGATCGTGATCATCTTCGTGATGGTGTTCGGCGGCTATGTCGCGGCGGGCGGCAAGATGGGGATTATCCTCAAATCCCTGCCTTTCGAGATGATCATGATCGGCGGCGCAGCTGTGGGCGCCTTTGTACTCTCGAACGACCTGGCCTCGATCAAGCATACGCTGAAGGATGTCGGGAAGGTCTTCAAAGGCCCCAAATGGAAACCCGACGACTATCGCGATCTTCTGTGTCTTCTGTTCGAATTGATCCGGCTCGCCCGACAGAACCCCGTCGCAATCGAAGAACATATCGAAGATCCGGAAAAATCCTCGATCTTCGGAAAATATCCGAAAATCCTCCACGATCACGAGGCGGTCGACATCATATGTGACACGATGCGATCGGCTTCGATGAACTACGACGATCCCATGCAGGTGGAAGAGGTGCTCGACAAGCAACTCGAGGCAAATTACCACCATGCCATGCATTCGAGCCACGCTATGCAGTCGGTGGCCGACGCGATGCCCGCCCTCGGGATCGTCGCGGCAGTGCTCGGCGTGATCAAGACGATGGGCTCGATCGATCAGCCTCCGGAAATTCTCGGCAAGATGATCGGCGGCGCGCTTGTCGGAACCTTTCTCGGCGTGTTCATCGCCTACGGATTCATCGCCCCTTTCGCGAGCCGGATGAAAGGGGTGACCGACGAAGACAGCCACTTCTACAAGCTTATCCGCGAGGTGTTGATCGCCAACCTGCACAACCACGCGACCAATATCTGCATCGAGGTCGGTCGCCAGAACACGCCCCACCATATTCGCCCCAGCTTCTCCGACCTTGAGGAGGCCTTGAAGTCGGTGAAGTCGGAGGCGGCATGAGGCTCTGGTTCGCACTTCTATTTCTGCTGCCCCTCGCGCCGGCACATGCAACGGTGATTCCGGTCAAATCGGGGGAGCATGACGGCTTTTCCCGCCTTGTCGTCTATCTACCGGCATCGGCGAGCCGGGCGATTACGCCTGTCGATGGGGGGATACGGATAGATACTGACGCCCCCGAGCCGCAATTCGCGACCCAGAACGTTTTCGAGTTGATACCCCGTGACAGATTGCAGGCGCTCGCGGCACAAGCCGATGGCGGGTTGTTTCTGAAACTCGCGCCCGGGGTCGCGCCTGAAACCTTCTCGCTCGAGAGCGGCGCGTTTGTCATCGACCTCAAGGATTCTTCTCCAGGTCAAACCGTCCCCCCGGTAATTGCGACGGGTGAAGATCGATCGCAGACCACGTCAACGAAGCCCCCACCAGCCTCTCGGCCCCGCCCGAAAACCGTTCAACCCGTGAGGATCGGAGACGACTACCTCGACCTGTTCTGGCGAGCTACGACTGCACAAGAGGAGCCTGCCAACGCGCCGGTGAATATCTCTGATGGCGCGCCCAAACCGCCCCTCCCCCCGAAACCCGATCCACGGCTCGATGGCATTGAAGAGCGCCTTCTACGCCAGATGTCGCGCGCGGCATCGCAGGGGCTCGTCACGCCACAGATGACGCCGACCGTGGAAAAGCCCGCGCAAGGGCGACACGCTGCACCACCCACAGGCGACAGGGCCGCCGAAACGGCTGAAATTCCGCAGGCGCCTCAGGGCCCGACACCTCCACCGCATCTTGCGATCGACTCGGTTACAGCGATCGACCGTGACCAACTTGCCACAGGCCTTCAGGCGCCTTCCGAGGTATCCGGGTGCCCGCCCGACCGATATTTCGAGCTCGCGAACTGGGTCGACGAGCGTCCGGCCTTCGCTCAGATCAGCGATGCGCGAAAAGGCCTCTTGGGCGAATTCGACGCACCCAATCCACGTAAGGTGACAGCATTGGCGCGGCTTTACATCGCCTTCGGCTTCGGGACGGAGGCCCGCGCGCTGTTGCGCGATATGGGCAAGGATGGACCGAGCAAAAATGCGCTGCTATTCGTGGGAGCGGTGCTCGACGCCGATCCTACCGCCGCCACCTCGCCGCTTGCTCAGCTCACCGATTGCAATGGCGCGGTCGCGCTTTGGGCCTTCCTCGCAGCTGACCCGCTTCCCGAAAAACGCGATGTTGCCTTCGCGGCGCTTCGCCGACATTTCGAGGCGCTTCCAGCCGATTTGCGACGGTCTCTGGCGCCAAACCTTGTGGCCCGCCTCACGCAGATCGGAGCGGCGGATGTGGCACGATCGCTCGAGCCGGCTGTCAGCCGGATCACGACCGGGGATCGACGTGCGCTCGACACGATGGAAGCCGAAATCCAAGTGGTGGAAGGCGATCCGCAAGCTTCGGGGCGCCTTGAAGCGCTTTCGAAGACGAACTCGGCGCAAGGGCTGCGCGCGTTGATCTTGTGGCTAAACAGCCAGATCGACGCGGGTGGAGCGGTCGACCCGGCAGCTCTCGCGAATGCAGAGGCCTTGGCTTTCGAACTCGCCGACGCGCCGGAGGCTCCGGAATTGCGTCGTATCGCCGCGATTGGCCACGCCGCGAATTCCGAATTCGGCAAAGCCTTCGAGATTTACTCAGATGCGACCGAGATCGCGGATTCGAAGGGCACGCTCGAAGCGATATTCTCGCGGTTGGTTGGGCAAGCCGGCGACGGGGATTTCCTTCGAACCCTTTATGACCAATTGCCCCTAGCCGAGAAAGCCGCGCAGACCTCCGGGCTGCGACAAGAACTGGCCGGACGTGCAATATCTCTGGGAATGCCTGCCGTTGCCGTGCGCCTTCTCGGACAGGCCGATCCGTTGTCGGTGCAGGACAAAACTCTGCTCGCGCGGGCCGCGCTCCTCGAACTGGATCCAGCTGCCGCCGTCGCGCATCTGAAGGATTTGGAGGGTAAACAGATCGAGCAGATCAGAGCCGCTGCCTTGTCTCGACTCGGTCGCCACGACGAGGCGCGCGCCGCCTACCTTCGCGCGGGCAATCCGGAAGGGGCCCGCGCGCAATCCTGGCACAAGGGCGATTGGTCAAGCCTGGACGCCCCTCCAGATGCGGTAGAACAGCGTTTTCTGGAAACTTTCGGGGCGACGTCCTCACAAACGAAGGAGGTGAAAGGCGGGCCGCTCACGCGGGCCCGCAGCCTGTTGGAGCAAAGCCAGGCAGAACGCGAAACGCTGTCGAAAATGCTCGATCGCCTTGCTTTGCCCCCTGTTCAGCAGTGACGGGCAAAATCTTCGGAAACGGATTCTAAAGCTTTGCCCGCTAGGTTTGGGGTCGCAAGAATTGCACTGCAAAGGGAAAATCCCATGCCTTGGTTTCGGCGGGCACTTTATATCTTATGTCTTACCCTCACCCCGCTATCCGCGGCGGGACAGCCCCAGCTATGCGAGGCCGCCGCGAAACAAGCGTCGCGCGAAAGCGATGTGCCTTACGCGGTGCTCATGGCGATTTCGTTGAATGAGACGGGTCGCAAGGGAGCAGGTGGCTTCCAGCCCTGGCCCTGGACCGTGAACATGGAGGGCGCGGGACACTGGTTCGATTCCCGGGATTTGGCGCTGGCTTACGTATTCAAGGAATTCAAACGCGGCGCGCGAAGTTTCGATGTCGGCTGTTTCCAGATCAACTTCAAATGGCATGGGCAGCATTTTTTTTCGATCGAAGACATGTTCGACCCGCTGACAAATGCACGATATGCGGCGCGGTTTCTGAAATCTCTCTATGCCGAAACCGGGGACTGGACAAAGGCTGCCGGGGCCTATCATTCGCGCACGCCGAAATATGCGAGGCGCTATTCTGCACGCTTCGCGCGTCTTCATGCCCAGCTCGCAGGCAAGGTCGAACCTGAAAAGGTGGTGAATACCTCCGCCACGCGGGCAACCGCCGGGGCACCTGAGATTCCGGAGATAATATTGGCACGAACCGAACCTTCGGCGCAAAGCAGGGATAACCAATATCCCCTCCTGCTTCGCTCGGAAGGAACAGAGCCTCCAAGCGTGGGCGGTGCTCCGGGAGCCTCGCTCTTCATCCGAGCCGCGCAAAAAGCGCGAGGAATGTGATGGCGTCGCCGCTCGTGCACCGTGCGTTTCAACCCACCATCATGCTGGCGCTCGCACTGATGGCGGTCATCGCGATGATGATCCTGCCGGTGCCCTCCTGGATTCTCGACATCGGCCTGGCGACCTCCTTCGCCCTCGCGATCCTGATCTTCACTGTCACCTTGTTCATCGAACGACCGCTCGATTTTTCCGCCTTTCCGACGATTCTCCTCGCAACGCTGATGTTGCGGCTCTCGCTTAACGTTACCTCGACGAAACTCATCATCGGCAACGGCCATACAGGCACCGGCGCGGCAGGTGGCGTGATCGAGGGGTTCGCGAATTTCATCATGAGCGGCTCGGTCCTGATCGGGCTCGTCGTGTTCTGCGTGATCCTGATCGTGAATTTTATCGTGATCACGAAAGGCGCCGGGCGCATGGCAGAAGTCGGCGCGCGTTTCGCGCTCGACGCCATGCCGGGCAAGCAGCTTGCGATCGATAGCGACATGAATGCGGGCGCGATCGACCACGCCGAAGCGCGGGAGCGGCGCGAACGCGAACAGGCGGAAACCACTTTTTTCGGCTCGCTCGATGGCGCGTCCAAATTCGTGAAAGGAGACGCGGTCGCAGGGTTGTTGATCACGTTGCTCAACCTCGTCGTCGGTCTGATCATCGGCACGGTGGTGCATGGAATGCCGCTCGATCGCGCGCTCGAAACCTATGCGATCCTCACGGTCGGCGACGGCCTCGTCAGCCAGATACCCGCGGTCATCATCTCGATCGCAGCGGCGATCCTGCTTTCGCGTGGCGGTGCGAAAGGCTCCGCCGATCTGGAATTGTTTCGCCAGCTTGGTAAATATCCGGCCGCGCTGACCACCGTGGCGGTCCTGATGGCGCTGTTCGGTCTCGTGCCGGGGCTGCCTTTCGTGCCCTTCACCGCGGGAGCCGTCCTCCTTGGCGGGTCTGCCTTCATGCTGCGGCGCGCAGAGCGGGCGCGCGCCCGGCGCGAGGCGATGAAGATGCCCACGTCCGAAACCGGGCCGAAACAGAAGTCCATGGGCGACGTGCTCGACATCGACGACATCCATGTCGAATTCGCCCCCGATCTGGTGAAGATGGCGCTCGATCCCGCCACAGGCCTCGACGCGCGGATTTCGAACATGCGCAACCATGTCGCGGCGAGTTTCGGGCTGATCCTGCCGGAAATTCGGTTGACCGACGACGCGACCTTGCCGCCTGGACATTACCGGATCCGCGTTCAGGGGGTGGAGCAGGCGCGCGACCGGCTGATGCCGGAGCATGTGCTGGCACTGATCGCGGACAATCGCGATTTCCTGCCCGACGGGGAAGAGGTGCGCGAACCCGTCTTCCACGCCCCAGCCCTTTGGGTGCCCGCTCATCAGCAGGAGGATGCGGCGCTCGCAGGCTCGACGGTGGTCGGGCCGACGGAGGTGCTCGCGACGCACCTTCTCGAGGTAATCAAGGCGAATTTCTCGCGTTTGATGACGTTACGGGCGTTGCGGCGGCTGCTAGACGAGGTCGCGAACCTCTCCGATCCGACGCGCGCGCAGGCCAATCGGCGCGTCCTCGACGAGTTGATACCCGACAAGGTTCCGATCGACCTGCTTCTAGCGGTCCTGCGCTTGCTGCTCGATGAACGGGTCTCGATCCGAAACCTTCTTTTGATCGTCGAGGCGATCTCGGAGGCCCGCCACCTGCAAACCCCGGAGCAGATTTGCGAGCACGTTCGCCAGCGTCTCGGTTTCCAGCTCGTCGCCGATCTGCGGCGCGACGACGGCACGATCCCCCTGATTCAACTGGCGCCCGATTGGGAGGAGCGGTTCGGCAAATACACGATCGGCGGCGACGCGAGCGGCGATGTCGCTTTACCGCCCGATCTCTTCAACAAACTCGCTGCGAATATCGCCGAAAAACTTGCCGGCGCGGCACAGGCGGGCACGTTCCCGGCGCTCGTCTCTTCGGGACGCAGGCGACGGTTTCTGCGCACCGTCATCAACGCAAAAGGTCTGAACGCGCCGGTTCTGAGCTACGAGGAAATTGGCCTCGAGGCGCGGCCCGCGATGGTCGGGCAGGTTCCGGCATGAGCCCGCCGCTTCTAGATCAACTCGCAGAGATTCTGCAGAAAACGCAAAGTCTCTTGTTGATAGGTTTCGTCATCTTGCTTCGGGTCGGCGGGATCGTCGCAATGGCCCCGGGATTTGGCGAAACCAGCCTGCCGGCGCGGATCAAGACCGGCGTCGCACTCGCGATAACGCTCGTGATGATCCCGGCTCTCGTCCCCAGGCTCGCCATTGTCGATCTTGGGGCAAGCCCGCCGATCTGGCTGATCTCGGAAATCGCGATCGGCCTGTTCCTTGGGTTCGGCTTGCGCGCTTTCGTATTCGCCTTGCAGATTGCGGGCACGATGGCGGCACAGTCGAGCTCGCTCGCGCAACTGCTTGGCGGTATGAGCGGCGAGCCGCAACCCGCGATCGGAAACCTGCTGATGATCGCCGGAATCGCGGTGCTTATGAGCCTCGGGTTTCATGTCCGGCTCATCGAGTTCATGATCGGCACCTACGACGTTCTGCCCGTCGGCGAGTGGCCCAACCCCGAGGCATTGCGCGGCTGGGGCGTCTCGGGCATCGCGCAAGCGTTTTCGCTGGCCTTCACGCTTGCCGCCCCTTTCGCGGTCACCGGGTTGATCTACAACGTCGCGCTCGGCGCGATTAACCGTGCCATGCCGCAGCTCATGGTGGCTTTCGTCGGCGCTCCGGCGCTGACAGGGGGCGGGCTGATCCTGCTCGCGCTTTGCGCTCCGACCGCGACCGCGATCTGGCGCGAGGCGGTCATGGCCTTCCTCGCCAACCCGTTCGGAGCGGTGCGATGAGCGAGGACGAAGGCGGCGAGAAGGAATTCGACCCGACACCGCACAAGCTGGAGGCCGCGCGGCGCAAGGGCGATCTGGTGCGCTCCTCCGATATTTCGGTCGCTGCCGTTTACGGCAGTTTTCTCGCGACGCTCTTTGGCCTTGGCATCTTCAACCTCACGCGGTTCGGCAGCGGCGCGATGGCAATGCTCGATCGCGCCGATGAGATGGCCGCGCAGTTCTTCGGTGGCGGGACGGCCATGGGCGGGCGCGTGATCGGAGAACTCCTGCTGCCGCTCGCCCCGTTTTTCGTGGTGCCGATGGTCGCCGCGCTGGTCGCCTATTGGGCGCAACGCGCGGTCGTTGTCGCGCCTGACAAGATCCAACCGAAGCTCAACCGGATCAATCCGCTGAAAAATGCTGCGCAGAAATTCGGCCGCAGCGGATTGTTCGAATTCGCCAAGAGCGTGACGAAACTCGCCGTGATCGCGACGACTCTCTTTCTCTACCTCAGGGCGCGCGCGGAGCTGATCTTTCTGACGCAGCATCTCGAACCGGTGCAGATCGCGGGCGTGTTGTTTCGTATGATCGCCGAGTTCCTGATGATCGTAACCGCGCTCGCCGCAGCGATAGGCGTCGTCGACTATCTCTGGCAACGAGTGGAATTCCTGCGGCGCAACCGGATGACGCGCAAGGAACTGACCGACGAGATGAAGCAATCCGACGGCGACCCCCATCTCAAGGCGCAGCGGCGCCAGAAGGGGATGGAGCTTGCGATGCGGCAATCGGTTCCCGACACCGCCAAGGCCGACGTCGTGATCGTCAACCCGACCCACTATGCGGTCGCGCTGAAATGGAACCGCGCCTCGGGTCGCGCCCCGGTCTGCCTTTCGAAAGGGGTCGATGCGATCGCGGCGCGGATACGCGAAATCGCGGCGGAGAACGCGGTACCCTTGCATTCGGATCCACCGACCGCGCGCGCGCTCTTCGCGGCAATCGAGATCGGAGAGGAAATCCGTCCCGAGCATTACAAACCCGTCGCGGCCGCGATCCGCTTCGCGGAGAAGATGCGCAAGGCGGCGGGTAGAGGCGCGGCATGGCGCAAATGAGCAAACTGCAGGTCGCGCGTCTAACGAAACTCACCCGGTTGACGCGCATGCAAAGCGAGGCGGAACTCGCCGCGCTCGCACGGCTGAACGCCCAGGCCCGCGCGCTCGATTTGCGCATTGCGAGCCTGCAAGCAGAAGAGCGGTCGAGCCGGGCGACGCTCGCGCTGGACCCGACATTCGGGCAAAACACGCTCGCTTATCTCCGGTATCTCTCGCTGGAAGAAACGCGGCTTCGCGCTGCGCGTGACGAGCTGAATCCCGCGATCGCGAAGCAGCATGACGCGACTGCACGCGCGGTCGGCCGACATGACGTCGTCACGAAACTCGGTCGCCCGAAACGCGAAATGCCCCGCTGAGGCGCGGAGGCTCTGGTTTTTCGCGGTGCGCCGCTGGGCGGCCTGCGCTCAACTGTCCTGACGCACGATATCAGAAACCAGAACCGCAAGAACACTCGGGCCCAGAATGTTGCGGGCCGTCTCGGTCAGGGCCCGGCGCAAGCGCGACATGTTCGCAGAATCGGTGAACAGACCCTGAAACCCGCCGGTATTCGCGTGATCGAACAGCACCTGCAGGAACGCATCACGCAGTTTCGGCTCGGCGCGATAAACGGCTTCGGTTTCGCCCGCCTTCACCTCGAGGCTCAGCGAAAGGATAACCATTCCGGAGATGTGCGACTCGGTCACCAGCGGCACGATGAACTGGTTGTTGAGCTTGACGAATTCGGAGGTGACCTCGCCTCCGGCGCCATTAGCGACGGCGACCGGGTCACCATGCGAGTCGGTTGCGGCAGCAGACTTGCCCGCCTCCGCCTCCGCAGCGGCGGGGGCCGTCGGGGGGGCTGCGGGCGGCGGAGCGGGACGCAGAAAATAGCCAGCCGCGCCACCACCGGCGAGGCCGATCAGACCAAGGAGAAGCGGGAGAAGTTTGCCAAGCATCAAGGCACCTCAGAACGGCAGAAGAACATCGGCGATCTGCTGGCCGTAACGCGGCTGCTGCACATCGGTGATCTGCCCGCGCCCACCATAAGAAATCCGCGCCCCCGCGATCTTGTCATAGGTGATTTCGTTCTGGCGGCTCACATCCTCGGGGCGCACGAAGCCGGTGACGATCAACTCGCGCACTTCGAAATTCACTCGCACCTCCTGGCTCCCCTGAATGCGCAGCACGCCGTTCGGGAGTGTCTCGATGATCGTGGCGGCCACGCGAAGGGTCAGCTTCTCGTTGCGCGACACTTGCCCGTCGCCGGAATAGGAGGAGTTCGAATTGGTCGCGACGGCATTGGCCATGTTCGCTCCCGCAGGCAGCCGCTTGTCGATGCGCTGCGGAATGCCCAGCATCGAAGGCACCCCCATCGTTTCGGAGCCGTTACGCGAGCGGCCTGTGGAATTCGAGATTTCAGCCTTGTCGTTAATCTCTATCACAACCGTGAGAATGTCACCGCGCTGGGCGGCGCGCTGATCGCCCAGAAGCGAGTTGCGCGCGCCCGACCAAAGCGAAGCTTCCTGCTCGGGCGTGCGGGCCACGGTCGTGGCGGGCAGCGGCGAGGAGGCCATGGCATAGAACTCGTTCCCGCCTTCGACCGGCGTGAAATCGGGGGCCTTACCGACCTGTTCGAGCCGCCCGCAGGCGACAAGCGCAATCGAAAGAAGCAACAGTGCAGGAGATTTCATCGCGAATTCCTCTTTCGGATCCCGTCATCTCGCGACATGGGCGGTTCCATCCGCGCCAAGCGTTGCTGACACCACGGTTTTGGAGGCGGCGTTCATCACGCGGATCGTCTCTCCGATCCCGGCACGGTCGAGCGCGCGGCCTTCGGTACGGATCTCAAGCGATCCGAGGCGGAACAGCAGCGGGACGATCTGGTTACGCTCGACGATCGCGGGTTGGCCGAGATCGCGCGCGCGGATCGGGCGCCCGGCATAGATCACCGTGCGCGTCTCGAGGCCGACGGCCTTCTCCGACCCGCTCAACGCCCCGACCACTTCGCCCGGCCGCAGCCCGACATCCGCCCGCGTGACGATCGTGCGCGCGCGCAAAGTGTGGAGCGCGACGAGCGTGTCCGCCGAAGCTTGGCCTGTCAAAAGGCCGGCTAGCGCAATCAGGATCGCCCGAAACAGCATCAGCGCACCTGCGTCGTTGCGCCGAGCATCTGGTCCGCGGCCGAAATCACCTTCGCGTTCAGCTCGTAGCCGCGCTGCGCCTTGATCAACTCCGTGATCTCGCGCACCGGATCGACCGAGCTTTCCTCCAGATAGCCCTGCCGCAGCGTGCCCAATTCGTCCGCGCCGGGCGTGTTTACGTTGGGTGGCCCCGAGGCCCCGGTTTCGAGAAACAGGTTCGAGCCCATCGCCTCGAGCCCTTTCTGGTTCGAGAAATTCGCGAGGGTGAACTGTCCCAATAGTTGCGGCGCCACCTGATTGCTGAAATAGGCATAGACCTCGCCCTGAGCGTTGATGGCGATCGCTCGAGCATCGTTCGGGATCGTCATCTCGGGCACGACCGGGTAGCCGTCGGAGGTCACGATCTGGCCTGTGCCGTTGCGTTTCAGCCCACCATCGCGCGTATAGGCGGAGATGCCCGATGGCAGCATCACCTCCAGATATCCATTGCCATCGATCGCGACGTCCAGATCGCCGCCCGTGGCGCTGAGCGAGCCCTGCGCGACATTGACCGTCACCGCGGTCGGGCGCACCCCGAGGCCGAGTTGAACGCCGGCGGGAATGGTCGTCCCGTCGGTCGCGTTGATCGTGCCAGGGCGGGTCGCCTGCTGATAGAAGAGATCGGCGAATTCGGCGCGGCGCGCATTGTAGCCGGTGGTCGACATGTTCGCGAGGTTGTTGGAAATCACCTCGACGCGCATCTGTTGCGCGCTCATGCCGGTGGCCGCGATCTGAAGCGCTCTCATGTCATGGTCTCCTGTTAGCGGGCGAGCGTCTGGATGACGCTGCGAATTCGTTCGTCTTCGCGTTCGAGAAAGGCCTGTCCCATTTCGTAGGCGCGCTGGACCTCGATCATGCGTGCGATCTCGGTGACCGGATCGACGTTGCTGTCTTCGAGAAAACCTTGCATCAGCACCGCGCCCTCGACGGGTTCGGCGCCCGCCTCGGCGGTGAACCGCGTGCCGCCGACGTGGCGCAATCCGTTGGGATCTGTGGGAAGATAGACGCCGACCTGCGCGATCGGCTGGCCATTGTTGGACAGCGTGCCATCGGCCGCGAGCGCGACCGAGCTCGCCCCGGACGGGATCGCCACCGGGGTGCCGCCGGAATCGAGGAGGCGATAGCCGTCGGGCGTCAACAACTCGCCTGCGGCGGAAGGAATGAAGCTTCCCGCCCGCGTCAGCTGATTGCCCTGCGGGGTCTCGATCATGAAGAACCCCTCGCCCTCGATCGCGAAGTCAAAGGCCCCCCCCCGTCCGGGTCAGCCCCCCCTGGCTCCGGTCGATCATGCGGCCATGCGCGCGCGCCATCGACAGCGAAGGCTCGTTGCCCTCGAGCCCCGAAAGGTATTCGGAGAAGATCACCCCTTCGCGCCGGAAGCCCATCGTCGAGACATTCGCGATGTTGTTGGCGACAGTGCGCATTTCGCGCATCAGGCCGGATTGCCGCGTCAGCGTGGCATAGATCGCGTTATCCATCTTAGCCCCCGGCGATGATCGGCAGGAGGGTGCGGGTGAAGAACTCCACCAGCTTTTCCGACATGAAACTCATCGACACCCAGAACACGACGAGCATCGCGCCCACTTTCGGCACGAATGTCAGCGTCATTTCCTGCACCGAGGTCAACGCTTGAAAGAGGCCGATCGTCACCCCGGCGACGAGGGCGACCGACAGCAGCGGCGCCGCGATCAGCACGGCGATCCACAGGCCCTGCCGAAGCGTGTCGAAGAAGATCGCGTCCTGCATCAGACCGGCATCCTGAGAATTTCCTGATAGGCCTCGACGACCTTGTTGCGGACGGTCACCGCGGTCTCGATCGCGAGTTCACTCTGCGCGAGGGCCTGCACCAGCGCATGCGGATCGGCCTTGCCCGTCATTGCAGATTTGGCGGCGTCTTCGCCTGCCTTTACCGCATCGACGAAAGAACTCGCCGCCTGTTCGAAAAGGGGGCCCGGCCCGGAACCACCCGTTTTCGGCGGGACAGCGGCCCGGGCCTGGGCGTAGCTTTGCGTTGCAAGGGAGGTGTTCAAATCCATTCTAGATCTCCTCGGTCCTTAGCGGCGAAGCAGTTCGAGCAGGGAGACCGACATTTGCCGGGCCTGATCGAACATGCGCAAATTCGCCTCGTAGCTGCGCTGCGCTTCGCGCGCGTCAGCGATTTCGACCACCAGATCGACATTCGAGCCGTCGTAGTAGCCGTTCTCGTCGGCCATCGGATGGCCAGGATCGTAAATACGTGTGAGTTCCGTACGGTCGAGCCGGACCGGGCCGAGCGCAACCTCGCCGGTTCGTCCGCCCGCCTCGACGACCTCCTCGAAGGCCGCCATCTTGCGGCGATAGCCGGGGGTGTCGGCATTCGCGATATTTTCGGAGCTGTGCCGAAGCCGCATCGCCTGCGCTTTCATGCCCGAGGCGGAGAGCGCCATGGATTGGGTGAAATCGGTCATCCTCATCCCCTCCCAAGCGAACTGCGCAAGATGTTGAGTGAGGAGCGGTAGATCGCGAGCGACAGGTCATGCTCGCGCTTCACCTCGACCGAGCGGACCATCTCCTCTTCCAGCGAAACGGCATTGCCATCGGGCGAGGTCACCCCGGGGGAGGCGAGCGGTTCCGGTCCGGTCGTGATCGTCGACGCGGCGCCGATATGGCCGGGCCGCGTCGCGCGCAGGTCGCCGCCGACCTCGCTACGATAGAGGTCTTCGAAAGGCGGCAGATCCCGCGCCGCGTAGCCGGGCGTGTCCGCATTGGCGATATTTTTCGCAACCGCGTTCTGGCGGGCTGCTGCGTGTCGGGCCATCGCACTGGCCATTTTCATGATCTCAATCTTCTCGAACATCGGGGCTTCTCCTCCGAGCTATCAACCAAGCTTTAAGAGCGAATCGTTTAGAAAACCTTTCGAGAACATCGGAGGCCAGAATGGCATTTGCGGGATTCGACCTGTTGCACGCCGAAATGCGCGCTATCGCCAGCGCCCACGCCGTCGGGCGCGTGCGCGAGGTGCGGCGCGGGATGATCGAGGTCAGCGGTCTCGACCGTTCGGCGGCCCTAGGCGACCGCGCGACGATTCGCTGCCAAAGCGGGCGCGAGATCGGCGCGGAAGTTCTGTCGCTGACGCGCGGGGCGGTCACCGTGCTGCCAGACGGAGCCGCCGATGGCGTGGCGATCGACGACGAGGTGGAGCTGCTCGGTCAGGGCGGGATCGCTCCGCATGACAGCTGGGTCGGGCGCATCATCGACCCGTTCGGAAAGCCGCTCGACGGGCAACCGCTGATCCACGGCGCGCGCGAGCGCGAATTGCGCGCAAGCCCTCCGCCTGCCGCCCAGCGCAAGCGGTTGGGCGGCCGGTTGGAGACGTCACTCGCCGCTTTCGACACGATGCTGCCATTGGTCCAAGGCCAAAGGGTCGGCCTTTTCGCGGGATCGGGCGTCGGAAAATCCTCGCTATTGGCGAGTTTCGCGCGCGGGGTGTCTGCCGATATCGTCGTCATCGCGCTGATCGGCGAACGCGGCCGGGAATTGCGGGAATTCGTCGAAAAGACCCTTGGCCCGGAGGGGATGGCCCGCGCGGTGATCGTCGCCGCAACCTCGGATCAGTCGCCGCTGGTGCGCCGCCGCTGCGCCTGGGCCGCGATGGCGGTGGCCGAGCATTTCCGCGATGCGGGCCAGCACGTGCTGTTCCTCGCCGACTCGATCACGCGCTTTGCCGAAGCCCATCGTGAGGTCGCTTTGGCCGGGGGCGAGCCCGCCTCGCTGCGCGGCTATCCGCCCTCGACCTCCTATCAGATCATGGCCTTGGGCGAGCGCGCGGGCCCCGGCGCCGAAGGTCAGGGCGACATCACCGGTGTCTTCTCGGTCCTCGTGGCCGGTTCCGATATGGACGAGCCGATCGCCGATATCCTCCGCGGCGTGCTCGACGGGCATGTCGTGCTGGAGCGCGAGATTGCGGAGCGTGGGCGCTTCCCGGCGATCAATATGCTGCGTTCGGTCTCGCGCTCGCTGCCCGACGCGGCGGATCCCGAGGAAAACCGGCTGATCGGCAAGGCGCGCAGCCTGCTCGGCGCCTATGACCGGGCCGAGATGATGATTCAGGCGGGGCTATATGCGGAAGGCTCGGACAAACGCATCGACGCGGCGATCAAGGTCTGGCCCGAGCTGGACGCCTTCATTGCCGAACCCGCCCCCGACGGCATCGCGGGCAGTTTCGCGCGGCTGCGCACGATCCTGTCGCAGGTGCCGGGATAGGGTCTACATCAGGTCCCAAAGCAGCTTCGCGGCCAGCAGCGTCGAGGTCGTCACCAGCAGCGGCTTGATCAGCCGCGCGCCCACCCGCATCGCAAGCCGCGAGCCCAGCCGCGCCCCGGCGATCTGCGCCAGCCCCATCGCGATGCCGAGCACCCAGAGCGGCGAGCCGACCAGCAGGAACCCCGTCAGCCCCCCGATATTCGACGAGAAGTTCAGCAGTTTCGTATGCGCCGTCGCCTTGAGCACGCCGTAACCCGCCAGCGTCACGAAACCGATCATGAAGAACGAGCCCGTCCCCGGCCCGATCAGACCGTCGTAAAAGCCGATCACCGGCACGAAAGCGGCAGTGAACAGGCCGGGCCGAATACGCTGCACCCGATCCGTGTCGTCCAAACCAGGCCGCAAAGCGAAAAACGCGGCGATTGCGACGAGGATGAACGGCAGGGCGATCTCGATCTTGTCGGTCGGGATGCGCGACACGAGAAGCGCCCCCGCGAGCCCTCCGAGGAACCCGATCACGGCGGCCAGTAGCTGTTTTCGCAGCACCACATGGCCCGAAGCCGCGTAGGAAATCGCCGCCGTCGCCGCGCCGAACGTGCCCTGAATCTTGTTCGTCGCGAGCGACTGCACCGGCGGCACGCCCGCCAGCAAAAGCGCCGGCACCGTGATCAGCCCGCCCCCGCCCGCGATGGAATCGACTACCCCCGCCGCGAAAGCCGCGCCGATCAGCATCACCACCAGATCGAGAGGAAGTTCAAACATTTGCACCCCGGTCAGAAGACAGCCGCCTCTTGTCCTGCCCGCGCCGCAAAAAGTAAAGCCGTTGCCTCAACGGGGCCGCAGCCGCTATCACCGACCCATAGCCTTGCGGAAGACCCAGATGACCCACTCGCGCTCCGAAACCGTCCCCCTCTCCGCGAAGGCCGCGTCGTGATCGCGCGGACCCACCGATATGCGCCGCTCGACGCTTTCGCGGCCCCTGCGAAACCCTATTCCCAGATCTGGCGCGGGATGCTCGGACTGGGCGTGATCGTCGCCTTCTACCTGCTCAGCGGCTGGGCGATGATCCTGTTCTTCTCCTCGATGCTCGACGATTTTTCGATGCTCAGGCTGTTTCAGGAAATCGCCCATGGTTCGACCCCGCGCGGCCTCGCCATCCTGCTTGCAACCTTCGCGCCGCTTCTGATCGCGACCTTCCTCGTCAGCCGCCACTTGCACCACCGCGCGGCGGCGACGTTGTTCGGAAAGCAGAGCCTCTCGACATTCGCGAAGGTGCTGCCGACGCTGTTGCTCTTTGCTTTTTTCTCCTTCGCGCTCACCCAGCTCAGCGAATCCACGGCCCGCTCCAATCCGCTGATGAACGTGCTGGGCTGGGCGCCGATCGCACTGCCGCTTCTGTTCGTCCAGATCGCCACCGAAGAGGTCCTGTTTCGCGGCTACCTGCTGCAGCAGCTCTCAGCGCGCTGGCGCAGCCCCCTGGTCTGGATGGTCCTGCCCTCGACGCTCTTCGGGGCGCTGCACTATTCGCCCGGCACTTATGGCAGTAACGCGTTCTGGCCCGCGCTCTGGGCCTTCGGCTTCGGCTGCCTCGCGAGCGACCTGACCGCGCGCACCGGCAATCTCGGCGCCGCTCTCGCGCTGCATTTCGCCAATAACTTCGGCTCGCTTTTCCTCGTGGGCTTCTACGGCCAGCTCGACGGGCTGGCGCTCTACACGATCGTGATCAATACGCGCGACTTGTGGGACCTCTTGCCGTGGCTCGTTCTCGACATGCTGCATCTGTTGATCGCGTGGCTGTTGATCCGCCTCACCCTGCGCGTCTGATTGCAATTCACGCAGGGGCGGCGTATTTCAAGCCAAACCGACCTGCCCCAGCGAGAGGCTCTTACGATGAACTGGATCACCAATTACGTCCGTCCTCGGATTAACTCGCTGTTTTCGCGCCGCGAAGTGCCCGAGAACCTTTGGACGAAATGTCCCGAATGCGGGACGATGCTGTTCCACCGGGAGCTGTCGGACAATCTGAACGTCTGCACCAATTGCGACCATCACCTCGCGATCACGCCCCGCGTGCGCTTCGAGGCGCTGTTCGACGGTGGCATCTTCTCCGAAGTGAAAGTGCCCGAACCGATCGCCGATCCGCTGCATTTCAAGGATCAGAAACGCTATCCGGACCGGATGAAGGCGGCACAGAAATCGACCGGCGAGAAAGAGGCGATGCTGGTGGCCGAGGGCGAGATCGGGCGCACGCCGATCGTCGCGGCCGCGCAAGACTTCACCTTCATGGGCGGATCGATGGGCATGTATGTCGGCAACGCGATCATCGCGGCGGCCGAGCGTGCGGTGAAGCTCAAGCGTCCGCTGGTGCTGTTCTCGGCGGCTGGCGGCGCGCGGATGCAGGAAGGTATCCTGTCGCTGATGCAGATGCCGCGCACCACCGTCGCCGTGCAGATGCTCAAGGAAGCGGGCCTTCCCTATATCGTCGTGCTGACCCATCCGACGACCGGCGGCGTGACCGCCTCCTACGCGATGCTGGGCGACGTGCATATCGCCGAACCCAACGCGCTGATCTGCTTCGCGGGCCCGCGCGTGATCGAACAGACGATCCGCGAGAAGCTGCCCGAGGGCTTCCAGCGCGCCGAATATCTGCTCGATCACGGGATGCTCGACCGCGTGACGCATCGCATGAAGATGCGCGACGAGCTGATCACCATCCTGCGCATGCTGATGAACCTGCCGCCTGCGGTGAAGGGCGATCTGCCCGCGCCGGAGAAGGCCCCCGAGGTAGCGGTGGCCGAGGCAGCTCCCGAGGCCGAGGCGAAGCCCAAGACCTGATCTTCGTATTGGCTGAAATATCCCGGGGGGCGGCGCCAGCCGCGGGGGCAGCGTCCCCTCTCCGGTCCGCCATCTAAGGCCGGAGGGGCCGATGACACAAAGCTCCGATGACATTCTCGACCGCCTGATGGCGCTGCATCCCAAGGTCATCGACCTGTCTCTCGACCGGATGGAGCGGCTGCTTGAGGATCTCGACCATCCCGAGCGCGACCTGCCGCCGGTAATCCATATCGCGGGCACCAATGGCAAGGGCTCGACCCAGGCGATGATCCGGGCCGGGCTGGAGGCTGCGGGCAAGCGCGTCCACGCCTATACCTCGCCTCATCTTGCGCGCTTCCACGAACGTATCCGGATCGCCGGAGCGCTGATCTCAGAGGACGATCTCGCCGCGCTTCTCGATGAGGTCGAGGCGGCGAATGGCGGCAAGCCGATCACCTTCTTCGAGGTGACGACGGCGGCGGCGCTTCTGGCCTTTGCCCGGACGCCTGCGGACTACACGCTGCTGGAAGTGGGTCTCGGCGGGCGGCTCGACGCGACCAATGTGATCGACAAACCCGCGCTGAGCATCATCACGCCGGTCTCGATCGACCATCAGCAATTCCTTGGCGAGACGCTGGCCGAGATCGCGGGCGAGAAGGCCGGGATCCTCAAGCGCGGCGTGGCCTGCGTGGTCGGTCCCCAGCAGGAGGGGGCGCTCGACGTGATCGAAGCGCGGGCGGAAAAGCTCGGCGCGCCACTTCTGGTGCATGGCCAGCATTGGCAGGTCTGGGAAGAGCGCGACCGGTTGATCTTCCAGGACGAGAACGGCTTGCTCGATCTGCCGCTGCCGAACCTGCCCGGCCCGCATCAGATCGCGAATGCCGGGGCAGCGCTCGCGGCGCTGCGGCACCTGGGCTTTGACGAAGCCGCCTGCGAGGCAGCCGTGACGAAGGCCGAATGGCCCGCGCGGATGCAACGGCTGCGCCACGGACCGTTGGTCGACGGCGCGCCCGAGGCCGAGGTCTGGCTCGATGGCGGGCATAACCCGGCGGCGGGCGACATGATCGCGAAGACGCTGGGCACGCTGCCGCAGCGCCCGACCCACCTGATCTGCGGCATGCTGAATACCAAGGACGTGACCGGGTATCTGCGTCCCCTGGCCCCTCACGCAGCGAACCTTCTAGCCGTGTCGATCCCTGGCGAGGCGAACACCCTCTCGGCGGAAGACACCGCCGAAGCGGCGCGCGCGGTCGGCATCGAGGCACGCCCGGCGGCCTCAGTCGGCTCGGCCATCGCGGGGATCGTCGCGATCCATCCGCATGCCCGCATCCTGATCTGCGGCTCGCTCTACCTTGCGGGCCGGGTGCTGCGCGAGAACGGCTGAAGCTGCGGCCTTGCACGAGCTCTGTGCGAGTATGCCGGTGGCTCACCTGCGCCCGCGCCCCTATCTTCGCGTGAACAGGAAAGGAGACCACCATGCAGCTTGAGCTTGGGATCGACACGTTCGGCGATGTGACGCGCGGCGAGGACGGCCTGCTGCGCAGCCATGCCGAGGTGATCCGCGACACGCTGGCCGAAGGCGAGCTCGCCGATCAGGTCGGGCTCGATTACATCGGTCTGGGCGAACATCACCGCCCCGATTTCGCAATCTCCTCGACCGAGCCGATCCTCTCTGCGATCCTCGCGCGCACCGAAAAGATCAAGGCGGGCACCTCCGTGACGGTTCTGTCCTCGGACGATCCGATCCGCGTGTTCCAGCGCTTCGCCACTCTGAACGCGCTGGCGCCGGGGCGGGCCGAGATCACCATCGGGCGCGGCTCCTTTACCGAGAGCTTCCCGCTCTTCGGGCTCGACCTGAACGATTACGAGGCGCTGTTCGCCGAGAAGTCGCAGATCCTGCATCTGCTTGCGACGCAGGAGAAGGTCAGCTTCGATGCGCAGATGCGCCCGCCGCTGAAGAACGTCACAGTCTATCCCCGCCCCGAGACGCCGCTGCGCATCTGGCGCGGGGTCGGTGGCTCGCCGCAATCGGTGGTCGAGACCGCCGCGATGCAGATGGATCTGATGCTGGCGATCATCGGCGGGGATTCGACCCGGTTCAAACCGCATGTCGACCTCTATCACCGCGCGCATGAGCAGCTGGGCACCAAGCCCGGCAAGATCGGTGTCCACTCTCCCGGCCATATCGCCGAGACCGACGAGATCGCGCAGGAAGAGTTCTACGAAGGCTACGCGCGGATGCATGACATGATCGGGCGCTCGCGCGGTTGGCCGCCATTCCGGCGCGAGGCCTACCTGTCGGAGATCGAGCATGGCTCGCTCTACGTCGGCAGCCCGGAAACCGTGGCGCGCAAGATCGCGCGGACGGTGAAAGCCTTGGGTCTGTCGCGATTCACGCTGAAATACAGCGGCGGGCCGCAGAACCCCGCGCATCTGCGCAAGACGATCGAGCTTTACGGCACCAAGGTGCGCCCGCTTCTGGCGGAGATGCTGGCTTAAGCCTCCGCCGCCCAGCCGTCTGCCTGCATCTCGCGCAGGCGGCTGGCGGTGCGCTCGAATTCGAACGTGCCTTCGCCTTCGACGTAAAGCCGCTCGGGCTCGTCCGCGGCCGAACAGATCAGCCGGACCTTGGCCTCGTAGAGCGCGTCGATCAGCGTGACGAAGCGCTTCGCCTCGTTGAAGTTGGAGGCCGAGAGCAGCGGGATATCATCGAGCAACAGCACCTTCACCGCATCCGCGATGGCGAGGTAATCCGCAGGACCCAGCGGCTGCGCGCAGAGATCCCAGAAGCTCGCACGACCGACCCCGTTGTGGAAATGCGGGATTTCGACCGTGCGTCCCTTCACCGGGATATCGAGCTTGCCGTGATGATCGCCCCCGGTCAGCTCGTCCCAAAGCGCATCCATCTTCGTGCGCGCTTCGCGGCCCGCAGGCGTGAAATAGACCTGTTGGCCTGCCAGACGGTTCTGTCGGTAATCGTTTTCGGAGGCCAACTCGTAGACGTCGAGCTTCTCGCGGATCAGCCCGATAAAGGGCAGGAATAGCTGCCGGTTGAGCCCGTTCTTGTAGAGGTCCTCGGGCACGCGGTTCGAGGTGGTGACGATGGTCACGCCGCGCTCGAACAGAGCCTCGAACAGACGCCCCACGATCATCGCATCGGCAATGTCCGTGATCTGCATCTCGTCGAAGCACAGCAGCCGCAGCGAGCCCGCCACCTCTTCGGCCACGGGGCGCATCGCATCCACGGTATTGGCGCGGCGCGCATCGTCGAGTTTGCCTTGGACTTCCTGCATGAAGGCGTGGAAATGCACCCGGCGTTTCGGCACGTCGGTCTGGCCGAAGAACAGGTCCATCAGCATGGATTTTCCGCGCCCTACACCGCCCCAGATATAGAGTCCGCGCACGCCTTCGACCGGCTTGATCTTGCGCTTGAAGAAGCCGCGTTTCACCGGCTCGGCGGCGGGGGCATTTTCCAGCGCGCGGCGCACGCGCTCCAGTTCGGGCAAAATGGAGCGTTGGGCGGGATCGGGGTTGAGATCCCCGTTCTCCACCATGGACTCGTAAAACTCGGGCAAGCTGCGTTTCATGACGTTCCGATATAGCGCGCTCACGGGATTGAAAAGCCCCGCGGCTTGCGCGAGCATCCGATCCGGAGGAGGACCCCATGGCCAAGGAATTACCGCTGCTCGGCGCTGCGCTGAGCCTCGATATGCTCGCGCATCATCGCGACTGGATCGTCGCCGATCAGCGCGATCTGGAATTGCAGAGCTTCTGCTGGCCGAACGCGACGGATGCGGACCTGCGCAAGATGGTGGCACGCGCGAAAGACCTGCTCGACGGCTATACCGGACGGCTGGGGCTGCATGGGCCGTTCACCTCCTTCAACATCGACTGCGCCGACCCGGAGATCGTCGAGATCATTCGCGACCGGATGCTGCGTGTGCTGGAGATCACGGCGGAACTGGGCGGCGATCAGATGGTGATCCACTCGCCCTACACCCTCTGGAAGGAGGCCGATCTGGAGCAGAACCCCGCGAACGCGTTCATTCAGGTCGAACGCGTGCGCTATGTCCTCACCCCGGTGATCGAAAGGGCAGAGGAACTGGGCGTGACGCTGGTCATCGAGAATTGCGAGGACATCACGCCGAACCTTCGCGTCGAACTGGCCGCGAAGATGAAGAGCGAAGCGGTGAAGGTTTCGCTCGATACGGGCCATGCGCAGTTCATGCATCGCCGCTGCGGCGCGCCGCCGGTCGATGTGTTCGTCCATGCGGCGGGCGCGGCGCTGGAGCATGTCCACCTGCAGGATATCGACGGCTATGGCGACCGCCACTGGCACCCGGGCGAGGGCACGATCGCGTGGCATTCGGTGTTCAAGGCGCTTGGCAAGCTGCCCAAGATGCCTCGCCTGATCCTCGAAGTGAATGACGAGATTGGGGTGAGAAAAGGCGCGGAATATCTGGAGTCTCTGGGACTGGCGCGGTAACGGCTACGTGCGGCCCCGGCCCTCTCCTTGTGAAGGGTGAGGGCAAAGCGTAATCTCTGCGCCGCAGAAAAGCCGACAGGAGTTCACATGGCCAAAAAGACCCCGCAACGTCTTCACCTCGTCTTCGGCGGCGAGCTGGTGACCCCGAGCCGCACCGAATTCAAGAATGTCGACGATATCCATATCGTCGGGATGTATCCGAACTACGCTTCCGCCTATGCCGCGTGGAAGGCCGAGGCGCAGCGTACCGTCGACGACGCCCACACTCGCTACTTCATCGCGCACCTGCATCGCCTGCGCGACGAAGAGCTCGAGGTTTCGACCACCGAAGAGCTCGGCAGCTAAGGCTGGCATGGCGGGCTCTCTTCCTCTCTGGCTCAGACTGCGGCTCTCGGCCCTGCGTCCTGCGGGACCCAAGGCGAAAGCCGCGGTCGAGGCCGGTCAGGGGGAAGATCGCGCCGACGCCCCGCTACTGTGGATCTGGGCTGCGGGGACATGCGCGGAGGCCGCCGGGCTGGTCGCGCGCAGGGTCGCGGCGCGGATGCCCGATATCCGCATCGCGATGACGGTGCGCGGCTCGGAGAGCGCGCCGGATGGGCTGCCCGATCAGGTTTTCCTGCGCGCCGCCCCCGAGGATCGCCCTGCCTCCGTCCGTCTCGTGCTGGATGCGTGGCGCCCCGATCTCGTGCTCATCATGGACGAAACGCTGCCCGCCGCCCTGATCGCGGAGACGCAAACCCGCGGTATCGCCAGCGTGCTGGCCGACGCGAAATTCGGCGGGCAGGACGGGCTGCGGCTCGACGACGTCTCGCTGGCGCTGCTGGGCCGAATCGACCGCATTTACCTGCGAGACGAGGCGAGCCTAGAACGGGTGGACGACCGATTGAGCGGCCCGGTAATCGTGGTCAATGATGGCGCGCTCGGCGAGCCACCGCAGCCGCTTCACGGGTCCGAGGCCGAGCGCGCCTCGATGGCCGAGTCGATGGGCGCGCGTCCGGTCTGGCTGGCCGCAGCCGTGCCCGAGGCCGAAGTCGGCCCGGTGACGGCGGCGCATCGCTACGCTCAGCGCCACGCGCATCGGCTGCTGCTTCTGCTCGTGCCGGATGATGAATCCCAAGGCGAAACCCTTGCCGCGCAACTGACCGCCGAGGGCTGGTCGGTCGCGCGCCGCTCTCTCGAGGGCGAGCCGGAACTGACGACCGAGATTTTCATCGCGGACGACGCGCAGGAATACGGGCTGTGGTATCGGCTCGCCGCGCTCAGCTACATGGGCGGCACTCTGTCCGGGACCGCACAGTCGCCGCGCTCACCGGTCGAGGCGGCGGCACTTGGCTCGGCGATCCTGCATGGCCCGAAACTTGCGCCTTTCCGCGAGGATTACCTGCGGCTCGAGGCCGCGAAAGCCTGTCGCGGCGTCGTGGTGCCGGAGGATCTGCCCGAAGTGGTGGCCGACCTGATCGCGCCCGAACGCTCCGCCCAACTCGCCCATAACGCCTGGGCCGTGACGTCTGGCGGGGCCGGTGCGGTGGAGACCATCGCCCGCGATCTTGCCGAGATCCTGTCGGGCACTCAGCCCGCAAGGGTGGCGTGATGGGCGCGCCCGGTTTCTGGTTCAACGCCCCCGATGCGCCGGGCTTGCGGGCGCGGCTGCTGTCTCCGCTTGGGGCAATCTACGCAGCGATGACGAAGCGGCGTGTGGCGCAGCCGGGTCTGAGGCTCGACGTGCCGGTGATCTCGGTCGGCAATATCAACGCGGGCGGGACGGGCAAGACGCCGACGGTGATCTGGCTGGTGCAGCGGCTGGCGGCACGCGGTGTGACGGCGCATGTAGTCACACGCGGCTATGGCGGATCGCTCGAAGGGCCGGTGCGGGTCGACGAGCGCAGCCACCGCGCCGAAGAGACCGGAGACGAGCCGTTGCTGCTTTCCGCCTTCGCACCGGTCTGGGTCGCGCGAGACCGCGCTGCCGGGGCGAGCGCCGCGGTCGCCGCCGGGGCACAGGTGATCGTTCTGGACGACGCCCATCAGAACCCCATGCTGGAGAAAGACATCTCCATCGTGGTGGTCGACGCCCATAAGGGTTTCGGCAACGGGCGGTGTCTGCCCGCCGGACCGCTGCGCGAACCGATCGAGGCTGGGATGGCCCGCGCGGACTTCCTGCTGTCTATCGGACCGGAGACCGCACAAGAAGATTTCACGAATTTCTGGGGTTCCAGAATTTCGAAACCGCACCTGACGGGCCAACTCGCGCCGCTGCAGACGGGCATGGATTGGGAAGGGCTTCCCGTCCTCGCCTTCGCGGGCATCGGCCATCCCGAGAAATTCTTCGCCACGCTGCGCGGTCTCGGGGCTAACCTGCTGCGCGGCGAGGCGCTGGAAGATCACCAGCCTTTCACGGCGCGCCTCTTGCAGCGGATCGAGACGGAGGCCGACATGCTCGGCGCGCAGATGGTCACGACCGAGAAGGATGCGGTGCGCCTGCCCGACAGCTTCCGTCCGAAGGTTCTCGCGCTGCCCGTGCGACTTGCGATCGACGACTCCGCAGAGCTCGACGCCGCGCTCGACCAACTCGGGATATGAGAAAGGCCGGCCCCGCGGGGCCGGCCTTCGCTTGATCTGTACAAAAGCTCAGTTGGCTTGCTTCGCCAGCTCGTCGTCGAGAATCTTCTTGAAGTCGTCCCAAGCCATGTTGGAATGCTTTTCGCCATCGATGATGAAGGTCGGCGTCGCGTCGATCTTGTCGTCGCCCGCGTTCTTCTGGAAGGTCGCGACCATCTTCTCAGCGCGCTTCTCGTCGTTCATGCAGGCGGTGACCTGATCGTTGCTCAGCCCGGCCTGCAGGCCGATCTTGCGCAGATTGTCCGCGATGGTCTGCGGCTTGCCGTCGCCGATCCACTCCTTCTGCTTGTTATAGATCATGTCCGAGATCGCGTAATATTTCGGGTCGCCGCCGCACTGCGCGATCAGACCCGCCCAGACGCCGAACTTGTCGAAATAGACTTCGCGCTGGATGAACTTCACCTTGCCGGTATCGATGTAGTTCTTCTTCAGTTGCGGATACTCGACCTTGTGCCATTCCGCACAGTGCGGGCAGGTGAAGGAGGCGTATTCGATCACCGTGACCGGCGCATCTTCCTGACCGAGAACCACGTCGGGCAGAGTCTCGACATCTTTGCTCGCCGTGGCTTCCTGCGCTTGCGCCGCAGTGATCAGGCTCGCTTCGCTATGCTGGCTGGCGTACCAGCCGCCCGTAGCGAGGAGGCCCATAACGGCCGCGCCGCCGAGGATCGAAAGAGTTTTGCTCATTTATCTGCCTTTCTTCTGTCCAGCCCGCTCTGCGGACTTCGATAGAACGTTTCTTGCCAGTTCTTCCAGCGCCGATTTCAGACCGGCATCGCTACATTCCGCAACGCGCGCCTTCGCTTCTTCGATGATACGGGGATCGGGCGCCTTGGGTTCAGGTTTCGGTTTCGGTGCGAATTGCGCCTGACCATCGGCAAAGCCGGTCGGCGCCGTCTGCGTCAGCGAGATACGCGAGATCGCGTTATAGCCGTAGCAGGCATTCACCTTGTCACGGATTTGCGGCAGCTGCATCTGCAGCATCGGCGCCGCCGCCCCGGTGGTCAGCAGGGTAAGGGTCGCCCCGAAGCCGCCTTTCGTGTAGCCGATCTTCACCGGGCGGCATTGCGCCGCCGTCTCAGGACCCACGACTTCGGCCCAATGGGTCAGCAGACGCGACACCGCGAAACCCCGCGCTTCGCCCGCGGCTCGGATCCGGTTGCGCAGCAGCCCGCCCGCGGCTTCAAAGCCACGCATCCGCCGATCCGGCGTCTTTTGCGGGTCGCTTTTACTCATTCGGGGCGGTTCCTCTTGATCCATCCCATTCTAGGCAGCACATCGGGCCGGGCCAACCGGTCGGCAAGAGGGGAGCATAAACATTGCGTGACGGTAAAGGGGCAATCGGCGAAACCCTGCTCAACTGGTACGACACCCATGCCCGCGTCATGCCGTGGCGCGTATCGCCTGCGGATCGGGCAGAGGGCGAGCGACCCGACCCCTACCGCGTCTGGCTCTCCGAGGTGATGCTGCAGCAGACCACGGTCGCCGCCGTGCGCGACTATTTCCGCCGCTTCACCGAGCGCTGGCCCGATGTAGGTGCATTGGCGGCAGCCGAAGACGGCGACGTGATGGCAGAATGGGCGGGGCTCGGCTATTACGCCCGCGCCCGCAACCTGCTGAAATGCGCGCGTGTCGTGGCGGATGAGATGAACGGGCGCTTCCCCGAGAGCGCAGCGGAACTGCAAAAGCTGCCCGGCATCGGCCCCTATACCTCCGCAGCCATCGCCGCAATCGCCTATGACGAGCCCGTCGCCGTGGTCGACGGCAATGTGGAGCGCGTGGTTTCGCGCCTCTTCTCCGTCGACACGCCCCTTCCCGGCGCGAAAGCGGAACTGACCGACCTGACCGCGCAGATCACGCCCGAGGACCGACCCGGAGATTTCGCTCAGGCGATGATGGATCTGGGCGCGACGATCTGCACGCCGCGCAACCCGGCCTGTGGCATCTGCCCGCTGATCGACAGTTGCACCGCGCGTGCCGCCGGTATTGCCGAGACGCTGCCGCGCAAAGCCCCAAAGAAAGAAAAGCCGACCCGTCGCGGCTTTGCCTATGTGGTGATGAACGCTCAAGGCGACGTGCTGCTGGAACGTCGCCCGGACAAGGGACTTCTGGGCGGCACGCTGGGCTTTCCCGGCTCGGACTGGTCCGACGCGCCGACACCCGCCCCGCCGGTGCAGGCCGACTGGATTCTCTCCCCCGTCGAGGTGCGCCACACCTTCACCCATTTCCATCTGATCCTTCAGGTCCATGTCGCCCGCAAGGAGACCGAGTCCATGACCTCGCGGACAGATTTCCGTCCGGGCGATCTACCCATCCTGATGCGCAAGGTCTGGGATGCCGCGCAGAGCGCCGATGGGTCGCAAGCTGAATGATTGTATCGGGTTAGCGTTCGGCTAGTATGACCGCGCCCGCATCGCTCACGAGGCCCCGATGTCCAGCCGCGACGAAATCCGCCGCCCCTCGCACGCCCTGCCCTTCTGGCTATCGCTCGGCACCGTGCCGCTGGCGGGGATCGAGGCGTGGGTCGGCGGCTGGACCCTGATCCTGCTGCCCGCCTATGCGTGGTGGCTGACGACGGTGCTCGACCAGCTGCTGGGGCATAACGAGGACCAGCCCGACACGGAAACGCCCGAGGACGACCTGTTCTGGTACCGCGCAATCACGTTGATCTGGTTCCCGATTCAGGCGGCAGTGATCTTCGGCACGATCTGGTGGGTGACGCATACCGATCACCTGAACGGCTTCGAGATCGTCGCCCTGATGTTCGGCGTGGGCGTGATCTCGGGCACGATCGGCATAGTCTACGCGCACGAATTGCTGCACCAGAAGTCCAGGCTGGAACGCTGGCTGGGCGACCTGCTGCTGGCCACAGTCCTTTATTCCCATTTCCGGACCGAGCATCTGCTGGTCCATCACCTCTGGGTCGGCACGCCGCGCGATGCGGTCTCGGCACGCTACAACGAAGGGTTTCACCGCTTCTTCTGGCGGGTGATCTTTGAATGCCCCCGCTCCGCCTGGAAAGCCGAGAAGCTGAAACTGAGCCGCGCGGGCCGCCCGGTCTGGCACCGCTCCAACCCGTTCTGGCGCTACGGCGCATTGCAGGTGCTGGCGCTGGTCGTGGCGGCGCTGCTCGGCGGATGGATGGGGCTCGGCCTGTTCCTGCTGCAGGCCTTTTTCGCGGTCTGGCAGCTGGAGCTGACCAACTATGTCGAGCATTACGGCCTGACCCGGCAATACAAGGGCGAGGGGCGTTACGAACATGTCCTCCCGCGCCATAGCTGGAACGCCGATCACACGGCCTCGAACTGGCTGCTGATCAACCTGCAGCGCCACTCAGATCACCATTACAAACCCGATCGCCGCTTCCCGCTGCTGCAGACCTACGATGCCGAGGAAGCCCCGCAGCTGCCCTTCGGCTATCCCGGTATGACGGCGCTCGCGATGATCCCGCCGCTCTGGCGCCGCCGGATGAACCCGCGCGTGCGGGCGTGGCGGCGGAAATACTACCCGGATGTCGAGGACTGGACGCCCTATAACACGGGCACGACGCCGTTGCCGCGCGGCTCTTTCTGACGCGCCCCTTCCTCTTGATGAAAATATCCCCGCCGGAGGCTCCCGCCGGCGCAGCCCGCACAGGCCTCAGGTCACGACGCGCATCGTCAGGTTGATCCGCCCGCCCTTCGGCATCAGCGGCGAGGTGCCGGGCTTCACGCGGTCGATTCCATGATAAAGGAGCCGCGCCTCGCCCCCCATCACCATCACGTCGCCCGAACGCAGCCAGATGCTTTCGGTCTTTCCGCCGCGGGTACGGTTGCCGATGCGGAACAGCCCGTCATCGCCCAGCGAGACCGAGACAACGGGCTGGTCGAAATCCTGCTCGTCGCGATCCTGATGCATCCCCATCTTCGCACCTTCGCCGTAGAAGTTGATGAGGCAGCATTCGGGGGCGCGACTCGTGCCCGAGACCGCCTCCCAGATATCGAGGATCGGTTGCGGAATCGCGGGCCACGGCTGCCCGTCGGGATGAGTCTCGGAATATCGGTAGCCGCGTCGGTCGGAGATCCAGCCGAAGCGCCCGGCCGAGGTCATGCGCACCGACATCGGCTTGCCGTAAGGGGTCATCGGCGAGAAAAGCGGTGCCTGCGTCACGACGCTACGCAGCGTCTCGATCAGCGCCTTTTGCTCCTCGAGACCGAGCCAGCCGGGGTAATGCCGGAAGCCACGGATCTCCTGCGGGTCGGGGCGAGATATTGCGTGTTTCGGATTTTCTGTCATTTTCTCGCAATCTTCCTCGGGGGAGCCTTCTTGCAGGCCGATTTTCCCCTCCTTATATACGCTTCGAAGCCGATGGCGGACCACACCGCCAGATAGCAGAACATGAAACCGAAACCCAAGGGATAGGGGCCGGGGGCCTGAATGGACCCGTTCCCCGTCATATCGCCAAGAGAGGTAACATCATGGGTAAAGTCATTGGTATCGACCTCGGGACCACGAACTCCTGCGTCGCCATCATGGATGGCGCACAGCCCCGAGTGATCGAAAACTCCGAAGGGGCACGCACCACCCCCTCGATCGTCGCCTATACTGACGACGAACGTCTGGTCGGCCAGCCGGCGAAACGCCAGGCGGTCACCAACCCCTCGAACACCGTCTTCGCCGTGAAGCGCCTGATCGGTCGCCGCACCACGGACGCGGAAGTCGAGAAGGACAAGAAACTCGTTCCCTATTCCATCGTCGACGGCGGCAATGGCGACGCATGGGTCGAAGTGAAGGGCGAGAAATATTCCCCCGCACAGGTTTCGGCCGTGATCCTTCAGAAGATGAAGGAAACCGCCGAGAGCTATCTGGGCGAAGAAGTCACGCAGGCCGTCATTACCGTGCCCGCCTACTTCAACGACGCTCAGCGTCAGGCCACCAAAGACGCTGGCAAGATCGCCGGTCTCGAAGTGCTGCGCATCATCAACGAGCCGACCGCGGCTGCGCTGGCCTATGGCCTCGACAAGAAAGAATCGAAAACCATCGCGGTCTATGACCTCGGCGGCGGTACCTTCGACATCACCATCCTCGAGATCGACGACGGTCTCTTCGAAGTGAAATCGACCAACGGCGATACGTTCCTCGGCGGTGAAGACTTCGACATGCGCATCGTCAACTACCTCGCTGACGAGTTCAAAAAAGAGCATGGCGTTGACCTCACCAAGGACAAGATGGCGCTGCAGCGTCTGAAGGAAGCTGCCGAGAAAGCGAAGATCGAACTGTCGAGCTCGAGCCAGACCGAGATCAACCAGCCCTTCATCTCGATGGGCAAGGACGGCACTCCGCTGCACATGGTCATGAAACTGACCCGTGCGAAGCTGGAGAGCCTCGTGAGCGATCTCATCAAGGCCTCGCTGAAGCCCTGCGCCGCCGCGCTGAAGGATGCCGGCGTCTCCAAGGACGAGATCGACGAAGTCGTGCTCGTCGGCGGTATGACCCGTATGCCGAAAGTCGTGCAGGAAGTGACCGGCTTCTTCGGCAAGGAGCCCCATAAGGGCGTGAACCCGGATGAGGTCGTGGCGCTCGGTGCGGCCATTCAGGCGGGTGTTCTGCAAGGTGACGTGAAAGACGTCGTCCTGCTCGACGTGACGCCGCTGTCGCTCGGCATCGAGACGCTGGGTGGCGTGTTCACCCGCCTGATCGATCGCAACACGACGATCCCGACGAAGAAGAGCCAGGTGTTCTCCACTGCGGAAGACAACCAGAACGCGGTGACGATCCGGGTCTTCCAGGGTGAGCGCGAGATGGCTGCCGACAACAAGATGCTCGGCATGTTCAACCTCGAGGACATCCCGCCGGCCCCGCGCGGCATGCCGCAGATCGAAGTGACCTTCGACATCGACGCGAACGGTATTGTCTCCGTTTCGGCGAAGGACAAGGGCACCGGCAAGGAGCAGAAGATCACGATCCAGGCGTCCGGCGGCCTGTCCGACGAAGAGATCGAAAAAATGGTTCAGGACGCCGAGGCGAACGCCGACGCGGACAAGTCCCGCAAGGAACTGGTCGAAACCAAGAACCAGGGCGAATCGCTGCTGCACTCGACCCGCAAGTCGCTCGAAGAGCATGGCGACAAGGTCGATGCCTCGACCGTCGAAGCGATCGAACTCGCGGCCAACGCGCTTGAGGAAGCCCTCAAGACCGATGAAGCCGGCAAGATCAAAGGCGCGATCCAGAACCTGACGGATGCGGCGATGAAACTCGGCGAGGCCATCTACAAGGCCGAGCAGGAGAAAGCCGGTCAGGGCGAGAGCTCCAACGACGAAGACAGCCCGCGCGATGTCGATGACGATATCGTCGACGCTGACTTCGAAGATCTGGGCGAGGACGAGCGCAAGTAATTGCGCATGGAATGTCGGGCGGGCCTGCCTTTTCCAAGGGCGGGCCCGCCTGCGTTCCGCCAAGGGGGTAACCAATGGCAAAACGCGACTATTACGACGTTCTGGGAACTGCCAAAGGCGCCTCGGCCGAAGAGATCAAGAAAGCCTATCGCAAGAAGGCGAAAGAGCTTCATCCCGATCGCAATTCCGACAATCCCGATGCCGAGGCCCAGTTCAAGGAAGTGAACGAGGCTTATGACGTCCTCAAGGACGCCGAGAAGAAGGCGGCTTACGACCGGTTCGGTCATGCGGCGTTCGAAGGCGGCATGGGCGGCGGGCGTCCGGGCGGCGGTTATGGCGGCGCGGGCGGTCAGGGCGACTTCGCCTCCGCCTTCTCCGACGTCTTCGAAGACCTGTTCGGCGACTTCATGGGCGGCGGCAGAGGCGGTCCCGGCGGTGGGCGTTCGCGCGCACAGCGAGGCTCCGACCTGCGCTACAACATGCGCGTCACGCTTGAAGAGGCGTATCGCGGCACCCACAAGACGATCAACGTGCCGAGCTCGGCCGCCTGTACGGCGTGTAACGGCTCCGGCGCGGAGGGCGGCTCCGAGCCGCAGACCTGTCCGACCTGTTCCGGTCTGGGCAAGGTGCGCGCGCAGAACGGCTTCTTCACGGTAGAGCGGACCTGCCCGACCTGCGGTGGTCAGGGTCAGGTGGTGAAGAACCCCTGCAAGGTCTGCCATGCCGCAGGCCGCGTGGAGGTTGATCGCCAGCTTCAGGTCAACATCCCTCCGGGGGTCGAGACCGGCACCCGCATCCGTCACGCCGGCGAAGGCGAGGCGGGGCTGCGTGGTGGTCCGTCGGGAGATCTCTACATCTTCATCGAGGTCCAGCCGCACGCGATCTTCGAACGCGAAGGCACCGATCTGCATTGCCGCGTGCCGGTCAGCATGGCGACCGCAGCCCTTGGGGGCGAGGTCGAAGTGCCGACGATAGACGGTGGCCGCAGCCGCGTTAAAATCCCGGCAGGCAGCCAATCGGGCCGCCAGATGCGCCTTCGCGGCAAGGGTATGCCCGCGCTGCGCGGCGGCGGGTCCGGCGACATGTTCATCGAACTGGCCGTCGAAACCCCGGTGAACCTGACCGCACGGCAGAAGGAAATCCTCAAGGAGTTCCAGGGGATCGAAGCCGAGAACAACCCGGAAGGTGCGAGTTTCTTTAAGAAAGTCAAAAGCTTCTGGGATGGCATGACCCAGTGACAGACATAGGAAAGGCGCCTTCGGGCGCCTTTTTTCTTGGTCTGACCGAGGGCGATTAAGGCTTTCTTCAATCCGAATCGTTCATGGTCTGTTTCATGGACCAGACGCCGCATCATATGCAGGAACCTCCACTACCGCTGTTTGCCGGTAGCACCGCGATCCGCCCCCCGACACGTGCGTCCAAACCTTCCTATCTGCTTGACCACCGGCACCGGCTGCGCACGCGGTTCATGGAAGGCGGCGCGCGGGCCCTGCCCGATTACGAGCTACTCGAACTGGTGCTGTTTCGCGCCATTCCCCGGCAGGATGTGAAGCCCCTCGCCCGCCGCCTGATCCAGACCTTTGGCGATTTCGGGCGGGTGATCTCCGCCCCGCCGAACCGGCTGCGACAGGTGACCGGTGTCGGGGAGGCTGTGGTGATCGAGTTGAAGCTGATCGAGGCGTCAGCACAAAGGCTCGCGCGGTCGAAGGTGATGCATCGCCCCGTGCTCAGTTCGTGGCAGGCGCTTGTCGATTACTGCCACATGGCGATGTCCCATGCCGAGACGGAGCAATTTCGCCTGCTGCTGCTGGATCGGAAAAACGCGCTGATCGCGGATGAGGAACAGGGCCGCGGCACGGTCGATCACGTCCCGGTCTATCCGCGCGAGGTGATGAAGCGTGCGCTGGAGGCAAATGCCTCGGCGCTGATCCTCGTCCATAATCATCCCTCTGGCGATCCCACTCCGTCAGAGGCGGACATCGTCCTGACCCGACAGATCGACGAGGCAGCGAAGCTCTTCGGCATCGTGCTGCATGATCACCTGATCCTCGGCAAGGATTGCGAGATCAGCCTACGCTCGGAGGGTTATTTTTGAGCGGTCAGGCCCTGAATTTCGAACCCGTCAAGCGGCAGAACCACCGTGCCGCCATCGGAGGGGCAAGCGGGCAGATCGAGCGTGATCGGCATCGCGGCAGTCCCCGTGCCATGCATCCGCATCAGACGCCCGCCGACGGATTTACCGCAATCCTCGGGCGGAAAACTCGCCTCCAACTGCAGCCGGAGATCTGTAAGGGTCTTGGGCGCAGTATAGATCTCGATGCGCTTGCCATCGGCGGCGGTGAAGCTTTGCATATACCCGCCCAGCGACGTGTCCGGCGAACGCGGCTTCGTCGCGTCGAGGTGGCCAGCGTCGTCGAACTGCGCGCCGTTCTCATAGGCGTTGAGATGCAAAGGGCTCTCGGCCTTAGTCACCCAGATCGCCCGGTTGATCTTATCAAGGCCGGAGGCTCCGGCTTCCAGCTGCGCGATCATCGCACCGTCAGCAGTGACTTGCAGCGATGTCGTGGGCGCGAGAAGCGGCAGTACCGCCTCGAAAACCCCCGACGCATCCGTTTGCCCCGCGATCGAGAGCGATTCGTCACGGATCGCCAGATTCGTATCGGGATGGCACGGCGCGTTCAGTTCCAGCTTGGTCAAGCCGTCTCCGACTGGGCTCACCGACAGCACCGCGTTGTCGCAATCGGCGGCACCGGTTTTCAGCGGCATCGGTTGCGGCAGAGGCGCGTTGAACTGGTCGCCAGAGGTGCGCACAGTCGCCGGAACGATCCCGACGCCGGGATCGGCCGCAAAATGATAGACCGGAGGATTGCGCAGCACGGTTTTCGAAATCAGCCGGACCTTTGGCTCTTCGCGGGGCGGCGCGACACGCTTTTCCCACGACTCGCTTCCGACCGAGCTGGCGACCAAAGACGCACCGAGTTGCGGACGCGGGCCCACGCTTTGCATCACATGACCAGTCGCGGCGGCGAGCAGGAATGTCGCTCCGATCATGGAAATCTTGCGAATGGTGCGCATCGCCGCCTCGAACTCGGTCTTAGAAAACTGCTTAATTTTTTCCTAATGGCCGAAAGCGGCGAAGCTGGGGCGCGATTGGGGAAATCGTGCACCCATAGCTGGCTTTGGGTGGGGTCACCCTGCCAAGAGAGTCAACGACTCCAACAAGATATGGAAAAGGCGGCCGAAGCCGCCTCAACTTTGCCATATTCTCGTCAGAGTTGTGTCAAACGAGCTGCCCGTGGCAATGCTTGAACTTTTTGCCCGAGCCGCAGGGGCAGGGATCGTTCCGCGACGGCTCGCCCCAGGTTGCCGGATTGGTCTCGTCGAAGCCCGGCAGCGGCTCTCCCACCACCTCGACCTCGGGCGCAGCCTCGGCCGCCGGCGCCTCGGCGGGCGCGAGCTGCTGCTGTTGCGCTTGCATCATCTGCGCCTGCTCTTCTTCGGTTAGCGGGCGGATGCGGGCCAGCTGCTGGGTCACGTCCGAGCGCAAGCTGTCGAGCATGATCTCGAACAGCTGGAAGCCCTCGGTCTTGAATTCCGACAGCGGATCGCGCTGCGCATAACCGCGGAAACCGATGGTCTGGCGCAGCTGATCGAGCGTAACCAGATGTTCGCGCCATTTCGCGTCGATGATCTGCAGCAGGACCTGCTTTTCGATCATCTGCATCGTGTCGGCACCGAAGGCTTCGGCTTTCTCGGCCATCAGCGTATCGGTCGCCTCTTCGAGACGCTCGGTGACGACCTCCTGATCGACGCCCTCTTCCTCGGCCCATTCCGCGATCGGAACGTCGAGGTTGAGCTGCTCGATCACCGCCTGATGCATCCCTTCGACATCCCATTGATCGGCATAGGATTTCGGCGGCATGTAGCGGTCCACGAGATCTTCGATCACTTGCACGCGCATGTCGCGGGTGATCTCGCCGACCTCTTCGGTTTCCATGATTTCGCGACGCTGCGAGAAGACCGCTTTCCGCTGGTCGTTCATCACGTCATCGAATTTCAGAAGCTGCTTGCGGATGTCGAAGTTGCGGCCTTCGACCTTCGCCTGCGCACGCTCGAGCGACTTGTTCACCCACGGGTGGACGATCGCTTCGCCCTCTTTCATGCCCAGCTTCGAGAGGACCGAATCGAGCTTGTCGGAGCCGAAGATCCGCATCAGGTCGTCTTCCAGCGACAGGAAGAACAGCGAACGGCCCGGGTCACCCTGACGGCCCGAACGGCCGCGCAGCTGGTTGTCGATGCGGCGGCTTTCGTGGCGCTCGGTCGCGAGAACGAACAGGCCGCCCGCTTCCAGAACCTTCGCCTTTTCCTCGGCGGTCGCCGCGTCGATCCGCTTGCGGACCTCTTCGGGATCGGCGTCGGGATTCGCAGCGAGTTCGTCCTGAACGCGCATCTCGACATTACCGCCGAGCTGAATGTCAGTGCCGCGGCCAGCCATGTTGGTCGCAATGGTCACCGCACCCAGACGACCGGCCTCGGCGACGATGGTCGCTTCCTGCTCGTGCTGACGGGCGTTGAGGACGTTGTGCTTGATACCGGCCTTCTTGAGCATATCCGAGAGCATCTCGGATTTCTCGATCGAGGTGGTGCCGACCAGCATCGGCTGCCCCTTCTCGTGGGCCTTCTTGATCGCCTCAACGACAGCGTCGTATTTCTCCTGCGCCGTGCGGTAGACGCGGTCATGTTCGTCTTTCCGCGCGATCGGACGGTTGGTCGGAATCTCGACCACGCCCAGCGAGTAGATCTCGGCGAATTCCTCGGCCTCGGTGGCCGCGGTGCCGGTCATGCCGCCCAGCTTTTCGTAGAGACGGAAGTAGTTCTGGAAGGTGACCGAGGCGAGCGTCACGTTCTCGGGCTGAATATCGACGCCTTCCTTGGCTTCGATCGCCTGATGCAGCCCTTCCGAGAGGCGGCGCCCCTTCATCATGCGGCCAGTGAATTCGTCGATCAGCACGACCTCGCCCGATTGCACGACGTAGTTCTGATCCTTGAAGAACAGCTTGTGGGCGCGCAGGGCCTGGTTGACGTGGTGCACGATGGTCGTGCTTTCCGGATCGTAAAGCGACTGCCCCTCGGGCAGAACGCCTGCCTCCAGCAGGAGGTTTTCGAGGAAGTCGTTGCCCTCTTCGGTGAAGGTCGCTGTGCGGGCCTTCTCGTCGATGGTGTAATGATCTTCGGTCAGGCTCGGGATGAACTTGTCGAGCGTGATATACAGCTCCGAGCGGTCGTCGGACGGGCCCGAGATGATCAGCGGCGTGCGCGCCTCGTCGATGAGGATCGAGTCGACCTCGTCGATGATCGCGTAGAAATGGCCGCGCTGCATCATCTGGTCGACCGAGGTCTTCATGTTGTCGCGCAGATAATCGAAGCCGAGCTCGTTATTCGTAGAATAGGTGATGTCGGCGGCGTAGGCCTGCTTCTTCTCGGGCTCGGCCTGGAAGGGCACGACGACGCCGGTGGTCAGACCCAGCGCACCGTAGACCTTGCTCATCCATTCCGCGTCGCGCCGCGCGAGATAGTCGTTCACGGTGACGACATGCACGCCCTTGCCCGCCAGCGCGTTCAGGTAGGCCGGGAAGGTCGCGACGAGGGTTTTCCCTTCGCCCGTCTTCATCTCGGCAATGTTGCCCTGATGCAGGAAGATGCCACCGATCAGCTGCACGTCGAAGGCCCGCAGGCCGAGTGCACGCTTCGCGGCTTCGCGGCAGTTGGCGAAGGCTTCGGGCAGAATCTTGTCGAGGCTCTCGCCCTCTTCCTGCACGCGGCGCTGAAAATCGCGCGTCTTTTCGATGATCTGTTCGTCGGAGAGGGCTGCGTATTCCTCCTCCAGCGCGTTGATCTTGGCCACCAGCGGGCGCACCGATTTCACCTTACGATCATTCGACGTGCCGAAGACCTTCTTCGCGAGTGTTCCGATGCCGAGCATGTAATCTCCGAGGGTAGCTGACCAGATCGTTATTCCCTGTGCCTTGCCGCATAGGGTTTGCTTGCCTAGAAGAGCTAGCGAAACAAGGCCGAAACGGCTCTTACAGACCCTTGGCGATGTAAGGGGCGACTGCCAGAGTGTCAACGCCGCCTAAAGACGCGGCAGAAAGGAAGTGGCAAGGATGCCGAATCTGACGAAACTGCTTGCGAGCGTAGCGATCTGCGCGATGACTGCCGGAATCGCACAGGCAGAGGACGCAAAAGCGCCTGCACCCGCTGGGGATACCGCGAAATCGGAAACCGCCGCCAAGCCGCGCACCGACCTGAGCGCCGACACTGTCGTGGCTACCGTCAATGGCCAGGACATCACGCTTGGCATGATGCAAACCGTGCGCGACGGCCTGCCCGCGCAATACCAGCAGCTCCCCGACGACAAGCTGTTCGACGGCGTCCTGCAGCAGCTGATCCAGCAGACCGCCCTCGCACAGCTCGAGGAAAAGCGCATCACCCAGCGCGATAAGATCGCCCTCGAAGTGCAAAAGCGCGCTTACCTGTCGGGTGCGTTCCTCAACTACACCGCCGACAAGGCCGTGACCGACGAAGCCGTGCAGAAAGCCTATGACGCGAAATACGCCAAGGCCGAGCCGACCAAGGAATATCACGCCGCCCATATCATCGTGAAAACCAAGGAAGAGGCCGAGAAGATCAAGAAAGAGATCGATAACGGCGCCGACTTCGCGGAACTGGCGAAGAAGAACTCGACCGATGGCGCTGCGGCGAATGGCGGCGATCTGGGCTGGTTTAAGCTCGACGCGATGGTCAAGCCCTTCGCGGACGAGGTCGCGGGCATGAAGGAAGGCGAAGTCGCCGGTCCGATCCAGACCCAATACGGCTGGCACGTGGTGAAGCTGCTCGGCACCAAGATGGTCGATGCCCCGAAACTGGCCGATGTGCGCAAGAAGCTGGTGGGCGATATTCGTCAGGAGGCTGTGCAAAACCGCGTAAAGGCTGTTGTGGACGAAGCCAAAATCGACAAGATGACCGACGGGATTGATCCGAGCGTTCTGAAAGATCAGTCCATTCTGGGTAGCAACTGATCGATCAAAAGGCGGGCGCGATGGCGAAGAAAAAGTCGAAGGACACCAAGGAGCTGAAGGCCAAGGTCAAAAAGCTCCGCGCCAAGGTGAAGGCGCTGAAGTCCGACCTTTCCGACGCGCCCGCCCCTGCCGCGCCTGCGGCACAGACCAAGGCGAAATCGGTCACGATCTCGCCGCTCGCCCCCGCGAAATTTCCCGATCTTCCGGAAATCGCGGGGGTCGAATTCGCCTCCGCTGCGGCGGGGGTCAAATATGCCGGTCGCACCGACGTGATGCTGGCGCGGATTGCGCCGGGCGCTTCGATCGCGGGCGTGTTCACCACGTCCTCCACCCGCGCGGCCTGCGTTCTCGATTGTCAGGAAAAGCTTGCGATGCGCGCGCCGGACGACGCCGGTGCCGCGATCATTGTCAACTCCGGCAATGCCAACGCGTTCACCGGGAAAAGCGGTCAGGAGAGCGTCGACAAGGTCACCGGAGCGGTGGCTCAGGCGCTCGACATGCCGATCAGCCGCGTGTTCTCCTCCTCCACCGGGGTCATTGGCGAGCCGCTTCCCCATGACAAGATCGTCGCGGTGATCGACAGCCTGACGCAGCGCCTCTCCCCTGCCGGGATCGAGGATGCCGCGCGCGCGATCATGACGACCGATACCTATCCCAAAGGCGCCTTTGCCGAAGTTCAGGGCGAGGGCGGCAAGATCAAGATCGCCGGGATCGCCAAAGGCTCCGGGATGATCGCGCCGAACATGGCGACGATGCTGGTCTATATCTTTACCGATGCGAAAATCACGCCGGCGCGGCTGCAAAAGATGCTGTCGCGGCAGGTGGATGACACGTTCAACGCGATCACCGTGGACAGCGATACGTCAACCTCGGATGCGCTGATCGTCGCGGCGACCGGGAAATCCGACGCCGCCGAGATCGCCGATCTGCGCTCGGAGCCGGCGAAGGCGTTCGAGGCCGGTCTGCGCGGCGTGATGATGGATCTCGCGCATCAGGTCGTGAAAGACGGCGAAGGCGCCACCAAGTTCGTCGAGATCCGCGTGACGCGGGCGCGCTCGAACGAGGACGCACATAAGATCGCGATGTCGATCGCGAATTCGCCGCTGGTGAAGACCGCAATCGCGGGCGAGGATGCGAACTGGGGCCGCGTCGTGGCGGCCGTCGGCAAGTCCGGGGCCGAGGCCGATCGCGACAAGCTCAAGATTTCCTTCGGGGACATGGTGGTGGCCGAGAAAGGCTGGCGCGTGCCGGATTACTCCGAGGAGGCCGCGAGCGCCTATATGAAGAATGACGAGTTGGTGATTGGCGTCGATCTCGGGCTCGGTCGCGCATCGAAATCGGTCTGGACTTGCGATCTCACCCACCGCTACATCGACATTAACGCGGATTATCGTTCGTGAAGATGGTTCTGGTATCCGCCGTCGCCCTGATCGACGCCGACGGGCGCGTGCTTCTGGCACAGCGCCCCGAGGGCAAGTCGATGGCAGGTCTGTGGGAGTTTCCCGGTGGCAAGGTCGAGCCGGGCGAGACTCCCGAGGCCGCGCTGATCCGGGAGCTGGACGAAGAACTGGGCATCCAGACCCATCAGAGCTGCCTCGCGCCGCTGACCTTCGCCAGCCACGCCTATGACGACTTTCACCTGCTGATGCCGCTCTTTGCCTGCCGCCGGTGGCAGGGGATCGTCAGCCCCCGCGAGGGACAAACGCTCGCCTGGGCGCGGGCGCGCGATCTGCGCGATTACGAGATGCCGCCAGCGGATATCCCGCTGATCCCCATCCTGCGCGACTGGCTCTGAGCGGAGTCCGGACGCGATTAACCTTAGTGATCCTGTCCGCAATCTCTCGCACCTGCCCCGCCTCGGTTCACTTATTTGTCGCGGATCCTCCAGAGCTTGCGCTTCTAGCGGGCGCGCAAAGTAAGAACCGCACGCCCAGAGCCCGCAAATCACAACCACAAATGCAAAACGGGGGCGCGAAGGCCCCCGTTTTCATATCTGTAGGATGGTCCCGAAGGATCAGAGCGTCCGCTCGACCTCTTCGCGCTCGAAAATCTCGATGACATCGCCGGGGCGGATATCGTCGTATTTCTCGAAGGCCATGCCGCATTCCTGACCGGAGGGCACTTCCTTGACCTCGTCCTTGAAGCGCTTGAGCGTCTTCAGCGTGCCTTCGTGGATCACCACGTTGTCACGCAGCAGGCGCACGCCAGCCGAACGACGGGCGACACCCTCGGTGACGCGGCAACCAGCAACCTTGCCTACGCCGGTGACCTTGAACACTTCGAGGATCTCGGCATAGCCGATGAAGTGTTCGCGGATCTCGGCCGACAGGAGGCCCGAAGCGGCAGCTTTGATGTCGTCCACCAGATCGTAGATGATCGAGTAGTAGCGGATCTCGACGCCCTTCTGGTTCGCGGCGTTGCGCGCAGGCGCATTGGCACGAACGTTGAACCCGATGACCGGCGCGTTGGACGCCTCGGCCAGCGTGATGTCGGATTCGGTGATTGCACCGACGCCCGAATGCAGCACACGGACGCGCACCTCTTCGTTGCCGACCTTCTCGAGCGCCTGAACGATCGCTTCCGCCGAGCCCTGCACGTCGGCCTTCACCAGCACGGGCAGTTCGGTGACGCTTTCGTCGGCCTTGGCTTTCGCCATCAGCTGTTCCAGCGTCGTCGCGGCACCGGCAGCGGCGCGTTTGTCCTTCGCAGCCTGCTCGCGGTATTCGGCGATCTCGCGGGCCTGCGCCTCGGTTTCGACGACGTTGAGAACGTCGCCAGCCTCGGGCGTGCCGTTGATGCCGAGCACCTCGACCGGAACCGACGGACCGGCCTCATCGACGCGGTCGCCCTTGTCGTTGATCAGCGCGCGGACCTTACCCCACTGCTCGCCGACGACGAAGATGTCGCCTTTGCGCAGCGTGCCATTCTGCACCAGCACCGTCGCGACCGGACCGCGGCCAACGTCGAGCTTCGCCTCGATCACCGCACCTTGCGCGGCGCGATCGGGGTTCGCCTTCAGTTCGAGCAGTTCGGCCTGAAGCGCGATCGCTTCGAGCAGTTCGTCGAGACCCTTGCCGGTCTTCGCCGAAACTTCCACGTCCTGCACGTCTCCCGACATCTCTTCGACGACGACTTCGTGCTGCAGAAGCTCGGTGCGGACCTTCTGGGCGTTCGCCTCGGGCTTGTCGCACTTGTTGATCGCGACGATCATCGGAACGCCAGCGGCCTTCGAGTGATTGATCGCTTCGATGGTCTGCGGCATCACCGAGTCATCGGCCGCCACTACGAGCACCACGATATCGGTGACATTCGCACCGCGTGCACGCATCGAGGTAAAGGCCGCGTGGCCGGGCGTATCCAGGAAGGAGAGCGTCGCGCCGCTCTCGGTCTGCACCTGATAGGCGCCGATGTGCTGCGTGATCCCGCCAGCCTCACCCGAGACGACGTTCGCCTTGCGGATCGCGTCGAGCAGCGAGGTCTTGCCGTGGTCGACGTGACCCATGATCGTGACGATCGGCGGGCGCGGCTGCAGATCTTCTTCCTTGTCGTCGACCTGATCGATGACCTGCTCGACATCCGCATCCGACACGCGCACGGCCTTATGACCGAATTCCTCGATCACATATTCGGCGGTATCGGCGTCGAGCGTCTGGTTCGCGGTGACCATCATGCCCATCTTCATGAGCGTTTTGACCACATCCGCGGCGCGCTCCGCCATACGGTTGGCGAGTTCCGACACGATGATCGTCTCGGGGAGCTGCACTTCGCGGGACTGCTTTTCAGCACGCTGCGTACCGCCCATCGCCTTCTGGCGCGCTTTTTCCTGCTTGCGCTTCATCGCGGCAAGCGAACGCTGGCGGCCTTCGCCACCCGAAAGCGCATCGCTCAAGGAGAGCTTGCCCGAACGGCGGTTGCCGCGGTCGTTGCCCTTGTTGTTACGATCGTTGTTGCGATCGTTGCGCGTGTCACGCTCGCGATCCGTCTTGCGCGGACCCGAGGAGGAGACGCCCTTGGTCTCGGCGCGGGCAGCCGCTGCTTCGACCGCGGCCTGATCGACCGGCGCATCTTTCTTCGGTCCGCCCTTGCGGATCTCTTCTTTCTTCTTGTCGCGAAGTTCGGCCTCGCGCTTCTTGCGCTCGTCCTCTTCTTCCTTGGCCTTCAGGGCCGCTTCGCGTTCTCGCTCCTCGCGCTCCTTGGCCTCAGCCTCGGCGCGACGACGCTCGCGCTCTTCTTCGCGGGCTTTTTCCTCGGCCTCGCGGGCGGCGGCCTCTTCGGCCTCGCGCGCCTTCGCGGCCTGAAGCGCCTTCAGGCGACGCTCCATCTCGGCGTCGGAAATCCCGGCGGGGCGCTTCGACGGATCGCCAAGGGAGGGTTTGTTGCCCCCGCCCTTACCAGCGCCTGCCGCCGGTTTGTTCAGCACCCGCTTCTTGCCTTTCGTCTCGACCACGACGTTCTTAGTGCGCCCGTGCGAGAAGCTTTGCTTCACCTGCCCGGGGCGCCCGCCGCCCAGTCCGAGAGTCTTTTTGCCGTCCGTATCGCTCATGCCGTCTTCGTATCCTTCATGGCGGTCTTGCCGCCGTCCTGCTTGCGTACGCCCGCAAGCCTCGATGCGTCTTCAATTACGCGCCGGGTGAGGCCACCGGCTGCAAGCGCGCCGTGTATCGCACGATCGCGGCCGAATGCCAAACCCAATTCCTGAGAGGTGAGGCAGCCGAACCAGCGCCCGCCTTCGGGCGTCCAAAGCTTGCCCTTGCCCCTGTCCGAGCCGTCGCTTGCCTGTAGCAGCACTTTCGCGCGCCCCTCGGCCAGCCAGCCCTTGACCTTCTCGAAGCCGACAATCGCTTTGCCGGCCTTTCGCTCCAGAGAAATAAGCTCCACAACGCGAGAGGCAAGGGCCTGTTCCACCAATTCCACCAGATTCTCAGGGGTTTTGACCGCCTGCTTGGCTGCACGGGGGAACAATCCCTTTTTCATCGCCGTCTCGATGATGCCGCGATCGGACGTCACCCAGATCCCGCGGCCGGGCAGCTTGCCCGCCACGTCCGGGTAGACCATCCCGTCGGGTCCGACCACGAAGCGGACAAGCCCCGCCTTCGGCTGAACATCGCCGGTGACGATGCAGCGCCGTTCGGGCTCGTCGTGATTTTTCGGCTTTCCGCCGCGACTCATCTAAGCTCCTCTCCGGTCGGGACCGAGGCTTACGCCTCGGCCTCCTCCGCGGTTTCCTCTTCGCCTTCGTCTTCCGCGTCGCCTTCCAGCTCGGACGGGTCGACCCAGCCCAACTGAATACGCGCGGTCATGATCAGGTTCTGCGCCTCTTCGAGGCTCACGTCGAATTTCTCGAGCAGACCTTCATCCTTCACGCGCTGACCGTCGACCGTGGTCCAGCCACCGGCCAGTTCCCAGTCGGCGCAGGTCGCGAAATCTTCCAGCGTCTTGACGTCGTCTTTCGCGAGCGCCTCGATCATCTGCGGGGTCAGGCCTTCGAAGTCGAACAGCGACTGCTCGACGCCCATTTCCTTCGCCGCCTCCAGCGCCTTGCGGTTCTGCTCTTCGATCACGTCGCGGGCACGGGCCTGCAGTTCGCCTGCAGTGTCCTCGTCCACGCCTTCGATCGACAGCAGCTCGTCCATCTCGACATAGGCCACTTCCTCGAGCGAGGTGAAGCCCTCGGCCACGAGGAGCTGCGCGAAGAACTCGTCGAGGTCCAGCGCGTCGACGAACAGCTTGGTGCGCTCGGCGAATTCGGCCTGACGGCGTGCCGATTCCTCGGCCTCGGTCAGGATATCGATGTCGAGACCGGTCAACTGCGAGGCCAGACGCACGTTCTGACCGCGGCGGCCGATGGCGAGCGACAGTTGCTCGTCCGGCACCACGACTTCGATCTTCTGCGCTTCCTCGTCGATCACCACTTTCGACACTTCGGCCGGCTGCAGCGCGTTCACGAGGAAGGTCGCCTGATCTTCGTTCCACGGGATGATGTCGATCTTCTCGCCCTGAAGCTCGCCGACGACGGCCTGCACGCGCGAACCGCGCATACCGACACAGGCGCCGACCGGATCGATCGAGTTGTCATAGGAGATGACGCCGATCTTCGCGCGCGAACCCGGATCGCGGGCCACGGCCTTGATCTCGATGATGCCGTCGTAGATTTCCGGCACTTCCATCTTGAACAGTTCGGCCATGAATTCCGGCGCGGTGCGGCTGAGGAAGATCTGCGGGCCACGGGTCTCGCGGCGCACGTCTTTCACATAGGCACGGATACGGTCGTTCGGGCGATAGCTCTCGCGGCCGATCTTCTCGTTGCGGCGCAGAATCGCTTCGCCACGGCCCACATCGACGATGATGTTGCCGTATTCCTCGCGCTTGACGATGCCGTTGATGATCGTGCCGACGCGGTCCTTGAACTCTTCGTACTGGCGATCACGCTCGGCTTCGCGGACCTTCTGCAGGATGACCTGCTTGGCCGATTGCGCGGCGATGCGGCCCAGATCGACCGGCGGCACCTCGTCGACGATCTCATCGCCGACCGAGGGATTTTCGAGATACTGCTTCGCCTGCTCGACGGTCAGCTCGGCCTGATAGTTCTCCAGATCCTCGTCTTCGACGACGGTGCGGACACGGGTGAAGGTCGCCTTGCCGGTCTTGCGATCGATCGAGACGCGGATGTCCATCTCCGCGCCGTAACGCGACTTCGCCGCACGCGCGAGACTCTCTTCCATCGCCTGGATCACCAGATCCGGGTCGATCATCTTTTCGCGCGCCACCGCCTCGGCGGTCTGCAGAAGCTCAAGCTGGTTGGCTGCCGTGATGGCCATCTCAGTTCTCCTCCTCGGGGGAATCGTCAATCTCGTCAAATTCAGCTTCGTCGACGCCTTCGGTCGCCTTCTTCTGGCGCAGCATCTCGTCGATCAGCTCATCGGTCAGCACCAGCTTCGCATCTGCGAGCCAGTCGAACTGGAGGCCGATCACGACGTCTTCGCCGTTCTCGTCCAGCTCGATCAGGATTTCCGAGCCTTCGGTGCCGCGCAGGATACCCTTGAAGCGCTTGCGCCCGTCGATCTGCTCGGAAGTCTCGATCTTCGCCTCGTAGCCTTCCCAGATGTCGAAATCCTTGAAGCGCGTCAGCGGGCGATCGATGCCGGGCGACGACACTTCGAGCGTATATTTGTCCTCGATCGGGTCTTCTACGTCGAGGGCCGCGGACACGGCAGTCGAGATCGCGGCGCAATCGTCCACGACGATGCCGCCATCGGGGCGGTCTGCCATGATCTGAAGCGTGGCCGTCTTGCCGCCCTGCAGCCGCAGCCGCACGAGCTCGAAGCCCAGCCCCTCGATCACGGGGGTCACGATCTCGGCCAGACGCCGGTCGATGGCGGTCTTGGCGATCAGGTCGGTCATGTCTCTCTTTCCGATCCTACAAAAACAAAAAACGGGCCGTTGCGGCCCGTCACACGTTTCCGGTGGGCGTCAGGTTTGGACCCCGGCGCGCCGCTGTTGAAGGCGATATAGTCCTGTATCGCAGATTCCGCAAGTGGAATCAGGTTTGGGCACCCGCCCTCGGGTTGTCGCGCCAGACGCGGAAGTTCAGCGCGCCCGCCAATGTCAGCCAGACGAGATAGGGGAAGACCAGCAATCCGGCCAGCATATCGAGCTGCAGGAATGCCAGCATCATCGCCGCTACTGCGACCCACATACAGATCAGGACGAGGAGGCCGAGCCACAACCGATGCGCCCCGAAGAACACCGGCGTCCAGAGCGTGTTCAGCGCGATCTGCACCGCAAACAGCGCAAGCGCGATCTGGCTTCCGGCCTCGGGGGCGATGCGCGCCGCAGCGTAGGCGACCGAGACATAGAGATAAGTCCAGGCCACGGGAAACACCCAGTTCGGCGGCGTGAAGCCCGGCTTCTTCAAGCCGACATACCATTCGCCCGGCTTGAAGATGATGCCGGTTGCAGCCGCAGCCGCGGAGGCCGCGAGAAACAGCAGGAAATAAGTGAGCGTCATGGCGGCCTCGATGGAAATCCGGTGTCAGATCAGGATCTAAGCTCATCCATCGCGCGGACAAGCCCGGCCGTGATCCCCGGCTCGGAAAGCGCATGTCCTGCCATCGGCACCAGCTGAAGCTTCGCCAGCGCCCAGCCCTGCGCCAGCCGATAGGCCGAAGTCGGCGGACAGATCATGTCGAGCCGCCCCTGCACGATCGTCGTCGGGATATGCTCGATCTTGTAGCGGTCGCGCAGGATCTGGCCGTCCTCTTCAAGGAAGGCCGCGTTCTGGAAATAGTGGTTCTCGAGCCGCGCGAAGGCACGCGCGTAATCGGGCGAGGCTTCGCCCGGCGGACCGTCATAGCGCACCGACGCCAGCGCGTTCTCCCACATCGCCCAGTGCCGCGCATAGCGCGCTTCGGCCATGTAGTCGCCCGAAAAGAGCCGCTTGTGATAGGCGCCGATCAGATCGTGCTGCTCGTCCTCCGGAATCGGACGCCGGAAATTCGCCCAGAGGTCGGGATAGAAATTCCCCGCGCCGCCGCCGTAGAACCAGTCGAGCTCCGCCTGCGTCGCAAGAAAGACGCCCCGAAGAATCAGGTTCGAGGCCCGGTCGGGATGCGCCTGCGCATAAAGCAACGCCAGTGTCGCCCCCCAACTGCCGCCGAAAACCATCCACCTGTCGATGCCGAGCGTCCGGCGGATCTGCTCCATATCCGCGATTAGATGCCATGTCGTGTTGTCGGCGACGCTGGCATGCGGGCGCGACAGACCGCAGCCGCGCTGATCGAACAGGATGACCCGGTAATGCTGCGGATCGAAGAATCGCCGCATCGTCGGCGAGCAGCCGCCGCCCGGTCCGCCGTGGCAGACGACGACCGGCTGGCCCTCGGGATGGCCGGATTGCTCGACATAAAGAATATGGCCATCGCCCACGTCGATCCGGCGCTGATCGAAAGGCTCGATCGGCGGATAAAGATGGGCGCCCGATGCGCGCTTTTGCCCTGCAGTTCTGTCCATATCCGGACTATATAGAGCAAAAGGCGCGCCCGCCATGGGCTGCCCTAAAATCAATGCGAGGAGAGCAATGGCAGATCCGGCAAACAGCATCGACCCGTCCGAAGTCGCCAAATTCGAAGCGATGGCCGCCGAATGGTGGGATCCGAACGGCAAGTTCAAACCGCTGCATATGCTCAACCCCTGCCGTCTCGACTACATCACCACCCAGATCGCCACCCAGTTCGGTCGTGACCTGAAAGCGCCGCGCCCGTTCGAGGGGCTGCGCCTGCTGGATATCGGCTGCGGCGGCGGGCTTCTGTCCGAACCGATGGCGCGGCTCGGGGCCGAGGTCGTGGGGGCGGATGCCGCCGAGCGAAATATCCCCGTGGCGCGGCTGCATGCCGAACAGTCGGGGCTCGAAATCGACTACCGCCATTGCGCGGCGGAAGATCTGGCCGCGAAGGGTGAGCAATTCGATGTCGTCCTCGCGATGGAGATCATCGAACACGTCGCCGATCCGCAGGGCTTCGTGAACACGATCCAGAGCCTGATGAGGACGGGCGGGCTGATGATCTGCTCGACGCTGAACCGCAATCCGAAAAGCTATATGGTCGCGATCATCGGCGCCGAGCGGGTGATGCGCTGGCTGCCGGTGGGCACGCATGAATGGTCGAAATTCGTCACGCCCGACGAGCTTTACGAGCTGTCGCGCAACGCAGGGCTCGACCCGGTCGACCGCCGTGGGATGGTGTTCAACCCGCTGGCGTGGACATGGTCACTCTCGGAGCGCGATCTTTCGGTGAATTACGCCATCGCAGCGGTGAAGCGGTAAGGGGCGCTGCCCCTCTGCCTTCGGCATTCACCCCGGGATATTTCGGCCAACACGAAGAGAGGTGATTTTCGCCCCGGGTCAAATATCCCGGGGGTCTCTCTGAAAGAGACGGGGGCAGCGCCCCCTCTTACTTCTTCTTCGGACGGAAGGCTTTGATCCGGGCAGGATCGGTCTCGATATAGCCCGCGCCGATCAGGTCGAGGCAATAGGGCACGGCGGCGAAGACCGCATCGAGGCAGGTCGCGATGGCCGAGGGTTTTCCCGGCACCATAATGATCAGCGATTTTCCCGCGATCCCGGCCGACTGGCGCGACAGAATGGCGGTCGGCACTTCGAGCAGCGAGGCGCGGCGCATTTCTTCGCCGAAGCCCGCGAGTTCCTTCTCGATCACGTCGAAGCAGCCCTCGGGCGTCTCGTCGCGCGGCGCGGGACCGGTGCCGCCGGTGATCAGGATCAGATCGGCTTCCGCCTCGACCAGCTCGCGCAGCTTTGCCGCGACGCTCTCGCGCCCATCGGGGATGATGTGACGCTCGATCTCCAGCGGCGAGGTGACCACGCCGCGGAGATAGTCCTCGCAGCCCGGACCGCCCTTGTCCTCGTATTCGCCCCGGGACGCGCGGTCGGAGACGGTGACGATGGCGGCCTTGGGCTGCGAAAAACTCATTTCTTCACTCGCGCGTTGCGGGTTGCGATCAGCTTCAGGCGCAGCGCGTTGAGCTGGATGAAGCCCGCCGCGTCTTTCTGATCGTAGGCACCTGCGTCCTCCTCGAAGGTCACATGGGCCTCGGAATAGAGCGAATAATCCGACCAGCGCGCCACGGTCCGGGCCGCACCCTTGAAGAGCATCAGCTTCACCGTGCCGGTGACATATTCCTGCGTCTTGTCGATCAGCGCCTGCAGCGCCTCACGCTCGGGCGAGAACCAGAAGCCGTTATAGATCAGCTCGGCATAGCGCGGCATGATCGAATCCTTCAGGTGGCCCGCGCCGCTGTCGAGCGTGATCTGCTCGATGCCGCGGTGGGCCTCCAGCAGGATCGTGCCGCCGGGAGTCTCGTAGACGCCGCGCGACTTCATGCCGACGAAGCGGTTCTCGACGAAATCGAGACGGCCGATGCCGTGCTTTTTGCCGTATTCGTTTAGCTTGGTGAGGATTGTCGCGGGCGACATCGCCTCGCCGTTGATCGAGACCGCGTCACCCTTCTCGAAACCGATCTCGATATATTCGGGCTCGTTCGGAGCCTGCGTGATCGGATCGTCGGTGCGCTGGTAGACGTAATCGGGCGCCATATCTGCCGGGTCTTCCAGCACCTTCCCCTCGGACGAGGTGTGCAGCAGATTCGCATCGACCGAGAAAGGCGCTTCGCCGCGCTTGTCCTTTGCGATCGGGATCTGGTTGGCCTCGGCGAATTCCAAGAGTTTGGTGCGCGAGGACAGATCCCATTCGCGCCACGGCGCGATCACCTTGATCGACGGGTCGAGGGCATAGGCCGACAGCTCGAAGCGGACCTGATCGTTGCCCTTGCCGGTCGCGCCATGCGCCACCGCATCGGCGCCGTGCTGATGCGCGATCTCGACGAGATGCTTGGAGATCAGCGGGCGCGCGATCGAGGTGCCCAGCAGATAGAGCCCCTCGTAGACCGCATTGGCGCGGAACATCGGAAAGACGAAATCGCGGACGAATTCCTCGCGCGCGTCGAGAATATGGATATTCTCGGGTTTGATGCCGAGCATCTCTGCCTTCTTGCGCGCCGGCTCGAGTTCCTCGCCTTGGCCGAGATCGGCGGTGTAGGTGATGACCTCGCAGCCGTATTCGGTCTGCAGCCATTTCAGGATGATCGAGGTATCGAGGCCGCCCGAATAGGCAAGCACGACTTTCTTGGGCGCGGACATACGGCATCTCCCGGTTTTCTTGTTCCGCGACGGAATAGAAGCTTTTTTTCCAATGAACAAGGGCCGCCCCGAAGGACGGCCCTTGTTCATTGGCTTTAAGCGAGATCAGCTCTCGGTGGACGGATCCACGAGCGGATCGGTGGTTTCCCCGGTCGCGGCGAGATCGCCTTCGACGGTGCCGTCCCCGGTCGTGCCGTCGCCGGTCGCCACATCGCCATCGGCGGGCGGCTCTGCCGTCGCGGTCTCCGGCGGGGGCACGTCAAGCAGTTGGTGCAGATAGGCGAGCGCCTCGGGCGAAAGCTCGCGACCGTTCGAAGCGGCGAGAAGCGCATCGTTTTCGTTCGAGGCGGAGTTCGCGATCTCGGTTTCCAGATCGGTGACCTTCTGCTGCGCAGCGGCCAGATCGGCCTCATAGGTCGTCGCTGCCGCCAGTTCTTCCTCCAGCGGCGCGAGCTGCGTAGCATAGTTCGGGTCGTCTGGATTGAGCTCATCGATCGCTGTCTGGATATCCTCCACGCTGCGGACATCCTGCGATTCAAGTGCCGCCAGCGCATCCTGCGCGTCAGTCAGGTTCTGCTCGGCCTCGGCCGCAGACAGAACCGTGTCGCGATAGGCTGCAATCCGACCCACCTGGCTGTTCGGCGAGGCGTTGGCGAGCGCTGTCGCGCTGGCATGGGCGGCATTCAGGCCTTTCAGCTCGGAGGCCAGCGCGCCGTGATTGCGCAGCTCATCCTCGCTCAGGCTCGGCTTGCCGTTCGGACGCGGCGACTCGTTGACCGCGTATTCGGTCGGGGTGGTCGAGCGTTTCTTCGTCGCGGTCGTACCGCGCGACGCCGTCTTCACGGTGGAGCGGCTGGTGTGTTGCGACTTGTTGTTAAGTTTGCCGGAGAAGAGATCGTCGAGGAATTTCGCCGGGCCGCCGCCATGCGTGGCAGCTTTGCCGGAATTGCCCGGGCTCGTGGGACGCCCGGCCGATGCGGATGTACCCGCCGCGCCGGATTTGCCGCCCGCGTGGCCGTTGCCGCCCCCGTTGCCGCCGCCATGGCCACCGCCATTGCCGCCACCGTTCCCACCGCCATTGCCGTTCTTGGCAAACGCGGCATCCGCGCCGGTGAAATGGCTGGTCGCCACCGGGGCGACGACGAAGCTCGCCGCGACAAGGGCGACGATCGAAGTTTTTCTCAGGCGCATGCGGCCCTCCTCTTTTTATTGCTCGCGACACGTTTTCAGCACGAATACCGTCGAAAGTGGGCAAAAAAGCGGCGGCCTTTGCAAAATGCGCAAAGCTTCGCCCAAAGCGCCCCCGGGTTGCGCGTAGTCCCGCCGAACGGCCTTCCCCCTTGCAAGAGCGGTGCAGCTTCGTCATGGCTTTCCTTATGAGTGAGTTCGCCCTTTCCGCCCAAGCCGCCACCCGCGCGCTGCGTGCGCTCTTCGAGCCGACGCCGCTGCAACTCAATGCGCATTTGTCGAAACGCTTCGAGGCGGAGGTCTGGCTCAAACGCGAGGACCTGACGCCGGTGCGCTCCTACAAGATTCGCGGCGCCTTCACCGCCATGCGGAAATTGCGCGAACGCGACCCGTCGGCGGCGCATTTCGTCTGCGCGAGCGCCGGAAACCATGCGCAGGGCGTGGCCTTCGCCTGTCGGCATTTCGGCGTGAAAGGCACGATCTTCATGCCGGTCACGACGCCGCAGCAGAAAATCGACAAGACCAAGACCTTTGGTGGCGATGCGGTCGAGATCGTTCTGACCGGCGACTATTTCGACGACACGCTCGCCTCGGCGCAGGAATTTTGCCGCGACGCCGGAGCGCATTTCCTCGCCCCGTTCGACGATCCGGATGTGATCGAGGGACAGGCCTCGGTCGGGGTAGAGATCCTCGACCAATTGGGCGGCGCGCCGGATATGGTAATCCTGCCAGTGGGCGGCGGGGGCTTGGCCGCGGGCGTCACCGGCTATCTTCGTGCGACCGCCCCCGGGACGGAATTCCGCTTCGTCGAGCCCTTGGGCGGTGCGAGCCTGACCGCAGCGGTCAAGGCGCATGAGCCCGTGACGATTTCACAGGTGAACAGTTTTGTCGACGGTGCCGCAGTCGCCCGGATCGGCGCGCGTCCCTTTGCGGAGCTTGGCTGGGTCACGCCCGAGCAAGTCCATCTTGCGCCGGAGGATCGCATTTGCATCACGATGCTCGAGATGCTCAATGTCGAAGGCGTTGTATTGGAACCCGCCGGCGCGATGTCGGTCGATATTCTCCCGGAACTGGCCGATACGATCCGCGGCAAGCGCGTGGTCTGCGTGACCTCGGGCGGCAATTTCGATTTCGAGCGGCTACCGGAAGTGCGCGAACGCGCCCAGCGCTATTCGGGCCTGAAGAAGTATTTCATCCTTCGCCTGCCGCAACGGCCCGGTGCCCTGAAGGATTTCCTTCAGATGCTTGGCCCCGACGACGACATCGCGCGCTTCGAATACCTGAAGAAGTCGGCGCGGAATTTCGGCTCGGTCCTGATCGGGATCGAGACCAAACGCGCCGAGAACTTCACAGAGCTCTTCGCTAAGCTCGACGCCGAGGGCTTCGTTTGGCGCGACATCACCGAAGACGAGACCTTGGCCGAGTTTCTTATTTAACGCCTCCTTTCCGATAGGCCGCCCATCATATGGGGGCATTAGATTTTCGTTGTCCTTGCACTGCGCCGCATTGATGCGTCCGCAGTTCGATAGTTACGGCCCCGCTTCGGTAGCCGAACGAATTTTCGAACTCTGGCCGTAACCACGCTTGTGATCTTCCGTTCTGCGCAATGCAGCGCTTGGCGCGATCTAGCTGGCACATTACCTATGCGGCCGGGGTGAATTCCGATAGCCGCCCCATGAATTGCAGTTTGGACAAGCTGTAGGTCTCGCGGATCGCGCCCAGATCGACCTCCGCGGAGCGTCCGGCGGCCGCCATGCGCTCTCCTTTCTGACAGGCACCACCGAAATCGCGAAAGCCGAGATTCCAGGCAGAGCCTTTCAGGAAGTGCAGGTCTTCTTCGACCCGATCTGGGCGCCCGCCAAGCGCCATCACGACGGCCTCGACCTCGTCGAGAAATAGATCCACGACCTCGGAAAAGCCCTCTGCGCCTATTTCAGAGCGCAATTCCTGTACCCGTTCCCAATCAATCATCGCGCCCTCCAGGCCAATCGATCCGACACCAACCGACGCTGACCATAGGGCCGCACCCTTTCGATTTTCTTAACGTCTGAGCCGGCCGGTTTTCACCGAATCTTAGGGACTCTGCGGTTTCAATGGTTGCAGAGGTTTCGGATGATGCAGATGGCGCAAAGACACGAGGTTCCCGTTGGCGCGAGCCGACCACCCTTGGCGGGCACGACGCGGCACGTTCTGGTCGTGGACGACAGCCGGATGCAGCGCCGCATTCTGTCGGCGCAATTGTCGCGCTCCGGCTATCAGGTGAGCGAGGCTGAAAGTGCGGAAGAGGCAATCGCGATCTGCGCCCAGTGCGAGCCGGATATCGTGATCTCGGACTGGATGATGTCGGGGATGAGCGGCCCCGAATTCTGCCGTATCTTCCGTGACTTGCCACGACGCAGCTACGGCTATTTCATCCTTCTGACCACCAAGGCCGAGAAGACGGACGTCACGCGCGGTTTGGAAAGCGGGGCCGACGATTTCCTCTCGAAACCAGTCAACGGAGAGGAGCTTCGCGCAAGGCTCAGCGCGGGAACCCGCATCCTCAAGATGCAAGAGGAACTGACCGAGAAGAACCGACTGCTGCACGCGGCGCAGGAGGTGATCGACCGCGACCTGCAGGAGGCACGCAAGCTACAGCAGAGCTTGGTGCGGGTACGTCACGCACAGTTCGAAGCGGCGGACGTCTCGTTGCTCTTGCAACCGGCGGGCCATGTCGGCGGCGACCTCGTCGGGTACTTTCCGATCAACGAACGCCGGGTCGGCCTTTACGGCATCGACGTGTCGGGACATGGCATCACCTCGGCTCTGATGATGGCACGGATTGCGGGCTACTTCTCCGCCGCCACCCCCAGCCAGAACCTCGCAATCTACCGCAACGCACAGGGTGAATTGCGCGGCCGACGCCCGGCGGACCTTGCGCGACATCTCAACGAGCTCGTGCTGAGCGAGATGAACACCGAAACATATTTCACACTAATCTATGCCGATATCGACCTGCGCACCGGCAAGGCGGCACTGGTGCAGGCCGGGCACCCCTATCCGGTCCTGCAACGGCGCAATGGTACGGTGGAGTTTCTCGGCGAGGGAGGACTACCGATTGGTCTGATCGAAGGCGCCACCTACGAAACCTTCACCGTTCAACTGACCCCGGGAGACAGGCTGGTTCTGGTCTCGGACGGAATCACCGAAGCCTGTGACCGAGACGGCGAGATGATCGATCAGACCCGACTGGCCCGGATGCTCCGCAAGTTTTCCGGGATGGCGGGCCCAGCGCTGCTGGATGCGATATATCGCGAAACCGAGCAGTTCGCCGAGGGCGAAATCGCGGACGATGTCTCGGCGGGCGTTCTGGAATTTCACGGCCCCGGCAGCACCGCGCGACGATCGGTGCTCGTTTCGGACAATGGCGAATGTGACCCGATGGCAGAAACGACAGGAGGATGAACCACCGCAACTAAGCTCCCACCGAATGAAACGACCCCTGCTTTTCAGCGGCGAAGCACCCGCCGGAAAAACGCGCGCTCGCCTTCATTTGCAAGCAAACCGAGCGCCTCCTCGGGATCGGCCCAATGCGCCGTATGACACGGCTCCGGCGGGAGGCCGCGCTTCAAAACCGGGCGCGCCAGCCAGATCGAACACAGCTTCTCCGCCCAGAACTCGTATTCGGGCATGTAGGTGAAACGCCGATAGGCCCCAACGCGGCGCAACCCGGTGATCGCCCAACCGGTCTCTTCGAAGACCTCACGGTGCAGCGCTTCGATCGGCCCCTCGCCCGGATCGATCCCGCCGCCCGGCAATTGAAACTCCGGCACGGGATGGGACTGATGGGTCAGAAGCACCCTGCCGTCGCGGATCAGGATCGCGTAGGCACCGGGGCGCAAACGATACCGCTGACCGGATTTCACCCGCTCTCCGAACCTCGCGATCATGTGCTCTCCCTTGGGTCTGCGGTTGCCGCGCCTATATTGGGGCTGTATGGCAGGCTCCGCGCTGCCCGAAAACCCCTCTGAGCCTCTCAGGAGCACCATGTCCAAGTTATCCCAAATCGCATGGGACGATACAGTTCTGCCGTTTCAGCTCGACCGCTCTGACATCCGCGGCCGGGTTGCCCGCCTCGACGGCGTGCTAGACACCGTCCTGTCGCAACATGATTACCCCCGCGCGGTCGAAATGCTGGTGGCCGAAGCCGCCCTTCTGACCGCGCTGATCGGCCAGACTGTCAAACTGCGCTGGAAGCTGTCGCTGCAAATCCGCGGCAACGGCCCGATCCGCATCATCGCCACCGACTACTACGCCCCCGAGAAGGAGGGCGCGCCCGCCCGCATCCGCGCATGGGCGAGTTTCGATGACGAGAAGCTCGATCCCAAGGCCGACCCGTTCGAACAGATCGGGCAGGGCTATTTCGCGATCCTGATCGATCAGGGCAAAGGCACGACCCCCTATCAGGGTATCACGCCGCTGACCGAGGGCTCGCTGCGCGCCTGCGCCGAGGCGTATTTCGCGCAATCCGAGCAGCTGCCCACGCGATTCTCGCTGTCCTTCGGGCGCTCGATCCTGCCCGGTCAGGGCGAAAGCTGGCGCGCGGGCGGCGTGATGCTGCAGCATATGCCCCCAGCCTCGCCCTTCGCCGCCCAGGAAGGCTCGGGCGATCAGGGCCTGCTGACCGCCGACGACATCCTCGATGGCGAGGAAGGCGAGAACTGGGCCCGCGCCAATATCCTGCTCGACACGGTCGAGGATATGGAGCTGATCGGCCCGACCGTGCAGCCGACCGAGTTGCTGGTGCGCCTGTTCCACGAAGAGCGGCCGCGCGTCTTTGATCCGCAGCGGGTGGAGTTCGGCTGCACCTGTTCGGCCGATCGCGTGCGTCAGTCGCTCTCGATCTACTCGGCGCGCGACATCGCGCATATGACCACCGATGAGGGTACGGTCACCGCGGACTGCCAGTTCTGCGGCGCACATTACATTTTCGATCCGCTGACGCTTGGCTTCGAGGCGCAGAAGAACCCCGACGGGTCGCTGCGCGAAGCGGGAGGCAAGGGAACGAATGAGTGATCCGCTCGCCCCGGTTCTGGACGCCTTAGCGCGACCGGGGCGGCCCTCTTCGGATTACGATCTGAATCCGGAAGTGATCCTGCCCGAGGGACGCAAGCTGCGGCCCGCAGGCGTTCTCGTCGCCTTCGATACGTTCGGGCCGGAGCCGCGTCTGCATCTGACGAAGCGCAGCTCGCATCTGCGCCACCATCCCGGCCAGATCGCCTTTCCCGGCGGCAAGGTGGATCCCGATGACGAAGGCCCGGTCGGCGCGGCGCTGCGCGAGGCGCAGGAAGAGATCGGCCTGCCTCTTGACCATGTCGAGGTGCTGGGCACGTTCGCTCCCCATGAGACGGTGACGTCCTTTCTGGTGACGCCGGTGCTCGCACGCATCCATACCCCGTTCGAGGTCATCCCCGAAGCGGGCGAAGTGGCCGAGGCGTTCACCGTGCCGCTGTCGCATATCACGCCCGAGAATTTCCGCGTCGAGTCGCGCCGGTGGCGCGGCACACGGCGCAGCTATTTCGTGGCGCCTTACGGGCCCTATTACATCTGGGGCGCCACCGCGCGTATATTGCGCTCATTGGCGGACCGGATGGCGGGATGAGACTGACCGGAGACTGGATCGAGGCAGAACCGACCCAACGCGTGCTGAAGATGCTCGAAGAGGGCGGGCATCAGGCGCTTCTGGTGGGCGGCTGCGTGCGCAACAGCGCCTTGGGCGCGCCGGTCAACGATATCGACATCGCCAGCGATGCGCGGCCCGAACGGGTGATCGAACTTGCGAAGGCGGCCGGACTGAAGCCGGTGCCGACCGGGGTCGATCATGGCACGGTCACGGTGGTCGCCGACGGGCATCCGCATGAGGTCACCACCTTCCGCCGCGATGTGGAGACCCATGGGCGGCACGCCACGGTCGCGTTTTCCGACGACATCGCGGAGGACGCGGCGCGGCGCGATTTCACGATGAACGCGCTCTATGCCCGCTCGGACGGCACGGTTCTTGATCCGCTCGGCACGGGACTGGAGGATCTGGCGGAGCATCATGTGCGCTTCGTCGGCGAGGCGGAGGAGCGGATCCGCGAGGACTACCTGCGCATCCTGCGCTTCTTCCGCTTTACCGCCTGGTATGGTCACGATCTCGACCCTGACGGGCTGGCCGCCTGTGCTGCGAATATCACTGGAATAGAGACGCTTTCGCGCGAACGCCTTGGCGGCGAAATGCTCAAATTGCTGGCCGCACCCGATCCCGTTCACGCTGTGGCGGCGATGGAGCAATGCGGGGTTCTCACGGCCGTGCTGCCCGGCGCGGACGCGACCGCGCTCGGGCCGCTCGTGCATCTCGAAGATCGCCCAGCGGATCCGATCCGCAGGCTGGCAGCGATTGGCGGCGAGGACGTGGCCGAGCGGCTGCGTCTGTCGAAGAAGGACACACGGCAGCTCGGGGCCCTGCGCGCCTCGCTGTCCGACAGCGACGACCCGGCTGTCCTCGGCTATCGGCTCGGCGCCGACACTGGGGCCGATGCGTTTTTGCTGCGCCATGCGCTGATGGGGCTGGAAATGCCGGAGGGCTGGCAAAACAGGGTCTATTTCGGCGCGAAACAGCAATTTCCGGTGCAAGCGCGGGATCTGATGCCCCGCTATGAGGGCAAGATGCTGGGAGATACACTGAAAGCTCTCGAGGCGCGCTGGATCGACTCCCGTTTCACGCTGACGCGCGAGGATTTGCTCGCCGCGCTTTGAACCGCGCAGCAATCGACTATATCGGGAGAGGAAAGAGAGACCCATGTTCGATCCCTTCTCCCCCGCCGAAGGCGCCCCGCCGCGCCAGCTTGGCGCCTTCTTCCGCTGGTGCCTCAAGGGCAGCTGGGGCGCGATTGCCGTGGCCAGCTTCGGCACGACCATCGCCGGCGTGATGGAAGTCGTCTCGGCCTGGCTTCTGGGGCAGGTGATCGACGCTGCACTGAACAGCGAACGGGCCGCAGTGATCGGGGCAAATGTCGGGCTTCTCGTCCTGTTCGTCGCGTTCTTCTTGCTGATCCGCCCTCTGACCTTCGGCATCAGTTCTGCCACCAACAACCTGCTGATCAGCCCCAACGTGATGCCGCTCGTGCTTTCGCGGCTGCATCGCTGGACGATGGGCCAGTCGGTCACCTTCTTCGACAACGACTTCGCCGGCCGCATCGCGCAAAAGCAGATGCAGACCGCCCGCGCGGTAACCGACACGGTCACCGAGATCATCAACACCGGCCTCTTCGCGCTGGCCTCGATCGTCGGCTCGCTGATCGTTCTGGCCCAGATCGACCGCTGGGGGGCCGTGGGCCTCGTATTCTGGACCTTCGGGCTCTACCTGATCATCCGCCTCTTCCTGCCGCATATCCGCGGACGCTCGCGTGAGCGGGCGTCCGCCCGGGCGATGGTGACGGGACAGGTCGTCGACACGGTCACCAATATCAAGACGGTAAAGCTGTTTGCCCATGCCGAGCACGAGGATCGCGCGGCGCTAGAGGCAATGCAGAAGTTCCGCCAGAAGACCTATTCCTTCGGCATGGTTCAGAGCCTCTATCGCGTGGTGCAGATGGCCTATGCAGGGATCGTTCCGGTGATGCTGGTCGGCGGCGCGATCTGGCTCTGGTCGCAGGGCGAGGCGACTGCGGGGGCCATCGCGACCTCAGGCGCCATCGCGATCCGGCTGTCGCAGATGTCGGGCTGGGTGAGCCAGGCGTTGATGTCCGTCTGGACCCATATCGGCGAGGCCGAGGATGGGATGCGAACGCTTGCCCATATGCATGACCTGACCGACGCGCCCGATGCCCGGACGTTGCGCCATGTCGAAGGCGAGATCCAGTTCGACAATGTCGACTTCGCCTATGGCCGTCGCAGCGGAGGGATCGCGGATATCAACCTGACCATCGCGGATGGCGAGCGGATCGGGATCGTCGGGGCCTCGGGTGCAGGGAAATCGACGCTCGTTGCGTTGCTGCTAAGGCTCTATGACGCTGAAAAAGGGTCTATTCGGATCGACGGGCAAGATATTCGCGAGGTCACGCAGGAAAGCCTGCGCCGCAATATCGCGATGGTTACGCAGGAAACCGCGATGTTCAATCGCTCGGCGCGGGAGAACATCCTTTACGGCAAGCCCGACGCGACCGAGGAGGAGATGATCGCCGCCGCGAAACAGGCCGAGGCGGATCACTTCATCCGCGGCCTCGCCGATCACGAAGGCAATCGTGGCTACGACGCCAAGCTGGGCGAGCGTGGGGTGAAGCTGTCGGGCGGGCAGCGCCAGCGGATCGCCCTTGCGCGCGCCTTCCTGAAGAACGCGCCGATCCTTGTGCTGGACGAGGCGACCTCGGCACTCGACTCGGAAGTCGAGGCGCAAATCCAAACCGCCCTTCACCGGGTCATGGCGGGCAAGACTGTTCTGGCGATCGCGCACCGCCTCAGCACCATTGCCGAGATGGACCGGATCGTCGTGCTGGAGGAAGGGCGGATCGTCGAACAGGGCAGCCATGACGAATTGCTGGCGATGAACGGCCTCTACGCGCGCTACTGGGCGCGTCAGTCCGGGGGCTTCCTGACCTGCGACGACGCGGAGGATGCGGCGGAATAGGGTCTTTTCTGACCGACGCCACGCCGCTAGAGAATGCGCATGACCTATGAAATCGAGCGACTGTCCCTGCATGCCGACGGCGTGACCCATGGCCCCGATGGGACCGTGCATGTCGCCATGGCGCTTCCCGGCGAAGTGGTCGAGGGCGAGGTGGTCGACGGCCGCATCGCTCAGCCGAAGATCGTGACGCCCTCGCCCGATCGCGTCAAAGCGCCCTGCCCGCATTACCGCTCCTGCGGGGCCTGCTCGATGCAGCACGCGTCGGAGGCGTTCACCGCCGAATGGAAAATGGACGTGGTACGTCAGGCGCTGACCGCGCGCGACCTGCCCGTGCCGGAGATGACCATCGCGACCTCGCCGCTGAATTCCCGCAGGCGGGCGACGCTGTCGGGGCGGCGCACCAAGAAAGGCACGCTGGTCGGCTTTCACGCCCGCGCCTCGGACACGGTCGTCGAGATTCCGAACTGCCTGATCCTGCGGCCCGAACTGCTGGCCGCGATACCGATGCTGCACGAGGCGACCGCGATCGCAGGCTCGCGCAAAGGCGAGATCGCTTTCACACTGACGCTTTCGGAGGCAGGTCTGGAACTCGCGGCACAGGGCGGTAAAGACCCTGATACGGCCCAATTCGAGGATTTGTCGGGGCTGGCGCATCGCCACGATCTCGCACGGCTCAGCTGGAACGGGCAGATCATCGCGGGGCGGCGACCGGCGATCCAGCAATTCGGCAAAGCCAAGGTCGTGCCGCCGCCGGGTGCTTTCCTGCAAGCCACCCATCACGGCGAAGCGGTGCTGACCGCCTTCGCCAAGGCGGCGATTGGCGATGCGAAAAAGGTGGCCGATCTCTTCGCGGGCTGCGGGACGTTCTCTCTGCCGCTGGCCGAGCTTGCCGAAGTGCATGCGGTCGAAGGAGTCGCAGCGATGACCGAAGCGCTCGATCAGGGCTGGCGTCAGTCGCAGGGCCTGCACCGGGTCTCCACCGAGGCGCGCGACCTGTTCCGCCGACCGCTTCTGCCGGATGAACTGGCGAAGTTCGATGCGGTGTTGATCGATCCGCCGCGGGCGGGCGCGCAGGCCCAGATCGCCGAGATCGCAACCTCGCAGCTCAAGCGCCTCGTCCATGTCTCCTGCAATCCTGTGACCTTCGCGCGCGACGCCGAGACGCTGATCGCGGCGGGCTTCACGCTCGATAAACTACTGGTCGTGGATCAGTTCCGGTTTTCCGCTCATGTGGAGCTCGCGGCGCTTTTCACCCGCTAGATGCGAGGCCGAAAATCGGTTAGAAATGTGGCAAAACAGCAGCTTTCGAATACAGGCCGAACATGAATCGTCGAACCCTCCTCTTGGGCGGATGCGCCCTCGCAACGCTGGCCGCCTGCGGCGATTCCAGCAAATTCAAATCCTATAACGGCCCCGCCGTGACCCAGATCCAGCTCTTCAAGTCGCAGCGGATGATGTACCTGCTGCATGGCGACAAGGTGCTGGAAAGCTACAAGGTCGGCCTTGGCGGTGATCCTGTCGGACCTAAGCAATTCGAGGGTGACGGCAAGACGCCGGAAGGGCTCTATTACATCAACCGGCGCAATCCGAATTCTGCCTATTACCTGTCGATCGGCATCAGCTATCCGAACCCGCAGCAGGTGGCCTTCGCGGAGTCGCAGGGCAAGAAGCCGGGTGGCGACATCTTCATCCATGGCCGCGACGGCAAGAACAAGGGCAAGGGCCGAGACTGGACCGCTGGCTGCATTGCGGTGAAGGACAAGGAAATCCGCGACATCTACGCGATGGTCCGCGACGGAACGCCGATCTTCATCTTCCCCTGATTGCCCCCCGAAAATTACAAAGGGCCCCGCATGGGGCCCTTTTTTGCTTGCGGCGGGTCTTCGGCTCAGTTGCCGGTGACCATCGTCCACCAGATCTTGCCGGAGGGCTCCTGATACCACGAGAAGCCCATCTGGGTCGCCGCCGGGTTCAGGATCACGTCGCGCGTATCCGCGACCTTCATCCAAGCTGCGAGGGTCTCCATCTCGGTTTCGTAGGTCTCGGAGATATTCTCGCCCAGCACCTGCCCCGGATAGCCAGCACGCTGCGCCCGGGTCAGCGGCGAGGAGCCGTCGGAACCCCAGTGCCACGGGCGGTTCTGCGCGGCCATGTCCTTGGAATGCGCGAGTGCCGCCGTCGTCAGTGCGTCATTCAGCACCAGCGGCGCGGCCCCGCGCGCCGAGCGCAGGCTGTTCACAGATTCCAGCACACGCTGCGGGATCACCGAGCGGTCACTCGCGGTGATGTTGTAGACTTTCGGCAGCGGCAGGCCATCGGGGCCAAGCTTCGGCTGCGTGTCGGTCGGCTGGCAAGCTGCCAGAGCCACAGTCGCAGAGATCGCAAATACGGTAGCGCGCAACATCTTTGGTCAGTCCCTCGTTAAACCGTCAATCCGCATTACACGCTTGTACTCAGCCGCGCAAACCCCTCTGTCGATTTGCGGGCCGATCCCCGCCAGTTTGATTTGCCGCGGCCGTGCGATCACATTATATTTATCACAATCGTCCCCGTCGCGAACCCGGAGCCTGAGATGTCCCACACGCGCAAGCCCTTCGACCGCCGCGCCTTTCTCGGCGCCGCCGCCTGCCTTGGGGCGGGGCTCGCGCTGCCCGCCGGAGCGCAGACGCCCGATGCCGGGCAGGAGCAGTTCGAGACCACGGCCTTCACCAACCAGCGGCGCAATATCTCGAGCTTCCAGAACCGCGACTGGCAGTCCTATTTCTCGAATTTGCGCAACGGCGCGATCCTCGTCGACACCCATTCGCGGGCGCTGCATTACTGGTCAGAGGATCGCTCGATCTACCGGCTCTACCCGACCTCGGTGCCGGTCTCCGAGGAACTCACCCGGCGCGGCCGCACCGAGGTGATCCGCAAGGTGAAGGGGCCGAGCTGGGCGCCGACGCCTTCGATGAAGAAGCGCAATCCGGAATGGCCCGATTACGTTCCACCGGGTCCGGACAACCCGCTGGGCACCCACGCGCTTTACCTATCGTGGCGCTATTACCGCATCCACGGCACCCATGACACGCGCAAGATCGGCCGTAAAAGCTCGAACGGCTGCATCGGGCTTTACAACGAACATATCCAGGAGCTGTTCGGCTTCGCGAAGATCGGAACGCAGGTGCTGCTGATCTGAGGCGCGCCGCTCGACCGACACGGAAAACCCCCGGCTCCGCGTAGGACCGGGGGCATTTCAATCTGCGTAGTGGTCAGTCGTTTCCACCCGTGGCGTGGGCATGGTCGGACGCGCCGCCCGAGCCATCGCCCGAAACATCGCCGGCTCCCGAACCGCCCGACAAGCCGTCGAGCTTGCCACGGGCGCTTTGCACCATGACGCCCAGCATCTCGTCTTCGCCGGGAGTGTCGACCGATTGCACGAGGTTTTCCTCGTGATTTTGGGAGTAAATCACGTCGTCTTCCGTCGCCCACGGATTTGCATGGCCGGCCCAGGACGCGCCAGCATGGAGAGCCGCCAGAGCGGCCAGTCCGATAGTCTTGATCATTCTCGTTCCTTTCTGCTCTGCGCGTCCCGATCGTTGCCGGTCCGCAGGATGCGCCTTCACGGCGATCCCTTTCCCCAACGTCAGGAACATATAGGAAGAGAGCCCCACTAATCTGTGAGACAGGTCGTCGCAGATTGCGAAAGTCGTATCAGTCCAGCCAACCGGCGAGGTTTTCCTGCACGACGTCCATCAGCGCCTTGATGTGCAGATCGTCGTCGTTGAGGCAGGGGACATAGGTGAATTTCTCGCCGCCCGCATGCTCGAACGCCTCGCGGATTTCGCCGTTGATCTCCTCAAGCGTCTCGATGCAATCCGCGCTGAAGGCGGGCGAGATCACCGCGATATTCTTCTTCCCGGCCTTCGCCAGTTCCGCCACATGCTCGACGGTGTAGGGCTTGAGCCATTCCTCGGGACCGAAGACCGACTGGAAGGTGGTGTCGATTCCGTCCTTGTCCCAGCCGAGCCGTTCGCGCAGCAGGCGCGAGGTCTTTTGGCACTGACAGTGGTAGGGGTCGCCCTCCATCAGGTAGCGCTTGGGCATCCCGTGATAGGACGCGACCAGCACGTCGGGCTTTTCGTCCAGCGTCGCATAGACCCGCTCCACCGATTGCGCGAGAGCGTCGATGTAGGAGGGCCTGTCGAAATATTCAGGCGCGACGCGGGCGGCGGGCTGGCGCTTCTGTTTCATCAGCGCGCGGAAGAACTGGTCGTTCGCGGTGGCCGAGGTTGCCCCTGCATATTGCGGATAAAGCGGCAGGAACAGGATCTTCTCGCAGCCTTGCTCGACCATCTTGTCGACCACCGACTGGGTCGAGGGGTTGCCGTAGCGCATGCAGTAATCGACGACGACTTCCTGCCCGTAGCGCGCCGAGACCGCATCGCGCAGCTTTGCGACCTGCTGCTTGGTAATCGTCATCAGCGGGCTTTCGTCGGCCTCGTTGTTCCAGATCGTTTTGTAGTTCGCGCCGGAGGTGAAAGGCCGCCGCGACAGGATGATCAGCTGCAGCAGCGGCTGCCACTTCCATGCCGGATAATCGATCACACGCCGGTCCGAGAGGAACTCGTTCAGGTAGCGGCGCATCGACCAGTAATCGGTATTGTCCGGGGTTCCGAGGTTGGCGACGAGCAGACCGATCTTCGCTTCCTTGACGGGCGGATGATCGGCGGGGGCGTGGGCAAGGCGCGGATTTGCGGCGTTGGTCATCGTGTCACTGTCCTGTCGTCAATTATCGCGGAACTTCCACCCGACTTAACGGGTTTCCCGATCTGTGCCAATGCGGCCTATTCAACCGGGACAGGATCACTTACGGTCTTCACATGGCAATGGATGACATGACCGGGAAAAAACCGGCACCGCCCGCGCTCGACCCGTCACGGGACGCGCTGTTCCTCGATTTCGACGGATGTCTCGTGGATATCGCGCCGCGCCCGGACGCGGTGATCGTGCCGCGCGATCTGCCCGGCATCCTGACCGAGCTGTCAGAGGCGCTCGACGGCGCGCTCGCGGTCGTTTCGGGGCGGTCGCTGCACGAACTGGAACGGTTTCTCGAGGGGTTCGAAGGCCTGATGGTCGGATCGCACGGCTCGGAGGCGCGCGGGATGGAGCCGCCGATGGCCCAGGCGCCGCAGCATCTGGGCGCGGTGAAAGAGGATCTGGCGGGCTTCGCGCAGGAGCATGATCTCATCTTCGAGGACAAGAGCCACGGCGCCGCGATCCATTTCCGCTCCAACCCCGCCAAGCAGGGTCAGGTCGAAGCCTTCACCGAGGCGCTGACCGAGCGCTATGACGGCTTCATGATCCAGCCCGCGAAGATGGCCGTCGAAATCCGCCCCCAGGGGTTCTCGAAGGACGGCGCCTTGGCGATCCTGTCCGACCTCGTGCAGTTCGACGGGCGCAAGCCGGTCTATGCGGGCGACGACACGACGGACGAGCCCGCGCTGGCCTGGGCCGAGGAACATGGCGGCTTCGGAATCAAGGTCGGCGACGGAGAAAGCGTCGCCCGCTATCACCTCGCCGCACCGACGAATGTGCGCGACTGGATGGCCGCCGCGTTGCGCGTTGAATGAGGAACGTCACATGGGTCGCCTGATCTGCATCTCGAACCGTATTCCGACCGGGGCCAATCCTTCGGGCGGGCTGGTCGTGGCGCTTGGCGATGTGCTGGAGGAGACCGGCGGCATCTGGATCGGCACCTCCGGCGAAATCGCGGAGAAGCCCGCCGCGGAGCTGCGCGAGATCGAGGGCGGGCCGTTCAGGCGCTACTGCTTCGATCTGACCCAGGAAGAGCAGGACAACTATTACGCGGGCTATTCCAATTCGGTCCTTTGGCCGCTGTTCCACGGGCGCGCCGATCTGATGGATATCCACCACCTCTATCTGGGCGTCTACAAGCAGGTGAATCGGCGGATCGCGAAGCTCGTGGCGCCGTTTCTCAAGCCCGACGACAGGATCTGGGTGCAGGATTACCACCTGCTGCCGCTGGCCTACGAGCTGCGCCTGATGGGCGCGACCAACCCGATCGGTTTCTTCCTTCACACGCCCTTCCCCGGGCCGACCGCGATGCAGGCGCTGCCCAACGGGCGCGAAGTCTGCCAGTGGATCGCGAATTACGACCTCGTGGGGCTGCAGGCAGAGCGCGACGTGCGGGCCTGCCTCCACTCGATGATCGAGATCGCCGGGGCTTCCGATCTGGGCGCGGGCTATGTGCATCTCTCGCCGCGCCAATGTCGGATCGCCGCCTTCCCGATTTCGATTGATGCGCGGGAATTCCAGGACCTGGCAGAGGCCGAGTTCGAGAACCTCCCCGCCGGGATCGTGAAGGATCATCGCCGGCTGGTGATAGGCGTCGACCGACTGGATTATTCCAAGGGCGTTCCGCACCGCTTCCGCGCCTTCGGCGAATTTCTGGAGCGGCACGAGGATTGGCATCGCCACGTCTCGCTGCTGCAGATCTCACCGCCGACCCGCGAGGGCGTGCAGGCCTATGACGATATCCGCGAAGAGACCGAGCATCTCTCGGGCCGCATCAACGGCCAATTCGCAGACATCCAGTGGGTCCCGATCCGCTTTATCAACCGGGCGGTGCCGCGCGAGGTTCTGGCGGGGCTCTATCGCGCCTCGCATGTCGCGCTGGTGACGCCGCTGATGGACGGGATGAACCTCGTCGCGAAGGAGTTCATCGCAGCACAGAACCCCGACGATCCCGGCGTGCTGATGCTGTCGCAATTTGCCGGCGCGGCCGAGCAGATGGACGCGGCGCTGATGGTGAACCCGCACGACCCGGAACAGGTCGCGACCTCGATGCTGACCGCGCTGATGATGTCGCGCGGCGAGCGGCGGGAACGCTACCGGTCGCTGATGGAAGGGCTGACCACTTATGACGTGCATTGGTGGTCGAAGTCCTTCCTCGACGCGCTAGGCTGAGCCGGGCTTGTCGCCGCTCGGCCGCTCGGTCGTGCCAAGCGCATCTGCGAGCCGCTGCGCCGCCGATCCCGGGCGCAACGGTTTTTGCTGATCGGGATGCGGCTTCCAGCCGGTGAGCCAGACCATGTCGAAGGTCGCGCGCACCCGGCCATCGGGCTCCTGATAGGTCTCGATATAAAGACGCAACGCCTCGGTCAGCACATCGCGGCGCAGGAAGCGGCGATCACGGGCGGCGAGCGCATTGGTCTCGCCCATCGCGCGCAGGTCCGAAAGAAGGCGCAGCGGCGTCTCGTAGGTCACCTTGCGCGTCACCGCATCGGCGACCGGCAGCGCCAACCCGGCTCGCTGGATCAGCGCGCCGAGATCGCGGATTTCGCCCATCGGCACGATCCGCGGGCTCAAGCCTCCGGTGATCGTGGCTTCGGCCTGCGCCAGCGCCGCGCGCAGCTCGTTGAGCGTCTGGCCGCCGAACATCACGCCGATGAACAGCCCGTCGGGTTTCAGCGCACGCGACGCCTGCACCAGCTGTCCGACCGGATCGTTCGCCCAATGCAGACACAGCGCGTGAACCACGAGATCATGCGCGCCTTCCTCGAGATCGAGCACATCCGTATCGGCCACCACCTTCGCGTCGGGAAGGATTTCGAGCCAAGGTTCGGGAAAAGCGGAGATCAGGGCCGGCTCCGTAAAGGTCCTGTTAACCTCTAGCAGCCTTTCCTCGATCTCAGCCGCCGCGTCCTCGTGCAGGAACAGTTCGGGCGCGCGGGCGGCGCGTTTCCTGTGGCGCTCGAGCGCCTCGCGGTCGGTCAGAAGGGGCGGCGTATCCATGGCAGATACCCTTAACGAGGTTCGGGGCCGGATGCTAGCGGCGGGACGTCTGGGATTGCGCACCCTCTTCCCGCCGCGCTGCATCGCCTGCGGCGACGCGGTGGGCACCGATTTTGGCCTCTGTAGCGCCTGCTGGTCGGATGCCACTTTCGCGCGCGGCACGGTCTGCGACGCCTGCGGTACGCCCCTGCCCGGAGAAAGCGAGACCGCCATCCTTTGCGACGACTGCCTCACCCATCCGCGCCCATGGGCGCAGGGCCGCACGGTGATGCATTACTCTGGCACCGGGCGCGATCTGGTACTGGCGCTGAAACATGGCGACCGGCTCGATCTGGTGCCGCCGCTGACCGACTGGATGGCACGCGCCGCCGCGCCGCTTCTGACACCCGACACGCTGATCGCGCCGATCCCGCTGCATCGGCTGCGACTGCTGCGACGACGCTACAACCAAGCGGCGGAACTCGCGCGCGCGCTGGCCCGGCGCACCGAGCACGCCTATTGCGCCGATCTCTTCAACCGCACCCGCGCCACCGCGAGCCAGAAAGGGAAAAGCCGCGAGGAGCGCCGCACCAATCTCGACGGTGCGATCACCGTCGCGCCGCGCCGCGCCGCGCTGCTGCAGGGGCGCCCGCTTCTCATCGTCGATGACGTGATGACTTCGGGGGCCACGCTTTCCGCTGCGACGGAGGCAGCGCAAAATGCCGGGGCAGAGCGGATCTGCGCTGTGACACTGGCACGCGTTGCGAAGGCGCCCTAAATCCCTATAGTCTCGCAGACCAAAGGGAATACACTATGAAACGCGTCGAAATCTACGTCACCAGCACCTGCCCCTTCTGCATCCGGGCCAAGCGCCTGTTGGACAAGAAGGGCATCTCCTACGAGGAAACCGATGTGGGCCGCGAGCCGCAACTGCGCGCCGCGATGACCCAACGTGCCAATGGCCGCCGGACCGTCCCGCAGATCTTCATCGGCGGCGAGCCGATCGGCGGCTGCGACGAGCTGCATGCGCTCGAACATTCGGGCAAGCTCGATCAGATGCTGGCGGGCTGACAATGAAGGCGGCGCTCGTTCAGCTTTCGGTCACGGATGATCCGGCACGGAACCTGCCGGTCACGATCGATTTCATCCGCGATGCCGCGTCGAAAGGCGCGCAACTGATCGCGACGCCCGAGTGCACCAACCTGATCTCGTCGGATCGCGCACATCAGAACGCGGTCCTGCAGCACGAGCATCACGATCCGACGCTGGAGGCGCTTTGCAACGAGGCAGAGCGCCTCGGCGTCTATATCCTGATCGGCTCGCTCTGCCTGAAATCCGGAGACGATGCGCGCTTCGCCAATCGCTCCTTCCTGATCGGGCGCAAGGGCAATATCAAAGCCCGCTACGACAAGATCCACATGTTCGACGTGGATGTGTCCGAGACCGAGCGCTACCGCGAATCCGAAGCCTACCGGCCCGGGCGCGAGGCGGTTCTGGGCGCCACGAAATACGCCCAGCTGGGCCTGTCGGTCTGCTACGACCTGCGCTTCCCGCATCTCTACCGGACGCTGGCGCAGGCCGGGGCGCAGGTGCTGACGATCCCGGCGGCGTTCAACGACACGACCGGGGCCGCCCATTGGGAGGTTTTGGTACGTGCCCGCGCGATCGAGAACACATGCTTCGTGCTCGCGCCCGCGCAATGCGGAACCCATGCCGCGCATGGCGGTCGACCGCGCCGGACCTGGGGCCATTCGCTGGCGGTCGATCCGTGGGGCAAGGTGCTGGCCGATGGCGGCACCGAGCCCGGCGTGACGCTCGTTGATCTCGATCTCGACCAGGTGGACGCGGTGCGCTCGCGGCTGCGCTCCTTGTTCCATGACCGGAGCTTCGACGGACCGTGAGCACCTTGCCCGAGAACGATCCGCTCGCCGCGACGCTGTTCGCCGAGGTCTTCATGGCCGATCAACTGGCGCGCAACGTGGTGAGCCGCGCCCTGCCGAAGGGTATGGAAATCTCGCATTTCTCGGTGCTCAACCTGCTGGCCCATATCAACGAGGAACGCACGCCCGCCCAACTGGCCGAGGCGCTGCATGTCACCCGCGGTGCGATGACCAACACGCTCGCCAAGCTGGAATGGGCGGGGCATGTGCATATCCGGCCCGACTGGGACGATGCGCGGCGCAAATGGGTCTCGCTCTCGCCCTCGGGACGGCGCGCGCGTGATGCCGCGCTGGCCTCGCTGATGCCGATCATCGGGGGGATCGTGCGCGACCTCGGTCCCGAAAAGGTCCGAGCCACCCTGCCGGTGCTCCGCGAATTGCGCGCCCGCCTCGGTCAGGCCTGAACGGATCGGGGGGCTCTGCCCCTCTGGCCTGCGGCCATTCACCCCGGGATATTTCCGCCAAGCCGAAATCCGGATTTTCGCTCTTCTTCAAATACCCTAGGAGAGCGCGGTACGCTTGAGGTCGGAGTTCCCTTTTTCCCTTTTGATTGTCGTCCTCCGGCAACGGCGGCGGAGCCCCCTTTCAACGTTGCGAAAACGAAAAGACCCCGCCGTTTCGCACGGCGGGGCAAGGCGCGTGCCGAGGAGCGGTCCTCAGGCACCGGCGGTAACTTCTAATTCTTGGAAGAGGGCGGAGCCTCAGTTCATCTCGGCGCGGATCTGCTGGCGCAGCAGGTCGATCGGGACCTGTTTGCCGTCGCGCTTGAACGTCCAGTAGGTCCATCCGTTGCAGGAGGGCGCGCCTTCGAGATGGGCACCGACCTGATGGATCGAGCCTTTCACGTCGTCGCCGATCAGCGTGCCGTCGGCGCGGACCTTCGCCTTGTGGCGACCGTTGAGCGAGTAGAGCTCCTCGCCCGGGCGCAGCATCCCGCGTTCGACCAGCTGGCCGAAGGGCACTCGCGGCTCGGCGCGTTTCGAGGTGGAAACCTCCAGAGCTTCCTTGTCGAACTTGCGGATCTTGGCGAGGCGCTTGAGCGCGACTTCGCGATAGGCTTCCTCGCGTTCGATACCGATGAAATCGCGGCCCAGCATCTTCGCCACGGCGCCGGTCGTGCCGGTGCCGAAGAACGGGTCGAGGATCACGTCGCCGGGGTTGGTGGTGCCGACGAGCACGCGGTGCAGCAGCGCCTCGGGCTTTTGGGTCGGGTGGGCTTTCTCGCCGTTCGAATCCTTCAGACGCTCGCCGCCATTGCAGATCGGGATCACCCAGTCGGAGCGCATCTGCACCCCTTCGTTGAGCGATTTCAGCGCTTCGTAATTGAAGGTGTATTTCGCGCCTTCGGATTTCGACGCCCAGATCAGCGTCTCATGCGCGTTCGTCAGGCGCTTGCCGCGGAAGTTCGGCATCGGGTTCGATTTGCGCCACACGACGTCGTTCAGAATCCAGAAGCCTTGGTTCTGCAGCTCTGCGCCCATGCGAAACACGTTGTGATAGGAGCCGATCACCCACATCGCGCCGTTCGGCTTAAGGATGCGGCGTGCGGCCTTCAGCCATTCGCGGGTGAAGTTGTCGTAATGCGCGAAGGAGCCGAACTGGTCCCACGCGTCATCGACCGCGTCGACCTTGGAATTATCGGGGCGATGCAGGTCGCCGCGCAACTGTAGGTTGTAGGGTGGATCGGCGAAGATCAGGTCTACACTGTCCTCGGGCAGCGAGTTCATCATCTCGATGCAATCGCCTGCGAGAATTTCGTTCAGGGGCAGTGCATTGCGCACCACCGGAGTCTTGGTCTTTGCCATTTTTAGCCTCTTAACTGCCCGCCTCAGGGCCCAATATCTGGGTGCCGGCTTTGTGCCGATCTATGGCTATAAAAATGAGTCAAAGCCGATTCATCGTCAATTTCTTTTTTGAATCAAGGGCTTATATAATTCGCTTGGCACAAGATATTGTGGACCGGCTTGAAGCTTCGTCTATGAACGGGGGTAACCCCTAAATCTAGAAGCGCCTGCAGATGATCCTTCGTCGCGTAGCCCGCATTTCGTTCCCAGCCGTAGCCAGGATACTGTTGCGCCAAATCCACCATGAGCAAATCGCGGGCCTCTTTCGCGAGGATCGAGGCCGCCGCGATCGACAGGCAGCGCGCGTCGCCCTTCACGATCGGCTCGCAGGAAAGTTGCAGATCGGACGGCACGCGGTTGCCATCGACGAGGACGTGATCGGCGAGCCGGGCGAGGCCTGTGACCGCCCGGCACATCGCGAGATGCGAGGCGTGATAGATATTAAGCGCGTCGATCTCCTCGACGCTGGCATGGGCCACGCAGAACTCGGCGCAGTCCATGATCCGGGCCGCCAGATCGGCGCGGCGCTTCGCGCTGAGCTTCTTCGAATCGTTGAGCCCCTCGGGAATGCAGGCGGGATCGAGAATGACCGCAGCGGCGGTGACGGGCCCGCAAAGCGGTCCGCGGCCGACTTCGTCCACGCCCGCGACGACGATCAGGCCGCGCGCGAAGGCGGCTTCTTCGAAGGAAAAGTCAGGTGAGTCTGCCATGCGTTGGGAATGCCCCGAACCGGCAGGTCTGTTCAATGAAAAAGCGGGGACCCGAAGGCCCCCGCACTGCTCGACGACGCTCTTCTTGGCGTCTGCCGCATGTCTTAACGCCGACGGAGACGGATACCGCGATCCTCCAGGCAGTTGCTGCCGTAGACTTTCTCGACCCCGTGACGCCCGGTGCGCATCGTGAAGGCGCAGTTGGCGGGCAGCGTACGCTCGGTGCGGCGGTCGAGGCAGGAGGCGGAAACCACCTCGCCCCAGCCGCGGCGGGTCTTCACGCGCTGCACGCATTCCGCAGGCAGGTAGATGCGGTCTCGGTCATGGCGATAGCGGTCGTGGTCGTAGCGTTCCTGCGCGCGCTTGCGGCGGGCTTCGGCGGCGCGACGCTCGCGCTCGCGGCGTTCACGCTCCAGTCGGCGCTGCCGGTCCTGCCAGCTTTCATAGCGCGGCTGCGCCTTCTTCGCCTTGTGGTCGTTCTTGTTCATACCGTCGAGCAGCAACGCGGCGGCACCGACCCCAAGCAGGATGGTTAGCGCCTGACGGTCCTTCTTGCCCAGCGCGGCGGCGGGCGTGGCACTGATCGCGACGGAGCCCAGCGCGAGGGCGAGGGCGGTGATGGCGGCGGTGGCCTTGGTCTTGAGGCTCATGGCTTCGGTCCTTTCACTCGGCAGCCCGAAGGCCGCGTGACGTCGATGAACCGAGATTGGGCCGGGGGTCGAAAGTCAGGCAATAACGGCCCCCTGCTATCGGATAACAGACCGGCCAACCCCCTTTGGCTATTGAATAACACGGGCATTGCGCGCAGCGTGTTCCACATGAAACATGCAGTCCTCATATTGGCGTTTCTCGCCTCTGCCTCGGCCGCGCAGGCCGAGTGCTATGCCGACTACAAGGCCAAGCGCGACAACCCGTTGCAGCTGCAATACGGGGTTGCGCAGGTCTCGGACTCGGCCTGTTCGAAAAAGGCGGCGGCGCGCGAATTGGCGCCGAAGCTGAAAGCCGATGGGTGGACCTTGCTGACGGTTCTCTCCACATTCGGCCCCGATGGCTTGGAGCAAAGGAAAGCCAGTGCCGGACAATATTTCCTCCGTTACTGACAGTCTGCGATTGGGCTCGCGCGCAGTCGTGGGCGGGATCGTCGCCGTGGTTGCGATTCTCGCGGTCGCTGCGGTGCTACTATTCGCGAACCTGCCGAATGCGGATGCGTTCAACGCGCGAGTCGAGCAGATCTTCGTGCAAAACGACAACCTGACCTCGCAGGCCGAAATCAAACTGCTTGAGGTGCTCGCGCAATCGGGCACCGCGTTCTCTGATGTGCTGGCGAATTACCGGGTAATCATCTTCATCCTGCTGATCTTCGCCGCCGCGTTGCTGATCGCGACGATCGTCTTCCTGCTGCTGCTGATCGCGCTGAACAAGCGCATGACCGAGATCCGCCGCGCCGGGATCGAGGTGCAGAGCCTGCGCATCCTGCGGGGCGAAAACGCGGTGATGCTCAATGATATGGGCTTCACACTGACCCCGGCCGCGATCGAGACGCTGTCTGTTCTGGCCGAAGCGCGGATGGATGACGACATCCTCACCGGCGCGCAGATCGAGGCGATGATCTCGGGCCGCGACGAGGCCGATTGCGACGAGGCGGCGGGCGCCACGCGGATCAAACGGCTGCGCGACAGCCTCGGAAATCAGCTCGTCAGCGAGCTTCTGGTGCGCAACATTTCCCGCAAAGGCTATGCGCTTAGCGTGGCCAAGGATGCGATCCGAGTCGACTGATCCGGTTGCGCCACTGTCACATGGGCCCTATATCGCAGGGTCTGTTGACCTGCGGGGGAGCCATGTCCGATACGCCCTTCTACCTGATCGACGAGGCCCGACTGCGCGAGAACATGCGCAAGATCGAGCGTCTGCGCGAACGTTCCGGCGCGAAAGCCCTGCTGGCGCTGAAATGTTTCGCGACGTGGTCGGCCTTCGACATCATGAAGCCCTACATGGATGGCACGACCTCCAGCTCGCTGTTCGAGCTGCATCTGGGACGTGAGAAATTCGGCAAGGAAACCCATGCCTATTCGGTCGCCTGGGCCGATCACGAGATCGACGAGGCCATCGGGTATGCCGACAAGATCATCTTCAACTCGCTGAGCCAGCTGGATCGCTTTGGCGAGAAGGCGGCGCATATCGAGCGTGGCCTGCGCCTGAACCCGCGATTTTCGACCTCCGGTTTCGATCTGGCGGACCCGGCGCGGCCGTTCTCGCGTCTGGGCGAATGGGATGCCGAGCGGCTCGAGGCGGCGATGGATCGCATCTCGGGCGTGATGATCCACTACAATTGCGAGAACGCCGATTTCGCGCTGTTCGACCATCAGCTTTCGCGGATCGAAGCCGAGTTCGGCGATATTCTGAAGCGCCTGAAATGGGTGAGCCTTGGTGGCGGCATCCATTTCACCGGCGAAGATTACCCGCTCGACGATCTGGCCGACCGGTTGAAGAAATTCTCCGAAGATTTCGACGTGCAGGTCTATCTCGAGCCTGGCGAGGCCTCCATCACGCAGAGTGCCTCGCTCGAAGTCACGGTGCTCGACATTCTCGACAACGGCAAGAAGATCGCCATCGTCGACAGCAGCATCGAGGCGCATATGCTCGACCTGCTGATCTATCGCGAGACCGCGAAGCTGCCGCAACAGGGCGAATACGAATACCAGATCGCGGGCAAAACCTGCCTCGCGGGCGACATCTTCGGAGAGGCGCGGTTCGACAAACCGCTCGAAATCGGCGACCGTATCTCGATTGCCGATGCCGCCGGTTACACGATGGTCAAGAAGAACTGGTTCAACGGCGTTGCGATGCCTGCTATCGCCATCCGCCGCGAAAATGGGAACATCGACCGGATTCGCGACTTCACCTATGAGGATTATCGCGCCTCATTGTCCTGAGGGCCCACAAGAGCCCCCTTCCCCTGTCCGCAAACAAAGGAGACAGCCGAAGTGAAAAAGAACGTGCTCATCATCGGAGCGGGCGGCGTCGCCCAGGTCGTGGCGCATAAATGCGCGCAGAACAACGACATCTTGGGCGATCTGCACATCGCCTCGCGCACCAAATCGAAATGCGATGCAATCATCGAAAGCGTGCATGAGAAAGGCGCGATGAAGGTCGAGGGCACGTTCGAGGCGCATGCGGTGGATGCGACCGATTCCGAGGCCGTCGCCGAGCTTATCCGCAAGACCGGGTCCCAGATCGTGATCAACGTCGGCACCGCCTTCGTGAACATGCACGTCCTCGATGGCTGCATCGCCACCGGCGCAGCCTATATCGACACCGCGATTCATGAAGAGCCCGACAAGATCTGCGAAACCCCGCCTTGGTATGCCAATTACGAATGGAAGAAGCGCGACCTGTGCGCCGAACATGGCGTGACTGCGATCCTCGGCGCGGGCTTCGATCCGGGCGTGGTGAACGCCTATGCGCGTTTCGCCATCGACCAGATGGACGAGGTGAGATCGATCGACATCGTCGACATCAACGCGGGCTCGCACGGCAAGTATTTCGCGACCAATTTCGATCCGGAGATCAACTTCCGCGAATTCACCGGGGTCGTCTATTACTGGGAAGACCAGCAGTGGAAAGAGACGAGCATGTTCGCCTCGGGCCACGAATGGGATCTGCCCGTCGTAGGCCCCTCGCAGGCCTACCAGTCGGGCCATGACGAGGTGCACTCGCTCGCCACCAACTATCCGCAGGCCGACGTTCGCTTCTGGATGGGCTTCGGCGATCACTACATCAACGTCTTCACCGTGCTGAAGAACCTCGGCCTGTTGTCGGAACAGCCGGTGAAAACCGCCGAGGGTCTGGAAGTCGTGCCGCTGAAAGTGGTGAAGGCCGTGCTACCCGACCCGTCGAGCCTCGCGCCGAACTACACCGGCAAGACCTGCATCGGCGATCTGGTGAAAGGCACGAAGGACGGCAAGGACGTGGAGTATTTCGTCTATAACGTCGCCGATCACAAAGAAGCCTACGAAGAGGTCGGCTCGCAGGGCATCTCCTATACGGCAGGTGTGCCGCCGGTTGCCGCCGCAATCCTGATCGCGCAGGGCGACTGGGATGCGAAGACGATGAAGAACGTCGAAGAGATGGACCCCAAACCCTTCTTTACCGAGCTCGACCGCATGGGCCTTCCGACCCGCGTGATGGTCGGCGGCCTCAAGGGCGAGGACAAATCCTGGACCGAGGTTTGAGCGGTCGCACCAGAAACACGAAAGGCCCGCATAGCGCGGGCCTTTTTCATGCCTGATTGGCGATCCCGGCAGGATTCGAACCTGCAACCTGCCCCTTAGGAGGGGGCTGCTCTATCCAGTTGAGCCACGGGACCGCACAGCGCCTTTGATGCCGCCAAAGAGCTTGTGGCGCAAGTCCATCGCGGTGGTGCTGCGAAAAACCGCAGCCGCTATGCCGCGCATCTAGTGCGGTCGTGAATTCGGGAACTGGTTGGGAAGAAAGAAAAGGGAGCGCAAATTGGCCCACTGCGCCCCCTTTCGCGTCCCTCGCCCTGACGAATCCGACAGGGGCGCGGGTCTGTCCAGGTATCGAGCGGAGATTATCCGACCCTATAACCGTTAACGCTAACATACTGGTCATCATTCGCTTGCGCAAGGGAAATGTTTGGCGCTAACAAGAGGTGAACCTTGAGGAACTGCCCTTGTCCCGCCCCATCGAAACCCGCCGCCCCTTGACCCTGCGCGATGTCTCCGAAGCCTCCGGCGTCTCCGAGATGACCGTGAGCCGCGTGCTGCGCAATCGCGGCGATGTCTCTGATGCGACACGCGAAAAGGTCCTGCAAGCCGCGAAGGCGCTTGGCTACGTGCCCAACAAGATCGCCGGCGCGCTCGCCTCGCAGCGGGTGAACCTCGTGGCCGTGATCATCCCGTCGCTGTCGAACCTCGTCTTCCCGAAAGTCCTGTCGAGCGTATCCGACGAGCTTGAGGATACCGGGCTGCAGCCGGTCGTGGGCGTGACGAATTACTCGCCCGAGAAGGAAGAGCAGGTTCTCTATGAGATGCTCTCGTGGCGCCCCTCGGGGGTGATCATCGCGGGGGTCGAACACACGCCCGCCTCTCGCGCGATGCTGCAGAACGCGGGCATTCCGGTGGTCGAGATCATGGATGTCGATGGTGAGGGGATCGACTCGGTCGTCGGTATCTCGCATCGCCGCGCCGGGCTGCACATGGCCGAGGCGATCATCGCCGCGGGCTATCGCAAGATCGGGTTCCTCGGGACGAAAATGCCCGAGGATCACCGGGCGCGCAAACGGCTCGAAGGGTTCAAGGAAGGGCTCGCCAAGGCAGGGATCGAACTGGCGGATACCGAGTTCTACGGCGGGGGATCGGCACTCGCGAAGGGCCGCGAGATGACGGAGACGATGCTCAAGCGCTCGCCCGATCTCGATTTTCTCTATTATTCGAACGACATGATCGGCGCAGGCGGTCTGCTTTGGTGCCTCGACAATGGGATCGACGTGCCCGGCAAGATGGGTCTCGCGGGGTTCAACGGGCTCGAACTGCTCGACGGTCTGTCGGTGCGGCTCGCCACGATGAATGCCTGCCGGGCCGAGATCGGGCGCAAGGCGGCGCAGATCATTTCGGGTCGCTCGCAAAGCGGGATGATCGGCGGCGAGGTGATCGAGCTGGAGCCGACCCTCGATCCCGGCGACACGATCCGTAAAGTCTGATCAGTCGAGGCGGCAGCATCCGGTCAGCGCGCGACGACCTGCGGGTGTCTTCAGGAAGAGATCGAGCCCGATCGCGTAAAGCGCATCGCTCATGCCATCGGAACACGTGCCGCCCTTGAACACCACGAAGCCCTCCGTGCCTTTTCCCGACAGTTTCATCCCCACCGTCTCGGCCTTTCCGTTTTGCGGAGCCCCTGACCATTCGACATCGAGGTTTTGCGCAGCCTCCCCCGCCATCTCGAACCGAAAGAGCCCCGGCGCGTAGCGCAGCGACCAGAACGGCTCCGTCCCGGAACAGGCGAGCGGCACCTGTTCGGTCCACCACGGCGGCATCGGAACGTCCTTGAGAAATCGCGCCGCAGCCCACCCCGTGCGTCCATCGACATTCAACCTCAGCCATTTTTCGTCCGCGGATGCGCCCGTTATCTCGATGCCTGTCGCTCCGGGGGACAATGTGCCTAGGACGGGCGCCGATGCGGTCGGCTCCGCCCGGAGATTGAGAACATCGTCGGCAGCGACGCCGGTGACCGCCGCGTAGTGGGGAAAGTCCTCTGCCAGAACGGATCCGGCAGAACTCATCGCAAGGGCCAGACCGAGGCCAATCGTTCGGATGGTATTCGCGGCCATAACAGCGCTCCTTTTCGAAACGAGCCTGCCTGAAAAGGCACTAACGCCGCGCCCCCCAGCTGATCGAGGCGTATTGACGCGTGTAGAATTCGCCCAGAAGGCCGATCATCAGGATCGCTAGCCCGACATAGAGCGGATATTCCCAGTTCGAGAAATGCGGATTGTAATTGATGAAGGTGAAGCCGCGCGCTTGATCGATCGTGTGGAACAGCGGGTTCCAGTTGAACAGGATCAGCATCTTGTGCGGCAGATTGTTCGCGAGAAACATCTTTCCCGAGGCGATCATGTTGGCACGGGTGTAGACCTGCTGGATCACGCCCACCACTTCGGGCGCCCAGGGCTTCGCCGCCAACAGCACAACCCCGACCGCGAGCCCCGTGAACCACGCCAGCAACACCATCCCGAAGGCACCGACCCAATCGTAGATCTCGATCGGCTTGAAGGCCGCATGGTAGATGTAGAGCACCGTCACCATCGACAGCACCTGGATGTAGAGCGCGCTCAGCGCCGCCGCGGAGATCGAGACCGCGGTGGTCATCGGCGCGTGTTTCATCATCGCCGAGGTCGGCCCCTCAGATCCGAAGACCGCGCCCAGGGTCTTGGTATGGGTCATGTAGAGGAAAATGCCGGTCATGATGTAGAGCAGGAAATCGCCGCGCACCGAGCTGGACCGCATCCCCAATATGCTGAACATGACGTAGAAAGAAATGACCAGCATCATCGTCTGGACCATGTTCAGCAGCAGGCCGATCAACGCATTGCCGTGGGTCTTGCGCAGATTGCGCACGGTCGCATGGTAGATCAACTCCAGCAGGCTGAAGGTCGTCCCGAGCTTGGTCGCTTTCGTCTCCGGTCTGAACATGTTCCTGCCGATTCGGGCGCGTTGCGGCCCAAGCTAGGTCGGATTGCTTGCTCAACCCTTGTCGCCGCATCATAAGGGGGGAGTTGGAGCATAGCAATTGGGCCTTAACAAGGCCGGGAGAGGCGTGACGATGGATTTCGAACATCTGATGCGAGTGATGCGGCGACTGGCGCTCGAGGCAGGCGACAAGATCATGGAGATCTACGACTCGCCGGATTTCGAGGTGAAGTCGAAGTCGGACAACTCGCCGGTGACCGAAGCCGACGAGGCCGCCGACGCGCTGATCTCCGCCGGGCTGCGCGCCGAATTTCCCGACGTGCCGCTCGTCACCGAGGAACAGGCCGCGAGCCATTCGCAGGAGGTGTCGACCTTCCTCATCGTCGATCCGCTCGACGGCACGAAGGAATTCGTGAAGCGCCGCGGCGATTTCACCGTCAACATCGCCTATGTCGAGAATGGCAAGCCGGTGCGTGGCGTGGTCTATGCGCCCGCCAAGGGGCGGCTGTTCTACACACTGGCCGAGGGCCGCGCGGTCGAAGAAGACGGCCCCTTCGACAAGGAGCGCCCCGGCAAGCAGCAGCCGATCACGGTTTCGATGCCCGACAATCGCGGTCTGATGGTGGTTGCGTCGAAATCGCATCGCGATCAGGCGACCGACGAATACATCGGCAAATACGCGGTGAAGGATATGGCCTCGGCCGGGTCGTCGCTGAAATTCTGCCTTGTCGCGACGGGCGAGGCAGACCTCTATCCACGTCTGGGCCGCACGATGGAATGGGACACGGCGGCAGGTGACGCGGTTCTGCGCGGCGCGGGCGGCGAGATGATCCGCTTCGAAGATCACGCGCCCTTCACCTATGGCAAGCCTGGCTTCGAGAACCCGTTCTTCATCGCCTACGCTCCCGGCGTTCTGCTGGTGAAGTGATGTCTGTCCTCATCGTCATTCCGGCGCGCTACGCGTCGAGCCGTTATCCCGGCAAGCCGCTGGTCGAACTGACCGGCGCCACGGGCGAGAAAAAGACCCTGATCCAGCGCAGCTGGGAGGCGGCGACGCAGGTCGGCGGCGTCGACCGGGTCGTGGTGGCCACCGATGACGCCCGTATCCGCGACGCCTGCCAGGCCTTCGGCGCGGAGGTGGTGATGACCTCGGAGAGCTGCCGCAACGGGACCGAGCGCTGCGCCGAAGCTGCCGCAACGCTTGGCGGTGACTACGATATCGTGGTGAACCTGCAAGGCGACGCGCCGCTGACTCCCGCTTGGTTCATCGAAGACCTCGTGACGGGGTTGCGCGCCAATGACTGGGCCGAACTCGCGACCCCGGTGCTGCGCTGCGAGGGCGCGATGCTAAAAAGCCTGCTGGAAGATCGCCAGAACGGGCGGGTGGGCGGCACCACGGCGGTGTTCGGCGCAAGCAATCGCGGGCTCTATTTCTCGAAAGAGGTCATTCCATTCACCTCCGAGAGTTACGCGGACGAAGCCCCGACGCCGGTGTTCCACCATGTGGGCGTCTATGCTTACCGACCGGACACGCTGGCGGCCTATGCAGGCTGGCCGATCGGGCCTCTGGAGACGCTCGAAGGGCTGGAGCAATTGCGTTTCCTAGAGAACGGGCGTGCAGTGCTCTGCACAGAGGTCGAGGCGCGCGGACGGCAATTCTGGGAACTCAACAATCCATCAGACGTGGCCCGTATAGAATCCATGATGCAGCGGATGCAGCTCCCCTGACTGCGGCGATTTATCGCCGAACACGCGTAAACCGCGAATTTTCACGGCGTTGAACGAAACAATTTTCGCGTTTGCAGCATTTCTTCCTTTTGGAGTGCTCAACGCGAAAACCGGTCCCTTGTTGGATTGAGGCTTTGGGGACACAATAAACCAACTTCTGACGATTTGATCGTAGCAACCCTATAGGTGACGAATGAAAAGCAAGGTGACGAAGGCGATCTTCCCGGTGGCCGGCCTCGGAACCCGCTTCCTGCCCGCGACGAAATCGATCCCGAAAGAGATCCTCACGCTGGTGGACCGCCCGCTTATCCAATACGCCATCGACGAGGCGCGCGCGGCCGGTATCGAGGAATTCATCTTCGTCACCTCGCGCGGCAAATCTGCGCTCGAGGATTACTTCGACAACGCCCCCGAGCTCGAAAGCGCGCTCTCGCAGAAGGGCAAGACCGAGATTCTCGACGAGTTGAAGAAGACCAACATGGATAGCGGCGCGATTGCCTATGTCCGCCAGAACCAGCCGCTGGGTCTGGGCCATGCGGTCTGGTGCGCGCGCCGTCTGGTGCATGACGAAGCCTTCGCCGTGATCCTGACCGACGACGTCATCGCCGCCGACAAGCCCTGTCTGCAGCAGATGATGGAAGCCTATAACGAGACCGGCGGGAACTATGTCGCGGCGATGGAAGTCCCCGCCGACAAGACCGCCTCCTACGGTGTTCTGGATGTGGGCCCGGGCGACGGTCCGCGCCTGCCCGTCAATGGCATGGTCGAGAAGCCCAAGCCCGAAGATGCGCCCTCGAACCTCGCGGTGATCGGTCGTTACATCCTGACCCCGCGGATCATGTGGAACCTCGATGCGCGCAAGGCGGGAGCCGGTGGAGAGATCCAGCTGACCGACGCCATCGCGCAGGAAATCCACGGCGGCAACTCGGTCTACGCCTATCGCTTCGACGGCCAACGTTACGATTGCGGATCGAAAGCGGGCTTCCTGCAGGCAACGGTGGCCTTCGGCCTCCAGCGCCCGGATCTGAAGGACGAGTTCGGAGAGTATCTCTCAGATCTCTCCGCGATGCGGCAGGCTGCCGAGTAAGCGATGAAGCATGTGTTGGTGACGGGCGGTGCGGGCTATATCGGCTCGCACGCCTGCAAGGCGCTGGCCGCGGCGGGCTACGTCCCGGTCTGTTTCGACAATTTCTCGACCGGCTGGAAAGAAGCGGTGAAATTCAGCCCCGTCGAGGAGGGCGATCTGGCTGATCGTGCCCGGCTCGACGAAGTGTTCGCCAAGTATCAGCCCATCGCTGTAATGCATTTCGCGGCGCTCAGCCTCGTCGGCGAGTCGATGGAAGATCCGGCGAAATATTGGCGCACCAACGTGAATTGCGCGCTGAACCTGATCGAGGCGGCCGTCGATGCAGACTGCCGCAACTTCGTCTTCTCCTCGACCTGTGCGACCTACGGCGATCAGGACGGGGTGGTGCTGGATGAGAACACAGAACAGCGCCCGATCAACGCCTATGGCGGATCGAAACGCGCCATCGAAGACATGCTGCGCGATTTCGGCGCGAGCCACGGGATGAACTCCGTGATCTTTCGCTATTTCAACGTGGCGGGCGCCGATCCCGACGCAGAAGTCGGCGAGCAGCACATCCCCGAGACGCATCTGATCCCGCTGATGCTCGACGCGATCGCGGGCAAACGCCCGGCGCTGACCGTGTTCGGCTCGGATTACGCGACGCGCGACGGCACCTGCATCCGCGATTACGTGCATGTCTCCGATCTGGTCGATGCGCATGTGCTGGGTCTGAAATGGCTCGAGGATGGCAAACCCTCGCGGGTCTTCTGCCTCGGCTCTGGCAACGGGTTCTCGGTGCGCGAAGTGATCGACGCCTCGCGCGCGGTAACCAATCGCGATGTTCCGATCGTCGAGGGGGACCGTCGACCGGGCGATGCGGCGTCGCTTGTGTCGGGCTCGAAACGGGCGACCGAGGAGCTTGGCTGGCAGCCGAAGCGGTCGGACCTGTCCACCATGATTTCCGATGCATGGCGTTGGCATCAGGCGAAAGAGTATGAATACTGACCCCGAGGCAGGGTCAGGAGTATGGATGCCATCGCACCATGAGCTTTGGGAGAGCTACAGGCTGCGCCTCAAGCGCAAGCACTTCCTGTGGCGCGCCCTGCGCAAGCGGCATCAGCTCGACAGCGTCACCAACCGCACCGGCAAGATAAGGCCCTGTGCGATCCTCGCCTTCGCGGTCATGCGCAACGAGGCGCGGCGGCTGCCCTTTTTCCTCAAGCATTACCGCAAGCTGGGCGTCGATCACTTCCTGATCGTCGATAATGGCAGCACGGATGACACCGCCGCGCTGCTGGCGGAAGCGCGCGACGTCTCGCTGTGGCAGACGGCGGGCAGCTACCGGGCCTCGCGTTTCGGGCTCGATTGGGTGACATGGCTGATGCTGCGCTACGGGCACGATCGCTGGTGCCTGACCGTCGATGCGGATGAGCTGCTGATCTACCCTTATCACGACAGCCGCCCCCTGCCCGCGCTGACCGACTGGCTCGACCGGTCCGAGCAGCGCTGTTTCCCAGCGATGATGCTCGACCTCTACCCGAAGGGGCCGCTGGGCGCGCAGCGCTATGAGGCGGGGCAGGACCCGCGCAAGATCCTGAGCTGGTTCGATGCCGGGAATTACATGATGACCCGGCAGGACCGGACCGACGCGCTGTGGATTCAGGGCGGACCCCGGGCACGGGCGTTTTTTGCCCACACCCCCCGGCAAGCGCCGACCCTGTCGAAAATCCCGTTGGTGCGGTGGCATCGCCGGTGGGCCTATCTGAACTCAACCCATGCGCTGCTGCCCCGCCACCTGAACCAGACTTACGACACGGAGGGCGGCGAGGCCATCTCGGGGCTGCTGCTGCACACGAAGTTTCTCGACGAGATCGTGGACAAGTCGAAGGAGGAGAAATCACGCGGCGAGCATTTCGGCCAGCCCGCGGAATTCGACCAGTATTACGACGCGCTGGCCGCCGATCCGGAACTCTGGACGCCGCATTCGACGCGGCTCGGCGACTGGCGACAACTGGAGGCGCAGGGGCTGATGTCGCGCGGCGGGTGGATGTAAATTTGTTGACTTGGGGGCAACAATACTGACGTGAGCGTGAAGCGCGGGCTTCTCAGTTGCAAGCAAACTGGGTAAGTATCGGAAGATATTGATAACCCGTTAAAAACTTGCCGATTTGAACCGGGCGACCTTTAACGATTTGAAAACTACGATACGAGCATCACGGGACCGAAGCGGCACGAAATGACCGCGACGTCGAAGAGGGACGGATATTGGGACTGAGAGAAATCGCCAGACTGCGCCGCAAGCGCAGAATTCGGCAGATTCGGGCTTTCCGGAAAAGCCGCGAACTCTCTCTCTATTCCGATCGCACCGGTGACATCCACCCCGAGGATATCCTCGTCTTCGTCACCGCCCGCAACGAACGCATCCGCCTGCCCTATTTCCTGCGCTATTACCGCGAGATGGGGGTCGGCCACTTCCTGTTTGTCGACAATGGCAGCGACGACGGCAGCGCCGAGTATCTCGCGCAGCAGGAGGATTGCTCGGTCTGGCGCACGGAGGCGTCTTACAAGGCGTCGAATTTCGGCATCGACTGGATGAACTGGCTGCTGCGCAAATACGGCACCGGGCATTGGACGCTGACGCTCGATCCGGACGAGTTCTTCGTCTACCCGTTCTGCGACACGCGGCCCATTCAGGCGCTGACCGACTGGCTCGATACCTATGGCATCCGGTCTTTCCCGGCGATGCTGCTCGATATGTATCCGAAAGGACCGATCGACGCGCAGCCCTATCGCGAGGGGCAGAACCCGTTCGATCTGGCCTGCTGGTTCGATGCGGGCAATTACATGATCTCGCAGAACTCCGAGACCAATAATCTGTGGATCCAGGGCGGACCGCGGGCACGCATCTTTTTTCCCGACGCGCCGAAAAAAGCCCCCTCGCTCAACAAGATACCGCTCGTCAAATGGGAGCGCGGGAATGTCTATATCTCCTCGACCCATGCGCTGCTGCCGCGCGGCCTCAACCAGGTCTACGACACGATCGGCGGAGAAATGGTCTCGGGATGCCTGCTGCACGCGAAGTTCCTCTCGCCGCTCACCGACAAGGTCGAGGAAGAGTTGGAGCGCAAACAGCATTACGCAGGCTCGCGCGAATATCACGCCTATGCCCGCACGATCTCAAAAGAGCCCGATTTGTGGTGCAAATGGTCGGAGAAATATATCAACTGGCGCCAGCTCGAAATCCTCGGGCTGATGTCGAAGGGCAATTGGGCGTGAGGAAACAGGTCTCGTGACGGTCGGATTCATCATGATGTGCCACACCGCGCTCGACCGGGCCGCGCAGGTCGCGCGGTTCTGGTCGGAGGGTGGATCGCCCGTGGTGATCCATGTCGATGCCCGCGTCACCGCGCATGACTATAACGGCTTCAAGAAGATGCTCGCCGATCTGGAGAATGTCTCTTTCTCGCGGCGCTACAAATGCGAGTGGGGCACGTGGTCGCTGGTCGCCGCCAGCCAAGCTGCGGCAGAACAGATGCTGGCACTGCATGCCGACGTGCGCCACGTCTATCTGGCGTCGGGCTCCTGCCTGCCGCTGCGCCCGCTGCACGAGCTGACCGACTATCTCGACGCGCGGCCCTATACCGATTTCATCGAGAGTGTGACCACCACGGAAGTCGGCTGGACGGTTGGCGGGATCGACATCGAACGCTTCACGCTGCGCTTCCCCTTCTCGTGGAAAAAACAGCGGCGGATGTTCGACCGCTATGTCGAGTTTCAGCGCCGCGTAGGCTTCAAGCGACGCATTCCCGACGGGCTGGTGCCGCATTTGGGCAGCCAGTGGTGGTGCCTGACGCGTCAGACCCTGTCGGCCATTCTGGAAGACCCGGATCGCGCGCTTTACGACCGCTATTTCAAGCGCGTCTGGATCCCCGATGAGAGCTATTTCCAGACCCTCGCAAGGCTCTATTCCACCTCGATCGAGAGCCGCTCGCTGACGCTGACCAAGTTCGATTTTCAGGGAAAGCCGCACATCTTCTACGACGATCATCTGCAGCTTCTGCGGCGGTCGGATTGTTTCGTGGCGCGGAAAATCTGGCCCAAGGCGGACAAGCTCTATCGGACCTTCCTCGACAAGAGCCCCGGGCGGTCCGTCATGGCGGAACCGAACCCGGCCAAGATCGACCGGCTGTTTTCCAAGTCGATCGAGCGGCGCACACGCGGGCGGCCCGGCCTCTACATGCAAAGCCGTTTTCCCAGGAAGGACCACGAGAACGGCAAGACCTCGGCACCCTATTCGATCTTCCACGGCTTCTCGGATCTCTTCGAGAATTTCGACGGCTGGCTTGCGAAGTACGTGGGTGCCCGGGTTCACGGTCATCTCTTCGCCCCCGAACGCGCCGAGTTCGCGGGTGGCGAGCGGATGTTCAACGGTTGCCTGACCGACAACGCGGCGCTGCGCGATTACAACCCGCGTGCCTTCCTGACGAACTTGATCTGGAACTCGCGCGGGGAACGGCAATGCTACATGTTCTCGCCGCGCGACAATCAGGCGAATAACTGGTTCACCGCGACCGATCCGAATGCGCAAATCTCGGTCATCACCGGGGCCTGGGCCCTGCCGCTGTCGCGCCGCAACGAGAATTTCACGACGATCCGGCGCGAGGCCGCGATGCTGCAAAAGCGCGAGCTGGAGCATCTGGATATTCTCCGCTCGATGTATGTGAAGGCGCGAGTGCGGATCTGGACCGTCGCGGATTTCATCGAGAACCCGATGGAGCCCCTGCAGACCATCATCGACGAGATCAGCCCCCGCGCCACGCGCCGCCTGACCGAAGCGCCGCAGATGGTCGATCTGTCGGGGTTCAACCAATTCCTGCAAAATCTCAAGAACCAGGGGATGCAGCCACTCGTGATGGGGGATTTCCCGCTCGAGCAAAGCGGGCAGCGCGACGCCGTCCGCCGGGGCCGCCCCTATCTGGTGAAATAACCCATGCCCAAGTTTGAGAGTTTCGTCGTCTTCGCCGAGATGCGCACCGGCTCCAACCTCGTGGAAGCCGCGCTGAACGATCTGGACGGCGTGACGTGCCATGGTGAGGCGTTCAACCCGGCGCTGATCGGGTACCCGAACCGCAAGGAGCTGGTGGGAGTCACCAAGGCGCAGCGCGACGACAATCCTCTGGTGCTGTGGAATGCGATCAAGTCTCAGGATGGGCTGAACGGCTGCCGCTATTTCCACGATCATGACCCGCGGATGCTGGCGGTCTTCGTGAACGATCCGAAATGCGCGAAGATCGTGCTGACCCGTAACCCGATCGAAAGCTATGTCAGCCTGATGATCGCGCGCGCGACGGGCCAATGGAAGCTGGGCGATGCGAAACACCGCAAGGCCACGAAAGCGCGCTTCGATGCGGAGGAATTCGAGGCGCATCTTGAAGGGCTGCAGGATTTTCAGGTGACGTTACTGAACGCTCTGCAACGCTCGGGACAGACAGCCTTCTATATCGATTATGAAGATGCACAGTCCGTCGAAGTGCTTAACGGTCTGGCGAATTGGCTGGGCGTCTCGGGGCGGCTGAAACAGTTGCCCGAGAACCTCAAGGTGCAGAACCCGGAGCCGCTGGAGGCAAAGGTCGCAAATTTCCCGGGGATGGAGGCGTCGCTGGCGCGACTCGACCGATTCAACCTGTCGAAGACCCCGAATTTCGAGCCCCGGCGCGGTCCCGGCGTGCCCGGTTTCATCGCGAGCGAGGCGGGGCTGCTTTATATGCCGCTCCGGCCCGCGATGGATGCGCCGATCCGCGACTGGCTGGCCGCGACCGGAGATCTGGTCGAAGGGTTCAGCCAGAAAACCCTGCGCCAGTGGAAGCGTCGACATTCCGGCCATCGCAGCTTCACCGTGCTACGCCATCCCCTGATGCGCGCGCATCTGGCGTTCAACGCGGTGCTGAACTGGGACACTATGGACGAGACGCGCGCCGTTCTGCGCCAAAGCTACAAGCTGCCAATCCCGAAGGAAGGGCAGAGCATCGCGCAAGACGACTACGCCGAGGCGCTGATCGCTTTCTTGGGCTGGCTCAAATCCAATCTCGCGAACCAGACGAGCCTTCCGGTGAACACGCTCTGGGCCACGCAATCCGCGGCGCTTCAGGGCATCGGCCAGTTCGCGCTTCCCGACCTGCTGGTGCGCGAAGAACGGATGGCCGAGGACTTCGCGTATCTCGCCAGCATGGCCGGGGTGGAGGCGCCTACGTTCGCGCCCGGAGAGACCGACACCGCGGCGATCAAGCTCGCTGATATCTGGACGCCCGATCTCGAGGCCGCCGCGCGCGAGACCTATACGCGCGACATGATGCAGTTCGGCTTCGGAAACTGGCGAGACTGATCTTGGGCCATGAAAAAAGCGCGCCGGGAGGACCGACGCGCTTTTTCGATTTTCATTCGAGACCGGTTCAGGCCGCCTGACGGCTTTGCGCTTCCGTCAGCACTGCGTGCAGCGTAGAGGGATCGGTATTCGCCCGCAGCTTCTCGCAGGTTTCCGGATCGCGCATCGTGCGCGACACGAGGGCCAGCGCCTTGAGATGCTCGACGCCGGAATCCTTCGGCGCGAACAGCGCGAAAACCAGATCGACCGGCAGCCGGTCCACCGCGTCGAAATCGAGCGGCTTTTCCAGACGCAGGAAGACACCCACGACCTCGCTCAGCCCGTCGAGCCGCGCATGCGGAAGCGCAACACCATGGCCGACGCCGGTCGGTCCGAGGCTCTCACGCTCCTGCAGCGCATCGACGGTTTCCGAGGCGTCGATCTTGTAGCACGCCGCCGCGATGTCACCGAGATCCTGAAACAGGCGTTTCTTGCTCGTGACGTTCGACAGCACTTTGACCGCGCCAGGCACGAGAAGTTTAGATAGGTCCATGAACTCGTCTACTCCGCGCCCGTTCCGGGCCGCTCATTTGCTGTTGCGCGGGTCGATCCAGCCGACATTGCCGTCTTCACGCCGATGAACGACGTTGACCCCGCCATGTTTCTCGTTGCGGAAGACGAGTAGCGACGCGTCGGACAGCTCCATCTGCATGACCGCTTCACCGACCGAGAGCGTGGGAACCTTGGTTTCCATCTCGGCTACGATCATCGGAGCGCCTTCGCGCGTCTCGCCGGTATCGTCATCCTCTTCCGAGGCGAGCACATATAGACCTGCAGCTTCGAATTCAACTGGTTCGGCACGGTCGCGGTGATGATCTTTCAATCTGCGTTTGTGGCGCCGCAGTTGCTTGTCCATCTTTTCGCGGGCCGCATCGAAGGCCGCGTAGATTTCGGTGGCATGCCCCTTGGCCGAGGCGGTCAGCCCGGTCGACAGGTGCACCGTCGCTTCGCAGATATATTCATGCGCATCGCGCGAGAAGGTGATCTGCGCGTCGGTGGGACGCTGCATGTATTTCTCGGCGACTTCGCCCAGCTCCGACTTGACGTGAGATTGCAGGGCCTCTCCGACATCGATTTGTTTGCCGGTGATTTGGTAACGCATGGATTTCCTCCTTCACGCATTGGGCCAGTGACCCCAGCCTTGGGGCTGAGGTGTTTCGGGCCGGTTAATCTCTTGAAAAGTCGCGTCGAGTCTGAATTCGCCCGGGCCCTCTTTCGGGGACCTTTCGCGCGCCGGACCCCTCTCGGGGGCCGCAAGCGCGCCCGGGGAGTGGGGGCGAACATCACGCATCTCTTATGTATTTGGGGATGGATCGCAGGGGGTGTCAACGGGTGACCCTCGCTGCGGTGCAAAACTGCCGAGGGTCGGAGTCGCTTGGGCGATCCGTAGAGCATGCTCAGAGGATGCGGAAATGCTGCCCGAGATAGACGCGGCGCACGTTTTCGTCCTGCACAACCTCTTCTGCGGTGCCCGACATCAGCACCGTCCCGTCATGCAGGATGTAGGCCCGATCCACGATCTCGAGCGTTTCGCGGACGTTGTGATCCGTGATCAAAACCCCGATACCGCGATCCTTGAGCTGACCGACGAGGGCGCGAATCTCCGACACCGCGATCGGATCGACGCCCGCGAAAGGCTCGTCGAGCAACAGATATTTCGGATCGGCGGCCAGACAGCGCGCGATTTCGCAGCGACGGCGTTCACCGCCCGACAGCGCCAGCGCGGGCGCGTGGCGCAGGTGGCCGATCGAGAAATCGCCCAGCAGCTCCTCCAGACGTTCCCGCCGCGTGTGCGGGTCCGGCACGGCGACCTCGAGAACCGCCATGATGTTCTCTTCTACCGAAAGCCCGCGGAAAATCGAGGCTTCCTGCGGCAGATAGCCGATCCCGAGCCGTGCACGGCGATACATCGGCAGGCCCGTCACATCGCGTCCGTCGATGAGCACCTCGCCCGCATCGGGACGGATCAGCCCGGCGATATTGTAAAAACAGGTGGTTTTCCCGGAACCGTTGGGCCCCAAAAGCGCCACGACCTCGCCGCGCGACAGATCGAGCGAGACATCGCGAATCACGGGGCGGCGCTTGTAGCTCTTGCGCAGCCCGCGGATCTGCAAACCGCCGTGGCCCGCGACCGGGGCCAGCCCGGCGTCGCTCTTGGCGGCATCCTCGACCATCACTTGCTCCCGGCGGGCTTCAGAAGCGTGCGGACACGTCCATCCATCGTGCCCGTGCCGGTGCTCAGATCGACATTGAGCTTGTTGCCCGACATCACGTTGTTGCCTTGGGTCAGAAGAACCTTGCCCGTCATCACGACGGTGCCCGCCTTCACGTCGTACACGGCTTCCTCTGCCTCGGCGGCTTCGCTGGGCGACACCAGCGTGACACCGCCGGTCGCATGCAGCTTCGTGATCTCGGAGCGTTTGTCGCTGGCGTAGAACACCTCAAGCTCGGCCGCTTTCATATGCATATCGCCTTGGGTGACTTCCACATTGCCGGAGAACACCGCCTGGCCGCTTTGCTGATCGACGTTGAGCGAGTCGGCCGTGACCTCGACCGGGGCGGTCTTGTCGGCGCGCAGACCGCCGAAATTGACGCTCTGCGCCATCACGAGAACCGGGAACGAAACCACCATTGCGCAGGCGGTGAAAAAACGCGCTCGAAACATCCACACCCTCATTGTTGCGGCTGATATACCAGCTTCACACCCTGTTTGAAAACAAGATCGTGACTGCTGCCATCCGCCGTCGGGACGATCTGCATATAGCCCGCATCGAGCGTTCCGAAAGGGGATGTCCCGTGAATCGGGCCGGGCGAGGTCAGAACGCTGCTATCGGTCTGAAGTTCAATTTTCTCGGAATTCACCCGATAGCCGTCGGAGGTCTGCATCGCGACCTTCCCGGTCAGGTCGATACGGTTCGAATTGGGCTGAAACAGACCCTCATTCGCGCTCAGATCAGTCACGTGGCCATCGGGCGCGGTCAGCTTCGCCGCGATCTGATCGGCACTCGCGCCCTGGTCCTGCGCGGGCTGCGTGCGCGCCATCGCCGCGGTCACCGAAAGCGTCGCGCCGGTATCGGTTACGCCGGAATATTCCGGTCGCGTCACCGCGTTTTCCCGCGCGAGTTTCTCGACATCGACTTTGGCATAGGGGATCGCGGCGCTCGGATCGATCCGACGTGAAACGAGGAAGATCGTCGACAACAGCGCCAGCGCGAGCAGCGGCAGGACGATCTTCGCCCAGTTCACCAGTCGCGTATGGCTATTGTCGTACATCATCAGACGATCCCGGCCCTCAGGCAGTCGTGGATCTGCAAGAAGCCCACGGGCTTTTCGTCTTCGACGACGAAAAGCGCGGTGATCTTGCGCTCGTTCATCTGCGCCACGGCAGCCTCGGCCAGTTGCTCCGGCGCGATGGTGCGCGGATTGGCGGTCATCACCTCGGAGACCTTGTGCTCCAGCAGCCCCTGCATATGGCGCCGCAAATCGCCATCGGTGACGATCCCGGTCAGACGGCCCGCCTCATCGGTGACGCCAACGACACCGAAGCCCTTCTGGCTCATCATCAACAGCGCATCGGGCATCGGCGTGTCTTCCGCGACCAGCGGCATATCGCGATGCATCAGGTCCGAGACTTTCGACAGCCGCGCGCCCAGCTTGCCGCCGGGATGGAACGTGCGGAAATGCTCGGCGGTGAATTCGCGATGCTCCATCAGCGCGACGGCCAGCGCATCGCCCAGCGCGAGCGTCATCGTCGTCGAGGTCGTGGGCACCACGCCCGTCCCGCAGGCTTCCTCGGCCTTGGGCAGCACCAGCGCGAGATCCGATTGCCGCAACAGGGTCGAGTCCGGGCGGCTCGCCACTCCGATCAGCGGAATGCGGAAACGCCGCGTATGGGCGATCAGGTCGGCCAGTTCCGGCGTCTCGCCGGAATTGGACAGCACCAGCGCCAGATCGTGCCGGGTGACCATGCCCAGATCGCCGTGGCTCGCCTCCGCCGGATGGACGAAATGCGCGGGCGTCCCGGTCGAGGCCAGCGTCGCCGCGATCTTGCGCCCGATATGGCCCGATTTCCCCATGCCGGAAACGATCACGCGCCCCTCGGTCTCGAGGATCATCGCCACCGCGCGCGAAAACTCGCCATCGAGGCTCGCCGCCAAGGCTTCGAGCCCGGCGACCTCGATGCCGATCACGCGGCGGGCGATGTCGGAATAATCAGTGGTGGAAGATGTCATTGGGTTCATCCCAGCCCAGCAGATCGAGCTTCGCACGCGTCGGCAGGAAATCAAAACAGGCCTGCGCCAGCCCGATCCGGTTCTCGCGCTCCAGCCGCTTGACCAGTTCAGCCTTGATCTGGTGCAGGTAGAGCACGTCCGAGGCCGCGTATTCCATCTGCGCGTCGGTCAGCTCTGCCGCGCCCCAGTCCGAGCTTTGCTGCTGCTTGGAAATGTCGACGCCGACAAGCTCCTGCACCAGCACCTTGAGCCCGTGGCGATCGGTGAAGGTCCGCACCATCTTCGAGGCGATCTTGGTGCAGAAGACCGGCTTCGTCTCAACCCCGAACGCGTTGTAGAGGGCCGCCACGTCGAAGCGCGCGAAGTGGAACAGCTTCTCCACCGACGGATCGGCCAGCATGCGGCACAGGTTCGGCGCTTCGGTCTGACCTTGGGCGATCTTCACCAGATGCGCGTCGCCATCGCCCGCCGAAAGCTGCACGAGGCAGAGCCGGTCGCGGCGCGGGTCAAGGCCCATCGTTTCGGAGTCGATGGCCACGACGGGACCGAGATCGAGCCCGTCGGGAAGGTCGTTTTGATGCAGGTGGATTGCCACGGCGTGTCCTTCTTTAACGTCTTGCCGGGCATATAAGCCTTTTGCCGCGTTCTTGCCAACGCGAGATGGCGAAAGGCAGCCGAGGTATGGCGCTTGCTTCGCCGATCAGCTCTCGCGTGACGGCATGGCGCCGCTCGACTCGTCGGGGTCTTCCAGCGGCTTCCAGGTAATCACGCGGTAGATGTAGAGCAGGACGAGGATCACGATCACGCCGGTCGAGACCGGGTTCACCCAGCTTGCGACTTCGCTGTACTGCTTTCCGAGCAGATAGCCCGCAACGGTCAGCAATGCCGTCCAGAGCGCGCTGCCCACCGTGGTGTAGGCGAGGAACGGCAGGAAGGGCATCCGCGCCATGCCAGCCGGCACCGAGATCAGCGTACGCGCGCCGGGCAGCATCCGCCCGAAGAACACCGCTGCCCAGCCGTGCTTGTCGAACCATTTCTTGGTCCGGGTAATGTCGCGGGGGGTGATGCCGATCCAGCGACCGTGGCGGCTCGAGAGGTGACACAGACGCTTGATCCCGATTTTCAGACCAATCCAGTACCAGAGAAGCGCCCCGATGACTGAGCCGATCGTCCCCGCGACGATCAAACCGATCAGCGAGAATTTCCCTTGCGCCGCCATGTAACCCGCGAGCGGCATGATCAGCTCCGACGGGATCGGAGGAAACACGTTTTCCAGCAACATCAGCCCCGCGATGCCGAAATAGCCGAAGGACGCGATAACGCCGGTAATCCAGTTGAACATGTTGTCTCCTTTGGCGACGAAAACCGGAACGGCGCGTCTTGGTCGGGTGGGTTAAACTGAGGTATCTGTCCGCTTCATTCAGCGGCCTCGTGCGGAGCCTTTGTTTGGCGCCCGTCGCCGCGTTGTTTCAGGCGTAGCTGCCCCAACTCGGCGCCGCGCCCCCGGCGTTTGCCGTCTTCGCCGGTCAGGTAGGCGCGGGCTTCCTGCTCCAGCATCTCCTCCAGCCGCGACGCCAGTTCCCGACGCTTGCGAAAACTGCGCAGCTGCTCGGTCGACAGGCTCTGCGGCAAGAAGCGTTGATGCTCCCCGGCGTTATAAACGTCGAGAGAGAGGCGTCCGGCGACGAGGATATTGTCGCGACTGCTTTCCGCCAGAACGGTGAATACCACGGTTTCCATCTCTTTCGCGTCGTCAGGCAGGCTGGAGAATTCCAGTGCGACATCCACGAGATCTGAAATCCGGCCCAAATCCCGGTACTCCGCAGTGTTCAACGGGCCCTTGATCGACTCGTCGGGTTGGGAATCCCCAAAAGGAGCGAAGCCGCCGGAGTCGCTGGCGATCGAGTGATAGGTTTTCCCGTCGACCACGAGATCGGCGAGAAGCGCTTTCACGAAGATTGGCTCGGCACCCATATTGCCAAGCATCAGATGCCCGCGTTCATGGCCGCCCGCGACCCGGGTGAGCAGCAGTTTCGAGCGCCGTTCACGCCGAAAATTCTGCAGTAGAAGTTGCAGGTAGACCAGCCAGACGAACGCGGTGACGATCTGCACCGCGATGCTTACAACCTGATTATGGTCGACAAGCCACTCCATCTTCATCCTTCTGCATCGGTCGCATGTAGTGTTCTATCGGCAACGCGGCAGAGGGGCGTCCGGGTCCGGAAACCTGAAGAAATGAGGAGCGCAGAACCGGTTTTGCCTCGTCAGTCGGCAAGAACCAGCAGATCCCGGCTCGCTACGCTGACCTCGGCTTCGGTGCCGACCTTGGGCGGCGGGTTGCCGGGGCGGTTGAACGTGTCGAGCGCGATGAGCTGCCCTTCCACTTCCATTTTTACCCGCAGGATCGAGCCGAGGAAATGCGTCTCGACGATCCGCCCGGTGAACACCGTGTCATTGCCCTCGCGGCGGCCCAAGGCCAGAACCTCGGGCCGTGCGGCCAGCGTCACCGGAGTCCCCTGCCCCATGGTGACCGGTTCGGAGAGGATCACCTCGGTATCGCCGACCCGCAATGCGCCCCGCGCGGGATCGGCCACCTCGGCTTCCAGCGCGTTCAGCGTGCCCACGAATTGCGCTACGAAACGGGTCTTCGGCTGATTGTAAATTTCGAAAGGCGCACCGATCTGCTCGGCGACGCCACCATTCATCACCACCACGCGATCCGAGATCGACAGCGCCTCTTCCTGATCGTGGGTGACGAAGATCGTCGTGATGCCCAGACGTCGCTGAATGTCGCGGATTTCCTCACGCAGGCTCACGCGGATCTTGGCATCAAGCGCGGAGAGCGGCTCGTCCAGCAGCAGCACGCGCGGCTGAATCGCGAGCGCCCGTGCGAGCGCCACACGCTGCTGTTGTCCGCCCGACAGCTGGAACGGGTAGCGATTGCCCAGATCGGGCAGGCCGATCAGCGACAGCATCTCGGCGACACGTGCCTTGATCTCAGCGCGCGGACGTTTTGCCACGCGCAGCCCGAAGCCCACGTTCTGCGCGACTGTCAGGTTGGGAAACAGCGCGTAGGCCTGGAACACCATACCGATATTGCGCTGGTTCGCCCCCATATGCGTCACGTCCTGCCCGCCGATGCGGATCGCACCGCCCGAGGGGGACTCGAAGCCTGCCACCATCCGCAGCACCGTCGTCTTGCCGCAGCCCGACGGGCCAAGGAGCGAGATGAATTCGCCCTCTTCGATGGAGAGGTTGAAATCCTTCACAACGCGGTTCGCGCCGAAGGATTTTTCCAGATGTTCGATCTCGAGAGAGGCCATGGGTTACCGCTTTGCGTTCGTATGTTTGGAAAACCGGGTGACGAGTTGAATGAGCCCCATGCAGATCCAGGTGATCGAGAAGGCGATCACCGCAAGCGCGGCGGGCTCGTAAGCCTTGTTCGCGCCGGTCAGCTGCATGTAGGGGCCGAAGGCCGGCCGGTTGAGGAGCGAGGCGAGGACGAACTCGCCGATGACGATGGCGAAGGTGATGAAGGCGCCCGAGAGCACCGCGACCAGCACGTTCGGCAGGATGACGCGGGCGAGAATCGTGCTCCATCCCGCGCCGAGGCTTTGCGCCGCCTCGGTCAGCGTACCGACATCGATGGTGCGCAGGCCGGTATCGACGGCGCGATACATGTAGGGCAGCGAGAGCGTCGCATAGCCCAGCATCAGCAGGACATTGGTGCCCGTCGTCGTGCCGGTCAGCGGCAGGATCGACGATGTGTTATAGAGCCGGATATAGCCGAAAACGATCACGATCGGCGGGATCACCAGCGGCAGCAGCGTGATGAACTCAACCACCGGGCGCCAATGCGGCAGGCGCAACCGCACCCAATAGGCGGTCGGCACCACGATCAGCGCCCCCACGAGGATCGTGAAGATCGCCATCACGACGGAGTAGCTGAAGGTCTCGCGGAATTGCGGATCGGCCAGCACCGAGCGGTAAGCGTCGAGCGAATACACCCCGCGCCGCGCCCGCAGCGAGAATTCCAGCGTACCGAGCAGCGGCAGGGCGAAATAGAGCGCCCCGAACGCCAGCGCGAGCCATGACCAGAGTTTCTTGGATTTCATCGCATCCACCTTTCCGAGCGTACGCGCAGCCAGACATAGGCGAGGTTGGCGAGGCCGGTGATGACGATCATCCCGAAGGCCAGCGCGTAGCCCAGATGCGGGTCCTGCAGCACATCGCCACGGATTTGCGCGTAAAGCATGATCGGCACGATCGACATCGACGAACCGGTGAGCGCATAGGCCGTCGCCACCGCACCGAAGCTATTGGCGAACAGCAGCGCCAGCGTACCCAGCAGCGAGGGCCAGAGGATCGGCAGCGCGACGATGCGCCAATACTGGAAGCCGGTCGCGCCGAGGATGCTCGCCGCCTCTTTCCATTCGCGCTTCAGACCGTCCAGCGCAGGGGTGATGATCAGCACCATCAGCGGGATTTGGAAGAACAGATAGGTGATCGTCAGACCGAAGAAGCTGAGCAGGTTGAAGCCGTGCGTGTAGATGTTGAAGCCGAACCACGACTTCAGCAGCACGGTCACGAGACCCAGACGCCCCAGCGTCGCGAGAAAGGCGAAGGCCAGCGGCACGCCCGCGAAGTTCGAGGCCACGCCCGAGAAGGTCATCACCGGACCGCGCAGCCATTTCGGCAGGCCGCCCAGCGTGACGGCCGCAGCGAGCGCGAACCCGATCAGGCAGCCTACAAGCGCAGTGGCGAGGCTGATCCTGATAGAAATCCAATAGCTCGCGAGGATCGTCGGTTGAAACAGGTTCACGAGGTTCGACAGCGTGAAACCCCCGTCACTCGTCCTAAACGCGCCCACCACGATATACATCGTCGGGGCGATCAGGAACAAAAGCGCGAAGAGCGTGAAGGGAACCATCCCCACCCAAGTCAGCGGCAGCTTGCGGCTTTGCATCGGGCCTCGCCTTACAGAAATTCCAATAAAGTCGCCCCGCGCGATCAAGCGCGGGGCGTTTTCTTATGCCGGTTCGGTTACTGGACGTTCGCGCCGACGACGCTGTCCCAGCCGCCGGTCACGACTTCCTTGTTCGCAGCCTGCGCGTCGAGCGACGGGAAGATCGCCTTGGCATAGCCTTCCGCCGGAGGCATCGCGTCGAGCATCTTCTGCGGAACCTTGCCGTTGGCCGACAGGTCGTTGAAGCGGATCGGGTGGCAATAGCCTTCCAGCCAGCCGAGCTGACCTTCGTCCGAATAGAGGTATTCCATCCAGAGCTTGGCTGCGTTCGGGTGCGGTGCGTAGGCCGAGATCGCCTGAACGTAGACACCGGCGACCACGCCCGATTTCGGCACGACGACGTCGACCGGCGGGTTGCCGTTCAGCGTGTCGCGACCGGCCAGAGCGTTATAGTCCCACTCGATGACGATCGGGGTCGCGCCCTGTGCGAGCGTCCCGGTCTTGCCGATGACCGGCACGAAGTTGCCGTTTTTGTTCATCTCGGCGAAGTACTTCAGGCCAGCTTCACCCGATGCTTTGCCCGGCTCGCCGCCTGCTGCGACGCCCGCGGCCAGAACGCCGAGGATCGCCTGGTTCGAGGCGCGCGGATCGCCCGCCAGAGCTACCGAGTTCGCGTATTCCGGCTTGAGCAGATCCGACCAGTCCTGCGGCACGTTGTCGACGATGTCCTTGTTCACCGCGAACGACAGCACACCGTAATAATCACCGTACCAGTAGCCTTCGGAATCCTTGGCGCTGTCCGGGATCGTGTCCCAGGTCGAGACCTTGTAGGGCTGGATCAGACCTTCGTCCTTGGCCGCCGGGCCGAAGGAAAGACCGACGTCGATCACGTCGGGCGCCTGCGGACCCTTGTTGTCCTTGTTGGCGCGGATCGCCTCGAGTTCGTCGGCCGAGCCCGCATCGGGGTTCAGCTCGTTCACGGTGATCCCGGGGTACTTCTTCTTGAAGCCGTCGATCACGCCCGAGTAGTTGCACCACGAATGCGGCAGCGCGATCGTGGTCAGGCTGCCTTCTTCCTTAGCGGCGGCGTAGAGGTCATCCATGCTGTCGGCGAAGCTGGCGCCGGTGCTGGCAGCCAGGGCCATCGCGCTGGCTGCCGCAAGATAACGGAACTTGAAGGTCATATTCAGGTCTCTCCCCGTTGATGGAGGGCGGTGCCGCATCATGCGGTCCTGTCCCCCGAGCTATGTCTTTCGACGATTGTGCCGTCCGGTTGGCTCCGGCATCGGCGTCCCTTTATGCGGGTCTTGTAACAGAATTTTGGCAAGATTGATCATGCAGTCAATTTACTTATCAACACGAGCCACAGATGCGTGAGCCGCAGGCGCGTGCGACGACCTTCCGGCCGCCGCACGCAGATTTTATAGGCACGCCTCGTAGAGCGCGCGGGTATTGTCGGCGGTCATCTCGACCGGATTGCCGCCACAGGACGGATCTTCCAGTGCCATCTCGACCAGCATGTCGAGATCCTCGCGCTTCACGCCCATCTCGGTCAGGTTAGCCGGGATGGACAGTTCGGTGCGCAGGCTCTCGATGCGGGCCTTGAAGCCGTCGAAGCCGCCCGGGATGCCAAGGTAAGCCGCCGCGCGGTTGATCCGCTCTTCGATGGCTGCGCGGTTGAAGTCGAGCACCATCGGCATCACGCAGGCATTGGTCGTACCGTGATGGGTGCCGTAGACCGCGCCGACCGGATGGCTGAGCGAGTGGATCGCGCCGAGCCCCTTCTGGAAGGCCACCGCCCCCATCGCCGCCGCCGACATCATGTTGGCGCGCGCTTCCAGATCGTCCGGCGTCGTGAAGGCGCGCGGCAGGTTCTCGAAGACCAGCCGCATCCCTTCAAGCGCGATACCCTGGCTCATCGGGTGGTAATGAGGGCTGCAGAACGCCTCGAGACAATGCGCCAGCGCGTCCATCCCGGTGCCCGCCGTGATGAAGGGCGGCATGCCGACCGTCAGCTCCGGATCGCAGATCGTGATCGCGGGCATCAGCTTCGGGTGGAAGATGATCTTCTTCTTGTGAGTCTCGGAATTGGTCAAAACGCCCGCGCGCCCGACCTCCGAGCCGGTCCCGGCGGTCGTCGGTACCGCGATGATCGGCGCGATGGCGTCGCCATTGGCGCGCGTCCACCAGTCGCCGATATCTTCCAGATCCCAGACGCTGAGCGAGCTGTCCTGCCCCGCCATCAGCGCGATCATCTTGCCCAGGTCGAGCGCCGAGCCGCCGCCGAAGCAGATCACGCCGTCATGGCCGCCCGCTTTATAGACCTCGATCCCGGCGGCCATGTTGCCCTCGTTCGGGTTCGGATCGACCTCAGAGAAAACCGCGCGGCCCAGACCCGCGCCGTCCAGAACGTCGAGCGCGGCAGCGGTGATCGGCAGCGCCGCCAGCGCCTTGTCGGTCACCAGAAGCGGCTTGTTCATGCCCACGGATTTGCAGTGATCGGCCAGTTCCGAGATCCGGCCGGGGCCGAACTTGATCGTGGTCGGATAGGACCAGTTTGCGGTGGGGGCAGTCATTTCGTCACCTTCTTGAGATGGTAGGATTTCGGACGCGTCAGCGCGTGATAGCCCAGCACCGAGAGCGAGCCGCCACGGCCCGTTTCCTTGCAGCCGGTCCAGCACAGCGCCGGGTCGAGATAGTCGCAGCGGTTCATGAAGACGGTGCCGGTCTGCAGCCGCTTGCCCATCGCCTCGGCGCGGGCGGGATCGGCGGTCCAGATCGAGCAGGTCAGACCGTAATCGCAATCGTTCATCGCGGCGATGGCTTCCTCGTCATCCTTCACCGGCATGATGCCGACGACGGGACCGAAGCTTTCCTCGCGCATCACGCGCATCTCGTGGTTCACGTCGACGAGGATCTGCGGCGCGAGATAGGCGCCGCCATCGTCTGCCGGGAACAACGAAGGATCGAGCAGCGGCTTCGCGCCATCGGTGATCGCGTCCTCGATCTGGCCGCGCACCACTTCGGCGAAACGCTTGTTCGCCATCGGGCCGAGGGTCGTTTCCGGCTCGAACGGATTGCCGAGGGTCAGCTTGCTTGCCCAGGCTGCGGCCTTTTCGACGAAAGCGTCGTAGAGGCTCGCATGGACGTAGATTCTCTCGATTCCGCAGCAGCACTGGCCCGCGTTGAACAGCGCACCATCCATCAACCCGTCGACCGCCGCGTCCAGGTCGGCGTCTGCGGCGACGTAACCCGGATCCTTGCCGCCCAACTCGAGGCCCAACCCGGTAAAGGTGCCCGCCAGCGCGCGCTCCACCGCGCGACCGCCGCCGACCGAGCCGGTGAAGTTGACGAAATCGAACGCCTTCGCGCCCATCAACTCTTCCGACACCTCATGCGTGAGGTAGACATTCTGGAACACGTCCTGCGGCACGCCCGCCGCGTGGAAGGCTTCGGCGATGCGTTCGCCCACCAGCATCGTTTGCGTCGCGTGCTTCAACATCACCGCGTTGCCCGCGATCAGGGCCGGGACCAGCGAGTTGATCACCGTCATGTAGGGGTAGTTCCACGGCGCGATGATGAAGACGACGCCTACGGGTTCGCGCGCGATCTGGCGCAGGAAGCTGTCGCTCTGCTCGACCACCATCGGGGCCAGCGCCTCTTCGGCGATCGAGGCCATGTAGCCCGCGCGCTCGTTCATGCCGCCGAATTCGCCGCCATAGCGGGTCGGGCGGCCCATTTGCCACGCGAGCTCCTCGACTACGAGGTCTTTCATCTCGTTGAGCTTGGCGATGCCCGCCTCGACGAGCGCGATACGCTCGGACAGCGGGCGCTCGGCCCATGCCGGCTGCGCGGCGCGCAGGCCTGCGGCCAGCGCCTGCGCGTCGGAGGCGCTCAGCGCCTCGCGTTCGGCATAGACCTGCCCGTCGACGGGCGAGATACATTTCAGGGTCTTGGTCATCATGTCTCCTTGCGGGGTGTAGGGCCCCGCGGGTCTGTCAAAACTCAGGCGCGTTCGAAACCGCGCATCCGCTCCCAGTCGGTCACAACTCGGTTCTGTTCTTCGATTTCCCAGCGGGCGGCGCGCACGTAATGGGCCATCACGTCCTCACCGAAGGCGGATTTGAGCATGTCCGAACCTTCCAGAGCGCCCAGCGCCTCGGTCAGGGATTTCGGCACCTCGGTCACTTCGCCCGCCTTGTAGATGTCGCCCGCGGCTTCCGGGCCCGGGTCCATCTGCTGCTCGATCCCGGCGAGCCCCGCCGCCAGAAGCGCGGCGCAGGCCAGATAGGGGTTCAGGTCGGCACCGCCGATGCGACATTCGACGCGGATGGATTTCGTGTCCTCGCCGCAGATGCGGAAACCCGCGGTGCGGTTGTCCAAAGACCAAACCGCTTTCGTCGGCGCGAAAAGCCCCTCGCAGAAACGCTTGTAGCTGTTGGTGTAGGGCGCGAGGAAATAGGTGATGTCACGCGCATGGGCCATCTGCCCGCCGAGATAGTGGCGCATCAGCTCGGACATGCCATTGGGCGCGTCCTTGTCGAAGAAGGCAGGCTTGCCACCCTTCCAGAGCGACTGGTGCACGTGGCTCGAACTGCCCGCCTTGTCGGTGTGATATTTCGCCATGAACGTCGCCGACAGCCCGTGGGACTGGGCGACTTCCTTGGCGCATTGCTTGACCAGCACATGCATGTCGGCGGTCTGCAGACCGGCCGCATATTTCACGTTCAGCTCTTCCTGACCGCGCTCGGCCTCGCCCTTGGAGCATTCGACCGGCACGCCCGCCGCATAAAGCGCGTTGCGCATCGCGCGCATCGCCGGTTCGGCGCGCGAATTGCCCATGATCGAGTAATCGACATTGTAGCGCGCGACCGGGGTCGGCTCCGGATAGCCCGCGTCGAAGAGCTGCGGATAGCTTTCCTCGAACAGGAAGAACTCCAGCTCGGTCGCCATCATCACGTCATAGCCCATGTCCTTCGCGCGCTTGAGCTGCGATTTCAGCATCTGGCGCGGCGCATGGGGAATCGGCTCGTGGCTGTGATGATCGAGCAGATCGCAGATCACCAGCGCCGTGCCCGGAACCCAAGGGATCAGCCGCAGCGTCTCCATGTCGGGCTTCATCACGTAATCGCCGTAGCCGCGTTCCCAGCTGGACGCGTCATAGCCCGGCACCGTGACCATCTCCATGTCGGTCGCCAGCAGGTAGTTGCAGCAATGGGTCTCTTCCCATGCGCTGTCGATGAAATGCGCCGCGTGGAACCGCTTGCCCTGAAGCCGTCCCTGCATATCCACAAGGGCTGCGATGACGGTATCGACCTCGCCAGCATTGACCGCCTTCTTGAGCGCGTCGAACGACATTTTTCGCGACATGAGTTCCTCCGGGATCAGGGTCACCGCGCGAGAGTGCCGCGCGGTGCAAGGCCCTACAAGAGGGCAAATAAGAGCGGGCAGGACGGGCTGCCCGCCGACGAGATCAACCGCAACGGTAGGGCGGGCCTGCCTTGCGCATCGTCTCGTTATACTTGCGGAAAATGTCGACGACTTTCGCCTTCAACTCGCTCTCGGCCGCGATCTCGTCCCAGAACTTGTGCGCCGCATCCTCGACCTTCTGCCATTCGGCATCCGGAATCGTGGTGAGCTGCATGTCCTCGCCATCGACGCGCAGCTTCGCCTCGCCCGACCAGTACCAGTACTGGCGGTGGTAATGCGATTGATCGAAGCAGGTCTTCATCAGCGTCTTCAGACGATCCGGCACTTCGTTCCAACGATCCATGTTGGCGAAGAAGTGGCCGATCCACGCACCCGAGATGTTGTTGGTCAGGAAGTAGGGCGCGTTCTTGCCCCAGCCCGAGGTGTAATCCTCCGTGATGCCCGACCACGCGACGCCGTCAAGCTCGCCGGTCTGCAGCGCGACTTCCACGTCTTCCCACGGAATCGTCACCGGCACCACGCCGAATTGCGCGAGGAAGCGCCCGGCGGTCGGGAAGGTGAAGACCCGCTTGCCGTTCAGATCGTCGAGCGACTTCACCGGCTCTTTCATGGCGAAGTTGCACGGGTCCCACGAGCCCGCCGAGATGTGCTTCACGCCCACGGCCGAATACTGCTCGTCCCAGATCTCGTTGAGACCCCATTCGTTGAACAGCGTCGGCACGTCGAGCGAGTAGCGCAGGCCGAAGGGGAAATAGCCGCCGAAGACGGTGACTTCGGTGGGCGAGGCCATCGAGTCATCGTCGGATTGCACGGCGTCGATCGTGCCCGACTGCATCGCGCGGAACAGCTCGGAGGTCGGCACCAGCTGGTCGGCGTAGTAAAGTTCGATCTCCATCTCGCCATCGGCGATTTCGTTGAAGGTCTTGATGCAGTTATCCACGACCTGTTCAGCCAGCGCGGGGCCGGCATAGGTCTGCATCCGCCACTTGATCGGCGTGGTTTGCGCGACGGCCGGGGCCGCAAGGCCCGCCGCAGCCGCACCCACCGCACCGGTGGTGAGGAACTGTCTTCTTGTCGTCATCACTCTCTCCTTGTTGGTTGATCCCGGTTTTTCCGGGTTATGGTTATCTTCCAAGCACCGCATGCGGCAGCCAGAGCGCCAGCTGCGGAAAGATCATCACGAGGATCAGCGTCAGGACCATCACGCCCACGAAGGGGATCACGGAGGCGTAGATCACCGGCAACGTGAATTCCTTCGGCGCCATCGCCTTCATCAGGAACAGGTTATAGCCGAAGGGGGGCGTGAGATAGGCAACCTGACAGGTGATGGTATAAAGGACACCGTACCAGATCATGTCGAAGCCCAGATGCCGGGCGAGCGAGACATAGACCGGAGCCACGATCACCAGCATCGCCGTGTCGTCGAGGAACATCCCCATCACGAGGAAGCTCAGCTGCATCAGGATCAGGATTTGCCACGGGCCGAGACCGAGGCTGTCGGTGAAGAAATCCTCGATCGCGCGGCCCGCACCCAGACCGTCGAACACCGCACCGAAGGAGAGCGCCGCGGTGATGATCAGCATGAACATCACGGTGATCTTGAGCGTGTTCTCGGTCGCGACCTGGAACACCTGCCAGGTGAAGCGCCGCTTGATAACCGCCGCGAAGACAGCGGCCAGCGCGCCGATCACCGAGGCTTCGGTCAGGCTCGCCCAGCCTTTGAGGAATGGCACCATCATCGCAATGAAGATGAACACCGGCATCAGACCCGCACGCAGCAGACGCAGTTTCTTGCGCATGGTGATCATCGCGCGCTCTTCCGCATCCATCGGCGGCGCGAGGTCGGGGTTCAGTTTGCAGCGGATCACGATATAGGCGACGAAAAGCGTGGCCATCAGAAGCCCCGGCACAGCGCCGGCCAGCCACAGTTCGGAGACCGGCTGGCGTGCGATCAGCGAGAACAGCACCAGCACGACCGAAGGCGGAATCAGGATGCCGAGGCTCGACCCGGCCTGAATGACGCCCGAGATCATCAACTTGTCGTAGTTCCGGCGCAGCAGTTCCGGCAGCGCGATCGTCGCCCCGATCGCCATACCCGCGACCGACAGCCCGTTCATCACCGAGATCATCACCATCAGCATGATTGTCCCGATGGCGAGGCCGCCCGGTAATGGCCCGAACCAGACGTGGAACATCCGATATAGGTCTTCGGCCAGACGGCTCTCGGACATCACATAGCCCATGTAGACGAACATCGGCAGCGTCAGCAGCGGCGTCCATTTCATCAGCTTCATGACCGAGCCGAAGCCCATCTGCGTGCCGCCCGGCCCCCAGAGCCAGAAGGCCGCGACGACCGCGACGAAGCCGATCGCGCCGAAAACGCGCTGACCGGTCAGCATCATCAGCAGCATCGTCGAGAACATCAAAAGGGCGATGGTGTTGTGATCCATCAGATTTCCTCTCCGCGAATAGTCGCGACATCGCGGATCAGAAGCGCCACGGCCTGCAGGAACAGAAGCGCGAAGCCCGTCGTGATGATGACCTTGATCGGCCACAGCACCGGACGCCACGCGGTCGGATTTCGCTCGTTGTATTCGAAGGAATAGACCGTCGAGTCATAGGCCGAGTAGACCATGATCCCGAGATAGAAGAGCAGCGCGAAGACGGTGAAAGCATCCCACCACGCCTGCCCCTTCGCCGACCAGCGGGAATATAGCAGGTCCATCCGCACGTTGGTATCGCCCTGCAGCGTCCACGGCGCGCCCAGCATGTAATAGGCCACCAGCGTGAACTGGGCCATTTCCAGCGTCCAGAGTGCGGGGATCTGCACAATCTTCGTCACCGACGAGAACAGCATGATGCCCATGATGACGTAGAGCAGGTACATCGCCAGTTTGCCGAGCTTGCGATTGAACCCGTCGATCAGGCGGACATAGGCGACACTCCAGCGTGGCATCAGGCGGCCTCCCCGTTATTTGCGGTGATCCGTGACAGCGCGGCTTGCAGTACCGGCGCAAGCGTCGCGGCCATCGCCTCCTGCGCGGCGGGATCGGCGATCAGATCGTTGCGCAGTTCCAGCATGACATTCGGCAGCCCCATCGGCGTCGCTTGCAGCGCCAGCGTATGACAGACGCCATCGGCGCCTGAGTAAGGTTCGTTAAGACGCGTATCGAGCTCGGTGACACGGCGGGCTTCCTCGAGAACCGCCTGCGCAAAGCTCGGATCGGCGTCGTGGATCACGCCGAACTCTACCGCGCGGGGCTGACCGAACCAGATCGGCGTGAAGGAATGCACCGTGACCAGTGCAGTAGCTTGCCCGCGCGCCAGCCGTTCGGCAACGAGACCGCCCAGAGCCGCGTGGAACGGAAGATAAAGCGCCTCGGTGCGGGCGCTGCGGTCGTCCGGTGTCAGCCCCGCATTGCCGGGGATCTCGTGGATCTCCGATTGCACGGGCATGGCTCCGGTATGATGCGGCGGGCGGTTGAGATCGTAGATCAGCCGCGACTGGCAGGCCGCAACCAGCGGCGCCTCCAATTTCGCGGCCAGACCGCGCGCGAGGCCCAGCGCGCCGGGATCCCAGGCGATATGCGCGTCGCGTTGATCGGGGGTCAATCCCAGCTCGCCCCAAGGCGCGGGAAAGGCATTCGACGCATGTTCGCAGACCAGAACGATCTGGCCCGAACGCTCTGCACCTTCGATGTCCACCGCTGCATGCGCGCTGTTCAAACTGGTCCCTTCCTGTTGCAAGGCGCGATTCTGCGTCGCGTCCTTAGAGTCAGGCTCGCCCCGGCACCTCGTGTCTGTCAAGAAAATTTCAGAGAAGAAAATTCTGTTACAATCATTTCTAACGTGATTCGCACGGGAGTGCCCGATTTGTCAGCAGCCACACAAAGCATCGAAGACAGGCTCCGGTCGGGCATCGAAGAGATGACCCGGACCGAGAAGCAGCTCGCCGGACATATCCTGCGTCACTATCCGATGGCGCTTCTGGGATCTGTCGCGCAGCTGGCGCGCGCCGCCGAGGTCTCCTCTCCCACCGTCGTGAGACTTGCCCAGAAGATGGGCTATGGTGGCTATCCGGGACTGCAGCAGGCGGTGCGCGACGAGCTGGAGGCGCAGCTTGTCTCCCCGCTCGTCAAACATGACCGCTGGGCGGGGGATGCGCCCGATACCCATATGATCAACCGCTTCGCCGATACGGTTCTGGGCAACCTGCAGGCGACCCTGAAGCAGATCGACCATGCCGAGTTCGACGCCGCCGCCGCGATGATGGCCGATCCGAAGCGGCGCATTTTCGCGACCGGGGGCCGGATCACCGGCCCGATCGCAGCTTATTTCGTGGCACATATGAAGGTGATCCGGCCCGGGGTCGAGCTGCTCGAACCACTATCGAACAGCTGGCCGCCCGCGCTTCTGGAGATGCAGAAGGGCGACGTGCTGCTGGTATTCGACATTCGCCGCTATGAATCGAGCGTGCTGCAACTGGTGGAGATGGCGGTCGAGCAGGGCGCGGAAGTCGTGCTGATCACCGATCCCTGGGTCTCGCCTGCCGCGGCGCATGCGCGCTATCGGTTTTCGGCGCAGATCGAAGCGCCCTCGGCATGGGATTCGACGGTCGCGATTCAGGTTCTGGTCGAAACCTTCATGGCTGCGATCCAGTCGCTCACTTGGGAGGAAACCTCGGCCCGCATGGCTAGGCTCGAGGCGCTTTACGATCGCGCGCGCTTTTTCCGCAGGAAATAAAGCAAAGCGCGGGCCGCTGCACGAGGACGCGCCACCCGAAAACGAAAAAGTCGCGCAACCCAGATGAGTTGCGCGACTTTTTAGTAGTGGTGCCCAGGAGAGGACTCGAACCTCCACGCCTTGCGGCACACGGACCTGAACCGTGCGCGTCTACCAATTCCGCCACCTGGGCAGGTGCCGTGGAGCGCGAGATACAGAGCGGCGCTGGGACTGTCAACGGGGATCGACACGAAAAATTCGCAAGCTTTCACTCTTCGGGTCTTTGGCCTTGTTCCCGCGGGGGCGAGGCGGTAATCAAAGGACGAAATTCTTGCAAGGAAAGGCCTCTGCCCATGTCCAAGCTGGTTACGATCTACGGCGGTTCGGGGTTCGTCGGGCGGTATATCGCGCGGCGCATGGCAAAGGACGGTTGGCGGATTCGCGTTGCGGTCCGGCGTCCGAACGAGGCGCTCTTCGTCAAACCCTACGGTGCGGTCGGGCAAGTCGAGCCGGTCTTCTGCAATATTCGCGACGATGCCAGCGTGCGCGCAGCGATGCAGGGCGCGGATGCGGTGATCAACTGCGTCGGCATCCTGGTGAACGAAGGCAAGAACAAGTTCGGGGCGGTGCAGGCCGAAGGCGCAGGCCGCGTGGCACGTATCGCCGCAGAGATGAACGTGCCGAAACTGGTGCAGATCTCGGCCATTGGCGCCGATCCGGACAGCCCCAGCGAATATGCCCGCACCAAGGCTGCGGGCGAGAAAGCGGTTCTGGAGGCCTATCCGCAGGCCGTGATCCTGCGTCCCTCGATCATTTTCGGCAACGAGGACGGTTTCTTCAACAAGTTCGCCTCGATGGCGCGCTTCACCCCGATCCTTCCGATCACCGGTGGCAAGACCAAGTTCCAGCCGGTTTTCGTCGACGATGTCGCGAAGGTGGCGGTCATGGGCGCCGACGGGAAAGTCGCGCCCGGCATCTATGAACTCGGCGGGCCGGATGTAGAAACCTTCCACGACCTGATGAAGCAGATGCTGGCAGTGATCCACCGTCGTCGGCTCGTGCTGTCGCTGCCGCGCTGGATCGCAAACATCATGGGCGGCGTCTTCGATCTGGGCCAGGCCGTCACCGGCGGGCTGTTCACCAACCGCATCCTCACGCGCGATCAGGTGAAGAACCTGCAGACTGACAATGTCGTGTCCGAGGGGGCGAAAGGCTTCTCCGATCTCGGGATCCATCCTATGGCAATGGAAGCCGTGATGCCCGGCTACCTGTGGCGCTTCCGTCCCGGTGGCCAGTATGACGACATCAAGGCTTCCGCGAAGAACCTTCGCAAGACCTGACCCACCTCCAAGCGTCGCGTGCGGCGCAGTTCTGACATAGGCGGTATTCTTGAGCTATCTGAACGATGTTCTGCTCGGTGTGATCGAAGGGATCACCGAGTTCCTCCCGATTTCGAGCACTGGCCACCTCATTCTCGCCGAACATTGGCTCGGTACGCGCTCGGATACCTACAATATCGTCATTCAGGCCGGGGCGATCCTCGCCGTCACGCTGATCTACTGGCGCCGCCTGATGGAACTGCTGTTCAACTGGCGCGATCCTGAAAACCGCGACTATTTGGCGAAGCTTACCGTTGCCTTCCTGATTACGGCTGTTCTGGGCCTGATCGTAAAGAAGATGGGCTTCGAGTTGCCGACGGCCATTCAGCCAGTCGCCTGGGCGCTGGTGATCGGCGGCTTCTGGATGCTCTTTGCCGAGCGGGTCGCGGATCGTCAGCCCGATAGCAGCCACGTTTTCTGGCGTGTCGCGATCGCAGTCGGGATCGCGCAGATCGTGGCCGGGGTCTTTCCGGGCACCTCGCGTTCCGCCACGACGATCTTCGTAGCGATGCTTCTGGGCACCTCGAACCGCGCGGCCGCGACTGAATTCGCCTTCCTCGTCGGCATCCCCACCATGTATGCGGCGAGCGGTTACGAATTGCTCAAACAGTTCAAGGACGGGGCCGGCGGCAACGAGGACTGGACCGCGCTCAGCGTTGCCTTCGTCGTCTCGACAATCACGGCCTTTGTCGCGGTGAAATGGCTCCTTGGTTACATTCAGGGGCACCGTTTCACCATCTTCGCGATCTACCGGATCATCTTCGGTGGGCTCTTGCTGAGCCTCGCGGCGGTCGGTGTGCTAAGCTAACGGAGCGCGAATCGCTTTTTGGCGGTGCGTCATCTTCAGGAAAATCAGGGAAAAGCCGCAATAACGTAAACTAAGCTGACCTAGTTTGAGTGATTTTGAGGGGCCTTCTCGCGCACCTCACACAAAAAACGCACATTTAGGTCAGCCTTGCTTACTTTTATTGCTGCGGCAAGCGGTGTAGTCATGCGCACCCACCGGTTTTCTAGGGAGGCGCCACAATGGCCAAGCAACCGATGCTCAAGTTCGTCAAGACGGCGAAAGAGATGCCTCAGAAGCGCGACGCGAACGTGCGCTCCCATGATTTCAACGAAATCTATCGCGAATACGCGGACGAGAAGGCTGCCGAGCAGGCGAGCCGCTGCAGCCAGTGCGGCGTGCCGTATTGCCACACGCATTGCCCGCTCCATAACAACATCCCCGACTGGCTGCGCCTGACCGCCGAAGGCCGTCTGCAGGAAGCCTATGAGATGTCGCAGGCGACCAATACCTTCCCGGAAATCTGCGGTCGCATCTGCCCGCAGGATCGTCTGTGCGAAGGCAACTGCGTGATCGAACAGTCGGGCCACGGCACCGTCACCATCGGCGCGGTCGAGAAATACATCACCGACACCGCTTTCGACATGGGCTGGGTGAAGCCGATCAAACCGGCGACCGAGCGTGCCGAAAGCGTCGGCATCATCGGCGCGGGTCCGGGCGGCCTGGCAGCGGCCGACATGCTGCGTCGCGCAGGCGTTCAGGTCACCGTCTATGACCGCTACGACCGCGCGGGTGGCCTGATGACTTACGGCATCCCCGGCTTCAAGCTCGAGAAAGACATCGTCATGCAGCGCGTGAAGCAGCTGGAAGATGGCGGCGTCGAATTCGTGCTGAACTGCAATGTCGGCACCGACATCTCCTTCGACGCGATCCGCGGCAAGCATGACGCGGTGTTGATCGCAACGGGCGTCTACAAGACGCGCGAACTGACCGACGAGGGGTCGGACGCGGCCGGCATCGTGCGCGCGATCGACTATCTCACCGCCTCGAACCGCAAGAGCTTCGGCGACGAGGTACCGGAATTCGAGGACGGCACGCTCAACGCCAAGGACAAGCGCGTCCTCGTCATCGGCGGGGGCGACACCGCGATGGACTGCGTGCGCACCGCGATCCGTCAGGGCGCCACTTCGGTGAAATGTCTCTATCGCCGCGACCGCGCCAACATGCCGGGCTCGCAGCGCGAAGTGCAGAATGCCGAGGAAGAAGGCGTGGAATTCGTCTGGCTCTCCGCACCGGCCGGCTTCTCGGGCAATCCCGTCACCAACTGCTCGGTGCAGCGGATGCGTCTGGGCGCTCCGGACAAGTCGGGCCGTCAGAGCCCCGAGAAGATCGAGGGCGGCATCTATGACGAAGAGGCCGACCTGGTGATCAAGGCGCTCGGTTTCGAGCCCGAAGATCTGCCCGGCGCGTGGGACGCCGACGATCTGGAAACGACCCGCTGGGGCACCGTGAAGGCCGAGTTCGGCACCCACGCGACCTCGATCCCCGGCGTCTACGCGGTCGGCGACATCGTGCGCGGTGCTAGCCTCGTCGTCTGGGCGATCCGCGACGGGCGCGAAGCGGCTGGCTCGATCCTGGGCTATCTCGAAAACGTGGCGGCGGTGGCAGCGGAGTGATCCGCGCCCTGTCGATCTGAAAAGGAATGCATGCGATGCGGTCGAATTTTCTCGGCATGGCGATCTGCGGGGGGCTCTTCAGCGCCCTGCCCGCCCATGCCGCAGACTTCAAGCCGCCGCAGGGCTGCGAGGTCTTCATGACCGTGCAGATGCATAACTGTCAGGTCGCCAATTACTATCGCTGCGCCGCCGATCCCGAGGGCGATCTCTGGACCGCGTTCGCGGATGGCGAGGGCATCTATTACCTGAGCCATATAGATTCCGAGACCCGCTGGCTCGAAAGCGTGTCGACCGATACCGGCGAGATCGAGATGTTCGATCCGGGCGCGTCGAAGGACGCCCCCTCGTTCTCGGCGCTCCTGTCGGATGGCAAGGACGATTACGATTTCGTCACGCGGTCGAATTACCGGGGCCTGCGCCGCTATGTCGGCAGCGATGCCCTCACCGGCAACTCGCTCAGCATCGACGATGTTCCGCTCGAGACAATCACCTTCGACCTGCGCGAAGACGACCAGAACGGCCAAACCGTCGCGACCCGCACCGGCACGCAATATATCTCGCGCAAGTATCGCGTGTTCTTCAGCGGTGCCGAGCGGTTCGAGAACGATCAGGGCGATGTCGTGAGTTATGACGACAGCCCGGTACGCTTCGACTTTCCCGGCGATCCCGGTTTTTCGACCGAGACGCCTGAATATGACTGCGACCTGATGATGACGGAGGCCGATCTGCGGCCCACGCGCGTCAGCCTCGCCCCCCTTTCCCGCTCTTTCTCCAAGGAGGCACTGCAATGACCAAATATGACGAAGCCTGGGTGGCCGCCGAGGAAGCGAAACGCCAGTGGATGAACGAGAATTCGCTATGGAAGGAAGATGACGAGAAGGCGTCCTGCGGCGTCGGTCTCGTGGTGTCGATCGACGGCAAGGCCTCGCGCCGCGTCGTGGAGAACGGCATCGACGCGCTGAAGGCGATCTGGCACCGCGGCGCGGTCGATGCCGACGGCAAGACCGGCGACGGCGCGGGCATTCACGTCCAGATCCCGGCCCCCTTCTTCTACGACCAGATCCGCCGCACCGGCCACGAGCCGGACATGGAGAAAATGGTTGCCGTCGGTCAGGTCTTCCTGCCGCGCACCGATTTCGGCGCGCAGGAGCGCTGCCGCACGATCGTCGAATCCGAAGTTCTTCGGATGGGTCACTACATCTACGGCTGGCGCCACGTTCCGGTGAACACCGAAGTGCTGGGCGAGAAGGCCAACGCAACGCGTCCCGAGATCGAGCAGATCCTGATCCGCAACGACAAGGACATCGACGAGGAGCAGTTCGAGCGCGAGCTCTACATCATCCGCCGCCGCATCGAGAAAGCGGCGATCGCTGCGCAGATCAATGGGCTCTACATCTGCTCGCTGTCGACGCGCTCGATCATCTACAAAGGCATGATGCTGGCCGAGCAGGTCGCGGAATTCTATCCCGATCTGAAGGATGAGCGCTTCGAATCCGCCTTCGCGATCTATCACCAGCGCTATTCCACCAACACCTTCCCGCAGTGGTGGCTGGCGCAGCCGTTCCGGATGCTGGCGCATAACGGCGAGATCAACACGATCAAGGGCAATACCAACTGGATGAAGAGCCATGAAATCCGCATGGCCTCCTCGGCCTTCGGCGACAGCGCCGAAGACATCAAGCCGATCATCCCGGCAGGTGCGTCGGATTCCGGTGCGCTCGATGCGGTGTTCGAACTGATGGTCCGCTCGGGCCGCAACGCGCCGATGGTGAAGACCATGCTCGTGCCCGAGCCTTGGTCGAAATCCACCGATACGATGCCCTCCGCATGGCAGGACATGTATGCCTATTGCAACGCCGTGATGGAGCCGTGGGACGGCCCCGCCGCGCTGGCGATGACCGATGGCCGCTGGGTCTGCGGCGGTCTCGACCGCAACGGCCTGCGCCCGCTGCGCTATGTCATTACCGGTGACGGCGTCCTGATCGCAGGCTCGGAAGCCGGCATGGTGCCGATCGATGAGGCGACGGTCGTGGAAAAGGGCGCGCTTGGCCCGGGTCAGATGATCGCGGTCGATATGCGCGAGGGCAAGCTCTACCACGACACCGAAATCAAGGACAAACTGGCCGCGGCACAGCCCTTCGGCGAATGGGTCGGCAAGGTTACCGATCTGAACGCGATCCTCGTGGACGTGCCGGAAGAGCCGAAATTCTCCGGCGGCACGCTGCGCAAGCGTCAGGTCGCAGCGGGCTACACGGTCGAAGAGATTGAACAGATTCTCGCGCCGATGGCAGAGGACGGCAAGGAAGCCATCGCCTCTATGGGCGACGACACGCCGCCTGCGGTTCTGTCTAAGCAATACCGTCCGCTGAGCCATTTCTTCCGTCAGAACTTCAGCCAGGTGACCAACCCGCCGATCGACTCGCTTCGTGAAAGCCGGGTGATGTCGCTCAAGACGCGCTTCGGCAACCTGAAGAACGTCCTCGACGAGGACAGCTCGCAGACCGAAATCTGGATCCTCGAAAGCCCGTTCCTCGCGAATTCCGAATTCGACCACATGCTCAAGGAATTCGGCGAGCAGGTGGCGATGATCGACTGCACCTTCCCGGCCAATGCGGATCAGGATGCGCTGCGCGAGGGTCTGACCCGGATCCGTCAGGAAGCCGAAGACGCGGTGCGCTCGGGTGCGCTGCATATCGTGCTGACCGACGAGGAGCAGGACGAGAACAAGGTCGCGATGCCGATGATCCTCGCGACCTCGGCGGTGCATAGCTGGCTGACGCAGAAAGGTCTGCGGACCTTCTGTTCGATCAACGTCCGCTCGGCGGAATGTATCGACCCGCATTACTTCGCGGTGCTGATCGGCTCGGGCGCGACCACAGTGAACGCCTATCTCGCGCAGGACACGATCGCCGACCGGATCGACCGTGGGCTGCTGAGCGGCTCGCTCGTCGATGCGATGCGCAAGTATCGCGATGCGATCGACGCCGGTCTGCTGAAGATCATGTCGAAGATGGGGATCTCGGTGATTTCCTCCTATCGCGGCGGTCTGAACTTCGAAGCCGTGGGTCTGTCGCGCGCGATGGTCGCGGAATATTTCCCCGGCATGCACTCGCGCATCTCCGGCATCGGTCTGCACGGCATCCAGCACGCGCTTGAAGGCGTGCATGCGAAGGGCTGGAAAGGCGGTCAGGACGTGCTGCCGATCGGCGGCTTCTACAAGGCGCGCCGCACCGGCGAAAGCCACGCCTGGGGCGCGCAGTCGATGCACATGCTGCAATCGGCCTGTAACCGCGCGAGCTATGACCTGTGGAAGCAGTATTCCGCGATGATGCGGGCGAACCCGCCGATCCACATCCGCGACATGCTGGACATCAAATCGCTGGGCAAGCCGGTGCCGATCGAAGAGGTCGAGTCGATCACCTCGATCCGTAAGCGTTTCGTGACGCCGGGCATGTCGTTGGGCGCGCTTTCGCCCGAGGCGCACAAGCTCCTGAACGTCGCGATGAACCGGATCGGCGCGAAGTCGGACTCGGGTGAAGGCGGCGAAGACCCGGCGCATTTCGTGCCCGAGCCGAACGGCGACAACCCGTCGGCGAAGATCAAGCAGGTGGCGTCGGGCCGTTTCGGTGTCACCGCCGAATACCTCAACCACTGCGAAGAGCTTGAGATCAAGGTCGCTCAGGGTGCCAAGCCCGGTGAAGGCGGCCAGCTTCCGGGGATGAAAGTCACCGACCTGATCGCGCGTCTGCGGCACTCGACCAAGGGCGTGACCCTGATCTCGCCGCCGCCGCACCACGACATCTACTCGATCGAAGACCTCGCGCAGCTGATCTACGACCTCAAGCAGATCAACCCGAAGGTCAAAGTGACGGTGAAGCTGGTGGCGTCCTCGGGCGTCGGCACGATCGCGGCCGGTGTCGCGAAGGCGAAGGCCGATATCATCCTGATCTCGGGCCACAACGGCGGCACGGGCGCATCGCCCGCGACCTCGATCAAATATGCCGGTCTCCCGTGGGAGATGGGTCTGACCGAAGCGCATCAGGTTCTCGCGATGAACAATCTGCGCGAACGCGTCACCCTGCGGACAGATGGCGGTCTGCGCACGGGCCGCGATATCGTGATGGCGGCAATGATGGGGGCCGAGGAATACGGCATCGGCACTGCCGCCCTGATCGCGATGGGCTGCATCATGGTCCGTCAGTGTCAGTCGAACACCTGCCCGGTGGGCGTCTGCACCCAGGATCCGGAGCTGCGCGCCAAGTTCACCGGCACGGCGGACAAGGTGGTGAACCTCATCACCTTCTACGCTCAGGAAGTGCGCGAAATCCTCGCCTCGATCGGTGCGCGTTCGCTCGACGAGGTGATCGGGCGCGCCGATCTTCTCAGCCAGGTGAGCCGCGGGTCGGCGCATCTCGACGATCTGGATCTCAATCCGCTCCTGATCACCGTCGATGGCTGGGACAAGATCGTCTACGACCGCTCGAAGCCGCGTAACTGGGTTTCGGACACGCTCGACGCCGAGATCATCAAGGACGGTCACCGCTTCTTCGAGGATGGCGAGAAGATGCAGCTCTCCTACGCGGTGCGCAACACGCTGCGCACCATCGGGACGCGCGCCTCTTCGCACATCGTGAAGAACTTCGGGATGCGCAACGCGCTGCAATCGGACCACCTGACGGTGAAGCTGACCGGCTCCTGCGGTCAGTCGCTGGGCGCCTTCGCGGCCCCGGGTCTGAAGATCGAAGTGTCGGGCGATGCCAACGACTATGTCGGCAAGGGCCTCTCGGGTGGCATGATCGTCGTCCGTCCGCCCATGGCTTCGCCGCTGGTGGCCTCCGAGAACACGATTATCGGCAACACCGTGCTTTACGGCGCGACCGAGGGTTACCTCTTCGCGGCGGGCCGCGCAGGCGAGCGCTTCGCGGTGCGTAACTCGGGTGCGAAAGTGGTGATCGAGGGCTGCGGCTCCAACGGTTGCGAATACACGACCGGCGGCGTCGCGGTGATCCTCGGCTCGATCGGCCCGAACTTCGGTGCGGGCATGACCGGCGGCATGGCCTATCTCTACGATCCGGACAATACGGCGGAAGAGCTGATCAATCTCGAAAGCCTCGTCACCTGCGGGCTGGGCCACGAGCATTGGGAAGCCGAGCTGAAAGGCCTGATCGAGCGTCACGTCGCCGAAACGGGATCGCGCAAAGGCGCAGATATTCTCCAGCACTGGGAGACCGAGAAGGCCAACTTCCTGCAGGTCTGCCCGAAGGAAATGCTGGCGCATCTGTCCTATCCGCTCAGCGACGAGCCGCAGGCAGTGCCGGCGGAATAAGGGAACCCACCCCCTCACGGAACCGTTTCAAAGGGCGAGACAAATGTCTCGCCCTTTGTTCTGTCTGGAGGTAACGATGTCCGAATTACTGGTGATGGCGCATGAAACGGAAGCCGCCGGTTTCGCGATGCGCGAGGAACTGACCGCCCTCGAGAAAGAGGGATTTTTCCGGTCGCAGGACATTGTCGTCGTGACCCGCGAGCAAAGCGGCGCGGTCCGGGTCCATGAGAACAGCAATACGGTCGCCCTCGGCGCGATCGGCGGCGCGGTCTGGGGCGGCGTCCTCGGGTTGGTTTTCCTGTCGCCACTGGTCGGGGCAGTAGTGGGCGCCGGGGCCGGGGTGATCTCGGGCAAGTTCACGGATATCGGGCTGAATACCTCCTTCCTGCGCGAAGCGGGAGAGAGCCTGCCGGAAGGCGGCTCTGCGGTTTTCATCATGCTTAAGAAAGCCAGCGCCGCCGAAGTGCTCGACCGAATGCGGACACTGGGCCATGCAAGCGACCGCGTGCTGCAGATTCCCCTGCCGGAAGATTTCCACGAACGGCTGGAAGTCGCGCTCTCCTCTGGGGGCACCACGGCCTTCACCGGCGAGGAAATCAGCGAAGGCTCGACCGGCGGCCTTGCTCGGATGGTCGGCCCCTCTGCGCTCTGAATTGGCCCGTCGCCGGGCTGCCACTTTTTAATCCTGTGTTAATTTTGCGCCTTACAGGCGCCTTCGTGTCGCCCAGATCGCTGCTTACCACGTAACGAATAACCAATAATAACGTTACCAGGGCAGTAAAGATGGCGACTTATTACGATCAGTTCTACGTCATGGACCCGGGCAATCCGCCCACCGCAGGCACCGCCCTGTCTCCGACGACATTCGAAATCGTCGACAGGAACAACGACAACTGGATATCAAGCAGCAACGGTGCCCGCGACACGATCAACGGCCAACGCGTCACCGATGTCTGGCGCGGCGACACGATCACGATCGAACGTGCGAACGGCATGCAGGAAACGATCACCGGCGATACGTTCTACCTGCGCGACGGGACGGCCGTGTTTACGCCCTCGGACGGTACGATCCTCCACAACGCGACCTTCGTCAGCTCGACCTACGTCACGCAAAGCACGCAGGCCCCTGTCGGCGACCTCGGACCCGCCTGTTTTCTCGCCGGCACGCGGGTCGAGACACCCAGTGGTCCGCGTGCGGTCGAAACGCTCTCGGCAGGCGATCTCGTCTCAACCGAAGACGAAGGGCCCAAGCCGCTCCTTTGGGCGGGGGGACGGGTCTGCCGTGGCGCCGGCCTTTACGCGCCGGTCCGCTTCGCCGCCGGTGCCATTGGCAACGAACGTCCGCTCTACGTATCGCAGGAACACCGGATGTTGCTGCGCGGCTGGCGCGCCGAGATCGCCTGCGCGGATAGCGAGGTGCTGATCGCCGCAAAGCATCTGGTGAATGGCAAAAGCGTGCGGATCGAGCCGAGGGCAACCGTCCACTATCGCCATCTGCTCTTCGCGCGGCATCATATTCTTATTGCCGAAGGTGCGCCGAGCGAGAGCCTCTTTCCAGGGAACATGATCCTCGACGAAGATCGCGACCTCGCGCAGGAGATCCGCACCGCGTGGACAGCCGTCTCAGACGCACCGATCGAAACCATGGTAACGGCGCGACAGGTGGCACGCGGGCCGGAATTGGCGCTCCTTGTCGCTTGACCCCTCGGGGCGCGCTGTGACTTATACGCGCATGGCAAAGAGCACGAAAAAAACGGGCAGAAAGCCCGCCAAACGCAGCACGAAATCGAGTGTCTCCACCCGCATGCGAGCGCCGTTTCGCGGCGCTCTTAAATGGGCGCTGCGCGGCCTGCTCGGTCTCGTCGCGCTCGTGCTCGTGCTTATGGTTCTTTTCAAGTTCGTTAACCCACCGACCACCTGGACGATTTGGAGCGAACGCCAGCGGCTCGGTGCGGTGGATCAGAAATGGGTGCCGCTCGAGGATATTGCGCCGGTGCTTGCCCGGTCGGTCGTCGCGGCGGAGGATGCCAATTTCTGCAATCACTGGGGCTTCGACATGCGCGCGATCCGCAAGGCGATCGACGATGGCGCCAATCGCGGCGCCTCGACGATCACCCAGCAGACCGTGAAGAACGTGTTTCTCTGGCAGGGCCGAAGCTGGCTGCGCAAGGCGCTGGAGGCTTCTATGACACCGCTCGCCGAAGCGATCTGGGGCAAGAGACGGATTTTGGAAATCTATCTTAACGTCGCCGAGTTCGATGAGGGAGCGTTCGGGGTGGATGCTGCGGCGCATCGCTATTTCCGCAGCACACCCGACAAGCTGAGCGCCCGGCAATCCGCGCTGATCGCAGGCGTCCTGCCGGACCCGAAGGACCGTTCGGCAGCGAAGCCCGGCAGCTTCCTGTCGCGCCGCGCGCGTTCGATCATGGATGGCGCGGCGACGATCCAGAAAGACGGCCGCGCCAGTTGCTTCGAGTGATCATTCGGCCGGTTCGGTCATCGGCCGCATGACCGCGAACAGCTCCGCCACCTTGATGCCGAATTTGCGCATCTGCGACCGGTTCAGAAGCGTCCCGTCCGGCATCAGGTAAATCCAGTCGGTAACGTCGAGCACATGGCCGCCCGCGTCTTCCGGCAGCCGCAGCCGGTATCGCATCCGCAGCGCGTTGCCCGACTGCTCCATCTCGGCGCGGCCTTCGATATCGTCGGCGGTCGAGCTGATCTCGCCGTTCGGCCCGAACTGAATATTCCATGCCCGGCTCTGGCGACGCCCTGAGGCATATTCGAACTCTTCCTCGATTACGCCACCGTCATTGGTGAACCGCCCCGTCATCACAGCGCGGAAGCGGGAGGTGACGCGGCCGTCGGGCCCGTAGATCATGCCGTGCGCCTCGACGGGACCGTCGAAGGCCCGCCGGATGTCGAATTCCGGGCTCTCTGCCGCGTAATCCGCAGATTTCTGCGCCGGGAAAGAGAAGAAGAAGTGTCGGACCAGCAAAGCCGCAAAGATCAGGGCCGCGACGACAATTAACAATTTCAGCATCATGTTACGCCCTCGCATGTGCCAGTTGCACCTGAACGACATCGGTATGGCCGACCGCGAAAGCCGCCGCGCAGGCTTCGAGATAGTAGGCCCAGTTGCGCAGGAATTCCGGGCCAAAGCCCAGCTCGGCAGCCCGCGCGCTGCGCTCTTTCAAGCGGGCGGCCCATTGCCGGCAGGTTTCGGCATAGTCCTGCCCGAAAGCGAAGCTGTCCTTCACCGCCAGGCCCGCCTTCGCCGCCTGATCCCGGATCACGCCGTCCGACAGGAGCATCCCGCCGGGGAAGGTGTATTGCCGGATGAAATCCGAGGTCTGGCGATATTTCGGAAAGTAGGAATCAGACACTGTTATGGCCTGAATCATTGCCGAACCGCCCTCCGCGAGCCGCTCTTTCAGAGTACGGAAATAGTTCGGCCAGTAGCGCTCTCCGACCGCTTCGATCATCTCGATGGAGACGATATGATCGAACTGCCCCGGCGTACGGCGATAGTCTTGAAGCCGGATATCCGCGCGCCCATCGAGCCGCGCATCGGCATAGCCTTTCTGACTGGGCGAGATGGTGATGCCGGTGACGTGGCGCCCCTGCTCGGCCGCGCGTTCGGCGAAATGTCCCCAGCCGCAGCCGATCTCCAGCACCTGCTCCCCCTCACCCATCCGGTCGAGAATGCGATCGAGCTTGCGGTTTTGGGCCCGGTGCAGATCGCTGTCGCCCGGCGCGAAAAGCGCCGACGAATAACTCATCCCTTCATCGAGCCAGAGTTGATAAAACTCATTTCCGACATCGTAATGCGCCCGAATGTTGCGCGAAGCGCCACGCAGCGAATTGGCCCGCATCAACCGGTCGATCAGGCGGAATTTCAGGTTCGACCAGAAGCCCGCATAGGCATAGCCGTCGACCACATCGAGGTTCTTCAGCGCGAGAGAAAGAAGCGCCTCGATCGAGGAGGTCTCCCATAGCCCCGCAATATAGGCCTCGCCTAGGCCGACATCGCCGCGAGACGCCATCGCCACCACGGCTTGCCAGTCGCGGATTTCCATATCGGCCTGCGGCTCTCCGTGACCAAAGCGGCGAGCGGTGCCGTCGGGCAGGCGCAAATAGAGCGTCCCATGCTCGATCTTCTCGCATGTGGCGAGGAATTCGCTGCGGATGCGGTTGGTCAGGAAAGGCATCATTGGCTGATCTCCTCGGTCGGGGGTGTGGGCCGCGGCAGGTAGCGGGCGCCTTTGAGCTTGAGCCGCAGGGCCTGCCAGTAGATCAGGCCGAGCGTGCGGATTGGGGTGAGCGGACGGCGCAGCGCCATCCCGAGAAGTGCCACCGAGGTGAGTGGACGCCGGTCGGTCACGAGAGTCGCAACCACGCCTTCTTCTCCATTTCGGTGGTCGATGCGGATGCGGATATGTTCCGCCCGGATATCGAAGCGGAAGCGATACTCGCCCGCGATCGTCTGGAACGGGGAAACATGGAAGATCTTCGCAGCGTGAAGCTCGGTTTCCGCAGAAATAGGGTCGAAATCGGGGGTGGCGCAGAGATAGGAGTGCCGATCACCGAAAGTGTTGTTCACCTCCGCGATAACGGCGCGCAGGTCGTCTTGCGCATCATAGGCCAGCCAGAAATTCACAGGGTTGAACCCCGCCCCGAGAATTTTCGGTTGGGTCAGAAGGCGGAGCTTCGCGATCTCCGGCGCACCGAGCCGAGAGAGCTGCTTGCGGACCCACTCCGCGCCTTCCCCATGATGAGGCGTCCCACCATAGTCCTTGTCCTGCACCGTCGCGAGGTTGCGCCCACGTCGTGAGAATACTCTTGGCCAGGGGCCCCGCGAATCCGGATCGATCAGCACGTAATCGACGTGATAGCGGAACTGGTGGGCAATCGCGCCCCGCCGCGCATGGACCGTGTGACCGGGACAGAATTCGCCACTCATGCGGGCACCTTCTCGAACTTGATCTGCGGCTGCGCCCCGCGATTGAGCTCGCGCGCAACCCGAACGGCCGAGGCAAACCCGTCCTCGTGGAAGCCATGACGTAGCCACGCCCCTGCAAACCAGGTCCGATTCAGACCCTGTATCGCCTGGATTTCGCCCTGCGCCCGCAACGCCGCGCGGTCGAAGACCGGGTGCCAGAAGACCTCGTGGTCGTAGATCTTTTCCTCGGCAATTGGTGTGTCGGGGTTCAGTGTGACAAAGAGCGGATCGCGCTCGGGGATGTTCTGCAACTTGTTCATCCAATAGGTCACACCAAGCCGCGTCTCGCTCGCACGGGTCTGCGCCTGGTAGACCCAGCTCGACCAACAAGCGCGCCGGCGCGGCATCTGCGCCTCGTCGCGATGAAGATATACATCGTTTGGCTGATAGCGGACCGCCGAAAGCGCGGCCTGCTCCTGCGGGGTCGGCTTGGCGAGCAGCTTGAGCGCCTGATCGGAATGGGTGGCGATGATCACCTGGTCGAACTGATCCGGAAGGGCCTTTTCCGCCAGAATGGCGACCGAATTTCGCTCCCGCTTGATCGCGGTGACCGGGGTACCGATGCGGAATTCGACACCACGCAGACGCAAGGCCGCCTCCAGCCGCTTTACATATTCGATCGACCCGCCCGAGACTGTCCACCACTGATGCTGACCGGTCGCTGACAACAGCGCGTGGTTCTCGAAGAAGCGCAGCAGGCTTTTCGCGGGAAACGCGCCGATCTGATCGGCGGGCGTAGACCAGATCGCCCCGCAAATCGGCAGCAGGTAATAGCGCCGGAACCAGTCGCCTAAGTTCAACTCGTCCAGCAGGCCGTCGATCGTCACGTCGTCACTCTGCGCGACAGAGACGGCTTTCGCATTGAACTTCGCGATATCCGCGACCATCCGCAGAAATCCCGGCCGGGCGAGGTTGCGCTTTTGCGCCACGAGGCTGTTCAGATCGCGCAGCGCATATTCGATGCGGCCTTGATCGATCGTCACGCCAAAGCTCATGTCGGATTTCTCGACGGGCACGTCGAGCTCGGAGAACAGGCGCGTCAGATGGGGATAATTCGCGTAGTTGAAGACGATGAAACCGGTATCGACCGGCTGATCGCCGTTGCGCCCCGCGACGATCGTCCGCGAATGCCCACCGAGCCGCGGCTCCGCCTCGTAGACGGTAACGCGGTTCTGCGGCGCGAGTTGCCACGCCGCGGCCAGACCGGAAATCCCCGAGCCGATGATCGCGATGCGTTGCGCCTGTGGATGCACGGCATCAAATGACATTCGAATTCTCCCAAGCTCTTGAAGGCTTAACGGTGCATATTACCGTTTGGATCAGAAGTTTTTTCGCGACTCATGTGAACCAGATTCCCATAAGCTGCGTATCGGTCACATGCTGAGAGATGCGACCATCAACTTCGACACCACGGGGACCCCGCCAATCGCGGCGGGACATACCTTTGCCGGGAAGAGTATGGACGACAAGAATTCAGCGAAACCGACGCCAGAGGCGGCATGCGAGCAGACCGACTGGCTCGTCGCCGTTCGTGACAGGCGTGACAAAATGGCCTTCGCGCGGCTTTACGATCACTTCTCGCCGCGGCTGAAGGGGATGCTGGTGCGCTCTGGCATGTCGCAGGCGGCGGCGGAGGATGTGGTGCAGGACGTGATGCTCACGATCTGGCGCAAGGCTCATCTTTACGACGAGACGCGGGCGCGCGCCTCGGCATGGATCTACCGAATTGCGCGCAATCGGCAGATCGATGTGATCCGAAGACGGCCCCGGCCCGTTCCAGACGAGCTGGTCGCCGAAGCGGAAACGCGGGAAACCCGAGAAGCCGACGCGGCGATCGGGTTGGAACAGGAAGCGGCGCAACTGCGTGAAGCGATCAAGGCTCTGCCCGAAGCGCAGCGCGACATTATCGAGCGGGCCTACGTGGGTGAACTCACACAGGCAGAAATACGCGAGGCAACAGGCCTCGCACTTGGGACGATCAAATCGCGGATCCGGCTCGCGCTGGAGAAGCTTAGACACGAGTTAAGGGATCTGAGAGACGAATGACGGAGATTACGCATCATTTGCCCGATTGGTTGGTTCGGTCTTACGCGACCGGCTCGCTGGGTCATGCGTTTTCGCTGGTCGTCGCGGCGCATGTGAGCCAGTGCGACGAGTGTCGCGCAAGGCTTGAAGCAGAGGAACTGGCAGGCGGGCTGGTTCTGGACGAGCTTGAAGGCATGGCGCCGAGCGACGATTTGCGGCGACGTGTGTTTGATGGGCTGGACGACGACGATGTGATCGTCGCGGCGCAACCCGCGCGCGCAGGAATCTATCCGGGCGCCGTGGTCGAGGCGATGGGTGCGGACAACCCGCGCTGGCGTGCCTTGGGCGGCGGCATCAAGCAGGCCATCCTGAGCGAGGACAAGGAGGGGTCGGCACGGCTTCTCTACATCCCACCGGGAATGGCGGTGCCCGATCATACCCATGGCGGCCTGGAACTGACCATGGTTCTGCAGGGCTCCTTCTCGGACGAAACCGGGCGCTTTGGCGTGGGCGATGTGGAAGTGGCGGATGACGATCTCGACCACACGCCGATCGCGGGGATGGAAGATGTCTGCATCTGCCTCGCCGCGACCGATGCGCCGCTGAAGTTCAAGGGGCTCCTGCCGCGCCTTCTGCAGCCGATTTTCCGGATTTGAGACCCTAAATCAGGCGAAACACGGCCCCAATCCAAAGGGCAAGCGTAGCCGCCCGGCTTTGGCGATAGAGCCTCAGCCGGGCGAATTCTTTCATTCGGGTCGAAAAATCTGCCTCGCGCATATTCAAGAAGCGGTTGAAAATGGTCCGGTTTTCGGGCGTGAACCGATGCGCGGAGGCGGTAAGCGCCGCGCATTGGACATCGATCCAACCACGCCATTCACCCTTCAGCAGCCGCTTCAACCGAGAGAGCTTTGCACGCATCGTGAGGTTCGCACCTTCCGCGTTGCGGCCATGCTGTCGATAGAGAAGCGTAGGTTCCGCGTCATAGACGACCCGGACGCCGCAGCCAGTGAACAGTTGATAGATCCACCAGTCATGGCGCGGCGCGACCTGCAATTCGCGCGCCGCAGAGATGGCAAGCCCGGCCCCGGCCGGGTTCAGGAGGATCGTGTTACCGGCCGCGATATTCTGGACCAGAGCGTTACGGAACGATGGCCGATGTGGATGTCGCGCCGAAAGGTGTTTGTTTCCCAAATTAGCGTCACAGACCCATGTGCGGCTGCAATAGAGAGCAGGTTTACCCTCGTCCAAGGCCGAAATCCCCCGCGCGAGCCGATCCGGCAACCAAACATCATCCTGATCGCAGAAGGCGATGAACTCGGTCGTGGCGGGGTCCAAGCCGCTTAGAAGAGATAGGAAATTCACCCCCGCTCCTTTTTGCGGCCCGGCTACAATCCATACCTCATGGCTCCGCGCGAACTCTGCCAATAGATCGTGTGCGGCATCGCTTCGGCTGTCGTCCCCAACAATCAGCCGCCACTCAGGATGCGTCTGCGTCGCGAGGCTTTCGAGCTGATCGCGCAACTCCGGGCCCGGATCGCGTGTCGCCATCAGGATCGTGACCCGTGCCATTGACCATCACTCGATCAGGCGCAGCAGATACTCGCCATAGCTGTTCTTGCCGAACTCATTCGCGCGATCTTTCAGTTGCTCGCCACTGATCCAGCCTTTCTCGAAGGCGATTTCATCCGGCGAGCCGCTTTGCAGCCCCTGTCGCTCTTCCAGCGTTCGCACGAAGTTCCCCGCATCGAGCAGGCTGCCATGCGTTCCGGTGTCGAGCCAGGCAAAGCCCCGGCCCATCTGCGTGACCGAGAGCGCGCCGTCATGTAGGTAGGTTTCCAGAAGCGAGGTGATCTCCAACTCGCCCCGAGCGGACGGCGTGATCGTCTTGGCGCGGTCCGGAGCGGTCTCGTCGAGGAAATAGAGCCCCGTGACCGCGAATTGCGAGGGCGGTACTTCGGGCTTCTCGATGATCGCACGCACTTTGCCGCTCTCGTCGAAATCCACTACGCCGTAGCGTTCGGGATCGCGGACGCGGTAGCCGAAGACGGTGCCGCCCTCTGTGGTCGCATTCGCCGCTTTCAGGATCTCGCCGAGACCCGCCCCGAAGAAGATGTTGTCGCCCAGAACCATCGCCGAAGGGCTGCCCGCGAGAAAATCTTCAGCTAGCAGATAGGCCTGCGCCAGACCGTCGGGCGAGGGCTGGGTGATATAGGTCAGGCTCAGCCCCCATTGGCTGCCATCGCCGAGCGTGCGGATGAACTGCTCCTGATCATGCGGCGTGGTGATCACCGCAATCTCGCGAATGCCGGCCAGCATCAGCGTCGTCAGCGGATAGTAAATCATCGGTTTGTCATAGACCGGCAGAAGCTGTTTTGAGACGCCCATCGTGATCGGATAGAGCCGCGTGCCGGAGCCGCCCGCCAGAATGATCCCCTTGCGCGTCATATCGCCCCCAATTCGGTCAAAACCTCGTCCAATCCCGATCTCCAGTCGGGTCTGTTCAGGCCGAACACGGCCAGATCGCTGCAGTCGAGCCGCGAATTGAGCGGCCGTTTCGCGGGCGTCGGATAATCGGCGGTGGGAATGTCCTCCACCGTCACGTCCCGCCCGGCCCGCGCGAAGATCTCCCGCGCGAAGCCTGCCCAGCTTACATCGGGAGAGCCTGAGAAATGGTAAACGCCGCTCTTCTCGGGCGCGCGCTGCAACTCTTGCGCTATCGTCAGGCAGGCCTCGGCGATGGCCTTGGCCGGAGTCAGGCCACCGATCTGGTCGGCGACGATCGTCAGGTGATCGCGGCTTTCCGACAGGCGCAGCATCGTTTTCACGAAATTCCCGCCATGCGCCGAAAAGACCCAACTCGTGCGCAGGATGGCGAAGGGGCCGCCTGCGGCCCGGATCGCCTCTTCGCCTGCGAGCTTGGTGCGGCCATAGGCGCCCAGCGGCGCGGTCGGATCGGTCGGTTTGAACGGCGCGTCCCCCGAGCCGTCGAAGACGTAATCGGTGGAGATGTGAACGAAGGGGATGCCAAGGTCGCGGCAGGCCTCGGCCATCGCCGCGGGCGCGTCACCGTTGACCGCCTGGGCAAGCGCCTCTTCTTTTTCAGCTTTGTCGACAGCCGTATAGGCCGCGGCGTTGATTACGGCCTCTGGCTTGGCCTCCCGGATCGCCTGTGCGGCGGCGTCGGGATTGCTCAAATCGACCCTATCCCGGCCCAAGAACGCCGCATCGGGTGCGAGGCGCTGCAATTCCTGCGCGACTTGGCCGGTCTGTCCGAAGACGAGGATCATGCCTTGCCCAGCCTTTCACCGACGCCGTGCCGCTCCAGCAGCGGGCGCCACCAGTCCTCGTTCTCGAGATACCAGCGCACGGTGCGCTCGAGCCCCTCTTCGACGGTGACGCTCGGGCGCCAGCCCAGCTCCTCGCGGATGCGGGTCGGGTCGATCGCGTAGCGGGCATCGTGGCCGGGGCGGTCGGTGACGAAGGTGATCAGATCGGCATAGGGCGCGTCGCCCGGACGCAGCTTGTCGAGAATGGTGCAGATCGTCTGGACCAGATCGAGGTTCGACCGCTCGTTCTCGCCGCCGATATTGTAGCTGCGGCCTAAAGCGCCCTTCTCCAGAACCAGAAGCAGCGCATCGGCGTGATCCTCGACATAGAGCCAGTCGCGCACATTCGAGCCGTCGCCATAGATCGGCAGCGGCTTGCCCGCGAGCGCGTTCAGGATCACGACCGGGATCAGCTTTTCCGGGAAGTGATAGGGGCCGTAATTGTTCGAGCAATTGGTGAGCACGACCGGCAGGCCATAGGTCTCGTGCCAAGCGCGCACGAGATGGTCCGAGCCCGCTTTCGAGGCGGAATAGGGACTATTTGGGGCGTAGGGCGTCTCTTCGGTGAACTGGCCGGTGGCCCCAAGCGTGCCATAGACCTCGTCGGTCGAGATGTGATGGAAGCGGAAGCTCTCGGGGCGGCCCGCTCCCTCCCAAAAGCTGCGCGCCGCTTGCAGCATGTTGTAGGTGCCCATCACGTTCGTCTCGATAAAGGCGCCGGGACCGTCGATCGAGCGGTCCACATGGCTTTCGGCGGCGAGATGCATCACCGCGTCGGGCTTGTGGCGAGCGAAGATCGCCGCCAAAGCCTCGGGGTCGCGGATATCGGCCTGCACGAACGCATAAAGCGGGCTGCCCGAGACGGGCGCGACATTCTCGAGGCAGGCGGCATAGGTCAGCGCGTCGAGATTCACGACCTCATGGCCGCGCGAGACGGCGAGGCGGACGACGGCGGAGCCGATGAACCCGGCACCACCGGTGACGAGAATCTTCATGCTGCGCCCTCCCAGGTGAAGGGGCTGTCGAAGGTAGCGAAAAGAGGTGCTTCGGCATCCTTGCCGGACAAAACAGGCTCTATGCCTGCGGAAAGTGGCCAATCTATGCCCAGATCGGGATCGTCCCAGCGGATCGCGCCTTCACACTCGGGCGCGTAGTAATCCGAGCATTTGTAGACGATCTCGGTCCCCGGCTCGAGCGTCACGAACCCATGCGCGAAGCCCGCCGGGATCAGCAGCTGCTTGCCGTTCTCGAAGCTCAGCTCCGTGCCGAACCATTGCCCGTAAGTCGGGCTGCCCTTGCGGATATCAACCGCGACATCCCAGAGCCGCCCGCGTCCGCAGCGCACCAGTTTCGCCTGAGCGTGGGGCGGGGCCTGAAAATGCAACCCGCGCACGGTGCCCACGGTCTCCGAGACCGAATGGTTGTCCTGCACGAAATCGATCTCGATCCCGGCTTCGGCAAATCGCTTCGCCGAATAGCTCTCGGAGAAAAATCCGCGGTGATCGCCGAATCGCTTCGGGGTGATCACAAGAACGCCGCTGAGGGGTGTTGCTTCGACCTGCATGCGCCCTGCCTTCATTGCTTCGGGAAAGTTGTGCCAAAGCACGGGCCGAAAGGCCAGCGACATCGCCAAAAGCCAAGAAATCAGGGAAAATCGGGAAATGGTCGGAGCGAGAGGATTCGAACCTCCGACCCCCTGCTCCCGAAGCAGGTGCGCTACCAGGCTGCGCTACGCTCCGACCGTGGGCGGGGAATTAGCGGCTTGCGCGGGGTTTTGCAAGGGGGTCTTGATCAGCTTCTTGAATTGGGTGCGCGAAGGCCCAAAACGCGGCCCAGAAGCGACGAACGCGGCGCGGTCGCGGTTTCCGAACGTCCCCGCGTGCGCAGCACCGGCTGGTTCGTGGAGACGCGGGTCTCGCGGATCACGATGTAGATGCCGGACAGGATCACGACGCCGGCGCCGACGAGCGTCGGGATATCCACGCTCTCGTGGAAAATGATCCAGCCGTAAAAGACCGCCCAGAGGATCTGCGAATATTGCATCGGCGCGACGATTGCGGCCTCTCCCGCGCGATAGGCGAGGATTTGCAGGAAGGACGCGGTCAGGCCGAACATCGCGATCACCGCCATCAGGCCGAGATCGGTAATCTGAAGCGGCTGCCAGACGAAAGGGAGAAGGATCGCCATGACGATCACGTTGCCCAGAAGCGGCGAGAGCAGGAGGACGACAGAACGCTCCTCCGAACCGATCTTGCGCACGATCACCGAGGCGAGGGCGCCGGTCACCGCCGCCGTCATCGCCGCGAAATGGCCCGGCGCGAGTTCCGCCTGTCCGGGGCGCATCACGATCACCACGCCGATCAGGCCGAGGATGACAGCGGCCCAGCGGTGGATACCGACCCGCTCGCCGAGGATCGGGATCGAGAAGACGGTGACCAGCAGCGGCATCGCGAAGAGAAGCGGATAGACCTGCGCCAGTGGCAGGGTCGAGAAGGCGTAGAACGCGCAGAGCCCAGTGACGACGGTGGTGACGACACGCCCCACGACCCAACCGGGATGAACCGGGCGCAGGCTGCCCTCGCGCTTGTCGTTGAGCAGGATCACCGAGAGCAGCGGGAAGGATAGAAGCGCCGCGAAGAACACGATCTGAACCGGCGAATAGGTCTGGCCAAGATGTTTGATGATGACGTCATGCGTGGCATAGATCGCCATCGATGTCAGGCCGAGCGCGGCGCCGCGCGCGTTTGATTTTCCGCCAAAATCGGGCATGGAAGGCTCCCGGTGTTATCGCTCGCATCTTGGGCGGATGTTCGGGAGTTGCAAGGCCGCGGCATGAAAAAGGCGCAAGCTTTCGCCCGCGCCTTTTCATGAGACTGTTCTCTTGGATCAGAGCGAGGCGTCGAGCGCTTCGATGATCTTGTCGCCCATCTCGGCGGTCGAGACCGGGGTGCCGCCTTCGGGGCCCATCAGGTCCGCGGTGCGCACGCCATCGGCCAGCACTTTCTCGATCGCGTTTTCCAGGCGGGTCGCCTCGTCGCCCTGATCGAAGCTGTAGCGCAACGCCATCGCGAAGCTGAGGATACAGGCGATCGGGTTGGCCTTGCCCTGCCCCGCAATATCGGGCGCCGAACCGTGAACGGGCTCGTACATCGCTTTCGGGCGGCCATTCGCCATCGGCGCGCCGAGGCTCGCCGAAGGCAGCATCCCGAGCGAACCGGTCAGCATCGCCGCGCAGTCAGACAAGATGTCGCCGAACAGGTTGTCGGTGACGATCACGTCGAACTGCTTGGGCGCGCGCACGAGCTGCATCGCGCCGTTATCCGCATACATGTGGCTCAGTTCGACTTCCGGGTAGTCCTGACCGACGCGGGTCACGACTTCGCGCCAGAGGATGCCCGACTCCATCACGTTGGCTTTCTCCATCGAGCAGAGCTTCTTGTTGCGCTTCATCGCCAGTTCGAACGCGGCACGGGCGGCGCGCTCGATCTCGGACTCGGTGTAGCGCTGGGTGTTGATGCCGACGCGCTCGTTGCCTTCTTCGAAGATGCCGCGCGGCTCGCCGAAATAGACGCCCGAGGTCAGTTCGCGCACGATCATGATGTCGAGGCCTGCGACCACGTCCTTCTTCAGCGAGGAGAAATCGGCGAGCGCGTCGAAGCATTGCGCGGGGCGCAGGTTCGCAAACAGGTCCATCTCTTTGCGCAGACGCAGCAGGCCGCGCTCCGGCTTCACCGAGAAGTCGAGCGTGTCGTATTTCGGGCCACCCACGGCGCCGAGCAGAACCGCGTCCACTTCCTGCGCCTTCGCCATCGTCTCATCGGCCAGCGGCACGCCGTGCTTGTCATAGGCCGCGCCGCCGACGAGGTCTTCGCTCACGTCGAAGGCGAGGTCGCGCTTGGCACCGTACCAATCGATGACTTTGCGAACCTCGGCCATGACTTCGGGGCCGATCCCGTCGCCGGGCAGGATGAGGATGGAAGGGTTGGTCATTAGGATAATCTCCCGAGAAAACAGGGTCTCGAAGGGGGTATCCCCTGCCCGCCCCCTGGTCAAGCGGCACAGGTCGCGAAACCGTGTCTGGACGATCGGCAAGCGGTTGCCGAGGCTTCGGCGGGCTTTTGCGGATCAAGTGGTTGGCGAGTGGCCCCCGCGCGCGTATGAGCGCATGCTAGAGTTTAGAGCAGGCAGACGACACATGAGGGCGAAATGAATCGCAGGGTACTGATCCTGGGAATGGGCGGTTTGTTCGGATCAGCTGCGGCACGGTCCTTCCGAGCGGCTGGCTGGGACGTCGATCGCTATCGCCGGGGCACCGATATGGCGATCGCGGCGCGCGGCGCGCGGTGGATCGTGAATGCGATGAACCCGCCGAATTACCACGACTGGGCGAACCAGATCCCGCAGATCACCAAGCAGGTTCTGACCGCGTCGCGCGATAGCGGCGCATCGGTGATGGTGCCGGGCAACGTCTATGTTTACGGGCGCGAGCCGTCTCCGTGGAGCGCCTCGACCCCGCATCACGCCTGCACCCGCAAGGGCAATATCCGCGCCGAGATGGAGGCGCGCTATCGCGCCCATGCCGAGGAGGGCCGTTCGGTTGTGATCCTGCGCGGCGGCGATTTCATCAATGCCGAGGCGCCCGATACGCTGCTCAACCGGGTGATGCTGAAGGATTTGCGCAAGGGCAAGATCACCGCGCTCGGCAAGCCCGATGCGCAGCGCGTCTACGCCGATCTCGAGGACATGACGCGTGTCGCGGTGCAACTTGCCGAGACCGAAGATCACTCGCCCGGTCTTCTCGATCTCGGGTTCCCCGGAACCCGGTTCTCCGTTCGCGAGCTGGCCGAGGAATTCTCCCGCCAGATGGGGCGCGACATCTCGATCAAGAAATTCCCGTGGACGGCGCTTCTGCTCGCATCGCCCGCGTGGGAACTGGCACGCGAACTACGCGAGATGCGCTACCTGTTCGACATGAGCCACGAAATCGACGGCACCGATTTCCACGCACGCTTCCCGGAATTCACGCCGAAGACGCTGCAGCGCGTGGTGTTCGAGCATCTCTATATCCGGGGCCTCAAGGTCGTGCCCGATCAGGGCAATACAATGTCTAGCCAGACCATCTTGTGACGCGAGGCGGCGCGTGCCGCCTCCGCCAAGGGCGCGACCGGCTCGGGCCAGACGACGCCCGCCGCCTCTACATGCAGATCATTCGACGGCAGAACGTAGTCGAGCCGTAGGTTACCCGGGCCGTCGTAATCGGCGGTATCAAGGCTCGGGTCGCCCCTATGATCAGGATCCGCCGCAGCTTTCGCCCCCGCGCTCCGCGGCTGGGGGTCTTGGAAATGCGGACCGTTCAGCAGCAGATCGAGCGCATCGCGCCGCCCCTCCCCGTCCTTCGGGTCGAGGTTGGCGTCGCCCATCAGGATCACCGGCGATTCGGGCGGCAGCGCGTCGAGCTCCCCATCCAGATAGCGCAGCCAGAAGGCGATCTCATCACGATTGCGGCGCCCGTTGCGATCTTCCGGCCCATCGAACACCGGCGGCGTCGCGGAGAAGGCCAGAAGATGAAGGCGCTCGCCCGACGGCAACTTGAGCGGCACGTCCCAATGCCCCGTCGAACTGAGGCGCTGTACCGCCATCGCGTCGGGCGACAGCTCCGCCCCGGCGATCCTCCCGTCGGGCAGGTCCTTCCACAGCATCCTGGAGAAGTCGCGCACACGGTCGGCCTCGATCGGATAACGCGACAGAAGCGCCATGCCGCCCTGCCCCGGAAATCGTCCGTAGCCTTGGGCATCCCGCGCTTCGCCAAGCTTTCCGTTGCCGTCGAGATCGGCCCCGCTCGGCCAGCCGCTATTGGGGCGCGACGCGAAAAGGTGCGGATAGGGCTGCGCGAGGCGTTCGTTCAGCGCCTCCAGCGACAGCCCGTCGAGATCCCAGTCGATCCCGGTCAGCAGCAGAACATCCGGCGCGATCGTGTCCACGATCCGCGTCGCCGCCGCGACCTGCGCCTCGCCTTTGCGGATGTCTTTCAGAAGAAGGCCCGGACCCCGGCGCGACAGCCCAGCATCCCATGTCGCCACACGCAGAGTCTCTGCCGTGGCGGGCAGCGCGAAACAGAGCGCGATCAGGCCGGCAAGTAGTCGCTCGCCCCGGAGGCGAGACGCTTGTTCTCGATCATTTGCGCGACCCGGGCCAGCGCGATGCCGCGCATGAACAGGCTTGCGGGAAGGAAGGCCCATGCCGTCACCATCCAGATCATCGTGTGTGGCACTTCCAGCGTCACGATCACGAAACTGACCGAAACGAGTTTGAGCACCGCCGGAATAAGGAAGGGTAAAAGAAATCCGAGTGCAATGTTGAACCACGCGTCGCGGCGCAGGCGCTCGACCACGTCGCCGCCCGCGGTGGGGTCGAAGGTCGGCAGATTTACCCAGACGTTGAATTTGGTATGCGCCTGCGGCCAGCCCATGATCCGCATGACGATGACGAAATAGCCGAGGGTCAGCAGCGAGATCAGGTAGGCCATCCCCGCCGCGGTGCGCACCAGCGCGACCTGATGCAAAGAGGCATCCGCCGGCAGCGCGAGCTGCAATAGGCGCACGGGGCTGTAAGGCACATCGATGGAGCTTGCGACCGTAGTGCCTAGAACCTCGATCAACCGGGTCAGCGTCGACGCGTGATATTGCGACTGTACCGCAAGAGAGAGCAGGCCGACGGTTAGAAACAGCGACATGAACCGAATGCGGTTGAAGGGCGGCGCGTCGCGAAACTCGATCAGACCGGGATAGACCGAGGCGTATTCGAACAGGGTCAGCGCAAATCCGAACAGCGCCATCAACGCCACGATCTGGGCGGTGTCGCTACTGGTATCGGGCTGTATGAGCGCGGGGATGCAAATCACCACCGCAACGAGGATCGCGCGAAAGAGCGCCCCTGAGAGACGTGAAAACACAGTTACCCTACCCTTCCCTGCGGTCGGATTCGATACATTGCCGATCCTTTTACCCGCAAGACGCGCGCCAAATGTGACCCGCTGCCTCAAACTTGCCATGATTTTGCCCAAGTTCCCGATCCAAGCAAATACTGTTTTCAGACTCTCTGCCGTATTCGGGCGTTTTCTGGAAAGACCTGGTGCGACATTGCATCAATAAAGGTGCAAAATTGTGGCAAACTAGGGAGCGGAACCATATTTTGTGGATCAAGGGCTTAGCCGGTCAAAAGCCCTCAGGAGTCGCGACTGGCAAAGCCGAGTGCGGCAAGACCGACACCATCCGCGAGAAGCTGGATGCCCAGCAAAAGCCCGAGGATCTGCGTCGCGATCTGATCGAAGGCCGCGAAGATCAAAAGCCCGAGAAGGATCGAAACCGCGCCCGATAGGACCAGCATCCAGCGCAGGCGCGGCGCCGCGAGGCGCAGGCCGATCAGCAGGCGCAACGCCCCCATCAGCAGGAAGAGCACGCCGACCACCGCTGCGAGCGAGACCGTGCCGGACATCGGATCGGCGATCAGCCAGACGCCGACGACGATATTGAGAAGCGCGATCAGCCCGTGCCACGCGCGATGCGCCCCGTCTCGGTCGTTGAAGGCGAGCCACGCCTGCACCACCCCGGCAATCAGGAACAGTATGCCCACGAAGGTAGTCAGGGCCAGAGAGGTCGCGAAGGGATTCGTGATGGCCGCGACGCCGAGAACAATCAGCACGAGGCCGGTCATCAGAAACAGGGTCGAAACGCGCATCGCATCATCCTCTCGGTCTACGTCAAATGATGAACGATACCACGGGCGGTGCGTTCCCGCGCCCCCTCCTCACGAAAAAAGCCGCCCGGGTCGGGGCGGCTTTTCCTGTTCTTATGGTATCGGGTATTACACCCAGGGACGCGCCTGATGCATCTGCGTCTCGAAGCTGTCGATGGCTGCGGCCTTTTCAAGCGTCAGGCCGATATCGTCGAGACCTTCGAGCAGGCAATGCTTCTTGAAAGCGTCGACATCGAACTTGATCGTCTCGCCTTCCGAGGTCGTGATCTCCTGGTTCTCGAGATCGACGGTCATCCGTGCGTTCGAGCCCTTCTCCGCATCCTTCATCAGGATATCGACCTGCTCCTGCGGCAGCACGATCGGCAACATCCCGTTCTTGAACGAGTTGTTGTAGAAGATGTCGGCGAAGGAGGTCGAGATGATCACCTTGATGCCGAAATCCGCGAGCGCCCACGGGGCGTGCTCACGCGAGGAGCCGCAGCCGAAGTTGTCGCCGACCACGAGGATCTGCGCTTCCCGATATTGCGGCTTGTTGAGAACGAAGTCGGGGTTCTCGTTGCCCTGACGGTCGTAACGCATCTCGTCGAACGCATGCACGCCGAGCCCGGTACGCTTGATGGTTTTCAGGAAACCCTTGGGGATGATCATATCGGTATCGATATTGACCAGCGGCATGGGCGCGGCGATCCCGGTAACTTTTTCGAACTTTTCCATTCTCGTCGCTCCTTACGCGTCTTCCATTTCCATCAGCTTCCGAACATCCGTCAGATGACCGGTGACGGCAGCGGCGGCGGCCATGGCCGGGCTCATCAGATGGGTGCGGCCCTTGTAGCCCTGACGCCCCTCGAAGTTACGGTTCGAGGTCGATGCGCAACGCTCGCCCTCTGCCAGCTGGTCGGGGTTCATCGCGAGACACATCGAGCAGCCCGCCATGCGCCATTCGAACCCGGCGTCGAGGAAGATCTTGTCCAGACCCTCTTCTTCGGCCTGAGCCCGCACGAGACCCGAGCCCGGCACGACCATCGCGCGGACGCCGTCGGCCAGCTTGCGGCCTTTGACGACTTCGGCGGCGGCGCGCAGATCCTCGATCCGGCCGTTGGTGCACGAGCCAATGAAGACCACGTCGATCTTGATGTCAGTCAGCTTGGTGCCCGCTTCGAGGCCCATGTAGTCGAGCGCGCGCTTGGCCGCTTCGACCTTACCGCCCTTGAAGTCTTCCGGCGCGGGCACGGAGCCCGAGATCGGCAGCACGTCCTCGGGCGAAGTGCCCCAGGTCACGACGGGCTCGATCTCTTCGGCCTTGATGGTGACGACCTTGTCGAAATGCGCGCCCTCGTCGGTGTAGAGCTGCTTCCACCAATGCAGAGCCGCCTCCCATTGCGCACCTTTCGGAGCGTGAGCCCGGCCTTTGACGTATTCGAAGGTCTTCTCGTCCGGCGCGATGAGGCCAGCGCGCGCGCCGCCTTCGATCGCCATGTTGCAGACGGTCATGCGGCCTTCCATCGACAGCTCGCGGATCGCTTCGCCGCAATATTCGATGACATGACCAGTGCCGCCGGCAGTGCCGGTCGCGCCGATGACCGACAGCGTGATGTCCTTGGCGGTGACGCCCGGACGCAGCTTTCCGGTGATCTCGACCTTCATGTTCTTCGACTTCGACTGGATCAGCGTCTGGGTCGCCAGAACATGCTCCACTTCCGAGGTGCCGATGCCGTGAGCGAGCGCACCGAACGCGCCATGGGTCGCGGTGTGGCTGTCGCCGCAGACGACCGTCATGCCCGGCAGCGTCCAGCCCTGTTCAGGACCGACGATGTGCACGATGCCCTGACGCACGTCCGAGACCGGGTAATAGTTCACCCCGAAGTCCTTGGCGTTCTTGTCGAGCGCATCGACCTGAATCCGGCTTTCCTCGTTCTCGATCCCCTTCGCGCGGTCGAGCGTGGTCGGCACGTTGTGATCCGGTACGGCGATGGTTTTCTCCGGCGCGCGCACCTTGCGGCCCGCCATGCGCAGCCCTTCGAAGGCTTGCGGCGAGGTCACTTCGTGGACGAGGTGGCGGTCGATATAGAGCAGGCTGGTGCCGTCTTCGTCTTCGGACACGACATGCGCGTCCCAGATCTTGTCATAGAGGGTCTTCGGAGCAGACATGGCTCTCACTTTCTTTGGATGGCTGGCCTATAAAACGGCCGTTTGTCAGACATGGGACAGCAGGCGCAGATATGCGCCCGCGGGCGCAGAGCATCAAAGTCGTGCCAGCACCGAGCGGCTTTCGCCGTAGAAGCGCTCGCGGAGGCGGGCGCGATCATCCATGTCGAAAACGAGTGTCATGGGGCGCTAAATACGGCGAATCCGGCGCTGAGGCAATCGAAGAGTCCGTGTTTGGCCTGATCGCAAAACCGGGCTAACGTCATTTCCATGGATTTCGCGAACGGGGACATCGTCAAGATTTTGAGTTCGATCTGGGCGCAGATCGAAATCTTCCTCAATTCTATGGTCTTGCCCTCGCGGCTCTGGCAATTCGGGATCATCGCAGCGTGTTTTGCGCTGGCCCATCTCGGGCGCATCTGGCTCGCGCCGAAAGTCGACGACTGGGGGCGGAGGCGTGAGCTCTCGACCCGTCAGCTTCGCTGGCTGATCCTGCTCCGGAAGCGTCTGCGCGGATTTCTCTTCATCGTGTTCGCATGGGCGTCGGTGTTCGTGCTCGAGGCAACCAAGGGTTTTTATTCCTGGCGCTTCCTCGTGGTGCTGGCCGCCACGCTCGTCACGGCATGGCTCGTCGTCGGCCTCGTCGCGCGGCTGATCCGAAATGCGCTCCTGCGCGGTATCGTGCGCTGGGGCGCGTGGATCTGGGTCACGCTCTATTACCTCGGGCTTTGGGACGAAACGGTGCGGCTCTTGAACGGGACCGCGGTCGAATTCGGTGATTTCCGCATCACGGCCTACGGGGTTCTCAAGGCACTGGTGCTGACGACGATCCTCCTGTCGGTGGCGCGGATCATCTCTGGGCAGACCTCGGCGCGGCTGCGGACCAACGAGGATATCAGCCCGTCGATGTCGGAGCTGGTCATCAAGGTGATGCAGGTTCTGCTTTACGGCGCTGCGCTGTTCATCGGGATCAAGGCGGTAGGATTCGACCTGACCGGGCTTGCGGTTCTGTCCGGTGCGATCGGCGTGGGCCTTGGCTTCGGTCTGCAGAAAGTCGTGTCAAACCTCGTCTCGGGCGTGATCATCCTGCTGGATAAATCGATCAAGCCCGGCGACGTGATCAGCCTTGGCGAAACCTTCGGCTGGATCAATTCGCTGGGCGCGCGCTATGTCTCGGTCGTCACGCGCGACGGCAAGGAATACCTGATCCCGAATGAAGACCTGATCACGGGGCAGGTGGTCAACTGGTCCCATTCCAACGAATTCGTCCGGATCGACCTGCCCTTCGGCACCTCCTATCACGACGACCCGCATCTGGTGCGCAAGCTCGCGGTGGAGGCCGCGCAATCGGTGAACCGCGTCCTGAAGAACCGCCCGACGGTTTGCCACGTGACCGGTTTCGGCAACAGTTCGGTCGATTACCTCCTGCGGTTCTGGATCACCGACCCGGTCGAGGGACTGACCAATGTGCGCGGCCAAGTGTTTCTCGCGCTCTGGGATACGTTCAAGGCGAACGGCATTTCGATCCCGTTCCCGCAACGCGAAGTGCGCGTGCTCGAAGGGTCACAGCTTGACTTGCAACAGGCTCCGGAAACGCATAGCGAAAATTCGCCGCAGGAAAATTGAAATCGGACCTGCGGAATGCTACTTTTGAAAGACGTCCAGCGCCAGGACTATTGTGGCGCGTAACATCTGGAGGACCATGTCCTGTCTCATCTTTCCCTCGTGCCGAGTGATGCCGGCACAAAGGCAGCGGCCATGAATACACGGGCCGTCAACGCCGAAGCGACGAGCGAAGAAATCCTCGCGCGCGTCATCTCTTCCCTCGAAGACGACAAGGCCGAAGATATCGTGACCATCGACCTGCGCGGTCGGTCCTCGATCGGCGACTATATGGTTGTCTGTTCCGGGCGCAGCACGCGTCAGGTCAGCGCCATAGCCGAAAACCTGACCGAGCGGCTGAAGCACGAATTCGACCGGGCTTGCAAAGTCGAGGGCAAGGATCAAGGCGACTGGGTGCTGATCGACAGCTCCGACGTCATCGTTCACGTCTTCCGCCCGGAAGTGCGCGAGTTTTATCAGCTGGAAAAGATGTGGATGCCTGCGGGCGCCCCCGTCTGAGTTCGGCTGCATGAAGATCACGATCTGCGCGGTGGGCCGCTTGCGCAAGGGGCCCGAGCGCGAGCTGATCGACGACTACCTGAAACGCTTCGAGAAATCCGGGCGCGCCTTCGGGCTCGGCCCGGCTTCCGTCGTCGAGGTCGAAGACAAGAAAGGCTTGGGGCAGGGCGCGGAAGCAGAGTTGCTCAGCCGCGCCATTCCCGAGGGATCGGTCATCGTCACCCTCGACGAACGCGGCAGCCTGATCTCATCGCCGGAATTCGCCACGAAACTGCAAGGCTGGCGCGATCAGGCGCGCGACGTGGCTTTCGTGATCGGCGGTGCGGACGGGATCGACCCGGCCCTGCGCAGACGCGCCGAGTTTTCCATCTCCTTCGGCAAGATGGTCTGGCCGCATATGCTGGCCCGCGTCATGCTGACCGAACAGATTTACCGCGCCGGACAGATCATCGCCGGCACACCCTATCACCGCGTCTGATCGACAGGTCACTAACCTCTGCTCCCATCGACAGCTTGCACCGCATCACGACGACGTTACGCTGCGTCCGAAAATGATGTGCAGCAGGTCAGGCCCGATGAATACTCTTCGAGACATGAACATATCCGGCGCGTCCATTTCCCGCGAGGCAATGATGCTACTGGGGTTCCAGCGCACGCGCCAGATTTCCGGCACTGCGCGAAAGGCTTGGGAAGACGGTGACAGGGGGCCCGCGTTCGAAGAAGTCGAGACCCGCAACGAGGAGATCTTTCGCGGCGCGCTCGCCGAGGTCTTCACCGAGTATCTACCGCTGCGCAAGACGCTCGAGGAAACCGGCCGCCGTCCGACCCATGTGGTCGACATCGGCTGTGGGCAGGGGCTCAACGACGCATTGCTGATCAAGGATTACGATTGCGCCGTGACCCTGATCGATATCGAGGAAACCCCGGAGCAATATCATTTCTGGAGCGATACCGGTGCAGGCTATGCCTCGCTCGACGCCGCAGCGGCGTTCCTGCGCGACAATGGCGCCCGCGCGGTCGAGACACTCAACCCGGTCAAGCAGCCTGAGGCGCTGGACGGAGTCACCGGCGATCTTGTCACCAGCCTGATTTCCTGCGGCTTCCATTATCCGATCGGCGATTATCTCGACCTGATGATGCGGGTGATCCGGGACGGTGGGGCTGTCGTGCTGGACCTGCGTCGGCGCTATATGGAAAAGCCCGACTCGGCGCTCGCCTCGCTGCTCGAGGTCACGCGACAGACCGAGATACTCAGCTACGAGAAGAAAGCCCGGCGGATCATGTTCCAGGCCTGAGCCTCGCATGCCCCCGGTTGCCGCGACGGCCTGCGAGGCGTATGAGGGGGCAACAGATTAGGAGGCCGCCATGACCCGCCCGAAACCCGTCGTCCTGTGCATTCTCGATGGCTTTGGCGAGCGAAAGGAGCGCGAAGGCAACGCGCCCTTGCTGGCCGACACCCCGAACCTCGACCGTGTCCTGTGGAACAACCCGGCGAAATCGACGCTGGTGACCTTCGGCCCCGATGTCGGTCTGCCGAGCGGTCAGATGGGCAATTCCGAGGTCGGCCACACCAATATCGGCGCGGGACGGGTGGTGGCGATGGATCTGGGCCAGATTGATCTGGCGATCGAGGATGGCTCTTTCTTCGAGAACCAGGCGATCTTGTCCTTCGTCGACACGATGAAAGAGAGCGGCGGGCGCGCGCATCTGATGGGCGTCATCTCGGATGGTGGTGTGCACGGCCATATCGAACATACGCTCGCTGCGGCGAAAATGGTCTCGGAGGCAGGCGTCCCCGTGCTGATCCACGCGATCACCGACGGGCGCGATGTCGCCCCCGATAGCGCGAAGTCCTTCGTTTCGGATCTTTGCGACCGGCTTCCCAAAGGCTGCACCGTCGTCACCGTCGATGGCCGCTATTACGCGATGGACCGCGACAACCGCTGGGACCGCGTCGGCCTTGCCTATGACGCGATGATCAACGGCAAAGGGCAGGGGGCAGACACCCCCGTGGCCGCGGTCGAAGCCAGCTACGACAAGGACGAGATGGACGAGTTCATCAAGCCCACCGTGATCGGCGATTACGAGGGCGCAAAGGATGGCGATGGCTTCTTCTGCCTCAACTTCCGCGCCGACCGCGCGCGCGAAATCCTGCGCGCGATCGGCGAGCCGGACTTCTCGGAATTCGAGACCGGCCCGCGTCCAAAATGGGCGGCGCTGCTGGGGATGGTCGAGTATTCCGACAAGCATAACGCCTATATGAAGACCGCCTATCCGAAGCGCGAAATCGTCAACACGCTCGGAGAGTGGATATCAAAACAAGGGCTTAGCCAATTCCACTTGGCGGAGACAGAGAAATATCCGCACGTCACCTTCTTCCTCAACGGCGGCAAGGAAGAGCCGTGGGAAGGCGAAGACCGCTACATGCCGAAATCGCCCAAGGTCGCGACCTATGACCTGCAGCCCGAGATGAGCGCGCCGGAAGTCACCGACAAGTTCGTCGAGGCGATCGAGACCGGGTACGACCTGATCATCGTGAACTACGCCAACCCCGATATGGTCGGCCATACCGGCTCTCTGAAAGCCGCGATCGCTGCGGTGGAAGAGATCGACCACGATATCGGCCGCGTCGTCGAGGCGCTGGAGGCTGCGGGCGGCGCGATGATCATCACCGCCGATCACGGCAATTGCGAAACCATGATCGATCCGGAAACCGGCGGTCCGCACACCGCGCATACCACGAACCTCGTGCCGGTCTCTCTGGTTGGCGGGCCGGAGGGCGCCAAGCTGCGCGACGGACGGCTTGCGGATCTCGCGCCGACGCTACTGGACCTGATGCAGATCGATCAACCCGAAGAAATGACCGGAAAGAGCCTGATCGTATCGTGATCCGCGCCGCACTCGCAGCTCTTCTGATTTCGGCCGGGCCGCTTTGGGCGGACGGATCGGGCGACGCCGCACTCAAGGCCTCGGCCGATCTGCGCAAGGCGATCACCGCGCTCGACGCGGCGCAGTCGAAGTCGGATCGCATTGCAGCACTAACGAAAACGATCCATGCCTATGAACAAGGGCTGAGCGCGCTGCGCGACGGGTTGCGCCGCGCAGCGATCCGCGAGCGCGAGATCAAGCAAGGCTTCGACGCGAAACGCGAAGAGCTTGGCAGTTTGCTGGCTGTCATGTCGACCATGCAGCAATCCGACGGGCCGCTGCTGCTGCTGCATCCGTCCGGTCCCGAAGGCTCGGCGCGGTCCGGGATGGTACTGTCCTCGGTCGCGCCCGCCTTGCAGGACGAGGCGCAGAAGCTGAGCGTCCACCTTGAGGAAATTGCGACCCTGCGCAAACTGCAGGAAAACGCGCGCGAGACGCTCGAAAAGGGGATGGTCTCGGTGACCAAGGCCCGCACAGCGCTATCGGAGGCCATTTCCGAGCGCCGCGAAAAGCTGCCGCAGCGCTATCTCGAGGAACCCGAGGAGCTGACCGCGCTGGTGCAAAGCGCCGATACGCTCGAAGGCTTCGCGACCGGGTTGAGCGATATGGAAAACGATATCGGTCCGCCGCGCGGGGATTTCGCGGGCGCAAAGGGCACGCTGAACTTGCCGGTTATCGGCTCGGTGCTGCGTGGCTTCAACGAACCGGATGCGGCAGGGATCAAACGTCCCGGCCTCGTGATTGCCAGTGAGCCGGGATCTCTGGTCACGACGCCTTGGGCTGCGACGATCCGATACCGCGGTCCCTTGCTCGACTACGGAAATGTGATGGTCCTCGAACCCGCAGATGGATATCTTCTGGTTCTTGCGGGCCTCGGAACCGTCTATGGTGAGGTCGGAGACGTGCTGCCAAAGGGCACGCCCATCGGCTTGATGGGCGGAATTCAGCCGGGAGCGAAGGAATTCGGCAAGGAATTCGTGCAGGCGGCGACAGATGGCGCTGGTGCAGATCGCAGCGAGACGCTTTATTTGGAACTGAGAGAGGGCGGCAAGCCCGTGGACCCGACGCCGTGGTTCATCCAGACAAAAGACGACAAGGGTTGAGTATGAAAAAGTTCATGATGGCAGCGGTTGGCGGGACGCTTGCGGGCGCGCTTCTGTCCACGCAAGTCGCGGCGCCGCTGATGGCCGAGGAAACGAAACGCAACGAAACCGTCTACCAGCAGCTGGACCTGTTCGGCGACATCTTCGAGAAGATCCGCCAGGACTATGTCGAGCCGGTCGATAGCAAGAAGCTGATCGAAGCCGCAATCAACGGCATGCTCAGCTCTCTCGACCCGCATTCAAGCTACCTGCCGCCTTCCGATTACAGCGATATGCGCGTGCAGACGCGCGGTTCGTTCGGCGGTCTCGGTATCGAGGTCACGCAGGAAGACGGCTTCGTGAAGGTGGTTTCGCCGATGGACGGTACGCCCGCGGCCGAAGCCGGCATTCAGTCCGGCGATTTCATCACCGCGGTCGATGGCGAGTCCCTGATGGGTATCCCGCTCGATCAGGCAGTCGACAAGATGCGTGGGCCGGTCGGCTCGGACATCACCGTGACCATCGTCCGCGAAGGCGAGCAGGATCCGTTCGACGTCACGCTGACCCGCGACACGATCAAGCTGACCGCCGTGAAGGGGCGCCATGACGGCGATACCGTCATTCTGCGCATCACCACCTTCAACGACCAGACCTTCCCGAACCTCGAATCCTCGATCAAGGAGCAGGTGAAAGAGGTCGGCGGCATGGACAAGGTCGACGGCTTCATCATCGACCTGCGCAACAACCCCGGCGGTCTTCTGACGCAGGCGATCAAGACGGCGGATGCGTTCCTCGACAAGGGTGAGATCGTCTCCACCCGCGGTCGGAACCCGCAGGATAGCGAGCGCTTCAACGCGACCGCGGGCGACATGGCCAACGGCAAGCCGATCGTCGTGCTGATCAACGGCGGCTCGGCGTCGGCTTCGGAAATCGTGACCGGCGCGCTGCAGGATCATCACCGCGCGATCGTCGTCGGCACCAAGAGCTTCGGCAAAGGCTCGGTCCAGACGGTCATGCCGATCCAGGGCGAGGGCGCGATGCGTCTGACAACCGCGCGCTACTACACGCCGTCGGGTCGTTCGATTCAGTCGCTGGGCATTGCCCCCGACGTGGTCGTGCCGCAGCCCGATCAGCCGAAATCGCAGGATAAGGCGGCCGCTGAAGGCGACAACGCCCGCAAGATGACCTCCGAGGCCGATCTGAAAGGTGCAATCACCAACGACTCGATGACCGAGGACGAGAAGAAACAGGCCGAGGACGAGCGCGCGAAAGCCGAAGAGGCCGCGAAGCGCCGGATGGAAGATTTCCAGATGTCCTACGCGATTGACCTGATCAAAGGCCTCTCGGCCATCGCGCCGGAAGCCAAGGCTGACACCGCGTCGACGCAGCAAGCCGAAGCGCCGAGCGCCGACAGCAAAACCGACACGCAGCAGAATTGAGGGGAAGGGGCCTTCGGGCCCCTTTTTCATATGACTCCCGAAGAAATCGTTAAACTTCCTTACCGCCGCAATGTCGGCGTCGTTCTGATGAACCCCGCGGGCCTCGTCTTCGCGGGCCAGCGCATCGACAATCCTGGACCGGCCTGGCAGATGCCGCAGGGCGGGATCGACAAGGGTGAAAAGCCGAAAGAAGCCGCACTGCGCGAGCTGGAAGAAGAAACCGGGGTGAACCCCGATCTCGTCGAAATCGTCGCGAAAACCTCCGATTGGGTACGCTACGACCTGCCGCACGATCTTGTGCCGAAAATCTGGAACGGTCGCTGGCGCGGGCAGGAGCAGAAATGGTTCCTGATGCGCTTCCTCGGCTCCGACGATCAGGTGCGCATCGACACCGACCACCCCGAATTCTCGGTCTGGCAGTGGATGCCCTTCGACGAGCTGGTCGAGAAGATCGTCCCCTTCAAACGCTCGGTCTACGAGGCCGTTCGCGCCGAATTCAGAGACTATCTCGGCTGAATTCTCAGAAATCGAGGCCCAGATCGAGCGTCCGCGCCGAATGGGTGAGCGCACCGGAAGAGATGTAATCCACGCCGGTCGCTGCCACTTCGGCAATCCGCTCGAGCGTCATGTTCCCCGAGGCTTCCAGTACGACGCGGCCCGCATTAAGCGCCACGGCCGCACGCAGCTCCGCGCTGTCCATATTGTCGAGCAGGATGACATCGGCGCCACCGATTTTCAGCGCCTCTTCCATCTGGCGCAGCGTGTCGACTTCCAGCTCGATCCGCATCATGTGACTGCGCGCCACTTTCGCTGCTTCGAGCACTGCGCGCACGCTCCCGGCGGCCGCAATATGGTTATCCTTGATCAGGATCGCGTCCGACAGGCCGTAACGATGGTTGAAACCGCCGCCATGGGTCACCGCTGCTTTCTCGAGCGCGCGTAGACCCGGGGTGGTCTTCCGGGTGCAAGTGATACGCGCCTTCGTGCCTTCGGTTTTCGCGACGAAGCTCGCGGTTTTCGTGGCAATCCCGCTGAGGCGTCCCGCGAAATTCAGCGCCACCCGCTCCGCCATCAGGATCGACGCGGCCGAGCCATCGACCGTCAGCAAGGTCTCCCCGGCTTGGCACGGTTTGCCATCCGCGATCAGTATAGAGACGCGCAACGTCGGATCGACCAGTCGAAACGCCATCGCAGCGACCTGCATCCCTGAAGCGACGCCATCTTCCCGCGCTTTCAGTCGCGCGGAATAGGTTTTGCCCGCCGGAATCACCGCCTTCGTCGTCGCGTCGCCCATGGGCGAAAGGTCTTCGACCAGCGCGGCGCGGACAATCGGTTCGATCAGCAAATCGGGCAACATATCAGTCCTCCAGGGCTGCGGCGCGAATTTTCAGCGCCTCCTCCAGCGTGATTTTCGTTCTTTTCGCCAATTTAGGGTCCATGTCCGGAAAATCGGAACGGAAATGGCCGCCGCGGCTCTCTTCGCGCGCAAGCGCCGCTGCAGCGATCAACGTGGCCGTCGCGGTCATGTTCCGCATCGTTTCCGTGCGGGCCTCCGCCTCGATCTTCGCAATGACGCGCAGGGCCGCCTTCAATCCCTCCGCATCCCGCACGACACCGACACCATCGGTCATCGCGTTGCGCAGCACCTGCACGGCTGCCTCGTTCACCGGGACATCGCCGTCGGGAAACGCGGGGGTTACCGGCTCAGCGTCGGCGATATCTCCAAGCTCAGCAGCGATACCGACAGCGCAAATCCGTGCGAAAACCAAGGCCTCAAGCAACCCGTTCGACGCCAGGCGGTTCGCGCCATGCAGCCCGGTCGACGAGGCTTCGCCGCAAACCCAGAGCCGGTCGAGCGAACTGCGTCCCTCCGTATCGGTATCCACTCCGCCCATATGATAATGTGCGGCCGGCGCAACGGGGATGACGCCTGAAACAGGGTCTATTCCGGCCCGTTCGCAGGCTTCGGCAACGGCGGGGAAGCGGGTCAGGACTTCGGCCCCTAGGGCTGCACGCGTATCCAAAGCGGGTTCGCGCCCGGCCTGTCGCTCCAGGTAAACCGCCCGGGCCACAATATCGCGCGGAGCAAGCTCCGCGTCGGGATGAACGGAGAGCATGAAGCGCTCGCCATCCGCGTTAACGAGTATTGCACCTTCACCGCGCAGCGCTTCGGTCGCGAGCGGGGCAGGGTCTTCGCCACTGGCGATCGCGGTCGGGTGGAACTGTACGAATTCCGGATCGGCGATCCGCGCGCCAGCGCGCGCAGCCATCCCGATGACCTGCCCACGGATCCGAGGCGGGTTTGTCGTAACGGAAAACAGCCCGCCGGACCCGCCGCCCGCAAGCAAAACCGCCGGGCTTTTCATCAGAACGGGCCCTGAAGGCTCAAATGCGCGTTCGATCCACACGCCGGTCACGCGGCCGTCTTCGGTCTCCAGATACGTGGCCAGGACGCCTTCGAGAACCTGAACCGAAGGTGCCTGCCGGACCGCCGCGACGAGAGTTTGCATGATCTCGCGACCCGCCTGATCGCCTTTCACCCGCACGACCCGCGCGTGACTGTGCGCTGCCTCGCGCGACATCACGTAGTCGCCCTCGGGATCGCGATCGAAGGGCGTTCCGAGTTCGGTCAGTGCGAGGATGTGCTGACGTGCTTCTTCGGTGACCAAATGGGCGATTTGCGGTGAAACAGTGCCTGCTCCGGCGATCATCGTGTCGCGTGCATGTGCCGCAGGCGTGTCGCTGACCGACATCGCCGCCGCGACACCCCCCTGGGCCCAAGCCGATGATGCGCCTTCGCCCAGAGTTTCCGGCGAGATGATGAGAACGGGGCGGGGCGCGAGGCTTAGGGCCGCGTAAAGTGCGCCCAAGCCCGCGCCGACGATGACGATCCGCTGCGTTTCGATCACTTCGCCAGCGTCCGGGAGAGTTCGATCATCCGCTCGACCGCGACGCGCGCTTTCTCGGCAATCTGCGGGTCGACGATCACTTCCTCGGTCCCGGTATGCAGCGACCACAGGATTTTTTCGAGCGTGATTTTCTTCATGTAGGGGCACATATTGCACGGACCCACAAAATCTACTTCCGGTAGCGCGTCGGCGATGTTGGATGCCATCGAGCATTCCGTCACCAACATGGCCTCTTTCGGCTTGTTGGTTTCGACGTATTTAATGATCCCCGACGTCGAGCCCGAGAAATCGGAGGCCGCGACAACGTCCGGCGGGCATTCCGGGTGCGCGATGATCCGGGTATTTGGGTGCATCGCGCGGAAGTCACTGATATCCTTGGCAGTGTACTGCTCGTGGACGATGCACGAACCTTCCCACCAAACCACATTCTTCTCGGGAACCTCGTTCGCGACGTTCTGCGCAAGGTACTGGTCCGGGGTCATGATGACCGTGTCACTCTCCATCGCCCGCACGATCTGCGCGGCGTTGGACGAGGTGCAGCAGATGTCGGACGCAGCTTTCACCTCGGCTGTTGTGTTAACGTAGCTTACCACGGGCGCGCCCGGGTATTTCGAGCGCATCTCCGCAATGCCGTCAGCGGTGATCGACTCCGCCAGCGAGCAGCCGGCTTTCATATCTGGGATCAGGACGGTCTTGGCCGGGTTCAGTATTTTTGACGTTTCGGCCATGAAGTGCACGCCGCATTGGACGATCGTGCCCGCCTGAACTTTGGTCGCTTCGATAGCAAGCTGCAGACTATCACCTACTACATCTGCCACGCCGTGGTAGATTTCCGGCGTCATGTAGTTGTGAGCAAGAATTACCGCGTTCTTCTCTCTCTTCAACTGGTTGATTGCGCGGATATACGGCGCGTAACGCGCGAAATCCGGAAGGGGGATAACGCGATCCATCTTTGCGTGGATCTCGTGCATTTCCTCGGCCAGCTCTATGGACGGCGCAAGATCATAGGTCTCGGCCAGCGTGGCACGCATTTCAGTCAGGTCCAGCATGGACGGTACTCCCGCTCTCTCCCTAAGAAGCCCCCGATTTAAGGGAGGTTGACGCTCGGTTAAATGGGAAACTTGTTTATTTTGATAGAAAAGGCGCCGACGTCAGTCGTAACGGTTCCAGATCGCCGCTTCCCCCAGCTTGGCGACAAAGGCAGCATGGGCTTCGGCTTCTTCAGCAGTCAAACGTGGGGGCAGGGGCTCCGGACGGGGCTTCGGACGCCAGCCTTGATTTGCGCCGGCTTGCAATTTCTGACCGGTTTCAACGGGTTGCAGTCCAAAGCCCGGCTGCCGACCGCCAATCAGCTCAAGGTAAACCTCAGCCAAAATCTCACTGTCGAGCAGCGCGCCGTGCAAAGTCCGCGACGAGTTGTCGATGCCGAAACGACGGCACAGCGCGTCGAGCGTCGCGGGCGAGCCAGGAAATCTACGCCGTGCCATCGCGAGCGTATCGAGTGCGCGTTCATCCGGGATTAGCGGCATTCCGGCCCAGCGAAGCTCGGCATTCAGAAATTTCATGTCGAACTTGGCGTTGTGGATCACGAGAACCGAGTCCGTGCCGATGAAATTCAGGAAATCGAGGCCGATCTGGGCGAATTTGGGCTTGTCCGACAGGAATTCGTCGCCCAATCCATGCACTTGGAAGGCTTCCTGCGGCATCGAGCGCTCGGGGTTAATGTATTGATGATAGGTGTTACCGGTGGGCATGTGATTGAACAGCTCAACCGCGCCGATCTCGACGATCCGATCGCCGTCTTCCGGCTCGAAACCCGTGGTTTCGGTATCGAGAACGATTTCACGCATTTTGCTCACCCCTGATCTGCGCGATCAGGTTTCGCACATCTTGGCGGGTCTGCTCAAGATCGACGGTTTCGATGATGAAGGTCGCGCGGCGGCGTTTCTCTGCGTCCGGCATCTGTCGCGACAGGATGAAATCGAGCTGCGCCTCGGTCATCTCGGGCCGCTCCAGGACGCGCGCGCGCTGAACCTCCGCCGGCGCGGAAACGACAAGAGTGGCATCGCAAGCAGCATCAGCCCCGGTTTCGAACAAAAGAGGGATGTCGAGGAGGATCAGATCCGCCTCTGAGTGATCCGCGATGAACTGGCTACGAGAGGCCGTCGTGAGTGGGTGAACGATCTCTTCAACGCGGTTTAGAGCCGTTTTGTCGTTCGCGAGCAGTTTTTTCAGCTCCACCCGATCCACTGCGCCCGCCTTGATCGCAGAGGGAAAAGCGGCGGCGATCGGCGCAACGGCCGCACCATCCTTCGCATAGAGATCATGCACCGTCTGATCCGCATCCCACACGGGCACGCCGGCCTCGGCGAACATCGCGGCGGTCGTGGATTTCCCCATCCCGATGGAGCCGGTCAGACCGAGCAGGAAAGGCTTGCTCATCCCCCGAGCACCGCGTTGCGGACGGTTTCGCCGACTTCCGGGCGCTGGCCGAACCAACGCTCAAATCCCGGGACGGCTTGATGCAAAAGCATGCCAAGCCCGTCGACCACGGTGCATCCCGCGTCTTCGGCCTCGGTGAGAAATTTGGTCTTAAGAGGTGTATACACGAGATCACAGCAAGTCGCGCTGGGACGCAATGCATCGAGCGGAACGCGAAACTCCGACTTGCCTATCATACCGAGCGACGTCGTGTTCACCACCGTCGCCGCATCTTCGAGCATATTGCCCGCCCGCACCCAATCGTAAACGACCAGACGCGCCCCGAATTCCTGACGCAGCGCATCGGCACGCGCCCGCGTCCGGTTCGAGATACGGATTTCCGGCGCTCCGCTTTCCAGAAGCGAAGCGACGATGGCGCGCGCAGCGCCGCCTGCACCGAGAACGGCGGCCGGGCCAGACTTCGGGTCCCAGTTCGGCGCATTCTGCCTCAGATTAGCGATGAAACCGTAACCATCTGTATTATCTGCGTAAATCTTGCCATCCGGGCGGAACACCAAGGTATTCGCAGCGCCGATTAGGGCCGCGCGATCGGAGATGACATCGGCAATCTCGAGCGCGCGGATCTTGTGCGGGATCGTCACATTCGTGCCGACGAACCCCGCCTTGGGCAAGGTCCGAAGCACGGTTTCCAGATCATCACTGGCCACATCCATCGGAACATAGAACCCTTCGATCCCGTATTCTGCAAACCATGTGCGGAACAGGAGCGGCGAGCGCGAATGCGCGACCGGCGATCCGATGACGCCAGCGAGGGGAATGCGCGGATGATCCGTCATGTCGTGAAATCTCCTCGGGCATGAAGCCAGTTAAGGAATTCGATCAAGGGAAGGCCCAGGACGGCAAAATAATCGCCTTGGACGCGGGAGAAAAGACGCACGCCTTCCTCCTCGAGCTTGTAGCTGCCCACGGACCAGCGGATGCTCTCCCAGTTCCGGGCGACGTAATCGTCGATGAAGGGCTCAGTAAGCTCATGCATCGTCAGACGAACTTCGCCCACATGGCGCCAGAGCGGCTCGCCATCCCGGATCGCAACCATCGCGGAAAGCAGTTTGTGGGTTTGGCCGGAGAGGGCACGCAACTGCGATTTCGCGTCCTCCGGTGTCTCCGGCTTCGACAAGACCGTGCCTTTAAGCTCCAGAACCTGATCCGCGCCGACCACCAGTTCTCCGGGATGGCGCGCCGACAGTTTCGCAGCCTTCATCTCGGCGAGAAGGTCCGCGACATCGCGCGGCTTTGCCTCTTCGGCCTCCAAACTCCGCCTGATCGTGTCCTCGTCAATGCGCGCGGGCGCGACCGTCACCGACAGACCGGCGTTGCGCAGAAGTTGCGCGCGGATTTCTGAAGCGGAGGCAAGGAGGATGTTCATGAACTTGTGGATAAGCAGGCGCAGAAGTCTCGGGGTCGAATTGGGCATAACGTGGATCGGCGGATTACTCCACCGGATCGGCACGTTTCATGGCAGATTTGCGAAACTTGTCCACCTGTGGAAGTCGGATTCGAGCCGTTGGGGACACGGTGGGGACTTCACAATTTTCTCCAAAGAGTTATCCACAGGATGACGTTGAGACTCTCTGATAGATAAACACGCAGTATCAATGTTTTAGGAGAAACTAGCCAGCCGAAAGATTCCTTCCCGCCAGATGTTTTCCGCCTGTGGAGAAACTCTTGATAAAGTGTTAATCCACATCATCAACAGGCCCTACATCATCATCATCTTTTTCTTTAAAGAATCTTTTTTGAAGATGATGGCAGCTGTCAGCCGGAGGCGAGATGACCGATTTCCTGAGCACTTGGTATTTGTGGATCAAAGCGCTCCACGTGATGGCGATCATCACATGGATGGCGGCCTTGTTTTATTTGCCGCGGCTTTACGTTTACCACGTCGAGGGGCTGAACAAGGCGGGCATGGAGCGCGATAGCGACCAGGAGCTTCTGTTCCGGCATCAGGAACGGCTTCTTCTCAAGGCCATCATGAACCCGGGGATGATCGCGAGCTGGTTCTTCGGCCTGATGCTGGTCTTCACGCCGGGGATCGTCGATTGGTCGAGCATCTGGCCGTGGACGAAGGCAGCCGCCGTTCTCGGCATGACCTGGTTCCACATGTGGTGCGCGAAGGAACGCAAGGCGCTTGCAGAGGGCAGGGCGAACCGCAGCGGGCGCTACTACCGCATGATGAACGAGATCCCGACGATCTTCATGATCGTTATCGTCGCGTCGGTGATCGTGAAATTCTGACTTTCGTTGACTCAGCGACGCTTTGCGCTTATCTGCCTCGCCAAGCCCCGGCCGTCCTGGCCGACCGGTTTTTCTGAGACAAGACGAATCTTTGCGCCCATCGCTCTGGTGAGGCGCCAGCTGCAGGTAATCCGATGAGCGATGAACGCCTCAATCTCTCCGACTTGAAAGCCAAGAGCCCGAAGGAACTTCTGGCGCTGGCCGAAGAATGGGAGATCGAAAACGCCTCGACCATGCGCAAGGGCGAGATGATGTTCTCGATCCTGAAGGAGCATGCCGAGGATGATTGGGTCATCGGTGGCGATGGCGTCCTCGAAGTTCTGCAGGATGGTTTCGGCTTCCTGCGTTCGACCGAGGCTAACTATCTGCCGGGTCCCGACGATATCTACGTCTCGCCCGACATGATCCGCCAGCACAGCCTGCGCACCGGCGATACCGTTGAAGGCGTGATCCGCGCCCCCGGCGAGAACGAGCGGTATTTCGCGTTAACGAAGGTTGAGCGGATCAACTTCGAGGAGCCGGAAAGGGCGCGCCACAAGGTCGCTTTCGACAACCTCACGCCGCTCTATCCCGATGAGCGCCTGAAGATGGAAATCGAGGATCCGACGATCAAGGACCGTTCGGCCCGGATCATCGACCTCGTCGCGCCGATCGGGAAAGGCCAGCGTTCGCTGATCGTCGCCCCGCCGCGGACCGGTAAGACAGTTCTGCTGCAGAACATCGCGACCTCGATCGAGCGTAACCACCCGGAATGCTACCTGATCGTTCTGCTGATCGACGAACGACCGGAAGAAGTCACCGACATGCAGCGTTCGGTGAAGGGCGAGGTGATCTCTTCGACCTTCGACGAACCGGCGACGCGCCACGTTGCGGTGTCCGATATGGTCATCGAAAAGGCCAAGCGCCTTGTCGAGCATAAGCGCGATGTCGTTATTTTGCTGGATTCTATTACCCGTTTGGGCCGCGCCTTCAACACCGTCGTGCCGAGCTCGGGCAAGGTGCTGACCGGCGGTGTCGACGCGAACGCGCTGCAGCGTCCGAAGCGGTTCTTCGGGGCTGCGCGGAACATCGAAGAGGGCGGCTCGCTGACCATTATCGCGACCGCGCTGATCGATACCGGCTCGCGGATGGACGAGGTCATCTTCGAAGAATTCAAGGGCACCGGTAACTCGGAGATTGTGCTGGACCGCAAGGTTGCCGACAAGCGTGTCTTCCCGGCGATGGACATCCTCAAATCCGGCACCCGGAAAGAGGATCTGCTCGTCGATCAGAAGGATCTTCAGAAAACATACCTTCTGCGCCGCATCCTGAATCCGATGGGTACGACCGATGCGATCGAGTTCCTAATCTCGAAGCTCAAGCAGACCAAAACGAACTCGGAATTCTTCGACTCGATGAACGGCTGAGGCCGTCCTATCTTCCGCACGGAAGAGGATTGCTATGGACACGATCTATGCTCTGGCCACGGCCCGCGGAAAAGCGGGCGTGGCCGTCATTCGTATTTCAGGACCGCAAGCCTGGTATGCGGCGCGGGAACTGGCGGGAACCTTGCCGGAGCCGCGCCTTGCCGGGCTGCGCAGGCTGCGGCTCGCGGGTGAGGAACTCGACGAGGCGGTGGTGCTGTGCTTTGAGAATGGGGCCAGCTTTACCGGCGAAGAGGTCGCGGAGCTGCATATCCACGGGGCGATCGCGACGGTCTCGGCTGTCTTGCGTGCGCTTGGACAGATCGACGGGTTGCGGCTTGCGGAACCTGGTGAATTTACCCGGCGGGCGTTGGAGAACGAACGGCTCGATCTGGCACAGGTCGAAGGACTTTCCGATCTGATCGAGGCTGAGACAGAGGCGCAGCGCAAACAAGCGTTGAAGGTTTTGTCAGGCGCGGTTGGCGCTCTGGTCGAGGATTGGCGGGCGAACTTGATCCGGGCGGGGGCGTTGATCGAAGCGACGATCGACTTCGCGGATGAGGAAGTTCCGGTCGATGTTTCGCCCGAGGTGTTGGAGCTGATCGACGCGGTAGCAGCCGGAATTCGCGATGAGTTACGCCGGATCGGTGCGGCGGAACGGATCCGCGAAGGGTTTGAGGTCGCGATTGTCGGGCGTCCGAATGCTGGGAAATCAACCTTACTCAACGCGCTCGCAGGGCGCGAAGCCGCGATCACCTCCGAATTCGCAGGCACGACGCGCGACGTCATCGAGGTGCGAATGGAAATCGGCGGGCAGGCGGTGACCTTGCTCGACACCGCTGGCCTGCGCGAAACCGACGATGTCGTGGAAGCGATCGGGGTGGAGCGGGCTCTGGAACGCGCCCGGCAATCCGACCTGCGCGTCTTCCTGCTCGACGGCGAAGAAGTACCTTTGATCGCGCCAGAACCGGGCGATCTGGTGGTGCATGGCAAATCGGATATCGCCGAGCATGACGGGCTGAACGTGTCCGGGAAAACAGGAGCAGGTCTGGCAGAACTTATCTCCGCAATCGAAGAAAGGCTGTCCGGGCTTGGTGAGGGTGCCGGCGTGATGACGCGCGAGCGACACCGGGTTGCAATGCAACGTGCATTCGGGGCTTTGGAATCGGCGCGAGATGAGGTATTGCGCGGGTCCGACCGGAGCGAGCTGGCAGCGGAATCACTGCGCCAGGCGGCTTGGGCGCTGGAAGCGTTGCTCGGGCGGGTGGATGTCGAGAACCTGTTGGACGAGATTTTCTCGAGCTTCTGCATCGGAAAGTAAGGAGTGTTTCACGTGAAACATTACGACGTCATCGTGATCGGAGGCGGGCACGCCGGAACCGAGGCAGCCCACGCGGCCGCCCGGATGGGCGTGCAGGTGGCCTTGGTGACCCTGCGCGCTGATGCGATCGGGGTAATGTCGTGCAATCCCGCGATTGGTGGGCTTGGAAAAGGCCATTTGGTGCGCGAGATCGACGCGATGGATGGCGTTATGGGGCGGCTCGCCGATGCGGCTGGGATTCAATTTCGCCTTCTTAACAGACGTAAAGGGCCAGCGGTGCAGGGTCCCCGCGCTCAGGCGGATCGCAAACTCTACCGTGAGGCCGCCCAGAGGGTGACTGCGGCGCAACCCAATCTTGATGTGATCGAAGGGGAAGTGACCGACCTGAGCATCAAAAGCGGTCGTGTGACCGGCGTGATGCTTGCAGATGGCGTAGCGCTTAGCTGTCATTCGGCGATCCTGACTTCGGGAACGTTCCTGAATGGGGTGATTCATATCGGCGATCAGCAGCGTCCAGGAGGTCGCATCGGGGATAGGCCGTCGCGTGCACTCGCAGAGCGGCTTTATGCGATGGAGCTGCCGATGGGCCGTCTGAAAACCGGTACGCCGCCGCGGCTGGATGGGAAGACGATCGCTTGGGAAAAATTGGAGAGCCAGCCGGGCGATGATCATCCGGTGATGTTTTCCTTCCTTAACCGGTCGCCCGAAGTGCGGCAGATTTCCTGCGGGATCACCCATACGAATGGGCGGACTCACGACATCATCCGGGGCAATCTCGACCGCTCAGCAATGTATGGCGGGCATATTTCTGGGGTTGGCCCTCGCTATTGCCCGTCTATCGAAGACAAGGTCGTCCGTTTTGCCGACAAGGATTCGCATCAGATCTTTCTTGAACCGGAAGGGCTGGACGACGACACGGTCTATCCGAACGGGATTTCGACTTCGCTACCTGTCGATGTTCAGGAAGATTACGTCCATTCGATCTTCGGTCTGGAAAAGGCGAAGATTCTGCAACCCGGTTACGCGATCGAATATGACTATGTCGATCCGCGGGCACTGGACGGGACGCTGCAGTTGCGCGCCGTGCCCGGCCTATATCTTGCGGGACAGATAAACGGAACTACAGGATATGAGGAAGCCGCCGCCCAAGGTTTGGTCGCGGGGTTGAATGCGGCGTCTTCCGCCAAGTCGGGCGAACCGGTGCAATTCAGCCGGACGTCAAGCTATATCGGCGTGATGATTGACGACCTGACCTCACGCGGCGTTACCGAACCTTACCGGATGTTTACCTCGCGCGCCGAATTCCGCCTGTCGCTGCGGGCTGATAACGCCGACCAACGTCTGACCGGGATGGGGATCGAGATTGGCTGCGTTGGCGAAGCGCGCCGTGCGCAGTTTGAAAAGAAGTCCGCCGAGCTTGCGGCTGGAGGCGAATTATTGCGGTCGATTTCGCTTACGCCGAAGGAAGCGAAGGAGAAGGGGTTCAAGGTTAACGAGGATGGGACTCGCCGGACGGCGTTCGATCTCTTGTCCTTCCCGGATATCACAATGCCCGCATTGCAGGAGGCGCTTCCGGAACTGAAAAATCTTTCCGAAGATGCCGCGCGGCAATTGTCGATCGATGCGCTTTACGCGAATTACGTGGCGCGTCAGGAGGTCGACGCGGCCTCTCTCAAGCGCGATGAGGGCTGGGAAATCCCCGAAGATTTCAATTTCGATTCTTTGCAAGGGCTTTCGAACGAGCTGAAGGCGAAGCTTCAGCGCGCGATGCCCAAGACTTTAGGTCAGGCGGGGCGTATAGATGGAGTGACGCCGGCTGCGCTAACCTTGATCTTAGCGCGCCTGCGGCAGTCAAAGCGGGAACGCTCTGCATGACGACGCCCGAAGCCGAGGAGTTTGCGAAGCGATTCGATGTTTCACGTGAAACACTGGATAAGCTCCTAGCCTACGAAGTCCTCCTGAAGAAATGGAACCCGGCGATCAACCTCGTCGCGAAATCGACCTTGGAGGATATGTGGTCGCGCCACTTCCTCGATTCGGCCCAAATATTCGCGATGGCGCCTGAAAATGCGCAGATATGGGCGGATTTCGGGGCAGGGGGAGGGTTTCCAGGCCTGGTGATCGCGGTTTTGTCGGCAGAAAAAGAACCCGAGAGGCAAGTGGTTCTCGTCGAGTCGGATCTTCGCAAATCTGCGTTCCTCTCGACGGTCAGTCGCGAATTGTCGCTCAATACCCGCGTTATCGCGCAGAGAATCGAAGAAATCGCTCCGCTGGACGCGGACGTCGTTTCTGCCCGTGCTCTCGCTAGCCTGCCAAAATTGTTGGAATTCACCGCGCCACATCTGAAGCCTGACGGGACGGCTCTCTTTCCGAAAGGCGCACGCTGGCAGGAAGAACTTGCGCAGGCGCGGGAAAGCTGGTCCTTTGACCACGAGGCGATCGAAAGCCTCAGCGATCCAAACAGTGTTGTCCTGAAAATCCACGGAGCCGAGCGTGTCTGACCCAATTCGCGCAAACGAACCGAAAATTATTGCGATTGCGAACCAGAAGGGCGGCGTGGGCAAGACGACAACGGCGATCAACCTCGCTGCCGGGCTCGTCGAGGCCGGGCGGAAGGTGCTTCTTATCGACCTGGATCCGCAGGGGAACGCGTCGACGGGGCTCGGAATCGAACCTGATGACCGCGAACTGACGACCTATGATCTTCTGATCGAGGATGCGCCGGTTTCGTCAGTCTTGCACAAGACGGAAATCGACGGTCTTTACCTCTGTCCAGCGACAACGGACCTGTCCTCGGCCGATATGGAGCTCGTTTCGACCGAAAAGCGCAGCTTTCTTCTGCATGACGCGCTACGACATCCTGATGTCGATACCTATGGCTTCGACTATATATTGATCGACTGCCCGCCCAGCCTTAGCCTGCTGACCATCAACGCGATGGTCGCATCGCATTCGGTGCTGGTGCCGCTTCAGGCGGAATTCTTCGCGCTCGAAGGGCTTTCGCAGCTGATGCTGACGATCCGGGAGATCCGGCTCAGCGCAAATCGAAACCTGCGGATAGAAGGGATCGTTCTCACGATGTATGACGTGCGGAACAATCTCTCGCAGCAGGTGGAGGCGGATGCGCGCGCGACCTTGGGTGAGCTGGTTTTCCGTACGATGATTCCCCGGAACGTGCGGGTCTCCGAGGCGCCTTCCTACGCGATGCCGGTGCTCAACTATGACAGCAGCTCGCGCGGAGCGGTGGCCTATCGAAACCTGGCGACCGAATTGATGTCGCGGCACGAATTGGTAAAGGCGGTGTGAGCATGGCGAAAGAACGCGAAAAGCGTGGATTGGGACGCGGTTTGTCGGCTTTGATGGCGGATGTCGATCTGAACCCGGCTGAGACGACGGCATCGCCGCGCCGGCCGGAGCAATATGTGCCGGTCGAGAAGATCGAGCCGAACCCGGACCAGCCGCGTCGCGATTTCGAGCCCGCCGCCCTGGAAGAACTGGCGGCGTCGATCCGCGAAAAAGGCGTGATTCAGCCGCTTATCGTGCGCAAACACCCGACGAAGCCGGATCATTATGAGATCGTGGCCGGTGAACGCCGGTGGCGCGCGTCGCAGATGGCCAAGCTGCACCAGCTTCCGGTCATCATTCGCGAGTTCAACGACACGGAAGTTCTTGAAGTCGCGATTATCGAGAATATTCAACGCGCCGACCTCAACGCGTTGGAAGAAGCACTGGCCTACAAGCAATTGATGAGCCGCTTCGGCCACACACAAGAAAAGCTGGCCGAGGCGCTGTCGAAAAGCCGTAGTCATATCGCCAACCTGATGCGTCTGCTGCAACTTCCCGAAGAAGTGCAGGGTTACCTGCGTGAGGGGAAGCTCTCCGCTGGTCATGCGCGGGCGATGATTACCGCTGAGGATCCGGTCGGTCTGGCCCGGCAAGCCGTGGCAAAGACGCTGTCGGTGCGCGATGTCGAAAAGCTCGCTAAAAAGCAGCAGGGTGGGGAAGAGCGCAAGGCGCGTCCGAAGCCCCAGAAGGATGCCGATACGCGCGCGCTCGAAGGCGATCTTTCCGCGACGATCGGGATGAAGGTCGCGATCGATCACACGAGCAACGGAAGCGGTAAGATCACGATTTCCTACGGTGATCTGGAGGAGCTCGACCGTCTTTGCCAAATGCTCAGCAACGGCTAATCAGCTATTCGGGCGGGTCCAGATGAAAATCAGAACGCCGAGCAGCGTAATCCCCTGAATCGCTAGGATGCCGACTGGCAACCGGAAGGCTAACGACAGGCCAAAAGCCGCGAAAACAGACACTGTTGCCGCGATTTTTGCGCGTTTCGCGATAGCACGCCGTTCCCGCCAGTCGATGACCTGTGGCCCGAAACGCGGATGGGTGATGATCCAGTTGTGCAGGCGATCGGAGGACCGCGCGAAGCAGAACGTCGCTAGAAGCATCAGGGGAACGGTAGGGACAAGCGGCAGAAACAGCCCGATGATACCGATGGCGGTCGAGACGATGCCAAGCGTGAGCCAGACGATGCGCATCAGGGGATCAGGTCGCGAATGATGGCGTTCAGGACCGGGCGGCCTTGATCCGTCGCGCGCAGAAATCCGTTCTTTCTCTCGATCATGCCGATATCCTCAAGATGGCGCATCGTCGCCTCGTCGAGCGGTGAACGCGAGATCATGTTGAACCGTTCCATCTCGAGCCCTTCGGAGAGGCGTAGCGCGAATAGAAGATACTCGATTGCCTGCTCTTCGCGGGGCAGGGCGGCGCGTTCATTCTCTCCGGCACCGGTTTTTTCCACCTGCGCAAGCCAGGCGCCGGGTTGTTTGAGCGTATCGGTGGCGTGACGGACACCATTTTCGGTCAGGCGCCCATGCGCGCCGGGACCGATGCCGATATAGTCCCCATAACGCCAGTAAATCAGGTTATGTCGGCTCTCGGCGCCCGGACGGGCGTGGTTCGAGATTTCATAGGCGGGGAGGCCGTGCTTCTCGCAAATTTCCTGCGTCGCAAAATACATTTCGGCGGAGATATCGTCCTCCGGAATGCCGCGGAGCTTGCCTGCATCGTGCCGCGCACCGAACACGGTGCCGGGTTCAATGGTCAGCTGATAGAGGGAGAGGTGGTCGACTGCCATTCGCAGCGCCTCGTCCAGCTCTGACTTCCAATCTTCGATCGACTGGTGCTGGCGCGCGTAGATCAGATCGAAGCTCACACGGTCGAATTGCTTGCGCGCAATGTCGAAGGCTTTCTGGCCTTCTGCGACCGAGTGCATCCGGCCCAAACGACGCAGATCTTCGTCATTCAGCGCCTGCATCCCCATCGAGACGCGGTTCACGCCAGCCTTGGAAAAGGCTCTAAACCGCCCGGATTCGACACTTGTGGGGTTTGCTTCGAGGGTAATCTCGAAATCGTTGCTGGTTTGCCAGTTTCTGCGAATGCGTTCGATGATCGCGGCGACGATCTCGGGATCCATTAGCGATGGAGTGCCGCCACCGAAGAAAACCGTGTTGAGGATCCGGCCTTCGGTCTGAGCGGCATAGCGGTCGAGTTCGCTGAGATAAGCAGAGAGCCATCGTTTTTGGTCGATGGCGGTCGCGACATGCGAATTGAAGTCGCAATAAGGACATTTGGCGGCACAGAACGGCCAGTGAAGGTAGAGGCCGAACCCCCCGTGCCGCCAATCCTCGATCATTTCGCCTCGAATACCGTAACGAATTTGCGGAAAGCGTCCGCACGGTGCGAAATCTCGTTCTTCTGCGCGGGGTCCATCTCCGCGAAGGTGAGATCGTAGCCCTCGGGCTGGAACATCGGGTCGTAGCCATGGCCAAGCGCGCCGCGCATCGGCCAGACCAGTTGACCCTCGGCGCGGCCTTCGAACACTTCGTCATGCCCGTCGGGCCAGGCGAGAACCAGCGTCGAGCGGAACCGCGCAGTCCGGGGCGAGGGGGCCTCGATATCGTCGCAAGCCTTCCACGTCTTCTCCATCGCCATGGTGAAATCGCGACCGTTCGGGGTCGTCGCCCAATCGGCGGTATAAACGCCCGGCGCCCCGTCGAGACAGTCCACTTCAATCCCGGAATCGTCAGCCAAGGCGGGCAGGCCCGTCGTCTTGGAAGCGGCGTGCGCCTTGATCCGGGCGTTGCCGACGAAGGTGCTCTCGGTCTCTTCCGGCTCGGGTAGGTTCATTTCCTTCGCGCCAACCACCTCGACGCCAAAAGGCGCGAGGATAGCTTTGATCTCCTCGAGCTTCCCAGCGTTATGGGTCGCGACCAGCAGCTTCTTCTCGGTGAAGCTCCTCATCCGATCGCCGCTTTCTGCGCTTCCACGAGCTTCGCCGCGCCTTCCTCGGCCAGATCGAGAAGCCGATCCATCTGCTCGCGCGAGAAGGTCGCGCCTTCGGCCGACATCTGCACTTCGATGAGCTTGCCACGCCCGGTCATGATGAAATTCCCGTCGGTGCCCGCTTCGCTATCCTCGGCATAGTCGAGATCGGCCACCGGCTGGCCCGCATAAATGCCGCAGGACAAGGCTGCGACATGGTCGAGCAGCGGATCCGAGGTGCAGGCGCCCGATTTCATCAACTTGTTCGCTGCGAGACGCAGCGCGACCCAACCGCCGGTGATCGAGGCGCAACGCGTGCCGCCATCGGCCTGGATCACATCGCAATCGACGACGATCTGACGCTCGCCAAGCGCCGAACGATCTACGCCAGCGCGTAGAGCGCGTCCGATAAGTCGTTGAATTTCAACGGTTCTTCCGCCTTGCTTGCCCGCCGCGGCCTCGCGACGGTTACGCGTGTTGGTCGCGCGCGGCAGCATGCCGTATTCTGCGGTTACCCAGCCAAGGCCGGAGCCTTTCAGGAAGGATGGGGCGCGATCCTCGATGGTGGCGGTGCACAGCACATGGGTGTCGCCCATTTTGATGAGGCATGACCCTTCTGCGTGTTTCGTAACCCCGGTCTCGATTGAAATCGGGCGAAGTTCGCTTAACTCTCTGCCGGAAGGGCGCATCGTGGGGTCCTTTCTACTGAATTCACCCCATTTGATCGCCCATGCGCAGCGATGCAACCCCCGAGCCGAGATTGACCTTCGGCTTCGCGCGGCTTTAAGTCAGCTTGGATGAAGCGCGATGAGTGACCAGAACGATATTCTCTCCGAACTGAACGACCGCTCCCGCGAAGTGTTTCGCCGGGTGGTCGAAGGCTATCTGACGACTGGCGGTCCCGTGGGCTCGCGCAGTCTGACCCGAGAGATGAACGAGAAGGTCTCGGCGGCAACGATCCGCAACGTTATGCAGGACCTCGAATATCTCGGGCTTCTGGACAGCCCGCATGTCTCTGCGGGGCGCGTTCCGACCCAGATGGGTCTGCGGTTGTTCGTCGACGGGGTGATGGAAGTGAGCCACCTCGGGGACGAGGACCGCGCGGCGCTCGATGCAACGATGGGCGCGAATTCAGGCGATGTAGGGTCTTTGTTGGACCGAGTGTCGAGCGCGCTTTCGGGAATGACGCAGGGCGCGAGCCTCGTTCTCACGCCCAAACACGAGGCCCCGATCCGCCATATCGAATTCGTTTCGTTGGCGCCCGACCGTGCACTGGTCGTGCTCGTCTTCGCGGATGGGCAGGTAGAGAACCGCGTCTTCACGCCGCCGCTCGGACAGACGCCTTCGTCGATGCGGGAGGCCGCCAATTTCCTCAACGCGATGGCGGAGGGAAGAACCCTGTCCGAGCTGCGGGGCCACATCGCCCGCCAGATTGCAAATCACCGTAACGAAATCGATTCGCTCGCGACTGAACTGATCGACAGCGGTCTGGCCGCTTGGGAGAACAAGGGCGAGCGCTACGAACGGCTGATCGTGCGTGGTCGCGCCAACCTCTTGGGTTCTGAAGACGACCTCGACCGCATCCGCTCGCTATTCGACGATCTCGAGCGGAAGCGCGACATCGCCGAATTCCTCGATCTGGCCGAGGATGGCGAAGGTGTGCGTATTTTTATTGGCTCAGAGAACAAACTTTTCTCTCTTTCGGGTTCCTCTTTGGTTGTCTCTCCATATATGAACGCTGACCGAAAGATCATTGGTGCGGTGGGCGTGATTGGGCCGACCCGGCTCAACTACGGGCGCATCGTGCCGATCGTGGACTACACAGCGCAACTGGTCGGGCGGATGATCTCCGGCCAGGGCAAAGGATGAATGGCATGAGCGAGAAAAAAGACGAGATTGCCGAGGATCAGGCGCATATCGACGAGAGTTTTGAAGACGTGATGTCTTATGAAGCCGACGAGCTCGAGGCGTTGCGTGCGGAGCGCGACGATTATCGCGACCGTTTCATGCGTGCGCTGGCAGATGCCGAGAACGCACGCAAACGGGCCGACAAAGAGCGTCAGGAAGCCTCGAATTACGGCGGGACGCGTCTTGCGCGCGACATGCTGCCGGTGTTCGACGCGCTGTCGCGTGCGCTCGAGGCCGCGAATGAGGACGTGCGTTCGCAGGCCGGACCGTTCCTCGAAGGGGTCGAACTGACCCAGCGCGAATTGCTCAACGTGTTCGCTCGTCACGGCATCACCACTGTTGCGCCTGAAGTCGGCGAGAAGTTCGACCCGCAGATGCATGAAGCGATGTTCGAAGCGCCCGCGCCCGGCACCAAGGCCGGCGACATCATCCAGGTCATGGAGAACGGCTTCATGATCCACGACCGGCTTCTGCGGCCGGCGAAAGTGGGCGTCAGCTCCACTCCGAAATCCTGATCGGTACGGCTGGGGGCACTGCCCCCAGACCCCCGGGATATTTCCATCAAGAAGAAGACTACTCCGTGAGAAGCGCGCGAAGCTCGTAGAGGGCGTCGAGCGCATCTTTCGGTGTCATGTCGTCCGGAATGAGCGATTTCAGGCGTTCCTCCAGCGGAGACGGACCGGTTGGCGGGGCGGCGGGTTGCGGTGTGTTAGACACTGAAAATAGCGGCAGATCGTCGATCACCGCCTGTTTCTTGCCACCGCCTTCGCGTTCGCCCTTCTCCAGCGCATCAAGGACGATCCGCGCGCGTTCCACGACGGAATGCGGAAGCCCGGCGAGCCGTGCGACCTGAACGCCATAGGAGCGGTCGGCGGCGCCTTTGCGAACCTCGTGCAGGAAGATCACTTCGCCTTCCCATTCCTTCACCGCGACAGTCGCATTTTCGACGCCGTCTAGCTTGGCCGACAGCGCGGTCATCTCGTGGTAATGGGTCGCGAAGAGGGCTCGACAGCGGTTGGACGCGTGCAGATGCTCCATGACCGCCCAGGCGATCGAGAGCCCGTCATAGGTTGCCGTTCCGCGGCCGATTTCGTCGAGGATCACCAGAGCGCGGTCATCGGCCTGATTGAGGATCGCGGCTGTTTCCACCATCTCGACCATGAAGGTCGACCGGCCCCGCGCCAGATCGTCCGCCGCACCGACACGGCTGAAGAGTTGTGACACGAGGCCAATATGGGCGGATTTCGCCGGAACGAAGCTGCCCGCCTGTGCGAGAAGCGCGATCAGGGCGTTCTGGCGCAGGAAGGTCGATTTACCGGCCATGTTGGGACCGGTGAGCAGCCAGATCGCGGGGGTCGCGCCTTCGGTCAGTTCGCAGTCATTCGCGATGAACGGCTCGCCGGATTTCTTGAGCGAGGCTTCGACGACCGGATGCCGCCCGCCTTCAATCTCGAACGCGTGGCTGTCATCGACTGTGGGTTCTGCCCAGTCTTCGTTGCGCGCGAGCGTCGCGAAAGCGCTGGCGAGGTCGATTTCGGCGAGTGCGCGCGAGGCCTCGTTGATCGGGCCCGCGCGGTCGAGAATTGCCTGTCTTAGGCTGGAATAGAGCCTTTTTTCGATCTCCAGCGCATGGTTTCCGGCGTTCAGAATGCGGGTCTCGATCTCGCTCAGTTCGACCGTCGTGAAACGCACTTGGTTCGCAGTGGTCTGACGGTGGATGAAGCGCTCCGACAACGGCGGGGCGAGCATCTTCTCGGCATGGGTGGCGGTGGTTTCGATGAAGTAGCCCAGCACGTTGTTGTGCTTGATCTTGAGCGAATTGATCCCCGTGGCCTCGATATATTCCGCCTGCATTTTCGCGATCACGCCACGGCCCTCGTCGCGCAGCTGGCGCGTCTGATCGAGATCTTCGTCGTAGCCTGCCGCGATGAAGCCGCCGTCGCGCGCAAGAAGCGGGGGCTCCGCGATGAGCGCCGCATCCAGAAGGGCGGTGAGGTCGTCATGGCCCATCAGTGCCTTGGTGGCAGCGGCGAGCAGCGGCGGGGCCTCGACGGCGGACACCGCTTCGGCGATCCGCTCGGCCTGCGCCAACCCGTTGCGGATCGCGGCCATGTCGCGTGGACCGCCGCGGTCGAGGGCGAGGCGCGAAAGCGCTCGATCCATATCGGGGCAGCGCTTCAGATCGGCGCGGATATCTTCGCAAAATCTACCCTGTTCCAGCAGAAAACGCACGGAATCGTGCCGCGCGTGGATCTCGGTCAGTCTCCGGGACGGGGCGGAGATCCGGCGTTCCAGAAGCCGCGCGCCGCCTGCCGTAACGGTGCGGTCGATGGCATTCAGGAGCGAGCCGTCGCGCCCGCCCGAAAGTGCCTGCGTCAATTCCAGATTGCGCCGCGTGGCGGCGTCGATCTGCATCGCTGCGCCGCTGTCTTCATGCACAGGACGGCGCAGCAGGGGCAGTTTCCCTTTCTGCGTGATCTCGAGGTAATCGACGATCGCCCCCATCGCGGCCATCTCGGCGCGGGTGAAACTGCCGAACGCATCGAGCGAGCCGATGGAATAGAGCGACAGAAGCCGCGTCTCCGCCGCCTGACTGTCGAAGCTCGCCCGCGACAAGGGCGTCATTGCGGCTCGCATATCAGAGATTATTTCGGCGCAATCGGCCTCTTTCGCCTCACTGACCAGCACTTCACGCGGCGCAAGCCGGGCAAGCTCGGGGCCCAGCCGCGATAGCGGGCAGGGCGTCACGCGGAACTCGCCGGTAGAGATATCGACCCACGCAATCGCGGCTTCGTCGCGCACCTCGGCCCAAGCAGCGAGGAAGTTGTGGCGGCGCGCCTCCAGCAAGCTTTCCTCGGTAAGCGTACCGGGCGTGACCAGCCGCACCACATCGCGTTTCACGACGGATTTCGACCCGCGCTTCTTAGCTTCGGCAGGGTCTTCCATCTGCTCGGCGATCGCCACGCGGAAGCCTTTTCGGATCAGCGTCAGCAAATAGCCCTCGGCCGCGTGCACGGGGACGCCGCACATCGCGATATCCTCGCCCATGTGCTGACCACGCTTGGTCAGCGCGATGTCGAGCGCGGCCGCAGCATCGACCGCGTCCTGAAAGAACATCTCGTAGAAATCACCCATCCGATAGAACAGGAGTGCGCCCGGATTGGCCTCCTTGATCCCCAGATACTGTTCCATCATCGGTGTGACGGTCGGCTTGGCCATGTGCCCCCCATTTGCTGGTCGCGCGACCCTACAAAACCCCGGATTCGGGCGCAATTCCGTTGAGTGACGGATCACGGGACGTTAAACCGGTTCGGACCTGCAGGAGGAGCACCGGCCCAATGCCCAGCAAGAACCGTATCACGCCCGAAGAGGCGTTGGCCTATCACCTCGACCCGCATCCGGGGAAATACGACATCACGGCGTCGAAGCCCATGACGTCGCAGCGCGATCTGTCGCTGGCCTACAGCCCCGGCGTTGCCGTGCCGGTGAAGGCGATCGCGGAGAACCCCGAGCTCGCCTACGACTACACCGTGAAGGGGAACATGGTCGCGGTGATCTCGAACGGCTCGGCCATTCTTGGGTTGGGCAATCTCGGGGCGCTCGCCTCGAAACCGGTGATGGAGGGCAAGGCGGTTCTCTTCAAGCGCTTCGCCGATGTGAACGCGATCGATATCGAGCTCGATACCGAGGATGCCGACGAGATCATCAACGCCGTGAAGCTGATGGGGCCGACCTTCGGTGGGATCAACCTCGAGGATATCAAGGCACCGGAATGTTTCATCATCGAGCAGCGGCTCAAGGAGTTGATGGACATCCCGGTGTTTCACGACGATCAGCACGGCACGGCGGTGATCTGTGCGGCGGGTCTGATTAACGCGCTGGAGCTGTCGGGCAAGAAGATCGAGGACTGCAAGATCGTGCTGAACGGCGCGGGGGCTGCGGGCATCGCCTGTCTGGAACTCGTGAAGGCGATGGGCGCGAAGCACGACAACTGCATCATGTGCGACACCAAGGGCGTGATCTATCAGGGCCGCACCGAGGGCATGAACCAGTGGAAATCGGCCCATGCGGCGGTGACCGATGCCCGCACGCTGGAAGAGGCGATGAAGGATGCCGACGTGTTTCTCGGGGTGTCGGCCAAGGGGGCTGTGACGCCCGAGATGGTTCAGTCGATGGCCGACAACCCGGTTATCTTCGCGATGGCGAATCCGGACCCGGAAATTACCCCGGAAGAGGCGCAATCGGTACGTCCCGATGCGATCGTGGCGACGGGGCGGTCGGACTATCCGAACCAGGTGAACAACGTCCTCGGCTTTCCGTACCTGTTCCGTGGCGCACTCGACATTCACGCCCGTGCGATCAATGACGAGATGAAGATCGCCTGCGCGAACGCCCTGGCGGAGCTGGCGCGCGAAGACGTGCCCGACGAGGTCGCGATGGCCTATGGGCGCAAGCTGAGCTTCGGGCGCGATTACATCATTCCGACGCCCTTCGATCCGCGGCTGATCCACGTGATCCCGCCGGCGGTCGCGAAAGCCGGGATGGATACCGGCGTGGCGCGCCGTCCGATCATCGACATGGAAGGCTATGCCCAAAGCCTGAAGGCGCGGATGGACCCGACCGCCTCGATCCTGCAGGGCATCCACAGCCGCGCGCGTCAGGCGCAGGCGAAGATGATCTTCGCCGAGGGCGATGACGAGCGGGTGCTGCGCGCTGCCGTGGCCTATCAGCGCTCCGGCATGGGCGAGGCGCTGGTCGTGGGCCGCGAGCAGGACGTGAAGGAAAAGCTGGAAGCGGCAGGTCTGGGCGATGCCTATCGCGAGTTGCGCGTGGTGAATGCGGCCAATTCCAAGCATACTGAGACCTACAAGGATTTCCTCTACAAACGCCTGCAGCGGCAGGGCATCGACCGGCAGGACGCGCATAAAATGGCGACGCGTGACCGGCATGTCTTCGCGGCGCTGATGCTGGTCCATGGCCATGGCGACGGGATGGTGACCGGGGCGACGCGCAAATCGGCGCATGTGCTGGAACTGATCAACAAGGTGATCGACGCGCGGCCTTCGGATGGCGCGGTCGGGATCACCGCCGTGCTGAACAAGGGCCGCGTCGTGCTGATCGGCGATACACTGGTGCATGAATGGCCCGACGAGCACGATCTGGCGGATATCGCGACGGCGGGGGCGCATGTGGCGCGCGGGCTCGGGCTCGAACCCCGCGTGGCGTTCTGCTCCTTTTCGACCTTCGGCTACCCGGTTTCGGAGCGCGCCACGAAGATGCATGTCGCACCGAGAATCCTCGACCAGCGCGGCGTGGATTTCGAATACGATGGCGAGATGACCGTCGATGTGGCGCTCAACATGGAGCAGATGAAGAACTATCCGTTCTGCCGTCTAACCGGCCCAGCCAATATCCTCGTCGTGCCCGCGCGGCATTCGGCGTCGATCTCGGTTAAGCTGATGCAGGAAATGGCGGGCGCGACCGTGATCGGACCTATCCTGACCGGGACGAGCCATGCCGTGCAGCTCTGTTCCACGAGCGCGACGGTGAACGATATCCTGAACATGGCGGCGCTCACCGCGTGCAAGCTCTGCCTGAAGGAATGATTTGAAAAAGGCGCGCGGTGATCCGCGCGCCTTTGTCGCTTTATCCGAGCGCGTAACCCGTGCCGCGCACCGTGCGCACCGGATCATCTCCACCATTCGCCATCAGTGCCTTGCGGAGCCGCCCGACATGGACGTCGATGGTCCGGGTGTCGACATAGATGTCGCGTCCCCAGACCCGGTCGAGCAGCTGGTCGCGGGTCCAGACGCGGCCCGGTTTTTCCATCATCGTGGACAGCAGCCGGAACTCTGTCGGCCCGAGTTTCAGCGGCTGGCCGTTACGGAAGACGCGGTGTTCCTCGGCGTCGAGGATGATGTCCTCGAAGCTCAGCCGTTCACCCATCGTCGCGGGGCGGGTGCGGCGCAGTTGCGTGCGCACGCGCGCCATGAGCTCGACTACCGAATAGGGTTTCACGACGTAGTCGTCTGCGCCGGTTTCCAGACCCCGCACCCGGTCCACCTCTTCCGAGCGCGCCGAGAGCATGATGATCGGGATGTTGCGCGTGTCGGAATTGGCCTTCACGCGGCGGCAGATCTCGATGCCGGAAACGTTGGGCAGCATCCAGTCGAGCACGATCAGATCGGGCTTTTCTTCCTTCACGAACAGCAGGCCCTCGTCGCCGTTCTCCGCCATCACGACGCGAAACCCTTCGGCTTCGAGGTTGTAGCTGAGAACTTCGCGCTGGGCGTTTTCGTCTTCGACCACGAGGACGCAGGGCTGTTGGGCTGGCGACATTTTTCAGGGTCTCCGGTCAGGCCACGCTGGAACTTTTCGGACGCGCATCCTCCGGCATTTCGCCGGTCACGAGATAGATCACCTGTTCGGCGATCGTCGTCGCGTGGTCGCCCATCCGCTCGATATTCTTCGCGATGAAATGCAGGTGCATGCAGGGCGTGATGTTGCGCGGGTCTTCCATCATGTAGGTCAGGAATTCGCGGAACAGCGCGTTGTACATCTGGTCGACTTCGAGGTCGCGCTCGCGCACATCGGCGGCCAGTTTCGCGTCTCGCTGGATATAGGCGTCGAGCGCGTCCTTCAGCATCGCTTCCGTGGTGCCCGCCATGCGGCGGATCGCGGTGGCGGTGCCGGTAATCTGCGGGCCGTCGGACAGAACCTGCGTGCGCTTGGCGATGTTTTTCGCGTAATCGCCGACGCGCTCGAGGCTCGCCGAGATCTTGATGACCGAGAGCGCCATGCGCAGGTCGCGCGCGGCGGGTGCGCGCAGGGCGATCAGGCGCGCGGCTTCTTCGTTGATCTTCTCTTCCAGTTCGTCGACCGCACGGTCGCGGGCGCGGATTTGCTCGGCCAGTTCGAGGTCGCGCACTTCGAGGGCGCGGGCGCTTTCGAGGATCTGTTCCTCGACGAGGCCGCCCATCTTCACGACCAGGGCCTGCACGGCTTCAAGGTCGCGGTCGAAGGCGGAAAGGATATGCTCGCTCATGATTATTTGCCTCCTCAGCCGATCCGGCCGGTAATGTAGCTTTCCGTCCGGCTGTCGGACGGGTTGGTGAATATCTTGTCCGTATCGTCGTATTCGACGAGATTCCCGAGGTGGAAGAACGCGGTTCTCTGGCTGACGCGCGCGGCCTGCTGCATCGAGTGCGTCACGATCACCACCGAGAAATTCGCCCGAAGTTCGTCGATCAGTTCCTCGACCTGCGCGGTCGCGATCGGGTCGAGCGCCGAGCAGGGCTCGTCCATCAGCAGCACTTCCGGCGAGGTCGCGACGGCGCGCGCGATGCACAGGCGCTGTTGCTGGCCGCCGGAAAGCCCGGTCCCGGGAGCGTGGAGGCGATCCTTCACTTCGTTCCACAGCGCGGCCTTGCGCAGCGAATCCTCGACCACCTGATCCAGCTCGGCCTTGTTTTTGGTCAGGCCGTGGATTTTCGGGCCGTAGGCCACGTTGTCGTAGATCGATTTCGGGAAGGGGTTCGGTTTCTGGAACACCATGCCGACCTTGGCGCGCAGCTGCACCGGATCGACGCGCTTGTCGTAGATGTCCTCGCCATCGAGCAGGATTTCTCCCTCGACGCGGGCGACGTCGATCGTGTCGTTCATCCGGTTCAGGCATCGCAGGAAGGTCGATTTCCCGCAGCCAGAGGGGCCGATGAAGGCGGTGACAGTCTTGTCGAGGATGTCGACATTGACGTCTTTGATCGCGTGGGTGTCGCCGTAGTAGACCTGCACGTTGCGTGCGGTGATCTTGATGTCGTCAGTGGTCACGGCTCTCTCCGTCAGGCTCATGTCTTCCATGTCTCGCACTCCCTTACCAACGGCGCTCGAACTTGCGGCGAAGGATGATGGCGATGATGTTCATGCCCAAAAGGAAGATCAGTAGAATGATGATACCTCCCCAGGCGCGTTCGTAAAATGCCGGGTCGGCGCGCTTGGCCCATTCGTAGATCTGCGCAGGCATGGCGGAGTTGGGAGAGACGAAGCCGTCCCAGAACCCGTCCGGCGAGTTCGTTGCGATATAGCCGACCATCCCGATCAGCAGAAGCGGCGCGGTCTCCCCCAAGGCCTGCGCCAGACCGATGATCGTGCCGGTCAGGATGCCGGGCATCGCCAGCGGCAGAACGTGGTGGAATACCGATTGCATCTTAGACGCGCCGATGCCGAGCGCCGCGTCGCGGATCGACGGTGGCACGGCTTTCAGCGCGGCGCGGGTTGAGATGATGATCGTCGGCAGGGTCATCAGCGTCAGCACGAGGCCACCGACCAGCGGGGCCGATTGCGGCAGATGCGCGAACTGGATGAACACCGCGAGGCCGAGGATACCGAAGACGATCGACGGCACTGCGGCGAGGTTCGAGATGTTCACCTCGATCAGGTCAGTGAAGCGGTTCTTCGGTGCGAATTCTTCGAGATAGATCGAGGCGGCGACACCGATCGGCAGGGCCAGAACGAGCACCACGAGCATCATGTAGAACGAGCCCAGCATCGAGATCCCGATTCCGGCCTGCTCGGCGCGGCTGTCCGAAGCGTCGGCGCCGAAGATGAAATCCCAATTGAAGCTCTTGTGGATGATGCCCGCCCTGCGAAGCTGATCGACGAGGTCGAGCTGCGCCACGGTGATGTTCTTGTCCTTGGCGATCTCGTCGCGATGCACCCGCCCCTTGAGGTAGCTGTCGACCCGCGAGGATGCGAGTATCTCGAAATTCACCGTCTGGCCGATCAGCGATGGGTCTGCGAGGACCGTATCGCGCACCTGGCTCGCGGCAGAGGCCGAGATCAGGTTCTTCATGTCCTTCGCCTTGGCGAGATCGGTTGTCGCGCCGGATTTCTCCACCGCGTCGAGAAGCCCTTTCTCGATCAGCGGTTTGTAGGTGAAGGTCGTCGCCTTCTTAAGGTCCGCCGGGTCGCGGTTGCCCTTCTTGTCGAGCTTCGCGGCGTCTAGGTAGACCGGCACCTGAATGAACGTCTGCTGGAATGCGGTCGCACCGTTGGAGACGATCGTCACCAGCAGGATCACGAGGAAGGCGAGGCCGATCCCGATCGCACCGATGCCGAGCGCTTTGAAACGCTTCTCGGAGGCGTTGCGGCGCTTCGTGCGGGCATCGACATGATGCAGCGAACGTGTCGCGGGCTGGCTTGCGCCGTATTGGGTCGCATCACTCATTCGTATTGCTCCCGGTATTTGCGCACGATGTAGAGCGCGAAGATGTTGAGCCCCAGCGTCAGGACGAACAGCGTCATGCCGAGCGCGAAGGCGACCAGCGCCTCGGGGGAAGCAAAATCGGCATCGCCGGTGAGCTGCGAGACGATCTTGGCGGTGACGGTGGTCATCGCGTCGAACGGGTTCATGCTGAGGCGCGCGGCGGCGCCTGCACCCAGCACGACGATCATCGTCTCGCCAATGGCGCGCGAGGTCGCGAGGAGCACCGCGCCGACGATGCCGGGCAGGGCGGCGGGCAGGATTACCTGCTTGATCGTCTCGGATTTCGTCGCGCCGAGGCCGTAGGAGCCGTCGCGCAGCGATTGCGGCACCGCGTTGATGATGTCGTCGGACAGCGAGGAGACGAAGGGGATCAGCATGATGCCCATCACCAGACCCGCGGTCATCACCGCCGTGCCCGCATGCATCCAGCCGCCATCTGCCATCGCAGCGGTCGGACCCGAGGGGCCGAAGATCGACAGCAGGAAAGGCCCGACGGTCAGCAGGGCGAAAAGGCCGTACACGATGGTGGGGATCCCGGCGAGTACTTCGAGCAGCGGTTTCACGACGCTACGCACCGATTTCGTCGCGTATTCCGACAGGTAGACGGCCGCGAACAACCCGATCGGAACCGCTACGAGAAGCGCCACGAGCGAGATGTAGAGCGTGCCCCAGAGAAGCGGCAGGATACCCAGCTCCGACCCGCCGCCGAAGCTCGGCGACCAGGTGGTGCCGAAGAAGAAATCGGTGATGGGATAGAGGCGGAAGAACTCGATCGTATTGAAGACAAGCGAGAGGACGATACCGATCGTGGTCAGGATCGCGATCGAGGCGGCGGCGATCAGAAGAACGCGAACCCCGTGCTCCACCGTGTTGCGGGCACGAAAGTCCTTGTTCGTGCGTATATAGGTGACGGCGAAACCCGCGGCTGCGGCGAGAAGGACGAAGATCGTCATCGCCAGATCACCGGTCGAGGTCATATCGCGGTAGGTCTGTGCCGCCTTCAGCGTCGCCGGATCGACATTGGAGCCGAGCGCGACACCGACCGAGCCGAGAACGTCGCGCAGGTCCGTGGTCTGAAGATCGAGATTCGCGGCTTGTCGTGCGCTCAGCGCGCCTTCCGAAATTGCGGTATCGAGCCCGTCGGCGACGCGCCGGACATCCGACATCACGAGGCTCATGTTCGAGCCTTCCAGCAACGTTTCCGGAATCTCGGCGGAGACGCGAGCATTCACGATCAGCGGCTGTGCCACCATCCAGACCACAAGGAGAAGAAGCGCCGGGACCGCGGTGAACATCGCGACGTTGAAGCCGTAATAATTCGGCAAACTGTGCAGGGAACGTCGGTCTTCGCCCGCCGAATGCAGCGCGCGCATTCGACCCATCACGAAGCCGACTCCCGCCAGCACGACCACGATCACAACGATCCACAAAACAGGCATTTCAGCCCCACCAGTTGGAAATTACCAAAAAGGAAAAAGGGGGCGGCGAAATATGCCGCCCCCTGAAGATAGCGGTCTCGATTACGAGCCCGAACCCATGGTCACTTCGTTCGCCACGGCTTCCTGGGTCTTCGCCAGTTCCGGGTCGGCGACGAGGCCGTATTGAGCGAGCGGGCCGTCGGGGCCAGCCATGTCGTCGGAGACGAAGAACTCAGCGTATTCCTTCAGGCCGGGGATCACGCCGATATGCGCTTTCTTGACGTAGAAGTAGAGCGGACGCGACACCGGGTAGTCGCCCGACGCGATGGTCTCGGTCGAAGGCTCGACGCCCGACATGGTCGCAACTTTCAGCTTGTCGGTGTTGTTCTCGTAGAACGCCAGACCGAAGACGCCGATGCCGTTCGGGTTCGAACCGATGCGGGCGAGGGTCTCGGTGTAGTCGCCGTCGATATCGACAGCCTTGCCGTCGGTGCGGACTTCCATGCAGGCCTTGCTGGCAGCCTTGTCGTCCATGCCCGAAGCCATGAAGGCTTCTTTGGCGCCGGTGGCTTCGCAGCCAGCTTCCAGAACCTTCTCTTCGAAGACTTCACGGGTGCCGTGCTTGGTGCCCGGGATGAAAGCGACGATGTCGGCATCCGGCAGGTCCGAGTTGAACTCGTTCCACTTGGCGTAGCTGTTGTCGACGATCTTGCCGTCCTTCAGGACCTTCGCGCCGAGCGCGTTGAAGATGTCCGAGGGCGTGAACGCGTTGAAGGCCGGGCCGTCTTTTTGCGACGCGAAGACGATGCCGTCATAGCCGATGCGAACTTCCATGATGTCGGTGACGCCGTTGTCGGCGCAGGTCGCGACTTCCTTGTCCTTGATCTTGCGCGAAGCGTTCGCGACGTCGATCGTGTTTTCGCCAACGCCTTCGCAGAAGCGCTTCAGGCCAGCCGAGGAGCCGCCCGATTCCACGACCGGGGTCGGGTAATCGAAGTTTTCGCCGAAAGCTTCGGCGACGATGGAGGCGTAGGGCAGCACGGTCGAGGAACCGGCGACCTGGATGTTGTCACGCGCGATGGCGGCGGTGCCCGAAACGGCGACGATCGCGATCGCGGAAGCGGCGAGGTTGAACGATTTCATAGATCACTCCCAGTGTTCTGAAATTTGGGCCGTCGTGTGGCCTCAGCGCGGTCCTAGGCGTCTTCGGTGACGCTTATGCAAACATTATGTAACAGCTATGTGACAATCTACGAGTCCGTGAAGGATCGTGATCAGCCTCGCGAAATCGCCTGTGCAATCAGGACGGGAACCTCACGATGCGCCCCGATTTCGGGCAAAAGGCTCCCCCGGTAGCTAGCCGCCTGCAACGCCTGAGGAATATCGCCTGTCACATGTCCTGCCCGCAGCGCGAAGAACGGCAAACACACGCCATCCGGGTGTGCGCGGGCCACGTCTTCAAGGTAGGGCGGCTCCTCGATCAGGGCTACATGAATCTCCGGCATGAGCGGATTCCGGACCAGAGTTTCCGCCATGTCGTAAACCGAATTGCGCGATTTCCGCGAGATTTTCGACCCGTGCGCCACGAGAATCACCGGCGAGTCGGTCGGGACATTTTCTGATTCACGCGCATCGAAAATGACCTTGGTCAGCAGATCGGGCAGCGCCGGATCGACGCCGAACGGATCGAGCTGGCGCGCATCAGATCCCGCAGCCGCCAGCCGTCGCGGAAGTTCGGTCTTTGTGAACCATCCCTGGGCCATGAAATAGGGATAAATCAAAGGGTTTTCGTGCCGCGCCAAGGCGGCTTCCAAAGACCCCGGAGTCGCGAGCGTCGCCGCATCTATGGAGCGCCCGGAGCTTTCTGCTGCAACCTTTTCGGCCAAGGACAGCAGGGCCTTTTCCTGAGTTTCAGGCTCTGACGGGGATCCATGTGCGACGAGAATGACCGGTTGCATGGGCTTAGATTAGCGCGGCGGCGTCCCTTGGCAACTGCCCGATTCCCGCGTGAATTTTGCATTAACGCTATGAATTTTAAGAGTATTGTCCGCAGATGCCATTTGCACGAGCATTTCTTTGGATATACGGAGATCAGAGAGGCTAGGACGGCCAGACCCGAGATTTGGTTTCACGTGGTGCGCAGGGGTGCGCGCGGGGTGACGGAGGGTTCTGGCCGAGGTGCCGGAACCCTCCAGTTTTTCCGGCTCAGTTCGGATCGGTCTCGCCCATGTCGCAGACGATCTTCCATTCTTCTTCCGTGACGGGCTGAACCGACAACCGCATCGAGGTGACGAGCGACATCTCCGACAGGCGCGGCTCGCCTTTCACATCGGCCAGCGTGACAGGCTTGGTGAACGGCCGCACCGCCTTGAGATCCACGCAATCCCAGCGCGGATCGTCGGTCGTCGAATCCGGATGGCTCTCGGCGACGACTTCGCAGATGCCGACGACCTCCTTGCCGATATTCGAATGATAGAACAGGCCGCGATCGCCGATCTTCATCTCGCGCATGTTGTTGCGCGCGAGATAGTTGCGGATGCCGTCCCATTCCTCGCCCGCATCGCCCTTGGCGACCAGATCGTCCCAGGAAAACTTGTTGGGTTCCGATTTGAACAGCCAGTACCGCATCAGCCGATCACCTTTTTCCACGCCTTGACCTGCACATCCTCGAACAGGCCCGCCTTGGCATAGGGATCGTTCGCCGCCCAATCCTGCGCGGCTTTGAGGCTGTCGACTTCGAGGATCACGAGTGAACCCACCATTTGTTCATTCTCGATGAAAGGGCCCGCCATGAAGACCGCGCCGGTCTCTTCGATATAGGCGAGATGCGCCTCGCGATTGTCCATCCGGGTTTGCAGGGCGCCGGGTTTGTCGCGGCAGATCACGGCAAAATACATCTCATTCCTCCTTCAAGGGGCGGGCGAGCAGGGCCTGCATCGCCTCATCCACGCTGATTGTTCGTTCGGTAAGCGCAAGAACCATCGCGGCGACGGGAATTTCCAGCCCGCGCCGATGCGCCAGCTTGTTCAGGGCCCCGGCGGTCGCGACGCCTTCGACGGTGATAGATGGATCGAAGCCTTCGCCGGACCCGATCGAGCAGCCCAACCGGAAATTGCGCGACTGCGTCGAGGTGCAGGTCAACACCAGATCGCCGAAGCCCGACAGACCCGACAGCGTCTCGGCCCGCGCACCCAGTTCCGTCGCGATCCGCAACATTTCGGCGAAGCCGCGGGTCATCAGCGCGGCGCGCGCGGAGTCCCCGAGCCCCGCGCCGATCACGGTGCCCGCGGCGATCGCGTAGACGTTTTTCAACGCACCGCCGAGTTCCGCCCCGGTCGTATCGGTCGTGCGGTAAAGCCGCAGCGTCGGCGTCGACAGCTCGGCCTGCAATTCCTCGGAATGATCGGCGCAGGCAAGCGTCAGGGCGGTCGGCAGACCGCGCGCGATATCGGCTGCGAAACTCGGCCCCGTCAGCACGGCGGCGCGGGCGCCGGGCACCTTGGCGCGGATCAGGGCCGTCGGCCCTTGGCCAGTGGAGAGGTCGATTCCTTTGGAGCAGGAGACCAGGGTTTTGCCCGCGAGCGTCTCGGAATGGGCATCGAGAAACCCGGCCATCTTCTGCATTGGCATCGCGAGAAGCAGCGTCTCGGCGGCGAGTGCGTCCTCGATGTCTGCCGAAACAGTGATGTCTTCGGGCAGCTTCACACCCGGAAGGCGGCGCGAGTTCTCCCGGCTTGCCTGCATGGTCCGAACCTGCTCGGCATCGCGCGCCCAGAGGGTCACCGGTCCGTTTTGAGAGAGGCTCACCGCCATCGCGGTGCCAAAAGCGCCCGCGCCCAAGACCGAAATCGTCATGCCTTCGCCCCCTTCTTTCCCGATCCGAGAAGCGGAGCGGCGCTGCGGTCCAGCGGCCAGCGCGGGCGGGCGACCAGATCCATCCCGTCCTGCGCGCCGCTGCGGAACCGTTCGATCCCGGCCCACGCGATCATCGCCGCGTTATCGGTGCAAAGCTTTAAAGGAGGGGCCACGAATTCGGCGCCCATTCCTTGTGAAACAGTCTCTAATCCGGCCCGAATGGCCTGATTTGCCGCGACGCCACCTGCGACCGCGAAACCGGGATTGGCGGGCGAAAGCTTTAGATATTCCGCCAAGGCACGACGCGATTTCTCGACGAGAACATCCGCGATTGCCTGCTGAAAACCGGCGCAAAGATCGGCGCGGATCTGGCGCGGCAGCCCGTCATGCTCCGCGACCACCCGATCGCGGGCGCGCAGCAGTGCCGTCTTCAGCCCGGAGAAGGACATGTCGCAGCCGGGCCGATCCAGAAGGGGTCGCGGGAAGGCGAAAGCCTTGGGATCGCCCTTGCGCGCCTCGGCCTCGACGGAGGGGCCGCCGGGTTGGGGCAGTGCCATCAGTTTCGCTGCCTTGTCGAAGGCCTCGCCTGGCGCGTCGTCGATCGTGCCGCCGAGCCGCGAAAAATCTTCCGGCCCCTTCGCGATCAGGAACTGGCAGTGCCCGCCGGAGACGAGCAGCATCAGATAGGGAAACTCCAACCCGTCGGTCAGGCGCGGGGTTAGCGCATGGCCCGCCAAATGGTTAACGCCAACCAACGGCAGACCTGCCCCAACTGCGAGCCCCTTGGCGCACATTACCCCCGACATCACCCCGCCGATCAGCCCCGGACCCGCCGTCACGGCGATGCCATCCAATGCGCCGAGCCCAAGCCCGGCTTGCTCCAGCGCCTCTTCGACGCAGAGATCGAGCTTCTCCGCATGGGCGCGCGCGGCGATTTCGGGGACCACGCCACCGAAGGCCGCATGCAGATCGGTCTGCCCGGCGACGACGCTCGAGAGGATTTCCGGCTTGCCATCCGTGAGGCGCACGATCGCCGCCGCCGTATCGTCGCAGCTCGATTCAAGCCCGAGAAAGGTCAGCGTATCGGTCATCCGGGTGCCTGTTGCGTGGGTTATCCAACGCAGGTAACACCGGGGAAGCGTTCGCACAATCCCGGGGCGGTGCATGGACAGCCAGTCTGAGAGACCGATTCTCCTCGTTACGCGACCCGCTGTTGCGGCAGAGGGATTCGTTCGGGCCTTTCGCGACAGGTTTGGCGCCGATTGGCCGGCTGTAATCTCGCCACTGACCGAGATCGAGTTGCTGGACACGCCGATCCCCGAGTTCCAGACAGCGATCTTCACATCGCAACATGCGGTGGCCGCATTTCATCGGATGGCGCAGGGAAGGGGCCGTCAAGCCTATTGCGTGGGGCTGCGCACGGCACGAGCGGCGCGCGAGGCCGGGTTCGACGCGATCGCCGGGCCGGGCGATGCCGAGGCTCTGAGCGAATTGATCGCCCGGCAGCAACTCGGCGGAAAACTGCTCTTCCTGAGAGGGGAGCAGATTGCCTACGACCTTGAGGAACGGCTGAATTCCGCCGGAATAGAGACTGAATCGACGATCCTCTACCGCCAGCTTCCGCGTCCGTTGAGCGCCGAGGCGAAGGCGGTTCTGCGCGCATCGCGCCCTGTTTTGGCACCGATTTTCTCGCCGAATGCGGCGGACCGCTTCCTTGATGCGCTGCCGCAGGCGCCGCACCCGCCGCTCTTTGTCGCAGCCATGAGCGAGGCAGTGGCGTCTCGCTTCAAAAGCGCTAGCTTGTGCCATCTGGAAGTTGCTCGGCATCCTGACGCGCAAGGGATGCTCGATGCGCTTGCCGTCTTGCTGCAAAGGCAAAAGGCGGGTTGAGCAGGCGCGGGCGGACTTCTAAGTTGATATGAACGCGCAATTTGGTGCGGCAGCGGAGGGCTTAGACGATGGCGAAACGGACAACCGGAAAATCTTCCGAGACGAGCAAGCCGGAAGACGCGAAATCGACCGCCGAGTCCGAGGCCAAAACCGACGCCGCCACTTCTCAAACCTCGTCGAAGGACACCAAGGCGGCGGCGTCGCCCGAGGCGAAAGATAAGCCGAGCACGGCTGCCGCCAGTAAAACGGACACCGCTGCGAAATCGAGCGCGTCGGCGAAGCCGTCCTCCACCTCTACGTCTTCGTCCAAAACGGATACCTCCAAGACCGCGAATGAGGCCGCCAAGTCGACCTCCACTCCGACCTCAGCGCCAGCGACCAAATCCGACACCCCCGCAAAATCGGATGCGGCGTCGAAGTCCAGCTCTACACCTGCGAAGGCTGAGACGACTTCGACTCCGGCTACGAGCAGCGCCAAGGCGGAGATCGAGCCGAAGAAAAGCGAGACAGCGAGCGGCTCGGAGAATAAGTCGCAGACCACGAAGCCGGCGACTGCGACGAGCTCGACGAGCAGCTCGAACGCCGACAAGACCTCGCCGAAAAGCGATACGGCAACGTCCGGCGCGTCGTCTCAGCCTGTGATCGAAAAGCGAGGCGGGTTCGGCTCTGCTTTCCTCGGAGGCGTGATTGCTGCCGTGATTGGGGCCGGCGTCGCGATCTGGGCGATCCCGAACCTGCCGCCGCAGCTTTCGGGATGGCTTCCGAACGCGCCGACTCCGGTCGATGGGGCCGCCATTCAAAGTCAGCTAGACGATCAATCGAAACAGATCAGCCAGCTCTCGGAAGAGCTCGCGACTCTGAAATCGTCGCAACCGCCGGCGCCGGATCTGTCCGGTGTGCAGAGCGCGCTCGATCAGGTCAACGCGGATATCCGGACGAATAAATCGGCGCTCGAGGACTTGAAATCGCAGATCGCGTCCCTGCAAAGCGACAATGGCGGCAGCGCGGCTCAGGCCGAAATCGAGGCGGCAGCGAAAGCCGCCGAGGCCCGGATCAAAGAGGCCGAAGCGCAGGCCCAGAGCCTGAAATCGCAAAGCGAGGCGGCGGCCAAGGCCGCGATGACGCAGGCCGCGGCGGCGCGCGTGAAAGCGGCGCTCGATGCGGGAACGTCGCTCGACGCGCCGCTGGCCGATCTGCGCGACGCGGGTGTCGACATTCCGGCGGCGCTCAACGGCGACATTCCGAGCCTTCAGTCGTTGCAATCGAGTTTCCCGGATGCCGCGCGAGCCGCGCTTCAGGCGGCGCGCCGGACCGAAACGGGTGGCTCGATCAGCGATCGAGTTGGCGCCTTCCTTCTGGCGCAGACCGGGGCCCGGTCGGTAGCGCCTAGAGAGGGCGACGGGGCGGATGCGGTGCTGTCGCGGGCGCAGGCCGATGTCGATCGCGGCGCGCTCTCCGATGCGCTCGACGAGATCGCGAAGCTGCCCGACCCGGCGCAGGAGGCGATGTCCGACTGGGTGAACCGGGCGAAAACGCGGATGGCGGCGATCGACGCGGCCAACCAGCTTGGCGCGACGCAATAAGGAGACAGACATGATCTGGTCATTCATCAAAATCGCGCTGTTTCTGATTGTCGTCGCCGCCGCGACGCTGGGCCTCGCGCATCTCGCCGAGATGACGGGCGGTCTTCGGATCACCACGCTCGGCATGGAATTCACCCTCGGCCCGCTTCAGGCGGTGATCGCGGCGATTGTCCTGTTCATCGCGATCTGGATCGTGATCCGTATCGTCGGTCTGGTGGTGGCGTTCTTGCGCTTCCTGGCGGGCGACGAAACCGCGATTACCCGCTACTTCGACCGCCATCGCGAACGCAAAGGCTATCAGGCGCTGTCCGAAGGGTTGCTCGCGGCGGCGTCCGGCGAGGGCAAGCTCGCGATGTCGAAAGCGGCGAAGGCCGAACGCTATCTGCAACGCCCGGAGCTGACCAACCTTCTCACCGCGCAGGCTGCCGAAGCCTCGGGCGACTCGAAGAAAGCGACCGAAGTCTACAAGCGGCTTCTGGCGGATGATCGCACGCGGTTCGTCGGGATTAGGGGGCTGCTGCGGCAGAAGCTCGAAGCGGGTGACACCGAAACCGCGCTGAAGCTCGCGCAGAAAGCCTACGCGATCAAACCGCGCCATCGCGAGGTTCAGGATACGCTTCTGAGCCTGCAGACCGAAACGGGCGACTGGAAAGGTGCGCGCGAGATCCTTCGGGCGAAGATGCGTCAGGGCGAATTGCCACGTGATGTGCATAAACGCCGCGACGCGGTGCTCGCGCTGCAAGAGGCGAAGGGTGTTTGGGAAGAAGGAGCGAGCGTCGAGGCGCGTGAGGCCGCGATTTCGGCCGCCAAGGCGTCGCCCGATCTGGTGCCGGCCGTGGTGATGGCGGCGCGCGCCTATATCGACAAGGGCAAGAAGGGCGCGGCGGAGCGGATCCTGCGCAAGGCGTGGGAAGTTCAGCCGCATCCAGATCTTGCCACCGCCTTCGCCGAGATCGCCCCGGACGAGTCGCCCGATGCACGGTTGAAGCGATTCTCGAAGTTGCTTTCGAGTCGTCCCGACCATGAGGAAACGCGGCTTCTGAAAGCCGAACTGAACATCGCGGCCGAGGACTTCCCGGCGGCGCGCCGGGCGCTGGGCGATCTCGTCGAGACGCATCCGACGGCGCGGTCGCTGACGATCATGGCCGCGGTCGAGCGTGGCGAAGGGGCGGAAGATGTCGTCGTGCGCGGCTGGTTGGCCCGCGCCCTGACCGCGCCGCGCGGTCCGCAATGGTGTTGCGACAAGTGTCAGAACATCCAATCCGAATGGACACCGATCTGTGATAACTGCAACGGTTTCGACACGCTCAGCTGGCGCGAGCCGCAACAGGCGCAATCGCCGCTGCCGCATGGGGCGGAGATGCTGCCCTTGATCGTCGGCAAACCGGCTGCGGAGCCCGCGTCGAAGGAGGAGGTTCAGTCGGAGGACGCTGCCATTCAGGACGCTGAAATCGTCGACCCGCCGAAGGATGAGGGCGATGCTGCAGGCGCATCGAAGGAGGCACAAAGCCGAACTGCGACAGCTTGATCATTTTGGGGCTACACATCCCCGAAAGAGCATGGTAATCGCCCGCCAGAGTGCCGGTGTAGCTCAGCTGGTAGAGCACGTCATTCGTAATGATGGGGTCGTAGGTTCGAGTCCTATCACCGGCACCACTTCCTGAAAGTTCAGGCGCAAAGGCGGAACCGCAAGGTTCCGCCTCGCTTGTTTCCGCCTCGTTTTTCGAGTGCCTTTCGATCAATTTACCACAAACTCAGCATGCAATGCCCCCGCGGCATTGATGCTTTTGAGGATGTCGATCATATCGCGCGGACTGACGCCGAGCGCGTTCAGTCCCGCCACCACTTCCGATAGCGAGCTGCCCTGCGCGACCTCAGCCATACGAATGCCGGGCTCTTGCGTCAGCGTTGCCTGCGATCTGGGCACCACGACCGTATCACCTTGTGAAAATGGATTGGGCTGCACCACGAGGGGACTTTCTTCCACTTTGAGGGTCAGGTTTCCCTGGCTGACGGCGACCCGCGATATCCGCACGTCGCGGCCCATGACGATCGTGCCCGAACGCTGGTCGACTACCACCCGAGCGCGCTGCTCCGGTTCGACGCTGAGATTCTCCACTCGCCCGATTGCATGTGCGACCGAGCGCGCGCGCGTCTCGCGGATGTGCAATGCGACCGTGCCGCCATCGAGCATTTCCGCGACGCGCCGGCCGTATTCGCGGTTGATCGCGTTTTCTATCCGGGCTGCGGTGGTGAAGTCTGGCGTGCGTAGCGCGAGGCGCACCGTCTCCAGATCATTTATCTCAAACGCGATTTCACGTTCGACGCGCGCGCCGGAAGGAATGTTTCCCGCGGTCGGCACCCCTTGAGTCACCGAAGCGCCGTTCCCTTGTGCTACCGCTCCGCCGGCAATGATGGCGCCCTGCGCCACCGCGTAAATCTCTCCATCCGCCGCCTTCAGGGGGGTCATGACGAGGGTGCCGCCGAGGAGACTCTTCGCATCGCCAATTGCTGAGACCGTGATGTCGATTTTACTTCCTGCGCGGGCAAAGGGCGGCAGGCTCGCCGTGATCATGACGGCAGCGACGTTTTTCGGCCGAAGCTGCTCCCCGGTAACGTTAACGCCCAGTCGTTCGAGCATGTTTGACATGATTTCTTCGGTAAAGGGAGCGTTGCGCAACCCATCGCCCGTTCCGTTCAGCCCAACGACGAGCCCATAGCCGACGAGGTCATTTCCGCGCACGCCATCGAACTCGACGAGATCCTTGATCCGGATCGGTGCGCTTAGGACGAGCTGCGGAATGATCAAAAGCGCAATAAGAAAACAGCGCCACATCACATGTAACCCGTCATCGAGAGGTTAGAGAGCCGGCTGGTCAGTAGGTAGAGCGTCTCGATCTGAGACCGTACCGCTTCGAGCGCGGTCGCGGACTCGTAGGGGTCGGCCCCGATGAGTGTCGTTCGTGCGATTTCGAGACTGGCGCGTTCGGCATCGTTTCGCGTAGCGGCCGAGGCGATCTTGCCTTCGACAGAGCCGACTTTCGCTGCGAGTTCGACAGTCGAGAGAGATCCCGAATGAATTCTCTCGCCTGCCCCCTTTGCGAGCGCACTTCGCTGGACTAGATCTCCGTCAAACAACCCGCGGTCCAGAAGCGCGCCTATGGCGTAGCCTTTGATCGTATCTTTGATGCGTGGATCGTCCGCGGTGACGTCGATTGCCGCGGTCTCGCTTTCTGCGATGTGAAATTTACCTCGCGCTTCGCCGCCTTGATAGAAGGTTGCGCTAAATCCGGCGGGATCGTCGAACCAAACATCGAGCGTCATGAGCACGTCCGTCGCACTGGTCGCTCCCGCGATCTCCGTGGAAAGAGAGGCGAGAATCGTTTCTGAACCGGGCAGCGGAGGCGTGTCGCCGCTTTCGCCCGCGAATATGTATCGCCCGACTGAATTCGTGTTGAGAGTTGCGATCAGGGCGTCAAACTTTTCGGCAGCAGACGCTACGGTTGTGTCGATCATTGTCTTGCTGGCGGTTGTCGCCGCGGACATGAGTGCCATGCTGACGCCATCGTCGAGGTTGGCAACACGCTCGAGGCTGCTTTGCATCGCTTCGGTGTATTGGCGCGCCTCGCTGGTAGCGAGAGCGAATGCATCGAACAGTCTGAGGCTTCGATTGATCGCAGTGAGCGCGCTGAAATCGCCCGCAACGGCGGTGCCGAGGTCGGATTTTACGCCTGACGTGACTTCTCGGGTAAGGCTTGCCAGTCTCGTATCGAGCGCGGCGCTGTGGCGTCGCATCTGGAAATTCAGCGCCATGTCTCCGACCGAGAGATAATTCATCTCAAATCTCCAGAAGCTGTTTGATCAGCGCGTCCGCGGTTTGGATGACCCGCGCGTTGGCGCTATAAAGTTCTTCAATTTGCAGAAGTTTCTGCATTTCGTGATCTGTATCGACACCATCCGCGAGCGCCTGTTCTTTCAATGTATCGTAGCGGGTTTTTGCGTAGGTTTGTGTCGCTTCATTGCGTTGTCGGTCGCTCGTCACTTGGGAGAGAAAGCTCGCGAAAAGTTCCGCGCTCGAATGACGCGAGGAACCGAAATTGCCAGAGCTGGGCGCGGATGGGGTCGTGAAGGCGGAGGCGAGGGCAAAAAGATTTTCCGCGTTGCTCACAGGGCCGGGGGAGGCGGCACCGAACCCGTCGCGCAGCAGGGAGAGCGCGCCGCCTTGTTCAGGGTCCGCAAGCGGGTTGATAGCGATCCGGCCGGCGAGGCCGGTTTCATCGAGCGGATCGAGCGGGCCTCCATCATCGGTGAAAAGCCCTGCTGTGCCGCCGCTGAGTGTCGGGTCGATCGCCGGATCGCTGACCCTCTCAATGAGGTCGCGAGAGAGTGCATCTATCTGGATTTGCTGGTCTGGGGCGAGCGTATCACGGATCGTGAAGAGAGCACCCAGTGATCCGCCGCCGAGGAAGCCGCCCTCGTCAATTGAGACGGCGTTTCCGTTGAGGGTCAAGCCGGAGAGGGTGCCTCCGACGTAGGTCATATTCGGTGTGATAATGCCGGTTGATGTGAAACCGATTTCTACGGGGTTCCCTTCGAGAAGAACGGCGCCGCCCGTGGTAAAGAGGGCGATTTGGTCGTTTTCGCGGGTGGCTTGCCGGATGGGGACGATGCTGGAGATCTGGTCGACCAATGTTTGGCGTTGATCCTTGAGCGCATTCGTGTCGTGGCCCGCGGCCTTTCCAGCCAGTATCGTAGCGTTGAGTTCGTCGACCTGCGAGAGGGCGGTATTCAGGGTGTCGACCTGTGCCGCGATTTGCCGGTCTGCAGTCATTCGGCTGTCCTGCAGATGTGCCGAAAGCGCATTCAAGTGATCCGTGACGGCCCGGGCGGAGTCCAGCACGGTGGCTAGGCGGGCTTCGCTTTCTGGGCGGCTGCCAGCTTCAACGAGTGAAGCTTCAAACTGCGCAAATTTGGACGACAGGGAACTCGCGTCCTCTGGTGTGCCGATACGGGCTTCGAAGGTCGACAGGAAATCGTAGCGGAGCGACGCGTTTTGTGTTGCGGCGTCGGAGAGGCGAAGATCGCTTCGAAGAGTCTCGTTGACGATACGATCCACGCTCAGAACGCGGACTCCGGCGCCTTGCCGGCCGACCATCTGGGCGCCAAGTGAAACCTCGCGCCTGGCGTAACCTTCGGTAAGCGCATTCGCGGTGTTGGAGGCGACGACCTCTGCCATACGCGAAGCCGCGGTGAGCCCCGACAAGGCATTGGACAGCGTTTGCGAGATTCCCATTTTGACCTCCTTTAGCCGGTCCGATCAGGATCAGCGTTTGATATTGGTGGTTTCCTGCAGCATTTCGTCGACCGTCTGGATAACCTTGGCGTTGGAGGAATAGGCGCGCTGCGTCTGGATCAGATTGGTCAACTCCTCTGCGACGTCGACTGTCGATCCTTCGCGGGCATATCCCTCGATCGAGCCTGTGGGACCGTCGCCAGCATTCCAGAGAAAGAAGGAGCCCGACTTCGACGACACTTCGAACGTCTGGTTGTCGAGCGCGATCAAGCCGTTCTGATTGGGCACGTCGACGAGCGGAATCTGGTAGACGGTGCGGATGAAGCCGGTGTCATAGGTCGCCTTGATATAGCCGTCCTTGTCGATCTCGACCGCAGTGAGATTACCGACTGGCGAGCCATCCTTCGTGATCGATGTGGGCGAGAAGCTGTCGGATAGCTGGGTCAGCCCGTTGGTATCACCGATCTTGCCGATCGTGACGCTGAGCGGTCCGCCTGCCACGGTGAGATCGAGCGTGCCGGTCGCGGAATCGTAGGAGCCACCATCGATGACATTGACGGAGGCGAGGGTGCCGCCGCTGCTGCGGCTGTCGTCGAAGGTCAGCACGTAGCGCCCGATGACGCTTTCATCGATTCCGGCGGTGCCGGGATCATCGACCGTCGCGCTGTCCCGAATGACCATCGCCCATTCGTTGGAGGAGCCAGTTGCGGGGACCGTCGGATGGAAGGTGATATCGAGCGTTTCGGAGGTTCCGAGATTACCGAAATATTCGACCGAGAGCGGCAGCGTATCGCCGCTCGCCCCGGCCTCCGTGTCGGTGGCGGGAAGGTTGACGCCGAGATTGAGTGTCGTGGTCGGGTCGCCGGCGGTCTGGTTGGCATTGATCACGACGGGTTCCAGGCCCGACATCGTGTCGCGCGCGAAGGTCGGGATCGTCCCGTCCGCGCTGGCGGGCCAACCGAGGAGAACGAGCCCGGATTCCGTCATCAACGTCCCGTTCACATCGCTGCGGAAGGCGCCGGTCGTCGTCATCTTCAGCGGCTCGTCTCCCGTCGAATTGTCGAGCGCGACCGCAGTCATCACGGGAAGCATGCCGCGGCCGGACACCGCTATATCGAGCGCGTTCGATGTCGAGACGAGCGAGCCACGCTCCTCGATCAAGCGGCTCGTGGCTGCGCGGACGCCACCGGCGGAATAGGAGCCGGTCTTCGCGGCCTGATTGATGACGATACTCTCGAATTCGGTGACGGCGCGCTTGTAGCCGTAGGTGCCCGAATTGGCGATATTGTCCGAGATCGTTGCAAGGCGGGTGGCATTCGCGGCCAAGCCGGCCACGCCCGCATTGAGCGAGGAAGAAATGGACATGGATGCGCCTTTCTGCTGCTAAGTCCGAAATTCCCCTTACCTTTGCGCGCGGGTATTTAAGATTGCCCTAACGAGTCCGTCCTTTTACCTCTGTGGTTACCTCTTCGCTAAGGGCGCCTTACCGGCCATTGCGCAGAACGATCACTTCGAGACGGTTGTTGCGCAGATCCATCGCGCGCGTGACCTTCGGTTTGCGATCGGCGAAGCCGCTTACGCGCTGCAAGCGCTCGGGAGGGAACCCGGCCCCGTTCAGCAATTCACGCATCGCTTGCGCACGCGCGGCCGAAAGCTCCCAGACCGGGTCCTTGGCCAACATTTTCGGATAGGATTTCGTGTAGCCGTTTATCGCCACGTTATTCGCGACGATCGAGAAGACCCGCGTAAGAATCTTCGCCAGATCGGTGAGCACCGGCTGCGGCTTGGCCGTGTCACCGACGAACAGCGGCGCGTCGGGTAGATCGGAGATCTCGATGATCAGACCTTCGTCGGTCACCCGGGTCACGATGTGGCGGGCGAGCTGCTCGCTGACCATCGACTCTCCGCCGACGCCCATCAGCGCCTGTTCGATGGCCCGGGCCACCTCCTTGAAAGCGGCCTTGTCGTTGTTCTGCTTGTCCTCGGCGGATTTCTCGCCGCGGGCCTGACGCTCTTCGGTCGGGCGCTGCGAGATGGCGCCAGTGCCGGTCTGCGCGATCTGATCCTCGGAGAAGACGGAATCGCCGCCGAAAGCCCCTTCGCCGCCACCGGAGATCCGGTTGATCGGGATCGTCGGATTGAAGTAATCCGCGATGCCCTTGCGTTGTTTCTCGGTCGTCGCGTTCAGCAACCACATCAGCATGAAAAACGCCATCATCGCAGTGACGAAATCAGCGTAGGCGACTTTCCACGCCCCGCCATGATGTCCGTCGCCGCCGGTGACCTTCTTGCGCTTGATGATAATTGGCGCGGCGTTTTCGCGGTTGCTCATTCCACCACCTCTTTTCACCCGCGTCCGCTATAGTGGTCGCGTGTTAACAGGTGATTGATGGATAAAAAGCGCGCTATCGGCGTCTTCCCTTGTCGTGGCGCTGGCAGTCGCTAGATTTAGCGGATGGATGGGGACCCGAACACAATGAACGTTGACCCGGCCGATCTGATTGCCTGTCCGCAATGCGACGCGCTGTACCGCGCCACGCATCTGCCCGACGGCAAGCGGGCGACCTGTGTGCGCTGCGGAACCGTTCTGATCTCGCCGCGCGAGAGGTCCTTTCTGCACGTCGTCGCATTCTCCTTCACCGGGATGATCCTGATGATCGGGGCGATCTTCTTCCCCTTCCTCGAAATCTCCACCCGCGGGTTGAGTCACGAGAGCTCGATCTTCGGCGTCGCGATGGCGTTTTCCGACGGCTGGATCGCGCCTCTGGCTTTCTTCGTGCTGTCGATGATCGTGGCGCTGCCGATCTTCCGCTTCGTCGCGCTGATCTACACGCTCTGGCCGCTCGCCAATGGCAAGCCCGCATGGAAACACGCCGCGACCATGTTTCGCCTCGCCGAAGAGAGCCAGCCCTGGGCGATGGCGGAGATCTTCATCATCGGGACAGCGGTGGCGCTGGTGAAACTCGGGGGTCTCGCCAAGGTGTCGCTCGGGCCCGCCTTCTGGGCCTTCTGCGTGCTCATCATCGTGATCGCGCTCAAGAACTCCTTTGTCAGCAAATGGACGATATGGGACGCGATCGAGCGAAAATGAACGTGCTGACCGCCACCGATGCCGGATTGATCGGCTGCACCCGCTGCGGTCGGGTCTGGACGCCGGATCATGCGCATTGCGAGCGCTGCGGCGCGACGCTGCACAAGGTCGACAAGACCGGGCTGCAGCGGGTCTGGGCATGGTGGTTCGCGGGGCTGATCTTCTACCTCCCGGCCAACCTCTACCCGATGCTGGTCACCGCGACGCTCGGCCACGAGCAGAAAAACACCATCGTCGGCGGCGCGATCGAGCTATGGCGCCATCACAACTACGGCGTGGCGCTGATCGTCTTCGGGGCCTCTGTGATGATCCCGATCGGGAAATTCATCGCCATCGCCTATCTCGCCATCGCGGTCGGAAACGAGCGCCGCAAGGGTGGTCATCCTCATCTGCACCTCTACGAGGTGGTGGAGTTCATCGGTCGATGGTCGATGATCGACGTCTTCGTTGTGGCGATCCTCTCCGCGCTGGTGCAGCTTGGCTTCGTGGCCTCGATCCATCCCGGCCCTGCCGCCGCGTCTTTCGCCCTCTCGGTTGCATTCACCATGCTATCCGCACAAAGCTTCGACCCGCGCCTGATCTGGCGCGGCCCTGACAGAGTGAGTTCATGAACGACACCCCCGAGACCGGCCCGGCAGAACTGGAAACCTCCAACGCCCCGCGCCCGATCTGGACGCGGCTTTCCGTGGTCTGGATCGTACCGCTGATCGCATTGCTGATCACGCTTGGTGTCGCCTGGAAGACGGTCTCGGATCGCGGGGAGCTGATCCATATCGATTTCAAGGACGCGACCGGGGTCGAGGTGGGCACGCCTCTGAAGTTCCGCGAGGTCGAGGTCGGCAAGGTCGAGAGCGTCTCGTTCACCCACGATCTGGAGCAAGTGCGGCTGGGCGTGCGCATCGACAACGAGGTCGCACCTTACGTCGATCAGGATGCGAAATTTTGGCTGGTCCGCCCTGAAGTGTCGGCGCGAGGTATTCAGAACCTCGGGACGGTGCTGTCGGGCACCTATATCGAGGGCTTCTGGAACAACAAGCCCAACGGTTCGCAGACCCTGTTTCAGGGACTGGACAAGCCGCCGGTCTCTCCCGATCCGAGCAAGGGCACCATCATCGAGTTGCGTGCGAAGGACGCGGGCGGGATCGTAGATGGGGCGCCGGTTCTCTATCACGGGCTGACCGTGGGCCATCTGCAGAACCTGCGGCTCGACGACGACGGCTCCGGCGTGATCGTGGACGCATTCATCGAAGCGCCGCATAACAAGCTGCTCACCACCCAGACCCGGTTTTGGGACACGTCGGGCTTCTCCGTGAAATTCGATACCTCGGGTCTCAGCCTCGACGTGCGCTCGCTTGCGACGCTGGTACAGGGCGGGGTGGAGTTCGACACCTTCACCAGCGGCGGCGGGATCGTCGAAGATCAACAAGCGTTCCGGCTCTATGACAGCAAAGACACTGCGGAAAACTCTGTCTTCCAGTCCGATGTGGTCGATCCGCCAAAATACACGCTGCTCTTCGACGACCCTGTGCAAGGGCTCGAAGTCGGCTCGAAAGTGCAGTTCCGGGGCGTCGAGGCGGGCGAGGTCACCGCGCTCGCGATCAAGATCCGCAAGGACAGCACCGGTCAGCGCTACGCGCAGCAACAGCTGACGATCGCCCTGTCGCCGGACCGGCTCGGGCTGTCGCGCGACGCCGGCGAAGAGGCCGTGACCCAGTTCCTGCAGGGCGAAATCCAGAACGGCTTGCGGGCGCGTATCGCGAATACCGGCCTTCTGGGCGGCACCATGGTGATCGAACTGACCGATGTGCCGGATCTACCGAATGCCGAGATGAATCTGGATGCCGATCCCTATCCGACGATCCCGACCGCGCCTGCGGCCGAGAACGATCTGGCGAAATCGGCGAAAGGGGTGTTCAAGCGCATCGAAGGCCTGCCGATCGAGGAAGTGATGAACTCCGCCATCCGCACACTCGACTCGATCTCCGCCGTGGCCGAGAGCGAAGACACCCGTAAGGTGCCGCGCGAATTGTCCGGCCTGCTGGAGCAGCTCAAGACCTTCGCGACCGATCTGAACAACAAGGATGCCGCAGACAAGACGGTATCCGCGCTCGACAGGGTGACAGAGGCTGCTTCGTCGGTGCTTGAAGAAATCTCGGGTCTCGACAAGACGCTCGCTTCCGCGGATCGTGCGGCTTCTGCGATCGCGGATATGCCGCTCAAGGACGTGGGCGACAAGCTCGACACGATCCTCGCCAGTATCGACGCGCTGCTGAACAAGCCCGGCACGCAGGACCTGCCGCAATCGCTCAACGATACGCTGACGCAGACGGCGGCGATCCTGAACCAGCTGAAGGAGGCCAATGCCGCCGACAAGCTGAACCAGACCCTCGATGCGGCGCAGAACGCGGCGAATTCGGTGTCGAAAGCTTCGGACCGCCTGCCGGAACTGACGCAGAAGCTGCAATCGCTGGTCGATCAGGCGCAGGCGCTCGTCGCGACCTATGGCCGTGGATCCAACTTCTCGAACGAAACCCTCAGCACACTACGTGAGCTGCGTCGGGCGATCTCGAACATCGGCTCGCTCGCGCGTATGATCGAACGAAATCCGCAGTCCTTCATTCTGGGCCGCTAACAGGAGATGACGATGAAAGCTCTGAGCCTGATCCCGCTATGCCTCCTGGGCCTCGCGGCCTGTTCCGATCCCGAGAAGATCGCACGCTATCCGATCGACCCGCCCACCGCTGAAAAGGCGCTGCCGAACCGGCTTGGCCGGGCCGAACTGCGCGAGGTGTCGCTGCCGGACTACGCGGGCGGACAGGAGATCGCCTTCCAGACCCCGGACGGGGCGCTGCGCTCGAACCCGGACAACCTTTGGGCGGATGATCCCGCGCGTTCGGTGACGCTGGCGCTGGCGCGGCAGATTTCGTCTCTCTCCGGCGCGACGGTGATCTCCGAGCCGTGGCCGCTCGCCGATCCGCCCACGCGCAAGATCGAGGTCCGGATCGAGCAGATGCTGCCGGGCGCCGATGGTCTGCTGCATGTCTCGGGCGTCTATTTCGTCTCGGCGAACGGCTATGAGCGCAGCGGCGAAACGGTGCGTCGGTTCGATTTCACGGTGCCGGTCGGCTCTCAGGAACCGCAGGCCATCGCAAAAGCGAACAGCGCGGCGGTGACGCAGCTTGCGCGGCAGATCGCTCAGCTACGCTGATCGGGAAGGAACCGCCCGAACTGGCCGCCCGCAAAGAGCAGCGGATCAGTCCCTGCGCCTTTAACGAAGCGGGTGACGCGGCCGATGATGATCGTGTGATCGCCGCCGTCGTGGCGCGCCTCGGTGACGCATTCGAACCGGGCGAGCGTGTCGTCGATCAGCGGTACACCGGCCGCGTTCAGCCTGTAGGATAGCCCCTCGAACCCCTCGCCGCGCTTCGTGAACCGCTTTGCCAGCGCTTCCTGATCGTAGCGCAACACATGCACCGCGAAGGCATCGGTTGCAGTGAAATGCGCATGCCTGAACGAGGAGCGCGCAGCCGACCAAAGGATCAGCGCCGGATCGAGCGAAACCGAGGCGAAGCTGTTCACCGTCATCCCGACGGGCTCCGGCGCATCGTCATGCGCGCAGGCGGTGACGACGGTCACACCGGTCGCGAACTGCGCGAGCGCATCGCGCAACAACCGCGTATTCGCCGGATCGGGCTGGTGGCCGCGACCGTCGCTTTCGGCATGGTTCATGGCCGCTTCGATATCGTCGCTCTCGCGCATCCGCTCTCCTTTGCGCTCACACATAATCGTGCAGGCGGGGAGAGCAAGGCTCAGCGTTCCAATCCAAGGAGCTTGTCGAAAGAAAGCCGCCCGGGGCCCTTCATCAGAACCGTCAGAAGCGCGATTGCCCAAAGCCCATGCGTCACCCATGCGCTGGGATAGACGAAGAACTGGATCACCAGCGTCATTGCCAGAAGCGCGAGCGCTGCAAGTCGGCTGCCAAGGCCGAGGATCAGCAGAAGTGGGAAGAAATGCTCCGAGAATGTCGCGAGCACCGCCGCCCATTGATGCGGAATGAGGGGCAGGTCGTATTCGTATTGAAAGAGGGTGAAGGTGGAATCCTTGATCATGAACCCTTCCACCTTCGTCCGACCGGACATCCAGAACACCATCGCTGGAAAAAGCCGCGCTCCGATCAGAACAATCTCCTCCGGTAGGCGCTGGGCTAGATCGGAAAACCGATGATACAGCCTGAATAGACCCTGTTTTGACGTTTTCATCTCGATCGCATCGGTCATGAGGCGTCTCCTTTTTCGATGCCCGCGCCGACGATCAGCGCATTCTCCAGCAGCAGCAGAAGCGCTGCGTTGAGGTCAAAATCCGCTCCCGCCCGGTCTTGTGCGCGGGCGACGGTTTCGCCTGCACATAGGGTCGAGACGAAGCGACCGGTCGAGCTACGAACGACGGACGTGATCACATGAGCGATCCCGCGCCGCGCAATCAGCAGTGTCTCCGGCCTCCATTCGGTCGCCCGCGGTGGAGCGGGGCCACCTGGTTGTTGCGAGGCCCAGATCGAACCCGCAGGCGTCAGGAGCTGAAGAACCTGCACCGACGGATGCAGATCGAGACACAGATGAGTGCCCGCGCGTTTGGCTGTCTCTTGCAGGCGTTCCCGCGCAATAGGCTCTGAGTCGGCTGCGTGATAGGCCCGGCTGCGCGCCCATTCGATGCGGGCGACGTCGGGCAGATAGCTTAGCGATTGCAGCGAAGGTTCATCTGCCAGATAGGCCGGAAACGCGCCGCCCCATTCGGTCAGAACGGGCGTGTGCGGCGGGTGCTCGGCGATATAGGCCCGGGCGAGCCCCCTGAAGCAATCCGCGCCAAGAAGCCGCTCGATCGCCGGGAAATGCCGCGCGAGGGCCTGTGTCAGCCCATGCGCCACGTTGTTGCGGTAAACGTCGAAGCGGCGCTCGATCTCGGCTGGATCTTGGGCGGTTGCGTTTTGCGGCGCGGGCCCTCCGGTCAGGCCCTCGCGGAAACCGCGGGCGAAGTCACGATGCGAGGGCATGGTGGTCTCCCGACAGGATCATCGACGCACGCTCGGCCTCGGCCGTCAAGGTGGCGAAGTCCGGCACGTCGTTGTCCCACTCGATAAGGCTCGGTAGCGGTCCGGTTTTAGAGACTGTTTCGGCGTAAAGTGACCAAACCGGCTCCGCGACTTCGCGCCCGTGGCTGTCGATGAGCAGGGGCCCGGAGGGCAGCTCTTCCTCTTCATGGCCTGCCAGATGGACCTCGCCGACACGGTTCAGCGGGAACGCCTCGAGATAGGCGCGCGGATCCTGTCGGTTGTTCACGCAGGACACGAAGACATTGTTCACATCCAACAGCAATCCGCAGCCGGTCCGCTGGCTGATCTCGGTCAGAAACTCGGTCTCGGGGATCTCGGAATTGTCGAAGAGTACATAGGTCGCCGGATTTTCGAGCAGCATCCGGCGGCCGAGATGCTCCTGCACCTCATCGACGTGATCGCAGATCAGCGCGAGCGTTTCCGCAGTGTAGGGCAGGGGCAGCAGATCGTGCATCCAGACGCCACCATGGCTTGCCCAGGCGAGGTGTTCCGAGAAGCTCTCGGGGTCGTATCGGTCGCAGAGCGCCTTGAGCCGCGCGAGGTGGTCGCGATCCAGCGGATCGGGCCCGCCGATCGAGAGGCCCACGCCATGCACCGAAAGCGCGTAGTCCGCGCGCAGCCGCTCCAGCATCGCATGCGGCATCCCGCCCGCGCCCATATAGTTTTCCGCGTGGATTTCGAAGAACCCGAGGTCCGGTTTCGTCTCTGATATGGCGGGAAAGTGCTCTGGCTTGAAGCCGAGGCCCGCTTTGCGTGGCAGGGTCATGGCAGCCTCCATTGATGAGAAAGCAGGGCGTACGCCGACCGCACGCCCCGCTTGGGGTCACATCTCTTTCGGTTCGAGCGAGCCCATGCCGTGCGGCGTCTCGATCGAGGTGCAGGTGCCTGCCGGGACGAGTTTCCAGGCGTTGCCCTGATAATCCATAGTCGCGGTGCCGGCGCAGGTGGTGCCGGGGCCGGCGGCGCAATCGTTCTGCCCGGCCATCGCGACGCTGTAGCATTTCTCCATCGCCTGATCTTCGGCATGGGCGGCGCTGGCCAGCCCCATCGCGCATGTCAGAGCAGCGGCAAAGCCAAGGGTAGTTTCGGTCGTCATGGTAGTCTCCCTGATTGGTTGGGGCCTCTTGCGGCCCTGATCACCGTTCGCGAGAGGTCACGGCGTCGTTACGATGCTCACGCCAGCGTGAACGAAAAAAGTTTTTCGCTCCGGCTGTAACGAAGGCATGATCGCGAACGAAGGGACGGCGATGATGCATGATCGGCGGGCAGATTGGTCGCAGCTCCTGCGGGCTGCGAATGCGGGCGACAAGCGCGCCTATGGCTTGTTCCTGCAAGCCGTGACCCCCGTGCTTCGCTCGGTGGTGCGGTCGCGTGGCGGAGGGTTGTCAGAGGCTGATTGCGAGGACGTTGTGCAGGAGGTTTTGCTCGCCATCCATCTGAAGCGTCACACTTGGCGCGAAGATGAGCCTGCTGCGCCGTGGTGTTACGCAATCGCCCGGCACAAGGTGGTCGACGCCTTTCGCAAACGCGGGCGACGCATCCATCTTCCGGTCGAGGACTTCGCCGAGGTGCTGCCCGCCGCGCCTGAGGCGGATCCTACAGAAAAGGCCGATATAGAGACGTTTTTGACCCATCTGGAGCCCCGCGCAGCGCAACTGGTGCGCGCTATCGGGCTCGAAGGGAAAAGCATCGCGGAAACCGGCGATGCGTTAGATATGAGTGAGGGAGCGGTGCGGGTCATGCTGCATCGTTCGTTGAAAAAACTGGCCGCGCTTCGCGAGAGGCTGATCGAGATATGAAGACCGAAGACCTGATATCCGTATTGCAACAGGACACGTTGCACGAACCCCGCCCGAAACAGGTGCTGGGCCGCTGGCTTGTGCCGGCGCTTTTCCTGTCAGCGCTGTTCGTGATTTCGGTCTACGGTTTGCGGTTTCCGCTGCAACAGACCCTTATGACGCCGGAAATCGCCCCGAAATTTTACCTGCCGCTGGTCTTGGCCGTGCTCGTGACGCCGATGGCAGTGCGCTTGGGACGGCCCACGACGAAGGTGTCGACCGGGTGGCTCTGGATCTTCCCGGCACTCGGGGCCGCGCTTCTGGTCTATGCCTACCTGACCACGCCCGACGGGCAGCGGATGGCGGATTTCAAGGGTGAGACGATCCTGCCCTGCCTTATCTCCGTGCCGATGCTATCCTTCCCGGCCTTGGGCGCGCTTCTCGTGAGCCTGCGTAAAGGGGCGGTGACGCGCCCGGCGCGGGCCGGGGCGCTCGCGGGCCTCGCCGCCGGAGGAATGGGTACCGCGATCTACGCCTTGCACTGCACCGAGGACAGCCCGTTGTTCTACGTCACGTGGTATGGCGCGGGGATCGTCGTCGTGATGCTTGTGGGTGCTTTGCTCGGGAAGCGCGTTCTGCGCTGGTAGACCCTAATCAGGCCAAAACGCCAGATTCTCGATGAATTTCTCATGCAGGACCGGGTTGGCGACGACAAGCCCGCTCGATTGCGGCGGGGAGCGGTTGAACCGCAGCGCGCGTCCATTGCGATCCGTTGCCAGAAGCCCGGCGCGTTGGGCGATCAGGCTCGCGGCGGCGATGTCCCACTCCCACGCCGGACGCAGCGAGATCGTCGCGTCGAACCTCCCTTCGGCCACCAGACACAGCCGCCACGCCAGCGACGAGCGGAAATGGCGCTGATAATCCGGCTGACCGTGCCGCCAGAAGCTTGGATTGTCGGAGAGTTTCGAGGTCAGAACCGTCGCGCCGGACAGCACTTCTTGTGCACCGGGCCGCAGCGGCTCTCCGTTCAGGCAAGCCGGACCGTCGATCGATGCCGAATAGGTGAGATCGTGCACCGGCAGATGCACCACGCCCGCCACGACCGCGCCATCGCGCACCACGGCCAGCGCATGTGCGAAGCCGCCATCATGGGCGAGAAAGGCGCGCGTGCCGTCGATCGGATCGACGATGAAGGTCGAGCGCGCCGCAAGACGGGCCGGATCGTCGGTGCTTTCCTCGGACAGCCAGCCGTAATCGGGCCGGGCGCCGCGCAGACGCTCTTCCAGCAGCGCGTTCACCGCTAGATCGGCCTCGGACACCGGACCGGCCCCGTCGCCTTTGTCCCAGGCTTCGGGCGCTTTTTTCCAGTATGTGAGCGCGAGCGCACCGGCCTCTTTGGCGGTCTCGATGAGCAGGGGAAGATCAGTCTCCGGCAAGCGTCATCCCTTCGAGGAGAAGCGAGGGCACGATATGGCTCAGATGCATCCGCGCGTCATTCGCGGGCCGGATGCTGCGGAGCATGTCGCGCAGGTTGCCCGCGATCGTGCACTCGTTGACGGGATAGACCGGCTCGCCGTTTTCGACCCAGAAGCCCGAGGCCCCGCGCGAGTAATCACCGGTATTGGGGTTGATCGTCGCCCCGATGAAGGAGGTTACCAGAAGTCCGGTGCCCATTTCGGCCATCAGTTCCTCGCGGGTCTTGTCGCCTTGAGTCAGGGTCACGTTACCGATGCCGGGCGAGGGCGGAGAAGAGGTGCCGCGGCTGGCATTTGCGGTCGATTGCAGCCCCAGCTTGCGCGCGCAGGCGAGGTCGAGCGTCCAGCTTTTCAGCACGCCGTTCTCGACGATGGCGCGGCGCGCGGTAGCGAGCCCTTCCGCGTCGAAGGGGCGCGACCCGGAGACCCGTTTGCGATGCGGCTCCTCAATCAGCGACAGGCCGTCGGGCAGCACTTGGTCGTCCAGAGCGTCGCGCAGCCACGAGGCCCCGCGGCAGATTGCCTGCCCGTTCACCGCGGACAGCAGATGCCCGATCAGGCTGCCCGAGACGCGCTCGTCGATCAGCACCGGATAGGCGCCGGTTTTCGGGCGGCGCGGATTGGCGCGGGCGGCAGCGCGTTCACCGGCCAGTCGCCCGATCTCCTGCGCAGTTGGCAGGTCGGACTGGAAAACACGGCTCTCGGCGGCCCAGTCGCGCTCCATCCCAAGCCCCTCGCCGGAAATCGCGACGGCGGAGACAACGCGCGAACTGCGGTCGTAGCCGCCCGCGAAACCGTTGGAGGCGGCGACATGGACACGCCGATAGGAATAGGCGGCGGAGGCGGATTGAACTTGCGTGACGCCTTCGACACCGAGCGCGGCTGCTTCGGCTTCGAGCGCGTCGCTTTGCAGCGCCTCGGCGGAGGGTTCGGCGCTCGGATCGGCCAGTTCCATTCCGTCGGCATCGCGACGGTCGGTCAGCTGTGAGGGCTCGGCGAGGCCGATGAACGGATCTTCCGGCGCTTCGCGGGCCATCGCAATCGCGCGCTGGGCCATTTCCTCGAAGGTGCGCGCGGAAATATCGGAGGCGGAAACGCAGGCTTGCTTGCCACCGAGGAGGACACGCAGCCCCATCTCGACGCCCTCGGACCGCTCGGCCTGTTCGAGACGGCCTTCGCGGACATCGATCGCAACCGAGCGCCCATCGACTGCAATGGCATCGGCGGCCGGGGCGCCTGCGCGCTTCGCGGCCTCGAGCAGCGATTGGGTCAGATCGGAGAGGGAGGGCTTGGTCATTTCCACCTCGTGAGAAAAACGCGAAGCCGCCCGGAGATCCGGACGGCTTCGCGCCGTGGGTTTCAGTGTTTACTGGACGCGTTGGCCGTTGACGAGGATTTCCCCGCCATCCTTGAACTCGACCTGCGACGCGTAGGCGTCGTCGCCCGTGGGCTTGGCGTAGAGGCCCAGCATCATCCGCCCGAACATGATCTGATCCTGCGGCACGAGGCCCATCGAGACCAGCTTGTCCATCAGCGCGTTCGCCCCGGTCAGCGTCAGGTCGATCTTGCCCGTGGGCATCGGCATCGGCCCGCCATTCTTCAGCTCCAGCGCGCCCTTGCCGTTCAGATCGGCGCCGACCATCGACAGCTTGATGTTGTTGATGTCGACGGTCTGGACCTCCATCGGGGGCGAGTCCATCGCGGCGGCGGCGGGGCTGAACAGATCCTCGGTGAGCTTCATCTTGCCCGAGAGATCCACCTGCAGCGTCGCCGGGTCATGCGGCAGATCGCCGTTAGGATCGAACATCGCCCAAATGTTGTCGGAGACCGAGACGCCGTTGAAGCCGAGCTTCGCCTTGTAGTCCTGCGCCGTATCCGCTTTTGCGACCGGCATCGCGAATGTCATGTCCGCCGACTGGATATCCGCGGTGATCGGGAAAGGCAGGTCGGGCGTGGCGATCTCGATGTGGCCGTTGTTGCTCTGACCGCCGAAGGACAGACCGTCCTTCGACATCGTGACGTCGAATTTCCCGCCCTCGTCGGTGGTCTTCTGATCGACCTTGCCGTTGGGTCCGTCCGCGGTGGTCGCCCAGTTCGAGCTGGCATAGGTCATCGACAGATCGAGGTTCGCACCGGCATTGAGCGCTTCGTCGAGCTTTTCGGAGGAGACGTCCTTGGGCATCGCGAAACTCCCCTCGTAGGAGAGATCGTTCATCTGGCCGTTCATGTTGAACGTGCCGCTGCCCTCGGGATCGGCCCCGGAGGCGGTGAGGTCGAGCGTGCCGATCGCCATCTTCGAGTCGACCGAATGCATATCGCCGTCGACGACGTGGTAATTGCCCTTGGTGTCCTTCAGCGCAAGATACATCTTGATCGGAACATCCTGCCCCTCGGCGGAGACGGTCTGGTCGAGATCCACGGTCAGTTTCGGCGCGTCGATATCGTAGGTCAGATCGCCCGGCGACCCGGAAACGATGATCTTGCTGTCGGTCTGGGTCATCGTCATCTTCATGGCGACGTCCGAGGTGTCGGTGCCCGGCTTTCCGGTCATGTCACCGGTCATCTTCTCGGGGAAAATGGTTTCCACCGTGCCGTCGCCGCGGTCGCGCAGCTTCAGTTCGGGAACGTCGAGCGTGAGGCTCATATTGTCGACATTGCGCACCATCTTCACGTCGGAGACGATGAGCGTGTCGCCCTCTCGGTTCTGACCGCCGACCATCACCTCGTAGCCGTAGGTCTGGTATTCGGATTGCCACGCCTGCCAGACCTGCTCCGCGGTTACATCCGCGAAAGAGGCCGTGGTGGACAGCAGCGAAACCACGACGGCGCCGGAACCGACGGTTTTGAGCCATGCCATAAGAGGGTACCTTTCCACTGAGAACCAAGTCGCGGCCATCCTCCTTTGGGTCAGGCCGATGGTCAAGCCTTCGCGGGGCTGCTAGAGGGGTTTCACGGGAGTTGTGAGGAGGCTGGGAATGATCCGCCACGAGATCGAGAACGGGCTGTGGCGCGTGACCATCGACCGGCCTGAAAAAGCCAACTCGCTGACCGGCGCGATGTTGGGCGAGATCGCCGATCTGGCCGAGCGTGCGGGGCGCGAGGAGGCGCGGGCTTTCGTGCTGACCGGGACCGGCAAGGTGTTCTCCGCCGGGGCCGATCTGGCAGAGGCGAAGACGGGAACGCTCGCGACCGACCCGGTCTGGGAACGGCTTTCCGGCGCGATCGCTTCGCTGCCCTGCCTGACGATCGCGGCGCTGAACGGCACTTTGGCCGGGGGCGCGATGGGCATGGCGCTCGCTTGCGATCTGCGCATCGCCGTCCCGGGCGCGAAATTCTTCTACCCGGTGATGAAGCTCGGCTTCCTGCCGCAGCCCTCGGACCCGGCGCGCATGGTCGCTTTGGTCGGGCCCGCGCGGGCCAAGATGATCCTGATGGCGGGGCAGAAGATCGAGGCCGAAGAGGCCTTGAGCTGGGGGTTGATCGACCGGATCGTGCCGCGCGAGACGCTGGACGAAACGGTCGCGACGCTCGCTGCCGATGCGCTGGGTGCGCGGGCTGCGCATGTCGCGGGGATCAAGGCGCTGATCCGCTAAGGCGAACGGCCCGGACAGGCCGGGCCGCGGGGCGTCACATTCTACGCGAGGCTGTCGCGATCAGGCGTACACGCTCTCTTTGCCGAAATGCTTGGTGAGCATGTAATAGATCACGGCGCGATACTTGTTGCGCTCGGACCGGCCGTAGGTCTCGATCACGCTGTCGATCGCATCCATCAGTTCGGGGCCGTCGGAGAGGCCGAGTTTCTTGACGAGGAAGTTGTCCTTCACGGTTTCCAGCTCCCCCTTGTCCGTGGCCGCGACGGTCGATGCATCCGCATCGTAGATCGAGGGGCCGCAGCCGATCGTCACCTTGGTCAGAAGCTCCATGTCAGGGGCCATGCCGCATTTGGATTTCAGATCCTCGGCGTATTTCTCAATCAGCTCGTCTCTTTTACCCATCTGTCCCACCTATCAGGTTGCTTTGCCCAGAAATGAAGGCAGGCGCAGGTTAAGCCCAGATAGGGAAATTACAAAGTGTAAATCCCGGACCTGTCGCGCCTCAGCCTCCGCCGCGACAGGAAACGCATTGTGTGAAGGTCGGGTCGAGTTCGAGGCGCTTCTCGGGGATCGGCTCGCCGCAGCTGTCGCAATAGCCGAATTCGTCCTCTTCGATACGCTGGAGCGCGGCCTCTATCGCTGTGATCCGATGTTTGCGGCGACCGTCGACCGCATTGGCCATCGCCTGATTCTGCAACGCGTCCATGCGCGACAGCCGACCGACGCTTTGCTGGTCCAGCTCGACGGGTTTGCGGGTCTGCGCGGTGTCCTGCGAGGCGGTGCGCAGCTCTGCCAGCTCCGCTTCCAACTGCGGTTTGAAACGCGCGGCAAGGTCTTCGGGTGTCATCGCTCTCCTCCTGTCCCAAGGAAAACCGATCATCGCCCGCGTTGCACGTAAAAAGGCCGCGCCTTGCCGCGCGGCCTTCGAAATCGCGATGTGATCCGGTCAGTAGCGGTAATGCTCGGGCTTGAAGGGGCCTTCGACCGTGACGCCGATATATTCCGCCTGATCGGGCTTGAGCTGGGTCAGCTTCACGCCGATCCGGTCCAGATGCAGGCGGGCGACCTTTTCATCGAGGTGCTTGGGCAGGATGTAGACGCCCGGCGCGTAGTCATCGCCCTTGGTCCACAGCTCGATCTGCGCCAGCACCTGATTGGTGAACGACGCCGACATCACGAAGCTCGGGTGGCCGGTGGCGTTGCCCAGGTTCAGCAGGCGGCCTTCCGACAGCAGGATGATGCGCGAGCCAGAGGGCATCTCGATCATGTCCACTTGCTCTTTGACGTTCGTCCATTTGTGGTTCTTCAGGTTCGCGACCTGAATTTCATTGTCGAAATGACCGATATTGCCGACGATCGCCATGTCCTTCATCTCGCGCATATGCTCGATCCGAATGACGTCCTTGTTGCCGGTGGTGGTGATGAAGATGTCGGCGCTGTCGACCACGTCTTCCAGCACGACGACCTCGAACCCGTCCATCGCAGCTTGCAGCGCGCAGATCGGATCGACCTCGGTGACCTTCACGCGAGCACCTGCACCGCGCAGCGAAGCGGCGGAGCCTTTGCCCACATCGCCGTAACCGCAGACGACGGCGACCTTGCCGGCCATCATCACGTCGGTCGCGCGGCGGATGCCGTCAACGAGGCTCTCTTTGCAGCCGTATTTGTTGTCGAACTTCGACTTGGTGACCGAGTCGTTCACGTTGATTGCCGGGAAGGGCAGCAGTCCCTTCTTGTGCAGATCATAAAGGCGATGCACGCCGGTCGTGGTCTCTTCCGAGACGCCCTTGATCGCGTCGCGCTGCTTGGTGAACCAGCCGGGGCTTTCCTTCATGCGCTTCTTGATCTGAGCGAACAGCGCCTCTTCCTCTTCCGAGGTGGGCACTTCGATCAGGTCGGTCTCACCGTTTTCGACCCGCGCGCCGAGCAGGATGTAGAGCGTCGCATCCCCGCCGTCGTCGAGGATCATGTTGCAGGTGCCTTCCTCGAACTGGAAAATCTGGTCGGTATAGGACCAGTATTCCGCGAGCGTCTCGCCCTTGATCGCGAAGACAGGCGTGCCGCCCGCAGCAATAGCCGCGGCCGCGTGATCCTGCGTCGAGAAGATGTTGCACGAGGCCCAACGCACATCGGCGCCAAGCGCCTTCAGTGTTTCGATCAGCACAGCGGTCTGCACTGTCATGTGCAGCGACCCCGCGATGCGCGCGCCTTTCAGCGGTTTGCTCTCGCCGAATTCTGCGCGGCAGGCCATCAGGCCCGGCATTTCGGTTTCGGCGATGTCGAGCTCCTTGCGGCCATATTCGGCCAGAGCGATATCCTTGATTACGTAATCGGCCATGCGCGGCTCCCAATCTGAATTTGGGAGCTATGTAGCACCGGGACCGTAAAGCGGCAATGAAGGCCGATCACGATCAGGTGGCGGGAAGAATCCCTTCGCGATGCAGAAGCGCTACCGGGTTCTTGCCACGCTTCCAGTCGGTGCCCGACGATACGATGCAGGAGACGTTGTCGGCGCGGGTATAGACCGCAGTCCAGGTGCCCATGAGGCTCGACGCGTAAAGCTCGACCTTGCGGTGATCGCCGAGCTGTTTCGTCATCGCGGGCTTCTCCGCGAAATCGTGATTGAGGGAATCCACCAGCTTCGCGCGCTTGTCGCAATATGGTTGGTTGGGGCTTTGTGCCTCGCCGATCGCGGTGACGTCGTCGAAGGCGGACAGATCGCCATAGGGAATTTCGGAGGGGATATCCTCCATCGGGCGCCCGTTGCCCTCGTAGCCGTCGAGCATGACCTGCCGCGCCGCTTGGGGATGCTGGGCAGGCGTCACAGCCTCGTCGCTGCGCACGGCGGCGATGGCGATGGTCGCGGGGATCGAAATGATGGCGATCCCGGCGGTAAGAAACGTGGTTTTCGAGGTTTGCATTTTCGCGTCCCCTTTTTCTCTCCGTGTCAACCCGAGAACTCGCCATGCGCGGAAATGTTCCTCTTTCTGTGACGTTTACAGCCGGATTGGCTTTGGCTAGTCACAGATACGCGCTGTATGAGAGGAGCGAATGGAGATCGATCTGGCCTGCTCGAAACCGGCGCAGCACCGCAATGCGATCGCGTTTTGCTGCGACGGCGCTTACCCGCCTTATGCGGCGCATGCGGCCGCCCAGATTGCCGCGCTCCATCCGGATCGGGATTTCGACATCTGCATCGTGAGCGCCGAGCCGGTCACACTTCCGGATTCGCCCGAGGCGTTGGGTCTGCGGCGGTGCAGTTTCGATCCGGAGCCGATATTCGCGGGCTTTTCGACGGATCGCGGACGCGGTTCGGGCATGTATGTGCGGCAGATGCTCCCGCAGATTTTTGCGGATGACATCGGCCCGACGAAGCCGTGTAAAGCGCGACCCGAGACGCCGCAGCCACGCTTTGGCCGGGCAGCAAGCTGATGAAGAAAATGCTCGTTCGGCGTCTCATCAACAGAAACAAGATGGCGCGCTATCTCGCGCGTTCTCCCGACGACTATACGGTGATCACATGAAACGCGCTTGGCAAAGGATGCTCTCGGGACGCCGGCTCGACCTGCTGGACCCGACGCCCGTCGATATCGAGATCGAGGATATCGCGCATGGTCTGGCTTTCGTGGCCCGCTGGAACGGGCAGACCTTCGGCGACTGGCCTTATTCGGTGGCCGAGCATTCGCTGCTGGTGGAGCAGATTTTCTGCCACCAGAATCCTAAGATCGCGGCGAAATGGAAATTGGCGGCGCTTTTGCACGACGCGCCGGAATATGTACTGGGCGATATGATCAGCCCGGTGAAAGCGGCGATCGGCGAAGGCTACGGCGCGCTCGATAATCGTCTGATTGCGGCGGTGCATATACGGTTTGGTCTACCCGCAGCGCTTCCCGTGCGAATCAAACGCGCTATCAAAAAGGCGGATATCGTTTCGGCGCGGTTGGAGGCCGAACAGATCGCCGGATTTTCCAAGGCGGAATCCGACAAGGTTTTCGGCAAACTCGCGCCCGAATATGCCGAGACCTTTAAAATACACCTGCGGCCACCGTCGGAAGTGCGCGCGGATTATACCGCACGCCACGAAGCGCTTCTGGCAGAGCTGTAATGCGAAAAGCCTGCCATTTCGGCAGGCCTTGCATAAAGGTATCCAACTCGAGACTCAGATCTTCAGATCGTCGAGCGATTTTCCATTATCGAGAGCGGCTTGCACCCAACGCGGCTTGCGGCCACGGCCGGTCCAGGTTTCGCTGGGATTGTCGGGATTGGCGTATTTCGGCGGCACGGTGCGGCGCGGCTTGGCCGAGCCCGAACCGGTCAATTCCGCCAACGAATAGCCCATATCGCGTGCCGCGCGCTCAAGCTGATCGATCGCTTCTTTCTTCTTGCGATCCTCGTAGCTGGAGATCGCCTTGTCGACTTGCTTGCGAAGAGCCTTGAGCTCGTCGAGGGACATATCATCTAGATTCATTTTAATGCTCCGAATTGCATATTCCGAAGCATTAAATAGAAACGTAAATTAATTAACAACCTGACCAAAACGTCAGCGGGGGCTCCGTTTGGCCAAAATCCGCTGAAGGGTCCGGCGGTGCATATTCAAACGGCGCGCGGTTTCCGAGACATTCCGGTCGCAAAGTTCGTACACACGTTGAATATGTTCCCAACGCACGCGATCCGCGCTCATCGGGTTTTCCGGCGGCGGCGGGGAGACTTCGCCTTTCGCCAATAGCGCATTCGTGACGTCAGTGGCATCGGCAGGCTTCGCGATATAATCGGTCGCCCCCATTTTTACGGCGGCCACCGCGGTCGCAATCGCCCCGTATCCGGTCAGGACCACGATTCGAGCATCGGCACGCTTTTCACGAAGCGCCTCGACCACATCGAGCCCATTTCCGTCCTCGAGCCGCAGGTCGATCACCGCATAGGCGGGCGGGTTCGATTGCACGATGGCGCGGCCTGCAGCCACGGTTTCGGCCGTCTGGGTCTCGAAGCCGCGCTTCTCCATCGCGCGCGCCAGCCGCGTGAGAAACGGCACATCATCATCGACGATCAGAAGCGATTTGTCCGGACCGATATCCGCGCTGATGTCTTCAGCCATTATCGTAACTCCCTGTCGTCGAGTTTAACGTTTGATTGGTTTTAGACGCGCGCGCCTACTCGGTCAATTTCCGGCTGCGCCGTCGGGATTGGCCTTTTTCCATGCGTCGACGAAACAGGCGACGCTGTCGGCCATCTGCTCCGGCGTGGTGTCGCGGTTGTAGTATTCCGCAAAACCGGAATCGGGGAAGACCAGGTAGCTCTGTGTCGAGTGGTCGATCAGCGTGTAGGGGTCGTTCGGATCCTGCACTTTGAAATAGGTACGATATTCCTGCGAGACCTTCTTGATCTGCTCCGACGTGCCGGTCAGTCCGATCATTTTCGGATGCATGAAATCGGTGAATTCCTTGATAAGCTCCGGCGTGTCGCGCGCGGAATCGACCGAGATGAAGACCGGCGTCACCGAATATCCGCGCTTTTCGAGGAGGCTCACGGCCTCGGCGTTGCGTGCGCTGTCGAGCGGGCAGACATCGGGGCAGTAGGTATAGCCAAAATAGAGAATGCTCGGCTCGGTGATGACATCCGCATCGGTCACCTCCTTACCGTTCTCGTCGGTCAGCGTGAAAGGACCGCCAATCTCGCCCGCGCCGCCTGCGACGACACTCTGGCGGCATTGCGCGAAAATATCGTCGTCCTGGCTGCGGGTCGCCGCGAACCAGGTAACGCCAAGGCCGATGACCACGATCGCCGAAGCGCCGATGGCGGAAATTTTCGCAATACGGTTCATATTGTCACTCCTCTCACGGCTGCATTGATCGCGCGGCGGGCGGCGATTATCAATGCTTTCATGCCGCCAATTCCGGCGATGTGCGCTTTGGACGCGGGAGACGACATGGCTCAACGCCTCGAGGCCCAACCCGGCCCGGCCGAGATTCACCACGACTGGGTGCGCCTCCGGACGCTGATCTTCCTGCGCTGGACCGCGATCGTGGGACAGCTTGGCGCGATTTTCGTGGCCTATTTCGTTTATGATATCGCGTTGGATCTGGCGCTGTGCCTCGCCACGGTGGCGGCAGCGATCGCGGCCAATCTCGTGGCGATTTTCCTGTTTCCCGACACCAAGCGCCTCACCCAGCCCGAAGCGGCGGCGACGCTGATGTTCGACATGGCGCAGCTCGCGCTGCTGCTGTCGATTACTGGCGGGATGAACAACCCCTTCGCGTTGCTCATTCTGGTGCCCGTCACCATAGCGGCGACCGCACTGGAGAGATCGGCCACGATCCTTCTCGGCCTTGCGACAATGGTGATGATCTCGATCGTCGCCGTGGTCTACCTACCTTTGGTCAGCAAGACCGGCGAGGTGATCGCGGTGCCGGACGTGTTCGAATTCGGCTACTGGCTTTCGATCATCATCGGCGTCGCCTTCCTCGGGGCCTATGCCCATAAGGTGGCGAGCGAAGTGCGCTCCATGGGCGATGCGCTCCGCGCGACGCAGCTCGCCTTGGCGCGCGAGCAGAAGCTGACCGATCTCGGCGGCGTCGTCGCGGCCGCCGCGCATGAGTTGGGCACGCCGCTTGCGACGATCAAGCTGGTCAGTTCGGAGCTGGCAGACGAGCTCGAAGACAGCCCCGATTTGCGCGACGACGCGCTCCTGATCCGCGAGCAGGCCAATCGGTGCCGCGACATCCTCCATTCCATGGGTCGGATCGGCAAGGACGATCTGCATATGCGCAGTGCGCCGATCGTCGCCGTTCTGCGCGAAGCGGCGGACCCGCACATGGAGCGCGGGATCGAAATTCATTTCGACGCCCATCCGATTGTCGAGGGGCTGGAGCGTCAGCCGACGATCTACCGCTATCCCGAACTGATCCATGCGCTGCGCAATTTCATCCAGAACGCCGTCGATTTTGCCCAATCCACCGTCTGGGTCGAGGCGGAATGGGATGACGAAGAGATCACCGTGCGGATCAGTGACGACGGCAAAGGCTATCCAGCGAGCGTGCTCAACCGGATCGGCGATCCCTTCCTGCAACCGCGGGCAAATGCGGCGGAACGCAAAGGTTACGAGGGGATGGGGCTTGGCGTGTTCATCGCGAAGACCTTGATCGAGAGGACCGGCGGGCGGCTCACCTTTTCCAACGGGGACGTACCCTTTGCGCCCCGCGCCGCAGCGCCTGTGCGCTCCGGCGCGGTTGTGGAGGTCGTCTGGCCCGCTACCCGCCTTCTGGCACGGGACGAGGCAGGGCTTGGCCTGAACCAACCGATCGCGGTCTGATCCCCATCGACGCCTGCATGCTCGACGTGAGTTAACGTCGGCTTAACGATTCTCCCGCACCTTCGACCTCGCGACAGGTTTGAAAGGCCGAAGGATATGAGGACTGCATGGCTCGAGGCGGCGATGATCGCGCTTACCTCGGTGGGCGCGGCTTTGGTCGGATTGCTGCTGACATGGATTGCCGTGGGGCGCGGGCCGAGGCGCAAGCTCACCCCCGCCGCGCGGGAGGACGTCGAGGAGGTGGCCTTGCTGTTCGATGATGAGGCGCTTGTGGATGCGACACCGCCGGCGCGGCGCTTGCTGGAAACGATGCCCGTCGGGGTGACCGATTGGGCCCGTTTCACCGCCTTCGCCGCGCCGCGGTTTCCGGAGTTTCAGTCCCGGATCGCGCGGCTCTCCGAGTTCGCGCGGCTCGAGATGACAGAAACCGCGACCCGTGGCGACAAACCGCGACTGCGCCTGACTGCCGAAAACCTGCGCGGCCTGGCGCGGATCACCCTCATCGATCCGGAGGGCGAAGGGCAGGGCCAGCGCGTCGACAACCTCTCGCTCCGGGCGATGGAGGACGAGTTGGAGATGATGCGCGCCACGCTCGACCGTTCCCCCGTTCTGATCTGGCGGATCGAGAAAAATGGCGAGCTGACCTGGGCGAACAGAGCCTACCTCCTGCGCGCAGGCGCCTTCGACGCGGATGAAGAGGGGTTCGGCTGGCCGCTGCCGAAGCTGTTCACGCTGCCGCCGGACGCGTTCAGCGGCGGCGGGCCCCACCGGCTCGAGCTGACCTCGCCCGCGCCAGGCGCTTCGGATGTCGCGACCTGGTTCGACTGTCATTCCGTCGTGCTCGAAGGTGGTACGCTCCATTTCGCGCTCCCCGCCGAGGCTGCCGTCCGGGCCGAGCAGGCGCTGCGCGATTTCGTCCAGACCCTGACCAAGACCTTTGCCGATCTCCCGACCGGGCTCGCCATTTTCGACCGGGACCGCCAGCTGAGGCTGTTCAATCCCGCATTGAGCGACCTGCTTCAGCTTGGCCCGGAATTCCTCGCCACGCGCCCTACGCTCTACGCATTTCTTGACAGGCTGCGCGAGACCAAAATGGTGCCCGAGCCGAAGGACTACCGAAGCTGGCGGCAGGAAATGACCGAGCTGGAGCGGGCGGCCGCCTCGGGGTTCCACGCCGAAACATGGAACCTGCCGGGCGGGCAGACCTATCGCGTCACCGGACGCCCGCATCCGGACGGGGCGGTGGCGTTCCTGTTCGAAGACATCTCCTCGGAAGCGTCCCTAACCCGGCAGTTTCGCGGTGAAATCGAAATGTCTCAGGAGATCTTGGACAGGATCGGGGACGCGATCGCGGTGTTCCGTCCTTCCGGCGAATTGGCGATATCGAATGCTGCCTATGGCGCGCTCTGGGGCGTCGATCCCGAGGCGACGTTGGGCCGGGTGACGTTACTCGATGCTGTAAAGCAATGGCAGGCCTGCGCCGAACCCAGCGCTTTCTGGTCGTGGCTGCAAAACCTCGCGCGCGAAATCGGCGCACGCGAGAACCTGACCGAAGAGATTACGTTGCTCGACGGTCGGCGGGTAACCTGCCGACTCGAGACGCTCTCGGGCGGGGCGTTCCTGCTGCGTTTCGCTGTTGCCGAGACTTCCGACACGCCGCCGCCACGTAAGGCCGAGGCCATCATCGCTCAGTAAGGCTAGCCGCTTGGCAAAAGGGCGATGCGCGCGCTAGAAGCAACCCATGCCCGCGCCGACGCACGCCCCCGTTTCAACCGAAATGCCCTGTCTCGATCTCCCTGATCCCGAGGCGACAGAGCGGCTTGGCGCGCTGTTTGCCGAATTCGCCGTGCCGGGCGATGTGCTGCTCCTCGATGGCCAGATCGGCGCCGGCAAAACCCATTTCGCGCGGGCCCTGATCCAGACGCGGCTCGGCGTGGCCGAAGACGTGCCCTCGCCGACCTTCACGCTGGTGCAGACCTACGAGGCCGATTGCGAAATCTGGCATGCTGACCTCTATCGGCTCACCGACCCCGACGAAGTTCTCGAACTCGGGCTGGATGCGGCGTTCGACAGCGCGATCTGCCTGATCGAATGGCCCGACCGGCTGGGCTCGGCGGCTCCGAAAGGGGCGCTTCGGCTGCGCTTCGAGCAAACCGAAGACGGCGCGTCGAGAAGGGTCTGTTTCGAGACTGTTACGCCTCTCGCGCAGGAAGTTCTGGAGGCATGGAATGGCTGACGAAGCCAAGGTTCATAGCTTCCTCGCCGCCGCGGGATGGCAGGACGCCGCCCGCAGCCCGCTCGCCGGAGATGCCTCCGCCCGCAGCTACGAACGCCTGACCCGCGGCGCAGATCGCGCCGTGCTGATGAAGGCCCCTGACGGCTCCGAGATCGCGCGCTTCACCCGGATCGGTGATTGGCTTGCGGAGGCGGGGTTTTCGACTCCGCGGGTGCTCGCGCGCGACGATGCGGCGGGCCTGCTGTTGCTCGAAGATTTCGGCGACGCGCTCGCGGCCCGTCACCTTGATGCGACACCCGAGGATGAGGCCGCGCTCTATGCCCTGATCACAGAATTCCTCGCCGAATTGCGCCACCACGCGCCGCCCGCAGACCTGCCGCTGCTGGACGGGTCGGCACTAGCCGAACTGCTGGATCTGGTGCCGGAGTTCTATCCCTGCACCGACCGCACCGCCGCGGATAGGCTGCAACAGGCGATCACTCGCAAATTCGACACTATTCCAGCGTGGACGCCGGTTTTGTGCCTGCGAGATTTCCATGCGGAAAACATCATTCTGCTGGATCGTCCGGGCCTGCGTCGCCTCGGTCTTCTCGACTATCAGGACGCGCTGCGCGCCCATCCCGCCTATGATCTGGTCTCCGCGTTGCAGGACGCGCGCCGCGATGTGAGCCCGCAGGTCGAGGAAGCCGAAGTTGCCCACTACTGCGCGCTGACCGAGGCCGACACTGGCGCGTTCCACCTCGCCTACCGGCTGCTCGGTCTGCAACGTGCCATGCGCATTCTTGGAATTTTCGCGCGGCTTTGTGTCCGGGATGGGAAGCCGCAATATCTTGAGTTTATGGCGCGCGTCTACGACTATATCTCGCGTAACCTCTCCAGTCCGGCTCTTGCGGATCTGGCAGAGCTCTTCCACGCCGCCTATCCTGCGCCCGACCCGAATTTGATTGCTGATTTGAGACGAAAATGCCCGACCAGCCAGACGCCTTGATGCTCTTTGCCGCCGGTTTCGGCACGCGCATGGGTGCGCTGACGCAAAACCGGCCGAAACCGATGATCGAAGTCGCGGGGCGGCCCTTGATCGATCACGCGCTCGACCTTGCGCGGGCAGGCGGGGCGCGGCGGCTCGTGGCCAATGTCCATTACCTTGCTGATCAGGTGATCGCGCATCTGGCCGGTCAGGACGTCGCGATCTCGGATGAGCGCGACGAGATTCTGGAAACCGGCGGCGGGCTGCGCAAGGCGCTGCCGCTGCTGGGCGAAGGGCCGGTGATGACGTTAAATACAGATGCGGTCTGGACCGGCGAGAACCCCGTGGCCCGGCTGCGCGAAGCCTGGCAACCAGAGGACATGTCGGCGCTTCTGATGCTGGTGCGGCCAGAGAATGCCCGCGGCCATGCGGGTGCGGGCGATTTCGCAATGGATGAAACCGGTCGGCTGAGACGCGGGCCGGGCTATGTCTATACCGGCGCGCAGATGCTGAATCCTGCTGGAATAGGGTCTATCTCCGAGCAGAAATTCTCGCTGAACCTCCTTTGGGATGAGATGATCGCGGCGGGGCGTGTCTTCGGGCTCGTGCATGACGGGGGGTGGTGCGATGTCGGACGACCCGAGTCTATTCCGCTGGCCGAGGCGATGCTCGATGAGTGACGGCGCTGCCTCCGTCTACTCCCTCCCGCCCGGCGTCGATTTCCCCCGTGCGCTGGTAGCGGGCCTACGAGCGCGCTTCGCCGACAAGCCGCCCGAGGCACTGGCGCGTGTCACGCTCTATCTGAACTCTGGACGGATGCGTCGCCGTGTGCGCGAGATCTTCCTCGAAAGCGGCGCGCTCTACCTGCCGCGTCTGCTATTGGTGAGCGATCTCGGGGCAGATCCGCTCGCGGGTCTGCCGCTGCCCGTGCCCCCGCTGCGCCGCAAGTTGGAACTGGCCCAGTTCGTCGAGCAACTCACCCGCGCCATGCCTGAATTCGAAGCCGGCGCGAGCCAGTTCGCGCTGGCCGAGAGCCTCTATTCTCTCCTCGCAGAGATGAAGAGCGAGGGCGTCCATATCGACGATCTCGATCAGCTCGAACTGACCGAGACCCATGCCCGGCACTGGCAGGAGAGCCTGCGCTTCATCCGGATCATTGCGCGCTATTTCGACAACGAAGTCGAACTGGACCGCGAGAGCCGTCAGCGGATGGTCGTCGAGGCAGTAATCGAGCGCTGGCGCGAAAGCCCGCCTGCCGATCCGGTGATCGTCGCGGGCTCGACCGGTTCGCACGGGGCGACCTCGCTCTTCATGCAGGCGGTCGCGCGGTTGGAAAACGGGTCGATCGTGCTCCCCGGCTTCGACCGCGACATGACGCAGGCGGCGTGGGATAGTCTCTACTCCGGCCCATTTCCGCTCGAGGACCACCCGCAGTTCCGCTATCGCAGCTTGCTCGATAAGCTCGGGCTCTCGGCGGAGGACGTCGTCGATTGGGACGAGATCTCCGCGCCGGACCCGGACCGCAATCGCCTCCTTTCGCTGGCGCTGCGACCGGCGCCGGTTACCGACCAATGGCGGCGCGAAGGCGCTGGGCTGGGTCCGCTCGTTCCAGCCTGCAAGGGCCTGTCCCTGATCGAAGCGCGCGATCCGCGCCATGAGGCGCTGGCGATCGCGCTCGCGCTGCGCGATGCGGTCGAGCGGGGCGTCAGTTCGGCCCTGATTACGCCGGACCGTCTTCTGGCGCGCCGCGTGGCGGCGGCGCTCGACCGATGGGGCCTGGTGCCCGACGACAGTGCGGGTCAGCCACTGCAGCAGACAGCGGCGGGGCGCTTCCTGCGTCAGGTCGCGGCGATGCGGGCGCGTCCCGTCGGGATCGCCGATCTGATCGCGTTGCTGAAACATCCGTTGACCGCGACCGGCGACGCGGAACGCGGGCCGCACTTGCGCAACACGCGCGAACTGGAGCTTCGCCTGCGCCGCTACGGGCCCGCTTTCCCGGATCGGGACAGTCTCACGAAATGGGCAGAAAAAGACCCCAACTCACGGGAATCCTGGGCGCATTGGCTCTGCGATATTCTCGAGGATTTCGCCGCACCTTCTGCGGTCGCGCTGTCCGATCATGTGGAGCAGCACTTCCGGCTCGCCGAACGGGTCGCCGCCGGACCGAGTGCCGCGACCGAGACCAGCGAGCTGTGGCGCGAGGCCGCAGGGCGCGAGGCGCGCCGCCTGATGGAAGACCTGCGTAGCCAGTCCGGCTTCGGCGGGCATCTCGGCGCGCTCGATTACGCCGATCTTGTCAACCGGCACCTCCAGAGCGGGCTCGTGCGGCAGACGCTCGCCGCGCACCCGCTGATCGCGATCTGGGGGACGCTGGAAGCGCGCGCGCAGGGGGCCGAACTGGTGATCTGTGGCGGGCTGAACGAGGGAAGCTGGCCGGAGGCGCCAGCTCCCGATCCATGGTTCAGCCGGCAAATGCGGCTGGAATCGGGTCTATTGCTGCCCGAAAGGCAGGTCGGCCTGTCCGCGCACGACTTCCAGCAAGCGGTCGCCGGGCCGCAAGTAATCCTGTCGAGATGCGCGCGGGATGCGGAGGCGCAGACGATCCCGTCGCGCTGGCTCAACCGGCTTTTGAACCTAGTCGACGGCCTTCCCGATCAAGGCGGCACCGAGGCGCTGGCCGAGATGCGCGGGCGCGGCAAGCGCTGGCTCGACCTGGCGGACGCGCTCGAGACGCCGCGGATCACGCTGCAGCCTGCCAAACGCCCGTCGCCACGTCCGCCGGTCGACGTGCGCCCGCGCGAGTTGCCTGTCACCGCGATCGAGACCCTGATCCGCGACCCCTACGACATTTACGCGAAGCGCATCCTGAGACTGCGAGTGCTCGATCCGCTGCGCCCCGAGCCCGATGCCTTGCTGCGGGGACAGGTGCTGCACCAGATCGTCGAAACCTTCGTGAAGACCTATGACGAGGCGGCCACGATCGAAGCGGCGCAGGCGCGTCTGATGGAGATCGCTGAGGAGGTGATGACCCGGGACATTCCGTGGCCCAGTGCGCAGCGCATCTGGCTCGCAAGGGTCCGGGGGATCGCCGAGACTTTCTGCCGGGCCGAGGCCGAGCGGCGCGCGCAAGGCGCGCCCATGGTGATAGAGAAAAAAGGCTCTGTTTCACTGCAAAAGCCGATTTTCACTCTGACCGCGAAGCCCGACCGGATCGACATTCTCGAGGACGGGCGCGCGTGGATCTACGACTACAAAACCGGCACGCCACCTTCCGAGCGAGAGGTGATGGCCTTCAACAAACAGATGCTTCTGGAGGCGGCGATGGTCGGGCGCGGGGCCTTCGAGGCGATCGGACCGCGCGAGGTCGCGGGCATGTCCTATGTGCGGCTGGGCGGCGACGGCGCCACCACGCAGATCAAGGGCAAATCCGGGGATCGCAGCGAGACGCCCGAGGAGAGCTGGGAGAAATTCCGCAAGCTGATCACGCGCTATTTCGAGCCGACGCAGGGCTTCACCGCGCGGCGCGCTCCGCAGAAGGCCCGGGCGCGGACGGATTACGATCAGGTTTCGCGCTTCGGGGAATGGGATGTCACCGATGAGGCCGAGGGGGAGGACGTGTCATGACCCATCCGGCCAGCCTAAGACAGCATCAGGCGTCGCAACCGGACAGCTCGGTCTGGCTTGCCGCGAATGCGGGCTCGGGCAAGACCAAGGTGCTGACCGACCGCGTCGCGCGCATGCTTTTGGCCGGAACAGAGCCTCAACGCATCCTGTGCCTGACCTACACCAAGGCCGCCGCGGCGGAGATGCAGAACCGTCTGATCGGTTTGCTGGGCGGCTGGGCGATGATGGACGAGGCGAAGCTGCGCGAGAAGCTGCGTGCCCTCGGTGCCGACGAGGCGCTGTCGGCCGAGGATCTGGCGAAAGCGCGGCGGCTGTTCGCCAAGGCGATCGAGACGCCGGGCGGCCTGAAGATCCAGACCATCCACGCCTTCTGCGCCGGGCTTCTGCGTCGCTTCCCGCTCGAGGCGAAAGTCTCGCCCGGATTCTCGGAGATGGACGACCGCGCCGGGGAATTGATGCGCGAGGATATCCTCGAGGAGATCGCGACCGGCCCGGATTGCGACCGGCTCGATGCGTTGCTGGGCGTCTATTCCGGTGAGGACCTGACCACCCTCGCAGCCGAAATAAGCCGGAATAGGGTCGGTTTTGCAGGCGATCGGGGCTTGCCCGATCTGCTGGAAGCCTACGATCTGCCGCGGGATATGACCGAAGAGGCGCTGCTGTCCGAGGTCTTCGACGACGGCGATCTGAAGATGATCCGCGACGTCGCGCCCGCGTTCCTCGCGAGTTCAAAGAACGATCAGCGCGTCGGCGCGGGGTTGGCGGCGGCGCGTACCCGCGATCTGGACGCTGTGCAGGCGCTGCAAGACGTGCTTTGCGTCAAGAAACCGAAGGAGGGCCCGCCCTATCAGCCCAAGCTCGACAAGGTCGCCACCAAGGCGCTTGCGAAATCGCTGGGCGACGGCACGATGGCGGCGCTGTCCGATCTGTCCGAGCGCGTCTCCGAGAACCGTCCCCGCCGCCTCGCCTTCGTCGCGGCGAAACGCGCCCATGCGTTGCACCGGTTCGCGCAGGTCTTCCTGCCGCGGCTCGACGCCTATAAGGCCGCGCGCGGCTGGCTCGATTTCGACGATCTGATCGACCGCGCGGCGTCGCTCCTGGATGAGCCGTCGGTGGCGCAATGGGTGCTGTTCCGCCTTGACGGTGGGATTGACCATATCCTTGTCGACGAGGCGCAGGATACGAGCCCCCGGCAATGGCGGGTGATCGAGCGGATCGCCGAGGAATTCACCTCCGGCGAAGGCGCGCATAAGGGCGAGCGCACGTTGTTTGTGGTGGGCGACCGCAAGCAGTCGATCTATTCCTTCCAAGGGGCCGATCTTCAGCAATTCGAGGAAATGCGCGCCCATTTCGCCCGAAAATTCGCGGATATCGGACGTTCGCTCGCGCCGCTGGAGCTGGAACATTCCTTCCGATCATCCGCCGCTGTGCTGCGTTCCGTGGACCTAGCATTCGCGCGCGGGGCCGAGCAGGGCCTGGGCGGGGCGCCCTCGCATATCGCCTTCCACGAGGCGCTTCCGGGCCGCGTCGATCTGTGGCCCGCGATCGAGTCGGTAAAGACCGATGACGAGGACGATTGGGAGAGTCCGGTCGATCTGACCAGCGCGGAATCTGCGATTTCGCAGCTGTCGCGCATGATCGCCGCCGAGATTTCCGCGATGATCGCGCAAGGTGTGCAAATCCCCGATCACGAGGCGCCCGGCGGCGCCCGCCCGGTGCATGAGGGCGATTTTCTGATCCTCGTGCGGCGTCGCTCGGAACTGTTTTCCGAGATCATTCGCGCCTGCAAGTCGATCGGGCTCGCGGTCGCGGGGGCGGATCGCCTGAAGCTCGGTGCGGAGCTTGCGGTGCGTGACATCCGCTCGCTACTGAGCTTCCTCGCGACGCCGGAGGACGATCTGTCGCTGGCGGAGGCGTTGCGCTCGCCGCTGCTGAACTGGTCCGAGCAGGAGCTTTACCAACTCGCGCAGCCCCGGAAGGGCTATCTCTGGGAGGCGCTCCGCCGTGGCGAGATGCGCCCTGATACGCAGGAGATGCTGAAAGATCTGCGCGATCACTCGGATTTCCTGCGGCCATTCGAGCTGATCGAACGCCTGCTGACCCGGCATGGCGGGCGCGAGCGGCTTCTGGCGCGGCTTGGCCCCGAGGCGGAGGACGGGATCGACGAGCTGATCTCGCAGGCTCTGGCGTTCGAGCGCAATGAAGTGCCGAGCCTGACCGGCTTCCTCGGCTGGCTCGATGCGGATGACGTGCAGGTGAAGCGGCAGCTAGACGGGGCAGGGCGCGCGATCCGGGTGATGACGGTCCACGGCTCGAAAGGGCTCGAGGCGCCGATCGTGATATTGCCCGATACGGCGAAGAAAAAAGAGCCTAATCCGCCTAAAATCCTGCGTCTGGACAATGGTGTCGCGGGGCTGCGGCAGCCAGCGCCGGACGCGCCAGAGGCCCAGCTTTCCGCCGCGGGAAAAGAGACGACCGCCCGCGCGGAAGAGGCGCAGCGACTTCTCTACGTCGCGATGACGCGGGCGGAGAAATGGCTGATCGTGGCCGCAGCGGGCGAGGTCGGCGAGGGCGACGAGACCTGGTATAGCCGGATGAAATCGGGCCTCGAAGCTGCCGGGACCGAGGACGTCACGGGCCTTTCCAAACCGCTGCAAGAACTGGGCGAGTTCCCTCGCCACGCGACCGGCACATGGCCCGAAAACGCTGCGGCGCCAGCAGCCGCGGAGGAGGTCACGCGACTGGATCTACCCGCATGGAGCCTCAAGCCGGCAGCTGCCATCGAGCCCCCGCCGCGCCCGCTTTCGCCCTCCGATCTGGGCGGAGCCAAGGCTCTGTTCGGTGATGGCGAGACGATGGACGAAGACGAGGCGCTGCGGCACGGGCGCAACCTGCACCGGCTTCTCGAGCATCTGCCGGAACGGCCGCGCGACCAGTGGGAAGACCTTGCCGAACTCTTGCTGTCCGAGGGCGAGGATGCGCTGCTTCCGGGTGAAATAGAGCCTGTTTTGGCCGAAGCTGTTCGCGTGCTCGAAGCGCCGGGCATGGCGGCCTGGCTGGGGCCGGACTGTCTGGCGGAGGTCGAGATCACCGCCGCGCTGGAGGAATTCGGCGGCCAGCGAATTCACGGTTTCCTCGACCGTCTGCGGATTGATGCCGAAGGGGTTCACATTCTCGATTACAAATCCAACCGCATCGTCCCCCCGTCGCCCGATCAGGTGCCCGACGGGATCGTGCGACAGATGGCCGCCTATCGCGCGGCGCTACGCCAGATTCACCCCGGACGCACGATTACCTGCGCGATCCTGTGGACACAGGACGGAACGATCATGCCGCTCGCAGATGCACAGCTAGACGGGAGCTTGCGCACGCCCACTGTATCTTGACGCCGCCGGGGGCGGAACTTACCTTCCTTGCCGACCCAATATTCAGGAGGCTGACATGGCTACCGTTGCTGTTACCGACGCCACTTTCGATCAGGAAGTGCGTAAGTCCGACGTTCCCGTCGTGGTGGATTTCTGGGCTGAATGGTGCGGCCCCTGCCGCATGATCGGCCCGTCGCTCGAAGAGATTGCCGAGGAAATGTCCGGCAAGATCAAGGTCGTGAAAGTGAACGTCGACGAGAACCCCGACAGCCCGGCGACGCTGGGTGTTCGCGGCATCCCCGCCCTGTTCCTGTTCAAGGATGGCGAGGTCGTCTCGAACAAGATCGGCGCAGCCCCGAAAGCGGCGCTGCAAAGCTGGATCAACGAATCGATCTGATCTGCGGATCAGGTTTGACGGAAAAGGGCGCTCTCGGGCGCCTTTTTTCATATCGGCCAGCCGAAATGGCGAAGCCGGGAGCGCAGGCGGTCCTCGAATTCGGGGCGGCCTGCGTTGAGCGATTGGAGTTGCAGGAACCAGTAGAGGTAGCGCGCCACGGGCGGCGTCTCGCGCAGTTTCTCGAAAGCGGCCTCGATCCCGTCGCGCGGCACCGATCCGGCGATGTGGTGGAAATCCGACAGGCCGAACAGGATCGCCGGTTTGCGCAGGAAAAACCCTTCCAGCGCGAGCGCGCTGTTTTGTGTGGCGACGAAGCGGCAGCGGCGGAGCAGTTCGCGGGAACCGCCGGACTGGAAGCGAAAGCGTGGGTGACGGGCCGAGATCGCCTCCAGCGCCTCGATTCCGCGCGCTGTGTAATCCTCGTTCGGGTGCAGCGTGGCCACGACCGGGCCGGAATGACGGGCCAGCACCTCCTCGATCATCTGCACCGGGCTCACCGACTGGAACGAGCGGTGGTCCAGCAGTCGCCCTTGCAGCGGAATGAAGGCCAGATCCTCCTCATCGGACGGTTTTACGCCGGGATAGAGCCTGTTTCGCGTGGAAAAGAAGAATTGCGCGGCGGCGTCTCCATCCACCTCATCGGCATCGAACGCCGCCTGAGCGACCGGCCAATCCCACCGTTCCGCCTCCGCCTCGACATGCCAGAACGCCCCCACATAGGTCCGTCGGCAGGTCAGCGCCCGCGCATGGGTCGGCGGCTCCATCCGGTAAAGCGCATAGCCTTCGCGTGCAGGGACCGCCGCGCGCGCCTCGGGGCCGGTCCGGTGCAGGCTAACGGTCCAATCCGCCGCCTCCACCGCCCCGATCAGCCGCTTGAAGAAATTGTGTTCGCCAGCCCGGACCTGCTCCAGAATCCAGTCATCGAGATAGATCGAAAGGTGCTGCGCGCTCATGCGGTGACGCTAGCCGCAGGCTCCCGCACCGGCAAGCGGGGTTGCAGCCCCGGCCTGCGGGTTACATATCTTTGGCGCAAACGGAGGACTATTATGGCCGAAGAGAAATTCCCGGGCTGGCACGGCACGACGATCATCGGCATCCGCAAGGGTGGTAAAGTGGTGGTCGCGGGCGACGGGCAGGTCAGCCTTGGCCAGACCGTCATCAAGGGCTCGGCGCGCAAGGTGCGCCGCCTGAGCCCCGGCGGTCACGACATCGTCGCGGGCTTCGCAGGCTCGACCGCGGATGCGTTCACCCTGCTGGAGCGGCTCGAGAAGAAGCTCGAGGCTTCGCCCGGTCAGCTGATGCGCGGCTGTGTTGAACTCGCGAAGGATTGGCGCACGGACAAATATCTGCGCAATCTCGAAGCGATGCTGATCGTGACCGATGGCAAGGATCTTTACGTCCTGACCGGCGCGGGTGACGTGCTGGAGCCGGAACACGGCATCGCCGCGATCGGCTCGGGCGGCAACTTCGCCCTCGCCGCGGCCCGCGGGCTGATGGAAACCGATCTCGACGCCGAGGCGGTGGCCCGCAAGGCGATGGAGATCGCGTCGGACATTTGCGTCTACACCAATGGCAACCTGACGGTGGAGAGCATCGGTGGCTGAGCTGACGCGCGACGATCTGCGTGCGGCGGTCGCGGCTGGCCATATCAGCGAGGCGCAGGCCGCCTCGGTGATGGCGCTGGCGAGCAACCGCCTCGCCGGTCGCGCGGCCCTTCCCGCCGAGGACGAACCCTTCGAGCTGTTCAAAGGCTTTGCCGAAATCTTCGTGACCGTCGGCCTCGGCATCCTGATCTTCGGGTCGTTCGGCTTCCTCCTCTTCGCGGGCGGCAAGCTGGGTTACGCGATGCTGATCCCGTTGATTGCGTTGCTGGGGGAATATTTCACCCGCAAGCGCCGGATGGTGCTGCCCTCGATCCTGCTGACGCTCACGCTGGGCGGGGCAGTTCTGGCGAGCTTCCTCGGGATTCCGATCCTCGGGATGCGCTTTGTCACCCAAGACCCGAACTTCGATCTCGCACTGGTCGCGACCGCCGTGGCGCTGATCGCGTGGTTCCTGCGCTACCGGGTGCCGTTCTCGATGTTCCTCGTGGGGCTTTGCGGGCTGGGCCTGCTGCTGTCCTTCGCGAAGGGCTTCGACCCCGAGGCGCCGATCTCAAAAACGGTCGACCTGTTCGATCTGTCCAACGGCTCGGCGCTGTCGCTGGCGATGCTGGTCTTCGGGCTCTTGGCGCTCGCAGGTGGCATCTGGTTCGACATGCGCGACCCGCATCGGCTGGGTCGGCAATCGGCCTCGGGCTTCTGGCTGCACGTTCTGGCAGCCCCCGCGCTGGTCAACACGCTCGCTCTGACCTTCTACAAGATGGGGCCGGGGACGGGCTATGTGCTGCTGCTCGCCACGCTGGCCGTGTTCGCCGCGTTGGCGCTGATCATCGACCGGCGCTCCTTCTTCACGGCCGGGATCGGCTACATGATCTTTCTCAGCTTCTATGCCTTCGGCAATGCCACCGATCCGCGCAGCTGGTGGATCACGCTGATCCTGATCGGCCTCTTTCTCACCGCGCTCGGCTCGTTCTGGACCGAGCTGCGCACGCGCCTGATGCGCGCGCTTCCCAATTTCCCCGGCAAGCATCGCCTGCCGCCCTATGCCACGGAGTAATCCATGACCGATCTGACCCCCCGCGAAATCGTCTCGGAACTCGACCGTTTCATCATCGGCCAGAAAGACGCCAAGCGCGCCGTCGCCGTTGCGCTGCGCAACCGTTGGCGCCGTCAGCAACTGCCCGACGATCTGCGCGAAGAGGTCTATCCGAAGAACATCCTGATGATCGGCCCGACCGGCGTCGGCAAGACCGAGATCTCGCGCCGTCTGGCGAAACTGGCCCGCGCGCCGTTCCTGAAGGTCGAAGCGACGAAGTTCACCGAAGTGGGCTATGTCGGCCGTGACGTGGAGCAGATCATCCGCGACCTGGCCGATGTCGCGATGGTCCAGACCCGCGAGTATATGCGCGAAGAGGTGAAGGCGAAGGCGCATCAGGCCGCCGAGGATCGCGTGATCGCCGCGCTCGCCGGCACCGATGCGCGCGAAAGCACCCGCGAGATGTTCCGCAAGAAGCTGCGCGACGGCGAGCTCGACGGCAAGATCATCGAGCTGGACGTGGCCGATCAGTCCGGTGGGATGCCGCTCGGGATGATGGGCGGTCAGCCGGGTATGGAGCAGCAGATGCAGGGGCTTCAGGACCTGTTCAAAGCCTTCGGCGGCAATCGCACCACGCGGCGCAAGATGACCGTCTCGGAAAGCTACGAGGTGCTGATCTCGGAAGAGGCCGACAAGCTTCTGGACGACGAGACGGTGAAGACCGCGGCACTCGAAGCCGTTCAGCATTCCGGCATGGTCTTCATCGACGAGATCGACAAGGTCACGGCGCGCTCGGATGCGCGTGGGGCCGATGTCTCGCGCGAAGGCGTGCAGCGCGACCTGCTGCCGCTGATCGAAGGGACGACCGTTTCGACCAAGCTCGGCCCGGTGAAGACCGACCATATCCTGTTCATCGCCTCGGGCGCGTTCCATATCGCTAAGCCGTCCGACCTGCTGCCTGAATTGCAGGGTCGTCTGCCGATCCGCGTGGAGTTGCAGGCGCTGACCGAGCAGGACTTCACGCGCATCCTGTCGGAGACCGACAACGCGCTGACCCGGCAGTATCAGGCGCTGATGAAGACCGAAGAGGTCGAGGTCGCCTTCACGGAGGATGGTATCGCGGCGCTCGCCCGGATCGCGGCAGAGGTCAATCGCTCGGTCGAGAATATCGGCGCCAGAAGGCTCTATACCGTCATGGAACGCGTGTTCGAGGAGCTGTCCTTCACCGCGCCCGACCGTGGCGGACAAAGCGTCACCGTCGACGCGGGTTTCGTCGAGAAAGAGCTCGGCGATCTGACCCGCGACACCGATCTGAGCCGCTACGTCCTCTAGGGCACTGGCACCCCGCGCGCGCTCTGGTATCCTCCTGCGGGATGATGCAAGGCACGGGCGATGGCGCGGTTTCTGATCGTAATCTTGATGCTGAGCTTGGCCGCCTGCGCACCGCGCGGGCGGCTTGCCTATCTCGATCACCCGGTCGCCGATGCGCGGTCTATTTTCGTGGGCTCGACACGGGCGCCTGACCCGCAGACCGGCCAGCCCTTCGGCACCGCGCGAAGTCAGCATCTGCGGCTCGCGCGGTTCGATGTCGCCACACCGCCGGATCGCAAGGTGGCCGAAATTTCTTATCCGTTGACCGACACTGCGCCGGTCGATCCCCATAAGCAGTTCCTCGTCTCGCAATCCGAGATCGACATGCCTCGATCCGCCTTCCAGTCGGAGCTGCGCACGGCGCTGCGCAAACATGACGGACAGGCGGTGCTGTTCGTCCACGGTTTCAACAACTCCTTCGCCGAAGGCCTGTACCGGATGGCGCAGATGGGCGCGGATTTCGATCTGCCCGGCGTGATGGTGCATTACTCCTGGCCGTCGCGGGCGAATGTGCTGGGCTATGCCTACGACCGGGACTCGGTGCTCTTCGCGCGCGATGGGCTGGAGGAATTGATCGACGATCTGAACGCGGCGGGGGCGAAACGCATCCTGATCGTAGCGCATTCTCTGGGCTCGGAATTGGTGATGGAGGTGCTGCGTCAGGAGGCGATTGCGCATAAACAGGGTCGATTTTCGACGATTTCCGGGGTGGTCCTGATCTCGCCCGACATTGCGGTGGATGTGTTCAAGACGCAGGCCGACGCGATCGGTACCTTGCCGACGCCATTCATAATCTTCACCTCCTCGAAGGACAGAGCGCTGCAGCTGTCGGCGCGGCTGACGGGCAAGCGTGACCGGCTCGGCAATCTCGAAGATGTCTCCCGCATCGCACGCTACAGGGTGACGGTGATCAACGTCTCGGCCTTCAATACCGGGGACGGCCATTTCAACGTCGTCACGTCGCCCGCGCTGATCCGGCTGCTCGACAGCGCGCAGCAGGTGGCGCAGGTGCTCGAGGTGGAACAGCTGGGGCGCACGGGGCTGGGCGATGCGGTGGTGCTGACGGTCGAGAACACGACGCAGATCATCCTCGCGCCGATTTCGGGCGGTTAGTGCATTCGCCGCAGATAGACGTAATAGGCGCCCGCGCCGCCATGTTTCAGATGTGCCTCGTTGATCTGCATGACGGCGGGCGCGAGCGGCATCATCCGCAACCAGTGCGGCACCTGATGGCGCAAAACGCCGACGCGCCGCGGGATCGGGCCGTCATCGTCGCCCCGCTTGCCCTTGCCCGTGATCACAAGCACCAGCCGCTTGCCGTGGCTTTGCGAATTCAGGATGAAGCGGATCAGTTCGGGATGCGCTTCGGCCAGAGTCAGCCCGTGCAGGTCGAGCACCCCTTCGGGTTTCAGCTTGCCGCGGGTCATCGCCTTATGCGCCTTGCGGTCCATCGTGACCGGTTGGCGCGCAAGATGCTCGCCCGGCTCCGGGGCCAGATCGTGACGGCTGGACGAAGGCTTTGCGTGCTGACCCAGCTCGAAGCTGCGTAGACCTTCGGCCTTCGGTTTCGGCTTGGGTTTGGGCGCAAGAAAAGACTCTAATTCGGCTCGATCGGCCTTTTTGGGGCGGTAATTCTCGGTGGTCGCCGCCACGCGATCCCAAAGCGCGCGCTCCTCGGGGCTGAGTTTGCGTTTGCGGCTCATGCGCGCCTCCGCAAGCCGATCATCCGGCCCTTGGTGTTGATCGCGCCTGCGATGCGCCCGGCATCCGCGCCGGTGCCGATGAAGAGATCACCGCGTCCCGCGCCCTTGATCGCAGAGCCCACATCCTGCGCCACCATCAACCGCTGCCCGAAGCCAGGGCAGTCGATCCAGACCGGGCTGCCCAGCGGCACGACCTCGGGGTCCACGGCGAGGCTGCGTCTTGCGCTCACCGGACGCCCCATCGCGCCCAGGGGGCCGGTATCACCCGGGATATCCAGCACCCGGAAGAACACGAAAGACGGATTGTGGTTCAGCAGCTCCTGCAACTGATCGGGGTTCTCGGCGGCCCAGCGTCGGATGAACTCGGGCGTCATCTCCTGGGCCGGGGCCGCGCCGCGCGCGATCAGCTCCTTGCCGATGGAGCGGTAGGGATGCCCGTTCTTGCCGTCGAAGCCGAGCCGCAGGCTGTCGCCATCCGCAAACCGCACCCGCAGCGAGCCTTGCACCTGCGCGAGATAGGCCTCGATCGGGCTCTCGAGCCAGACCAGCTCGCGCCCCGCCAGCAGATCGCCCGCGGCGATCTCGGCGCGGGTGTACCAAGGCGAATTAGACCCTATTTCAGCCGGTTTCGCATAAAGCGGCCAGGCGAAGCGGTCGGATTTCTCGCGCGCGCCGGGCAGTTCGGGTTCGTAATACCCAGTGAAATGGGCAGCGCCCTCTGGGGCTATTTCATAGGGGGCGAAATAGGTCTCGAAAGCGGCTCGGGCGTCGTCCAGCCCGGCGGTGTCCATCCCGTAGAGATCGGCCGTAACGCAAAACGCCGCCCAAGCGGCGGCGTGATCGTCCCGGGCCCAGCCGGGAATATCTTCGAAGGACAGCACTGGCCTCAGCCGCCCGTGGCGACGAGCTGCCAGTTCGGGTCTTTCGCACCCATCTTGCGTGCGAATGTCCAGATGTCGCGCTGCTTGCGCGGCGTCTTGGGATCGCCCTCGACGACCTCACCCGAGGCATCGCGCGCCACCGAAATGATTTCTGCGCCGAAGCGCACGGTCACCTCTGCCTCGTTCGTGGAATGGTCGAAATCGGCATTGCTCAGCACCAGTTCGCGCAGGCCGAGGAATTCTGCCTGAACGTCGAGGCCCTTCTCCTTGCGCGCTTCCACGGCACCTTCGAAGGCCTCGTAGACTTCGGGCGACAGGAAGGGGCGCACCTTTTCCAGATCGCCGGTCTCGAAGGCCATCAGGATCATCTCATAGGCGCCACGTGCGCCTTGCAGGAACTGCGACACTGAGAAGCTGGGCTCGACGCGCTTCATCGCGGCCAGCGCCACGGCGGAGGTCGAGCCTTCGGGAACATGATCGATGATGTCGTGATCAGGCCCGCCCTCGATCACGTCGAAGTCACGCTTCGGTGCGGGCGTCGCGGGCGTTTCCGGCGCGATCGGCTTTTCATAGCCTTCACGGGTCCCGAGCACGCTTTTCAGCTTGAAAATCAGGAAGATCGCAATCGCCGCGAGGACGATAAGCTGAATGACGGCACCGGACATCGAGACCCCTGTGTTTGGCTTCGTGTTTGTTTCTAGGTCAATCGCTACTTATGTAAGGCGTCAACCAGTTCAAGTCCACCGGCGCAGCTTGCCGGAAGACGCGATAAAAGAGGATGCCATGTGGATCTTTCTGGCCTTTGTGGCCGTGCCGCTGATCGAGATCGGTCTGTTCATTCAAGTGGGCGGGCTGATCGGCCTTTGGCCGACGCTGGGGATCGTGTTGCTGACCGCGATCGTCGGTACGTCGCTGGTGCGTCGGGAAGGCGCGCGGGCGCTCGACGATCTGCGCAGCTCGCTCAATGAATTGCGCGATCCTTCGCGGCCGCTGGCGCATGGTGCGATGATTCTCGTTGCCGGGGTGCTGCTGCTGACGCCGGGCTTCTTCACCGATACGGTCGGTATCCTGCTGCTGATCCCTGGCATTCGCGACGCGCTGATGAAGGCCGTGGGCAGCCGGGTGAAGGTGCAGCGCTTCGAGATGGGCGGCGCCTACCGGTCCAACCAGTACGACCCCCGCCGCGATGCGCCGCGCCGTCCGCGCGATCCGGAGATCCTCGACGCTGACGAGGTCGAGGAAATGACTCATCGCGACCACCCGAACGGCAAGCCCTCCGACGGGCCGTCCGGCTGGACGCGTCATTGAGAATTGAGGCTTCTCCCAGCCGGTGCTAAACCTCGCACAATTAATTTTGGGAGAGGTCGATGACTGACGAAGCAAATGGCGAGACCAACGGCGCCGCGGATCCGCAGCAAGAGCAACAAGGGCTCCGCATGAACATCCTCGCGCAATTTACGCGCGACCTGTCATTCGAGAACAATGTCGCCACCAAGGGCGTGCAAACCAGCGACATCCAGCCCGAGATGCAGGTGCAGGTTTCGCTCGACGCCAAGAAGCGCAGCGTCGAGAACCAGTACGAGGTGATCACCAAGTTCAAGATCACGGCGAACAACAAATCCGACGGGGCGACGCTTTACCTGCTCGAGCTTGATTACGGCGGCATTTTCCACGTCGAGGGCGTGCCGGAAGATCAGTTGCATCCCTTCCTGCTGATCGAATGCCCGCGCCAGCTATTCCCCTTCGTGCGCCGGATCGTCTCGGACGTGACGCGCGATGGTGGCTTCCCGCCCTTCAACCTCGAGATCGTCGATTTCGTCGCGCTTTATCGCAACGAACTGGCGCGCCGTCAGCAGACCGAGGCGCCGACGACGGCCTGATCCGTCAAGCAGGCCTGGGGCGCGGCATCGTGCCTCAGGGACAAGCTGACGCCGTGACTCTGTCCGGTCACGGCTCCATTTTGCACTGCGTGACCCGCCTGCAAGCCGGGCGGGATCACCGGATGCAAAAGAGGACTCATGGGCCAGATTCAGGCATGGATCGGGGGCGCGCTCGCCCCCGTCGACGCGATGGACGCACATCGCGAGGGGCTCCGCCACCGGGCGGTCTCCATTTTTGTCATGGATGGCGAGAAGCTTCTTCTGCAGAAGCGCTCGACGCATTGCCTGCAAGCCCCCGGTCTCTGGTCGAATACCTGCTGCAGCCATCCCGATTGGGGGGAGCGCCCCGAAACCTGCGCGCGGCGGCGGCTGCGCGAGGAATTGGGCATCGATGGGCTCTATCCCGCTCATGCAGATCGTATCGAATACCGCATGGATATCGGCGACGGCCTGATCGAGCACGAGGTGACCGACATCTACATCGCCTATGCGCAGCGTGGCCTTACCGTGACCCCCGATCCAGAGCTTGTCTCGGAGACTCGCTGGCTAAGCCTTTACGATCTCGGTGCGGAGGTGAAACGCTATCCCGAGCGGTTCTCGCGCTGGCTGCGGTTCTACATGCAAGAACATGTCTCCCGCATTCTGCCCGCACTGATCTGCTGAGCGGCGGGGATTTCTGCCGATCACCTTCAGATGCTACGCGGAATTCCGCGCTTGCCCTAGCTTTCACTTCGCTTACCTGTAACTCTGCTTCCGATTGGGCGGGGGCATGAGTAATGGGACCGAAGACCATCCGAGTATTTCATCTGAGCGTGGCGGCGCTTGCGATCCTCGCGACCCCGGCACTCGCATATTCATTGAAGTTCAATACTCCCGGCGCATCCGACGATCTGCGCAACACGATCAAGGGCGCGTCGCTTCTGGCGCAATCCGCAGACGACAAGAGCAAGGACGCGCAGGACGTGCTTGCCGAGGCGCGGGCCGACTACAACCGTATCGTTTCGGCGCTGTTCGGCGAGGGGCGCTATTCCGGCACCGTGTCGATCAAGCTTGACGGGCGCGAGGCGGCCTCGATCCCGCCGCTCGATGCGCCTTCTACGGTGAACAACGTCGTCGTAACCGTGACGCCCGGCCCCGAATTCACCTTCTCGCGCGCCGATATCGCGCCGGTCGCGCCGAAAACCGATCTGCCCGAGGGCTACAAGGTCGGCAAGGTCGCGAAATCGGGCGTGATCGTCGATGCCGCGAGCGCCGCCACGACCGGCTGGCGCGATGCGGGTCACGCGAAGGCCGAAGTCTCCTATCAGAACATCGTCGCGGATCACCGTGCCAATCAGTTGGCCTCCGATGTGCGCCTGGCTCCGGGGCCGCTGGTAACCTTCGGCCGGCTCGAGACCTCCGGCAACAAGCGCCTGCGCACGAAACGCCTGCGCGAGATAGCGGGCTTCCCCAAGGGCGAGGTCTATGATCCGAAGAAGCTCGATCAGGTCCAGTCGCGGCTGCAGCGCACCGGGATTTTCTCCTCTGTCGCGATTACCGAAGCGAAGACGCTCAACCCCGATGACAGTCTCGACGTGAATCTCGCCGTGGTCGAGCAGAAGAAACGCAAGATCGGCCTCGGCGCGGAACTCAGCTCCAGCGACGGGCTCGGCCTCAACGGCTATTGGCTGCATCGAAACCTCTTCGGCGGCGGCGAGCGCTTTCGCGTGGATGCGGGCATTTCGGGCATCGGCGGCGCGACGGGCGGCACGGATTACTCGATCGGCGCGCGGATCGACCGCCCGGCCACCTTCAACCCGGAAACCAGCGCCTACATCACCACCGAGATCAGCCAGAAGAACGAAGAGGATTACACCGAGAACGCCTTCGATATCGGCTTCGGTCTGACACGGATATTCAACGACAAGCTGACTGGCGACGTCTCGATCAATTACGGCTGGTCCAAGGTGACCGACGATTCCGGCGAGACCTATTTCCGGCAGGTCTATCTGCCGACAAAACTCACCTGGGACGATCGCGACAACGCGCTCGACCCGACCAAAGGTTATTACATTCAGGCCGGGGTGACGCCTTTCGTGGGGATCGGCGGCGATACCGGCACCGGGGCACAGGTCACGGGCGATCTGCGCGCCTATAAGGGCTTCGGGCAGAACGATCGCTTCGTGTTGGCGGGCCGCGTGCAACTGGGCGGCGTCTACGGCTCGAACCTCGAGAACACCCCGCGCGACTACCTTTTCTACTCGGGCGGCGGCGGCACCGTGCGCGGCCAGCCCTACCAGTCGCTCGGCGTTGAAGTGCTCGAAGGCGGTACGCTGAAAACCGGCGGCACCGAATTCGTGGGTTTCCAGGGTGAAGCGCGCATCGGCATCACCGACAAGATTGGCGCGGTCGCCTTCTATGACTACGGCTATGTCGCAGGCGGCGGGCAATCGGGCTCGCAGGCAGGCGCAGGTCTCGGCCTGCGCTACAAGACGGGCATCGGCCCGATCCGTCTCGACGTCGGCTTCCCGGTCTCGGGCGGCACCGGATCGGGGGCGCAACTCTATATCGGTATTGGGCAGGCCTTCTGATGAAACGTTTCGCCATCCTTCTCGCTTTCTGCCTGACGCCTCTGATGGCTGCGGCGCAGGACAACTCGCCGCAAGCTGCGGACGGGGCAGGGGCCGCGACAGAACAGCAGACGCAGCGCGACCGCTCTTACCTGACGGGGCTGATCGAGGATAACCTCTCGGGCGCCGGGCGCACCGTGCGGCTCGACGGGTTTTCGGGCGCGCTGAGTTCGCGCGCGACCTTCGATCAGTTGACGATCTCCGACAAGGATGGCGCATGGATCACGATCAAGGATGGCGCGATCCAATGGAACCGCTCGGCGCTGCTGACCGGCAAGATCGAGATCGATGAGCTCTCCGCCGCCGAGATCGACCTGCCACGCCTGCCGACATCCCAGAGCAGTTCGACCGCCCCCAGCCCGGAGGCCAAGCCCTTCCAGCTTCCCGACCTCCCGGTCTCGGTGAAGATCGGCAAGATCGACGCGCAGAAGGTGATCCTCGGCGAGCCGATCCTCGGCCAGGAGGCGACGGTGAAAGTCACCGGGTCGATGTCGCTCGCAGGCGGCGAAGGCAAGGCGAAGCTCGATATCACCCGGATCGACACCAAGAAGGGCAAATTCTCCCTCACCGCGTCTTACGACAACGGCACCCGCGATCTAGGCCTCGATCTGCTGGTGGATGAGGGCAAGAACGGCATCATCGTCCAGAAGATCGGCCTGCCGGGCAATCCGGCGATGACGCTTGCAGTGTCCGGAAGCGGGCCGCTCGACGATTTCACCTCCGACATCGTGCTGAGCACCGATGGCCAGCAGCGTCTGGCGGGGCAGGTCTCCATAGGCAGCAAAACGCCCGACGGCGCCCCGGCGGGCAGTCCGCCGGTCACGACATTCTCCGTCGCGCTGGGCGGCGATATCCGCCCGCTTCTGCCACCCGATTACCACGAGTTCTTCGGCAACGAGGTTGCGCTGGTCGCGGATGGCACCCGCACGGTTTCGGGGCAGACCACGCTCAACACGCTCGATCTTAAATCGCGCGCGCTGCAGCTGAACGGCTCGGCGCAGATCGGCGCGACCAACATGCCGGTGAAATTCGACCTGAAGGCTGACCTCGGACTGGGCAACGGGCAGGAAGTGCTGCTTCCGATCTCGGGGCCGAAAACCTACGTGCAATCGGGCAAGCTGGACCTCGGCTATGACAAGGCAGAGGGCGACGGCTGGAAACTCTCGGGCCGCCTGAACCAGCTGCGCCGCGAAGATGGCACAAAGATGCTGACCGCGAATCTCTCGGGCTCGGGCCGTATCCGGCAGGCCTCGCCACCCTCGGTCGGTGGCACGGTTCTGCTGGGAATCAACGGGCTGGAGCTTTCCGACCCGAAGCTGAGCGCGGCGGCCGGCAGCGCCGTAACCCTGCGCACCGTGTTCTCGTGGCAGCAGGACAAGCCTCTGCGCTTGTCGCAACTGGCGCTGAAAGGCACCGGTTACAGCCTGAATTCGAACCTGACGATCGACAATATCAGCGAAGGTATCACCGTCGAGGGCGCGGCGCAGATCGACCATTCCAACCTCGCGATGCTGTCCGATCTGGCGGGGCGCAAGCTCGGCGGTTCGGCGCGGATGACGGTCGCGGGGAAATACACCGTCCTCAGCGGCGCCTTCGACGCCAATCTCAATCTCGTCGGTCAGGACGTCTCGATCGACCAGCCGCAGGCGGATCGTGCGCTGGCGGGTCGGTCGGAGATCGCGATCTCGGCCAAGCGCGACGAGACCGGCGTGACGCTGGATTCGCTTAACGTGCAGACGCGGGCGGGCACGCTTCAGGCGCAGGGCACGCTGGCCAGTCAGGATGGCAAGCTGACTGCCACGCTCGACACCAACGATCTTTCGGTGCTGGGCGGCGGCTATCGCGGCGCGCTGGCGGCCGATGCGACGGTGACGCTGAACGGAGAGCGCTACGGGGTGACGTTGAAGGGCACCGGCAAATCCCTCGCGATCGGGCAGCCCGAGGCCGACAAGCTTCTGGCCGGCACAACCAATCTCGACCTTCAGGCGAGCTACGCCAACGGCGCGGTCGAGGTGCAAAGCCTCAAACTGAGCAACCCGCAGCTCGACGTCTCGGCGAAAGGGACGGCGGGCGAGAGGTCGCGCAAGATCGACCTGAACGCACGTCTGGCGAATGCGGCCCTGTTCGCGCCGGGCTTTCCGGGGCCGGTGACGGTGTCGGGCACGGTGGTCGATGACGGCAGCGGCTATCAGCTGAACCTTTCGGGCACCGGCCCGGGTGGCACCGATGCGAAAGTCTCCGGCCGCGTGGCGTCGAATTTCGGCGATGCCGATCTTTCGATAACCGGACAGGCACAGACCGCGCTCGCCAACAGCTTCATCGAGCCGCGCTCGGTGCAGGGCCCGCTCAGCTTCGATCTGCGGCTGAACGGCAAGCCGGGGCTGTCGGCGCTGTCGGGCACGGTCTCGGCGAATGGCACGAAGGTCGTTGCTCCGAACCTCGGGATGGTGCTGGAGGATGTGAATACCCAGGTGCAGCTGTCGAACGGCGCCGCGCAGCTCGGTTTGACCGGGCGGCTCGGCACGGGTGGGCAGATCACGGTCAACGGGCCGATCAACCTGTCGGCGCCCTACAACGGCAACCTGACGATCCGTTTCGACCGCGCGCGGTTGAAGGATCCGGAGCTTTACGACACGCGCGCTTCGGGCACGATCACGATGGACGGGCCGCTTGCGGGCGGTGCGAAGATCGCCGGGCGCATCACGCTGAGCGATACCGAATTGCGGGTGCCGTCTTCGGGCGTCGGCGGCGGCGCCTCGGTCCCCGCCGGGATCGAGCATGTCGGCGAAAGCGGCGCGGTGCGCCAGACGCTCAAGCGCGCCAACCTGCTGAACAACGGCCAGAGCGATGCGAGCGGCGGCGCCAAGGCTTCGGGCCCGTCCTATCCGCTCGACGTCACCATTGCCTCGGAGCGCGGCATCTTCGTGCGCGGCCGCGGTCTGGATGCAGAACTTGGCGGCTCGCTGCGGGTCTCGGGCACCACGTCGAACGTGATCCCGATCGGGCAGTTCTCGCTCGTGCGCGGACGGCTCGACATTCTCGGGCAACGCTTCACGCTCGATCAGGGCCGGATCGCGCTGGAGGGCGCGCTGGTGCCCTATATCGACTTCACCGCGACCACGACGCAGAACGACTACACGATCTCGATCAACATTCAGGGACAGGCGAACGAGCCGAAGGTGACCTTCACCTCCTCTCCGGAGCTGCCGCAGGATGAGGTTCTGGCACGGCTTATCTTCGGACGCTCGATCGACAATCTCTCGCCTCTGCAGGCGGCGCAACTGGCCTCGGCGGTCGCGACGCTCGCCGGCAAAGGTGGCGAGGGGATCATCGGCAAGCTGCGGAAGAATTTCGGGCTGGACGATTTCGACGTCTCGACCGATGCGCAGGGCAATACCCAGCTCAAGGTCGGGAAATACCTGTCGGACAATATCTATACCGATGTCACGGTGGGCGGCGACGGCACCTCGCAGATCAACCTGAATCTCGATGTCACCAAAAGCCTCACCGCGCGCGGCACCGTCGGCTCCGACGGCAAGAGCGGGATCGGCCTCTATTTCGAGAAGAACTACTGAGCGATAAGTTTCACTTCATTTCCGCCCCGGGAAAAAAGTGAAACCCATGACTACTCGCCCCCGGGCTCGGCGTCGCCTTCGATCGCGTCGCGCAATTTTTCCTGCGTGCGGCGCTTGCGGAAGGCGGTGAGTTCGGCGTTCAGCGCAGCCCCCATCAGCACCGAAAAAGCGCTCAGATAGAGCCAGATGAGCAAGGCGATCACCGCCCCGATCGAGCCGTAGATCTTGTTGTAATTGCCGAAATTCGACAGGTAGAAGGTCAGCCCGATCGAACTCAGCCCCCAGAGCGCCGTTGCCAACACCGCGCCGAGCGTCAGGATCGGATCGCGCTTGCCCACCGTATTGGGACCGTAGCGATAGAGGATGCCAAGCGCTGTGAGCATCAGCAAAAGCATCGCCGCCCAGGGCAAGCCCGAGAGCAGGATCTTTGAATATTCGTGGAACGGCAGGAAATTGATGACGATTGGCACGACGACGACCGTTGCCATCGCGGCCAGCATCACGCCGACAAGCGCGATCGTCATCAGGTAGCCCATGATGAAGCTCCAGATCGTCGCGCGGGGCCGCGTGCCGTGGATCACGTTGAGCGAAAGCACCAAAGCCGCGACGCCCGCGCGGGCGGAGAACAGGGTCACGGCGGCCGAGAGCACGACGCCCAATCCGATTGATGCACGCGGCCCGATCAGCCAACTCTGGATCTGCTCGTTGAGCAGCCCATAGGCTTCGGGCGGTATGAAATCGTCGGCCACGTTTAGATAGGTGCGGATTACCGTCGGATCGGCAAAGGCGCTCCACAATGCGATCGTTGCGGAGATGCCGGGGAAGATCGCTAGCATGGAATAGAAGGCGACCCCCGCCGAGACGAGGGTGATATTCGACTCGAAAAGCCGCCCGAACAGGCTGACCGCGAATTTCGCCGTTTCTCTCACGCGCCACTCCTCGTTTCACCCACCATCGCGCAAGCCCCGCGTGATCGCAACGCGCGGCCCGCGCTTTGCTGAAAGCTGTTGCGCCACAGGCGCTTGGCGTTGGGCGGGCGGGGCATGCCTAGGGCGAGGGGGAGGCGAAATGCAAAAAACAGGGTGGAATAGGGTCTGTTTTGGAGCAGGGGCCGCCGGTGCTGCTGGCGCCCCGCGCGCCCCCGGCGAATGGCGGCGCGCCCGTTCACGCAAACGCGACATTGTCACAAAAGGGAATCACTTCGCCGTTAGGAGCGTCGTGAACGCAACTAGCCAAGGGATCAGCCATGTCGCTTCGCACCACCCTCCTCCAAGCCACCGCAATTGCCGTGCTGCCGCTCGCGGCGCATGCCGGCGATATCTCCTTCTCGTCCGTTCCTTTCGCCAAGGACGACGCCGCCAAGCGTGAGGCGATCGCCTCCGACACGGTCACCGTCAACGGCAAGGACTACAAGATCGGCTATCACGTGATGGCGCGCTCGGGCGACAAGATCGGTGACAACACCTTCGCGCTGCTGACCGACAAGGACGGCAAGCCGGTCAAGTCGGCCGACGGCTCCGAGCACATCTCCGAATCCGCCGATTTCACCTCGCTCATCCGTCAGGGCGACAAGCTCTACTCGGTGACGCATTTCGAGTCGCGCCCCGGTGCGATGTATCTCAGCGAAGTCAGCCAGGATGCGGACGGCAACCTGAAGCTGGTCTCCACCAAGCCGATCGACTTCTCCGAATATCATGGTCTCTGGGTTCCCTGCGCGGGGTCCGTGACGCCGTGGGAAACCCATCTGGGTTCGGAAGAATATCCGGCCGATGCGCGCGCGATCGAAGCGGCGACCTCGCTCGACGAGATCGACGATTACGATTTCCCGATGGTGCGCTATGCGGGCGTGAACCCCGAGGGCATGAGCCTCGAGCAGTTCCGCGACGCCTACAAGCCCTATCGCTACGGCTACCCGACCGAGATCACCGTCTCGGAAGACGGCTCCGCCGAGGCTGACAAGCATTTCGCGATGGGCCGCGTTGCTGTCGAGCTGGCCTATGTCATGCCCGACCAGAAAACCGCCTATATCTCGGATGACGGCACCAATGTCGGCCTGTTCCGCTTTGAAGCCGACACCGCAGGCGACCTGAGCGCCGGGACGCTCTACGCGGCCAAGTGGAACCAGACCTCGGATCAGGATGGCGGCGCTGCCGATCTGGAATGGGTCGATCTGGGCCATGCCGACGATGCGACGATCCAGAAGGCGATCGAAGCCGGCACCCGGTTCTCGGACCTCTTCGAGACCGCCGAAATCGGTGAGGACGGCTCCTGCCCGGCGGGCTTCTCGGCCGCGAACGCCGAAGGCAATGCCGAGTGCCTGAAGGTCAAGGACGGTATGGATGCGATCGCCTCGCGTCTGGAAACCCGTCGCTACGCCTCGATGAAGGGTGCCACGACCGAGTTCCGGAAGATGGAAGGCATCACCTACGACTCCGACAAGCACCAGATGTACCTCTCGATGTCCTCGGTCGAGAAAGGCATGGAAGATGGCGCCAAGCAGGACATGGGCGGGATGAACGCGATCCGCCTGCCGCAGAACAAGTGCGGCACGGTCTACGCGCTGTCGCTCGACGACAACTACGACGCGACGAAAATCTCGGGCTTCATCTCGGGCATGCCGAAGAAGACCGAGAACAACAGCTGCGATATCGACGGCATCGCGAACCCGGACAACATCACCTACATGCCGGGCTACAACACGCTGATCATCGGTGAGGACACCGGCTCGGGCCACCAGAACGACGTGATCTGGGCAATGAACACCGACACCAAGGAGCTTACCCGCATCCTGTCGACGCCCTACGGTTCGGAAACCACCTCCACCTACTGGTACCCGAACGTCAACGGCCACGGCTACCTGATGGCGGTGATCCAGCACCCCTACGGCGAGAGCGACGAAGACAAGCTGACCGACCCGGCGCAGGCGCGTGCCTATGTCGGCTATGTCGGCCCGTTCCCGCAAATGGATGACACCGTGAAGACCCAGTAACGGGCGCTCGCGAGACACTTCTGGCGAGGCCCGGCGGCAACCCGGGCCTCGCCTTTCTTTCAAGACCGAGGACTGACGGATGCTGCGGATTTCGATACTGGCGCTGTTGAGCATGACCACGATGGCGGGGGCGGTCGATCTGAAGACCACGGTGCTGGACAATCCGACGGCCTATATTCCTCCGCAATGCTATACCAAGACGGAAGACAAGGCGGGCGCGGTGCATAACCCCTGTCAGACCTGTCACACCTATCCGCGCCATCCGAATTACGTGCGCGATGCCGATCTGCAGACCGAATATGCGTTTCCGGGCCCGGCGCTGAAGAACCCCTGGAGCAACCTCTTCGTGGATCGCCGCGCCGAGGTGGCCGCGACGAACAGCGCGGAAATCCGCGCCTATGTGCGGCAGGACAATTATCACGATGCGGCGGGCGGGATCGCCCTCGCCGCCAAGCTCGCCGATCCGCCCGCGGATTGGGACGTGAACGGCAACGGGGCGTGGGACGGCTATATCCCCGACGTGCAATTCGCCTTCGACGACGAGGGCTTTGACCGCAGGCCCGACGGTAGCCTGACCGGCTGGCGCGCCTTCGCCTATCAGCCGCTGCCCGGCACGTTCTGGCCGACCAACGGCTCGACAGACGACGTGATGATCCGTCTGCCGGAGGTGTTCCGTCAGAATGCCGACGGGGTCGAGGATATTGCCACCTACAAGACCAACCTCGCGATCGTGCAGGCGCTCATCACCCGTGCCGATGTCGCGATCGAGCCGACAGATGAGGCCGCGATGGGCGTCGATCTGGACCGCGACGGTAAGATGGGGCAGGCGGAGGTGGTGAAATTCGCCTTCGCGCCGCTCGACGGGATCACGATGCATTGGGCGGGGCGCGCGGGCGTGGACGGCGCCGAGCTTGCCGCCGGGCTTTACCCGGAGGGCACCGAATTCGTGCATTCCGTGCGCTATATCGACCCGACCCTCGAGGGCATCCAGATGGCCGCGCGGCTGAAAGAGCTCCGCTACATGGTCAAGACTGATTGGGAAACCTATGCCGATCTGGAAGAGACCGCGTTGGCCGAGCTGAAGGAAGACAACGCCTTTCCGGATCGCACCAAGCAGTTCTTCGGCAGTTCCGAGACCGGCGTGCCCAACACGTTCGGCTGGCGGCTGCAGGGCTTCATCGAGGATGCGACGGGCGATCTGCGCCCGCAGAGCTTCGAGGAGACCGTGTTCTGCGTCGGCTGTCACGGCACGCTGGGCGTGAACGACGACTCCACCTTTGCCTTCGCCCGCAAGCTGGGCAAGGAGGCCTATCGCGGCGGCTGGTATCACTGGACGCAGAAGGGCCTCGCGGGCACCCCCGACCGGGTGCGCGCCGACGGCAGCGGCGATTACGCCCATTACCTGCGCACCAACGGGGCAGGGGACGAGTTCCGCGCCAATGCCGAAGTGATCGAGGCGTGGCTGAAAGCGGGCAAGTTGCCGCCCGAGAAAGAGGCGGCCCTGGCCGAGGATGTCGGCCCGCTGATCCTGCCTTCGCCGGAGCGTGCCGATGCGCTGAACGCAGCCTACCGGATGATCGTGCGCGACCAGAGTTTCACCCAAGGCCGCGATGCGACCATCGCCCCGGTCGACGGCACGGTCTGGCGTGAACTGGAGCAGGATCAGCCGACAGGCATCGAGGAAATCGCCCAGCCGTGGTATAAGCGCCGCTAATCGGCAGCAATCTGCGCCGGCCGATTGCGTTTTTCGCCGTCAATTGGCAGTGTTCGCACAAATCGGGACATTTTTTCGGGAGCGCCACCATGGCAAAAGTCATCCGCCAACTTTCCGCAAGCGCCGCCATCGCGGTCGCTGCTGTCTGCACCGCGGCGAGCGCGCAGGCAGAAAGTGGCGTGACCTTCACCATCGGTGCGGGCGCGCGCTATGCGCCGTCCTATTTCGGCGCGGATCACTACGACACCAAGCCCACCGCGAAGGTGAAGCTCAACAGCTTCACGCTGCAGGGGATGCGTTTCGGCTCGGACGATCCGAATTACGAAAAGCTGGGCCCGAACGTGCATGGCTCCTTCCGGCTCGTCGGCGGGCGCAATTCCAGCGATTATTCCGAAATCGCGGGTCTCGACGATGTCGACACCTCCCTCGAACTGGGTCTCGGGCTTGGCTACCAGGCGCCGCAATGGGGCGCTTTCGCGGATATGCGCTACGGCGTGGTCGGGCATAACGCCGTCGTCGCGGAAATCGGCGCCGATTGGAAGCCGATCAAGACCGACAATTTCAAGCTGAGCATCGGCCCGCGCATCTTCTATGGCTCCGGGCTCTACAACCGCACCTATTTCGGCATCAGCCCGTCGGAGTCGACGGCGAGCGGTCTGGCAGCCTATTCGCCCGATGGCGGCCTCGTCTCGACCGGTCTGGAACTGTCGGCGACCTATCAGCTCGGCAATAATTGGGCGGTGGAAGGCAAGCTGAACTACGACCGCCTGCAGGGCGATGCGGCGAACAGCCCGATCGTGCAGCAGGGCTCGCGCGAACAGAGCTCGGTCTCGCTGATGCTGACCCGTCGGGTGACGTTCCCGTTCTGATCGGATCCCTTCTGATCGGGACAAAGCTTCCTACGAGTCACGTGAAGCCAAGCCGCATGGGTCGCCCGTGCGGCTTGCTTTTTCGGGGCCTCGCTGACGCAGCGCTCAGGGTTTTTGCGATGAGTGGTCAGGTCCTCTATGGCCGGCTCGGCGCGGAAATCGTGCGCCGAAAGATGGGCTGGACGGAAATCGGCGAATCGGAAACCGCGCAGATATCCCGCGTCATCGCCGACAATCTCGACGCGATGCTGGCGCAGGCGCGCGCGAGCGCGGCGCCCGGCGCATGAAAAAGGCCGCCCCCGGTGGGAGCGGCCTGAAATATTCCTAGCGTCTTCGCACTTACACCGGCGGTTTGCCTTTTACCGCACGGGCGACCATGGCCACCACGAACAGGATCAGGAAAACCACGAAGAGGATCTGTGCGATCCCGGCAGATGCGCCTGCGATGCCGCCAAAACCGAGCGCTGCGGCAATCAGCGCAATAACGAGAAAAGTCAGAGCCCAACCAAGCATGGGTATTCTCCTTCGGATGTTGCGTACATTAGCGCTGAGTGCTGCGCCTTCATGGCATCCAAACGTGCGCATTTCACGAAAGTTCCATTACCCTGGGTCAGTGATTCCGAGGAACATCCAACGCTTTCCGGCGTTTGGGGCGCGATTCATGAGTTCACGAAAAAGGGAGATGGCGACATGGAAATGAATATGACTGGCCTCGGTGGCTTTTGGGGTATCGTCCTGCTGGCACTCGATATCTGGGCGCTCGTTTCGATCATCGGGTCGAATTCCAGCACCGGGAAGAAAGTGCTCTGGGCGCTTCTTGTCTTCTTCCTGCCTCTGATCGGTTTCCTGATCTGGCTGGTGGCCGGGCCGCGCGCTTCGAAATGACGAAATCGGGGGTGGTGGAGGCAGCGGCCGTCACGGAACCGCATTCCGCAACCCGCGTTGGAACCACAGAAATCGCGGCGAGAAGTCGCGACATGTTTGGGAGAGGTCGATGAATTACCACGATACCGAGAATTCTGACGGCCACGAGGGCCGCGGGACGGTGAGCGATTTGCTGAACCGCGTGATCGAGCAAACGCGCGAGATCGCACGGACCGAAGCGGAATTGGTGCGCGCTGAAGCGGCCCACCGGGCTGGTCTGGCACGCAATGCCGCGATTCTCGGTGGGGTCGCCCTGGTTTTCGCCCTCGGCGCGATCTTCCCCCTGACGCAATCCGCCATCTACGGGCTGGAATGGGCCGGCCTCGATCGGGGCCCCGCGACGCTGATCGTCGGCGCGGTGCTACTGATTCTCGCCATCCTCGCGGCGCTGATCGCCGCGTCGAAGCTGCGCAAAGTGTCGAGCCCGCCCACCCGTCTCAAGGAAAACCTGTCTGCTGACGCGCAGGCGCTAAAGGAGAGCTTCAAATGACCGAGAAGAGAACCATTCAGGACATCGAGAACCGACTGCGCCAAGACCGCGCCGATCTCGCATCGACGCTCGGCGATCTGACCGCGCGTATCGCGCCGGATTACCTCTCCGAGCAGGTGTCGCAGGCCGTGCGCGATTACGCCGCGCCTGCCGCCCGCAGCGCCGAACAGGCCGTGCGCAAGAATCCGGTGGCCTTCGCCCTCGCCGGCGCCGGTATCGCATGGTTCCTGCTGCGCCAGCGCAACTCGGAGAGCATCGAGGAAGAAGATTTGGTGGCCGATGCCGATCCGCTCGTGATGCCGAGCGACGCGGGTGCCGACGGCTGGATCGACGAGATCGATACGCTGCGCCATGACGCCTCGGTCCGTCTCGAAGATCTCGAAGCCGAGCAGCGCAGCTCGACCGACAAGGCGCGCGACTTCGTCAAGGAGCGCTCCGAGGTGATGCAGAAATTCGCGAGCGACCTGCGCAACACGCTGTCCTCGGGTCTGAGCGACCTCAACGAGGATGCGCGCGATCGCGTGGTGCGGGCTCGCGAAAGAGCCTATTCCGCCCGGATTCGCCTGCAGGACGGGGCGACCCATGCCGGGTCGACCAGCAAGCAGATGGTCAAGGATCACCCGCTGATCGCTGCCGCCATCGGCTTCGCCGTCGGGGCCGCGATCTTCAACGCGGTGCCCAAGCCGGACGTCAATGTCAGCCGTCGCAGCTTCGGGCCGCGCGCCAACCGCCTGTTCAACGAGGCAGAGCGTCTGTACCGCGACGAGAAGCGTCGTGCGGGCAAGGTGGCCGACCAGTTCACCGATGAACTGAAGCGGACCGCCCGCTCGGTGATGAGCTCGGCCGGTGACGAGGCGCGCAGCGCCGCACGCGATTTCGGCGATCAGGCGATGGCTGCCGGAGAGCAGCTGATCGACCGCCTCTCGCGCCAGTTGGCGGAGGAAGCCAATCGCGCGCTGCGCGATGTCGGTCAGTCGCTGCAGAAAGGCGAAGACGAGGTCCGCGCCGGGGCCCAAGAAGCCAAGGATGCCGCGCGGGCAAAAGCCGAGGATGTGGCGTCCAAGGCCGAGGCGAAGACCCACGAAGCGGCCGAGAAGGTGAAGGCGAACCATTCTTCGTCCTCTTCGTCGAGCACCTCGTCGACTGGTTCCGGCTCGTCCGGCGCCGGCTCGACCGGCGGGGGCAGCGCGTCGTCGTCGAGTTCGAAGGCCACCCACTGAACAGTGGGGCAGTATGCAGAAAGGCCGGGCATCGCGCCCGGCCTTTTTCTTTGCGCGGTTATCGGTGGGGATGCGAGACCGACACCCAAAAGAAAACCGGCGCCGCGATCTCTACGGCGCCGGTTTGCATGTTTTACGCTGAAACAGGGTCTGTTTCTGAAGATCAGATCGAGCTGGACCAGGTGTCGACTTCGCGCTCGGCGTCTTCCTTGGTCTTACCGTATTTCTTCTGGATCAGGCCGACCATCTGCTCGCGATGACCTGCGGCTTCCTGAAGTTCGTCGTCGGTCAATTCGCCCCAGTTCTCGCGGGCCTTGCCCTTCATTTCGTTCCAGTTGCCTTTTATTTGATCCCAATTCATGGCGTCGCTCCTTTCAAGATGAAGACGCGGGTTCAGGCGTCTTTCATCAACGTTTCGCCGGGAGCGATGTTCCTCTGTACGGCAGCACAAAAACAGGGAACCCGCTATCGTCCGACGGCGTTGGATCGCGAAACCAAGAGGGAAGTAATTCTCGAAATGCATCGCCTGGAGACCCTGTCGCGCATCGCCATGATCGTGATCGCTGTAATCGCTGTCGTGGCTGCGCTGAGCCAGGTGGAAAGCCTACTCGCGCCCGTCGTGCTCGCGCTCGTCGTGGGGATCGTGCTTTCACCGATTTCCGATGCATGGGAGAAAAGAGGTCTGTCGCCTGTCTGGGGGGCGCTTACCTCGCTCGTGATATCGCTGATGATCGCCGTGCTGCTGGTCCTCGTGATCCAGCCGGTCGTCTCCGAACTGATGCGACAGGCGCCGAAGGTGATGGACGACATGCGCTCCACCATCATTCATATGCGCCACATGTTCCAAGGCATCCAGGACGCCTCGAAAGAGGTCAGCGACGCGATCACGCCGGCGACGGATGGCGCCAAGGATGGCGGCGGCAATGGCGACAAGAGCGCCGTGCCGGATGCCAAGGATCTCGTGATGCTGGCGCCGTCCATCATCGCACAGGCGCTGATCTATGTCGGGGCGCTGTTCTTCTTCCAGCTTTCGCGCGGCGAAATCTACAACTGGATCGCGAAGCACCTCGCGGAGCCTTCGAGCCGCGGCGCTACGGCTGCACGGTTGCGCAAGGCGGAGACACGGGTGTCGCGCTACTTCCTCACGATCACGGTGGTCAATGGCGGTCTCGGGCTGGCGGTGGGCGTCGCGATGCAGCTGATCGGGCTCCCGAACGCGCCGCTTTGGGGGCTTGTGGCCTTCCTCATCAACTACATCCTTTATCTCGGCCCCGCGGCGCTCATCATCGCGCTAGGATTCGCAGGCGTGGCCACGTTCGACGGGGTGCGCGTGATCCTGCCGCCGCTGATCTATATCGTGCTGAACGCGACCGAAGCCCAGTTCGTGACCCCTGCCGCGATCGGGCGGCAGATGCGCCTCAATCCGCTTCTGGTGTTCCTGTCGCTGACCTTCGGGATCTGGCTCTGGGGGCCGCTGGGCGGGATCGTGGCGATCCCGCTGCTGCTCTGGGCGCTGGTGCTGACGAACAGCTTGCCCGACCCGAAATCCGAGCCGGAGCAGAAGCTCGAAGCCGACTGAACCGGCGGGTCGCAGCGACGGATCAGACCATTTCTTCCGGAATGAACGGCAGTTTGCGCGCGATCTTGCGCGCGGCCTCCACGTCATAGGGGAGCACGAAGCCCTCGCGGTCCTCGGGGGCTTTCGTGGCATTCGCGCGGGCCAGCTCCGCCCAGGCAGAGACTGCCCGCGTCGGGTCGAAGAAGGCCTCTTCGGGCGCGGGCGGCAGCCAATGGCGCATCAGGCGGCGACGCATGGCCGGGATGCCGTCGTTGCGGCGCAGATAGACACCCGCCTCGCTGTCCCAATGCAGCGACCGCGCATTGAGATTGGCGGAGGTGATCAGCGCGGCGTCCTCGTCGAAAATCGAGACCTTCGCATGGACGTAAATCAGCGGCGCGCCGCCGGTGCGCAGCGCCCCCTCATCACCGGGGTCGGCAAGGCAGGGCTCTGCCGGGCAGCCGATGAACAGACGATTGCCGAAGGCTTCGCGGAGCGTATCCAGCGCGCGCACCTGAAGATATTCGCCATAGCGCACGTCGCTGGTCGGGCGATCGGCCAGCATCAGCGTTTCGGGCGCGGCGGGCAGGATCAGGATCAGGTTGAGATTGGGGTTCTCCCGCGCCGCCCGGGCCAGGTGGTGCGCCAGAGTGCGCGAGCGGAAGAACTGACTCTCGAGATAGATCAGCTTCTGCGCCCGCGCGATCAGCATCTCATGCGCGTTCTCGATCTCGGTCCGATAGAACTTCGGCCCGATGCGGAAGGTCGCGAATTTGCGCCGCTGCGACAGGGTGCGCAGCAGGCGGCGCGGCGGTTTGGCGCGGTTTTCGCCGGAGCAGCTTTCGTGGAAGCTCTCGAGATGGGCCTTCGCCTCGGCGACGACGGGGCCGGTCATCATGAGCTGCACATCGTGCCATGTCATCTCGCCGTCGCGCTCGTGCACGGGGGTGTCGAAGCGCCGGTTGTCGAGATCCAGCCCGCCGATATAGAGCTTCTTGTCGTCGAACACGGCGAGCTTCTGGTGGTGTGTCGCCGGGAACAGCTTCGGCGGCGTCGCGACGAACTTGCGGCGGATTTTGCAATCCGATCCGGCCTCGAGATATTCCCGCAGACCCGGCATGTCGCGCATCGCGGTCAGCCGCTTGGCCTCGTCCATGTCGTTGAGCCACGACGTGTGCTGCCCGAGCTTGTGATAGACATAGGGCCAGAAGATCGTGCGCGGCACGATGCCCGATTGCGCCGGGTGCATCAGCGCACGCAATTTCAGCTTCGCCTTGGGACCGCCCGCCAGTTCGCGCGCGGCGCAGAACATGCGGATCGACGACCATGTCATCCGGTGAAGATTCGGCTTTGCGCAGGGGTCGAAATCGGTCAGGTCGATCTGTATCCTCACGCCGCGCTTCAGCATGTGAATGATCAGGTCGAACCACGTCTTGCCGATCGCGCGCCCGCGGTCGGATTTCAGTGTGGTGTTGAGGTCGAAGACGCGGAATGAGCAATGAATGGAATGACGCGCGTCGAGAAAGGCATCCTCGAGCACGGGATAGGCCTCTGCTGCGGTCAAAAGCAGCTTTACGCGGCTCTCGGCGTGAACTCCGGCTTGTTTAAGACGTTCCATGCGGCTCGTTGGGTTGAACGGCCGCGAGGGTGACCTGTGGTCGCCGCGGCTGGTATCTCATTCAATGGCTCTCATCAGAAACTGTTTCGGGCGTCTCGGATTTCAAGCGTTCTTCGTGACGCAATTCGCTCTCGACGAGGGGGCGCAGTGCGAACGCGGCGCTGAGCATATACTCGTCTTCGTCGGTCTGGATCTCGATCGAGCCGCCCAGCTGCTGCACGAAGGCGTTCAGCAGTTGCGAACCGAGCCCGGTGCCTTCGACGGCCTCCAGCGGCGGGGCGTCCCTATCGACGGTATTGCGCACGCAGAGCCGCGCCTGCATCCCTTCGAGCCTGCGCAGCGAGATGTCGAGCTGCGGTTTGCCGTCGCGGGCAGAGGCGTATTTCATCGCGTTTGTCATCGCTTCGGTCAGCAGAAGCGAGAGGGGCACAGCCTGATCGGGGGTCAGGTGGATGTCGTCGATATTGCAATCGACCGCGATATGGCGGCCCGGCCCGGTCGCGAGCCGGGTGATCTGGCGCACGATGTCGGGCAGCAGTTCCTGCGCCTGAATGTCGGTGAGGCCTGAGGTCTGGTAGAGTCCGCGGTGGATCGTGGCGAGCGAGATGACCCGCTCCTGGAGCGATTTCATAAGCCCCTTGGCTTCGGGCGTGCGCGCCTGCCGCATCTGCATGTTGATGATCGAGGCGATGAGTTGGAGGTTGTTCTTCACCCGATGGTGGACCTCGCGGAGCAGCACTTCCTTGTGGTGCACCATGTCCTCGAGCTCGGCCTCGTCATGCAGGATGGTTTCTGTCATCCGGTCATAGGCCTCGGCGAGGTCGCGGATTTCCGACGGTGCGGTCGACAGGTTGAGATTGCCCACGATCCGGCTGCCGGTGGCGAAGCTGGAGATCGCGCTAGACAGTTTGCGGACATGCCCGATCACCAGCTTCTGCATTGCGAAGTAGGCGACCAGCAGGCTCGCCATCCACATCAGGGCCGGGAACAGCACAGGCGAAATATCAGCGAAGGGACTAAGCGCCGAGGCCGCCTGTGCGGGCCAGCTGCCAAGCGCGTAGAGCTGGTTGGGCACCAGTTCGACGACGGAATAGACCCGTTCTATTCCGAGATTGGAGTCCCCCGAGAAAGTCACCGCGCCATTGCCCGCCAGCAGTTTCAGAGAGCGGTCCACCGGCAGGTGCGACTGGGTGTTCGATAGCCCGTCCGAGGAGGTCAGGATCGTGCCTTCGCGGTCGAAGGTCATGATCACCAGCGGCCGGTCATCGGCGAGCTTCGGTCCATCCTTGGCCAGCGAGAGCGAGGAGTGGCTCATCGAGATCGCGATGATCCCGATATGATCGCCCGCCGCGTTGTAGACCGGATGGGCCACGCCGAGCACGGAGGTGCCCGACACCGGCGCATCGCGGTTGACGTAGAAGCTGGTGCGGTCCGCAGTCAGCATCTTCTCGAAGACGTCCTGGTTCTTGAAGTCGTAACTCTTGCCCGAATTCGAGCAGGTCATCTTGCCGCTGTCTGGGATGAAGGAGACGAGCGAGAACTCCGGAAAGGCCCCTGAGATCTGCCGCATCCAGTTCGAGCAGGCCTCGGCATTGCCCACGAGCGGCTGGACCGTGCTGGCGAGGACGCGCGCGGCGTCCTGCGCGTGCTGGATCACCCGCGTCTCACCGGCGACGGCGCGCATCGTCTCGCCCATGAGGGCGGCTTCGGACCGCGCCTGCGCTTCGCGCACGACCGAGGTCGATTGCAGCACGGCGATGATCAGCAGAGGGAAGAGAGCAACTGCCAACATGAAGGCGAGGCGCACGCCAAGCCCGTCGAAAAACGGAATGACGCCCCGTTTCCTGGCTCGGAACGGGGCGTGATCACTGTAGTGCTCGTCGTCTGCCGCTTTCGCGGCTTCCGAATTCATGCGGCGGCAACTCCGGATTTGCCCATCACGGCGAGGGAATTTCGATCCGTGCCGGACAGGATATCTTCACCTTCCTCGAGCCCGAGCATTTCCGCAAGCCGGGCGCGTGCGCGGTTGGCGCGGCTTTTCACCGTGCCCACGGCGACGCCCATCATGCCGGCAGCTTCTTCGTAAGAGAAGCCAGATGCGCCGACGAGGGTCAGCACCTCGCGATGTTCCGGGCTGAGCTGATCGAAGGCCTCGACGAAATCATTCATCGCGAGACGTCCGTCATGCGCAGGTTTCTCATAGAGCGATGCGGCGTGAATCCCTTCAGGGTCAGCGACCTCGCGCTTGCGCTTGCGACGGTCCGAATAGAAGGTGTTGCGCAGGATCGTGAAGAGCCATGCGCGCAGATTGGTGCCGCGTTCGAACTTTTCGATATTCGACCACGCCTTGACGATCGTGTCCTGCACGAGGTCGTCGGCCGAGGCCGAGTTCCGGGTCAGCGACAGCGCGAAGGCACGCAGGGCCCCGAGGTGATCGGGCAGCTCCTCACGCGGATCGCGGGCTTCGCTGGAGGCATTGGCTTTGGACGAATTGGTGTTGGAGGGCGAAGTCATTTTCCGCCCTCCTTCGCCTTGAGTTGCGCCAGCAAATCCTTGAACCGATCCGGCACTTCTTCCTGAAGCGCCTCCTCGTAAACCTTCTTCAGGTTTTGATTGATCTGGTCCCTGATACTGGACTTAGGCTTTTCGTCTGCCATATCACTATACATCCGGTTTCGATCCCACTCATTTTGCACGGAACCGAACGCGGGGCCAGAGAGTTTGGTTCCCGAAAAAACGCAAAAGGGGGTTTTCATGTCCGAAGACATCGCCGGCACCATCGGAGCCAACCTGCCGTATTTACGGCGTTATGCCCGAGCGCTTACCGGCAGCCAGGACAGCGGCGACCGTTACGCCGCGGCTACGCTCGAGGCCATACTCGAAGATACGTCGCCTTTCGAGAACAACGATCCGAAGCTCGCATTGTTCCACGCCTTCCACTTGGTATGGGCCTCCGCGGGGGCGCCGCTGGGGGAGCCGGACAACCGGCTTTCGGCCCGCGCGCAGGACCACATGTCGACGCTGACGCCGAACACCCGTGAGGCGCTTCTGCTGCATTCGATCGAAGGGTTCCGCATCGAGGAAATCGGCACGATCATGCAGGTCGATGCCGAAGAGGCGAAAGAACTGATCGACATCGCGATCCGCGAGATGGAAACGTCCGTCGCGGGTAAAGTGATGATCATCGAAGACGAAGCGATCATCGCAATGGATATTCGCGCCATCGTCGAGGATATGGGCCACCAGATCACCGGCATCGCCCGCACCCGCACCGAGGCTGTGGAGCTTGCCGCGACCGACAAACCGGACCTGATCCTCGCCGACATCCAGCTGGCGGACAATTCCTCGGGGATCGATGCGGTGAACGACATTCTCGCGCAGTTCGGCAACGAATTGCCCGTGGTCTTCATCACCGCCTTCCCGGAGCGCCTGCTGACCGGCGAGCGGCCCGAACCGGCCTTCCTGATCACCAAGCCCTACACCGAGAGCCAGGTGCAGTCGGCGGTCAGCCAGGCGATGTTCTTCTCCTCGACGGAGACGCTCGCGGCGTAACGGCCCGTTCAAAGCTATTTCTCGAGAAAGGCGGCCCCGGCAGACGGGGTCGCCTTTTCCTTTGCCGCATGTGCCTTTGAGCAGGCGATGCCCGCCGCAACGCACCAGAATGTGAAGTCGCGCTCCTGCAACCCGATCTCGCCCGTGCCGGTTCTTCCTCTGAGACAGACTGACGAAACCGTTCACAACGAAGGAGCCGCACATGACGAATATCGTGATTACCGGCGCATCCGCGGGCGTGGGGCGCGCCGTCGCTCGCCGCTTCGCTGCCAAGGGCAACCGCATCACCCTGATAGCCCGCAACAAGGCGCGGCTCGAGACGGCGGCGCAGGAAATTCGCGAGAAGGGCGGCGAGGCGCTCGTGCAGCCGCTCGACGTCGCAGATGCCGATGCGGTCGAGGCCGCGGCGGTCGCCGCTGAAAATGCCTTCGGTCCGATCGACGTCTGGATCAACGTCGCGATGGTGACGGTACTCTCGCCGGTGTCGCAGATGACCCCGGAAGAGTATCGCCGCGTGACCGAAGTGACTTATCTCGGCACGGTCAACGGCACGCTCTCTGCGCTGAAGCGGTTCCGCCAGCAGGGCTGGGGCACGATTGTGCAGACTGGCTCGGCGCTCGCCTATCGTGCGGTGCCGCTGCAGTCGGCCTATTGCGCGGCGAAGGCGGCCATCGTGGGCTTCACCGACAGCCTGCGCACCGAGCTGATCCACGAGAATTCCGACGTGAAGATCACCGTCTGCCATCTGCCGGCGGTCAATACGCCGCAATTCGACTGGGCCCGCAGCAAGCTGCCGAACCGCCCGCGCCCGGTCGCGCCGGTCTTCGAGCCGGAGCTGATCGCCGACGGCATCCATCACGCGGCCTACCATCCGAAGCGGGAATACTGGCTGAGCTTCTCGGCGGTGAAGGCTATCCTGTCGGAGAAGCTCGCGCCGGAACTGGGCGATCTCTACCTCGCGCGCACGGCGGTGTCCGGGCAGCAGACGGGCGAGGCAGCCGATCCTGATCGGGCCGACAATCTCTATGACAGCGTCGACGGTGACTGGGCAGCGCGGGGGCGCTTCTCCGACGAGGCGAGCGACAGTTCCCCCGCGATGGCGCTGTCCGAGCATGGCGGCTCGCGGCTTGTCGCGGGCGGCGGCGCGGCGCTCGTCGCCGGGCTGATGCTGGGAGCGATCTTCGCGGTCTCCCGTCAGCGGGCCTGACGGTCGCGACAAGGAAACGAGAAACGCGCGCCCCGGTGGCGCGCGTTTTTGTTCTCGTGTAGGTGGCAGCGAGATCAGTCCTTCACCGCGCCCCGATATGCGGTAATCGCCGCGATCATCCCGGCATGGGACAGCCCTTGCGGGAAGTTGCCAAGCTGGGCGCCGCTCTCCGGGTCGTGCTCTTCCGACATCAGTCCGAGATCGGTCGTGGCCTTCAGCATCCCCTCGATCTGGCTCCGCGCGTCATCAAGCCGCCCGGCCCTCACGAGGTAGTCGGCGGCCCAGAACCCGCAGACGTTGAAATGGCCCTCGATGCCGGGCATCCCGTCTTCCTGCGCGTCGTAGCGCCGCAGATGAACGCCCGTGCCAAGCCGCTCACGGATGGCGGTGTAGGTCGCCGCCATCTTCGGGTCGTCTGCGGGGATCACCCCGATACGCGGCATCAGCAAAACGCTTGAATCGAGCCAATCCTCGCCGATCGCACCGGTGAAAGCGCCGATCTCCTCGTTCCAGGCCTCTTCCCGGATCAGGGCTTCGATCGCGGCGCGCTCCGCCTTCCACAGCCGCGTGTCGGCATTGATCACGCCGTTCTCGGCCAGCGAGATCACCCCATCCAGCGCGCCCCAGCACATCGCCTTGGAATAAGTGTGGTGTCGGCGCGGATTGGGCATTTCCCAGATTCCGTTATCGGGCCGTGTCCATTGCGAGACCACGACATCGGCGAAATTCGCGAGCCGGATGCCTTCGCCCGGATGCAGCTCGCCGCCGGCCTCGACATAGGCGCGCGCGGCCATGATCATCGAGCCATAGGCGTCGAGTTGCAGCTGTGTCGCCGCGCCGTTACCCAGCTGCACCGGGGCCGAGCGGCGATAGCCCTCGAGAGTCTGCAAGCTCGAGATCGAGACGTTGCTGTCGCCCCGCACCGTGTAGAGCGCCCCAAGTTCCGGCGCCGTTTCGCGTGTTGCTGCCATCAGCCAGCGGAAGAAGGCGTCGGCCTCGTCGGTGAGGCCCTGATCGAGAAAAGCGTGCAGCACGAAATAGGCGTCGCGAAGCCAGCAATAGCGGTAGTCGTAATTGCGGATGCCGCCGATCACTTCCGGCAGCCCCATCGTCGGCGAGGCGATCACTGCGCCGGTGGGGGCGTGGATCAGAAGCTGCAGCGCCAGTAGCGAGCGTTTGAGAGCTCCGGAGAAAGGCCCGTCGCCGAAATCCGTCTTGGACTGCCGCTTGCGCCAAGCCTCACGAGTTGCGGCGAGCGCCTCTTGCGCCGCCTGCATTCCGCCGACATGGCCGTGCCCGCCTTGCGTGACGGTGAGGGTAACATAGCCGCGTTCCCCGGTGGCGAGGGTACCGCGCCCGTTCAACCGGCCGGAGCCTTCGATCTCCAGTTCTATCGAGCTGTCGATCAGGATGATGTCACCGTCTTGGGTAAACTGCCAGCTGCCCGGGCCGCGCCGGATGAACTCGGGTGTGCTCAGCGCGTAGTTGCAGCGCGGGGCGATGCAGATTTCGACGTCTGCCGCGCCTTCGGTGGCTTCGAAAAGACGCACGACCGAGCGCCCGAAGCTCGCCGCCTCTTCGAGCGAGTCCGGCAGGTTCATGAAGTCGGTGACCTTGAGGCCGCCCGCCTCGGACGCGTGGGTGGTGGTCAGGATCGGGCCATAATCTTCATAGACGCGTCGGGCGGTCGTCTGACGATCTGGATCCGGCACCGGACCGACATAGAAGGTCCCGCCGCGAAACTGGTCGAGCAGTCGCCCGAAGAGCGGGTCGCCGTCGAAATCCGGCCCGCAGAACCAGTCGATCGCGCCGTCCCGGGCCACCAGCGCCGCCGTGCGCGTATCCCCGATCACCGCGTAATCGGCAATCGGGAGATAGCCGCGTCGGCCCTCCAGAAAGCGTAGCGGCGGGCTGTTCGGGTCGGGCTGGGTCTTCGAGGATGTGCCGGAATCGGGATCGGTGCGTTCGGTCATGCAATGCCTGTCCTTTGACGGTTTTCCGGGCGTCGCCCCGGAGATATATCGCGCCCCTCTCAGGGATCGAACGGACGCGCCGCCCCCCAGTTCCTTGAAAAAACCGTGTGCGTTCGTGTGCTCTCGCGCCGCTCAGATCCAGTAGCGGGGCCATTTCTCGGTGTTGCGCGCATTGTTCACGAGGTAGGCCAGAAGCACGAGGATCACTGCGCCCGTCAGCACCGGCGTCAGAAGAAAGCTCCAGCCGAGCGTGTGGCCCTTGAGAAGGATGACCAGCGGATCGGCCCCTGCGGGTGCGTGGACTGTGCGGGTCAGTTGCATCGCGACGATGGCGATCGTCACCACGGCTGCCAGACCGATCGCCCCGTGCGGATCGGCAAGGTGCTGCGCCGCAAGCCCGATGGCGCTTGCGAGAACATGCCCGCCGATGACGTTGCGCGGTTGGGCGAGCGCCGTGTCGGGCGTCGCGAAGAGCAGCACACAGGTCGCGCCGAAGGGCGCCATCAGCAGGTCGACCCCGGCGTGACGGGTGAGCCCGGCAAGGATGGCGATGCCGAGGAAGCTACCCGCCGTCGTGGCCAGAACTTGCCGAAGGCCCGGAAGCTCCGGCAGGCGATGGGGCGCGCGATGGCGTTCGAGCAATCGTTTCAGCATTGACGGTCCTGCCGGGCTGGCCTTCAGAACCCGAACCCCGGACCGTCTGCCCGGTTTCCTTCGCCCGCGTCACGTCGCAGTGAAAGGGGGACGAACCTTCAGGACGCTTTGACCAATGCCGGCATCCGCGCGAAGCTCATCGAGATATGGCCGCGCCGCATATGGCCGAGCGCGTCGAGATCGCCGAGCCGCAGCGCGCGCAGCATGTCGCGCAGCTCGTTGTTGTAGATCTCGATCTCCTGCATCAGGTCGATCTGCGAAGCCGTGACCTGCTGCAGCCAGATCCGCGCCGTGCGGAAATACAGTGCCGCCGACATCGTCCGGAGCGGTGCATTCGCGGTCAGCTCCAACAAGGCGAGGAAGGTATCGCGGTCGAGCTCCGAGAAGGCCCGGGCGGTGGGTGCATCGACCAGTTCGCGGCCGCGCTCCTGAAAGGTGACGAAACGCGCGATCAGCGCGGCGCTGGGCGGCACCGGATCCAGGCTCGTCTGCAGCACAGCGAGTTCGCGCCGCAGCCGGAAGACCTGCCCAAGCTCGGTGTAATCAACATCGGTGACGAAGGTGCCGACCCCATGCATGGAGCGCAGCATCCCCTCGTCCTCGAGCCGCGCCAGCACCCGACGCAGCGGAGTCCGCGAGATGCCGAATTCTGACGCGAGCGCGGTCTCTGACAAGCGCATTCCCGGCGGGTAATCGAGCAGGCAGATGCGGCTGCGAATTTCGTCGTGAATGAGATCGTAGCGGTCGCGGGCGCGGAGCCGCTCCGGATCGGTTTGCCGGGGGATCATGGAGATGTCGTCCATAGAGTTCTGTCGTCTGTTCGCGCAAAGCCATGATCGGCGGCGGAGGCGCGCAGGTCAATCCGCTTGGCCGCGTCCTCCCCCATGGGGCGTTTCAGCCGCAGATATTGCGGAGAGCCGGGCGGCGCAATCGGCACGAAACGACGGCCTTCGGCGGAACCGGCGCACACACATGCGCGTTCAATGCTCAAAGCTCCGGCATTGGTGCACAACATATGCGTTTAGCTCTTTATCGGTCTACGATATCTGCTTTTTGCCCCAGTATAATCAATGCGATCTGCTTGACACTCCGGAGAAACTCATAGGTGTTGTGTACATCAATCGCGGGAGGCTTGGGCTTCCCGTCAACAAGAACCAACGGGAGAGACGCATGAAATCGATCTTGAAATCTGTCGCCGCCGCCGGCATCGGCATCGCGCTGAGCGCAAGCGCCGCACTCGCTGGCCCCCTGATGGACCGTATCAATTCGGGCGAGCCGATCCGCATCGGCTTCGCGAACGAAGTTCCGTGGGCCTATCCGGGCGAAAACAACAAGCCGCTGGGCTTCGTCAACGCCTATGTTCTGGGGGTGCTCCACGAGATGGGCTATGACAACATCACCCCCGTCGTGACCGATTGGGGCGGGTTGATCCCGGGCCTCAACGCGAACCGCTTCGACATGGTCACCGGCGGTCTCTACATCCTCAACTCGCGCTGCCAGAACGTCGCCTTCTCCGAGCCGATGGCGAAAGTCGGCGATGCGTTCATCGTGCCCAAGGGCAACCCGAAGAACCTGAACAACTACGAACAGATCGCCAAGGCTGGCGCGACCTTCGTGACGGGCGCGGGCTATAACCAGGTGGAGTCCGCCAAGAAGGGCGGTATCCCGGATAGCAACGTGATGACCGTGCCGGGCCCGACCGAAATCCTCGCCGCCGTGAAAGCGGGCCGCGCGGATGCAGGTGGCGTGACCTACTTCACCGCGCAGAACCTTGCCGATCAATCGGACGGCGCGGTCGAGGTGTCGGACGTGAGCCAGCTGCCTGAATGGACCCAGAACTGGGTCGGCATCGGCTTCCGCAAAGCGGATCAGGACTTCGTCGACAAGTTCAACGAAGCCCAGAAGAAGTATCTCGGTTCGGACGCGATGATGAAAGCGGTCGGCGAGTACGGCTACTCGAAAGGCAACCTGCCGGGCGACAAGACCTCGGCTGAAGTCTGCAAGATGCGCTAAGCGCAAATGCTGAAGACATGGACGGGCCTGTGCATGGCCCGTCCATTTTGACATTCACCGCCGGGGCGGGACGGGAATGAGCTACATAGAATTCTTGAAAGAGTACGGGCCGCGCTTCTGGGACGGCACGCTCGTAACGGCGGGGCAGTTCTTCCTGGCCTCCGCTCTGGCGATCGTCATCGCGCTCGTCGCAGGGCTGATGAAGCTCTCGCGCAACGGGCTGATCCGGGGCATCGCCGTCATTTATATCGAAATTTTCCGCGGCACCTCGCTGCTGGTCCAGCTCTACTGGATCTTCTTCGTGCTGCCGCTGTTCGGACTGACGCTGCCGAAATTCACCGCGGGTTTCGTCGCGGTGGGGATGAACCTCGGGGCATACGGCGCCGAGCTGGTGCGCGGCGGCATCCAATCCGTGCCGAAAGGGCAATGGGAGGCGGCCTATGCGCTGTCGATGAGCCCGATGAAGCGGATGTGGCGGATCATCCTGCCGCAGGCGTTCGTCAACATGCTGCCGCCGTGGGGCAACCTGCTGATCGAACTGCTGAAGAACACCGCGCTGGTCGCGCTGATCTCCGTGTCGGACCTGATGTTCGAGGCGAAGCAGATCAATGGCTCGACCTTCCTCTCGGCGCAGACCTTCGGGACGGCACTGATCGTGTACTACATCTTCGCGCGCTTCATCGTGACGCCGTTCATGCGCTGGCTCGAGCTGGTCATGCGGCGCAAGCTGGGGAGGGCCTGATCCATGGGGTTCAACTGGAACTGGGAATTCACTTGGGAAATCCTGCCCAAGCTGATGCATGCGACGCTCAACACGCTGATGGCGGCGGGTCTGGGCTATGCGATCGCGGTTGTGCTGGGCATGGTCTTCGCGCTGGCGCAGCGGACGCCCTACTGGGCGCTGACCAAGGTCGTTCGCGAATTCATCGAGTTCATCCGCTCGACCCCGCTGATCCTGCAGATCTTCTTCGTCTATTACGTCGGTCCGCAATTCGGCCTGAAGCTGGGGCCGTGGACGGCGGGCATGATCGCGATCGGTCTGCACTATTCGGCCTACCTGTCGGAGGTCTATCGCGGCGGTCTCGACGCGGTGCCGAAGGGCCAATGGGAGGCTTGCACCGCGCTGAACATGTCGACCCGCGATACCTATTGGCGGATCGTGATCCCACAGGCCATCCCGCCCGCGCTGGCGGGGATGGGCAACTACCTCGTGGGGATCTTCAAGGACACGCCGATGCTCTCGGTGATCGGGGTGGCCGAACTGATGCACACAGCGAACGCGATCGGCTCGTCGAGCTATCGCTATCTCGAACCCTATACGCTGGTGGGGGTTATCTTCCTCGCCATCTCGCTTCCCACCGCTGCCCTGATCCGCGTCTTCGAGGATCGCGTGCGGCGTAAACTCGGATTGAAATGATGGAAGATCTTTCGAACTATCCGCTCGAACTGACGGGCGACGACGTGCCGATGGTGCGGTTCCTGAAAGTCACCAAGCGCTATGGCGATCTGGTGGTGCTCGACCAGCTCGATCTCGATGTGGCCGAGGGGGAAATGGTCACGATCATCGGCCCCTCCGGCTCGGGCAAGACGACCGTGCTGCGGATGCTGATGACGCTCGAGACGATCAACGAGGGCGTGATCTACGTGGACGGCAAGCCGCTGACCCATATGGAGAAGAACGGGAAGCTGGTGCCCGCGGACCGCAAGTATCTGCGCAAGGCGCGCAGCCAGATCGGCATGTGTTTCCAGCATTTCAACCTTTTCCCGCACATGACCGCGCTGGAGAATTGCATGGAAGGCCCGGTGCAGGTGCTGGGCATGAAGAAGGCCGAGGCGCGCGAACGGGCCGAGGAACTGCTGGAGCTTGTGGGCATGTCCGACAAGCGCGACCAGCACCCCTCGCGGCTCTCGGGCGGTCAACAGCAGCGCGTCGCGATCGCACGCGCGCTGGCAATGCGGCCCAAGGTGATGCTGTTCGACGAGGTGACCTCCGCGCTCGACCCGGAGGTGATCGGCGAGGTGACGAACGTGATCCGCTCGCTGGTGGAGAAGCACAATCTGACGATGCTGATGGTGACGCACCAGATGGGCTTCGCGAAGGACATCTCGGATCGGGTCTGCTTCTTCTACGACGGCAAGATCGAAGAGCAGGGCGCCCCCGACGATTTGTTCGGCAATCCGCAGAAAGAGCGCACGCAGCAATTCCTCTCGGCGGTGAAAGAGGCGGACTGACGCGCCTCACGATGTCGCGCAATGGTCTTTCCGAAAAGGCCATTGCGTGCGTCCACGTCTCGTTGCCTTATGGGCTTGGTTCCATCGCAGCGAGGGTCAGACATGCCGATCACTATAGAGAACCCTTGGCGCGGCGACGGGCTCGACCCGGACGGCGTCATGCCAATTGCCGATGCGTCGGGCGTGGCCAGTCTGCTTGCGCGCTGTCCGGCACATCACGAGACCCCGCTGCGCGCGGCGCCCGAGATCGCGCGGCTTGCCGGGGTCGGTGAGGTCTGGATCAAGGACGAGCGTGAGCGCATGGGGCTCGGCAGCTTCAAAGCGCTGGGTGCGGTCCATGCGATCGCCCGGGAGGCTGCGGCGCGAGCGGAGAGCGACGATCTTCAGACAGCTCTCGCCGGCGAGACCTATGTCGCGGCCAGCGCAGGCAATCATGGCCTCTCGGTCGCGGCAGGAGCGCGGATATTCGGCGCCCGCGCGATCATCTATCTGGCCGAGACCGTGCCTGAGGCCTTCGCCGCGCGGTTGGAGGCACGCGGGGCGGAGGTCGTCCGGGCGGGTGCGGAATACGAGGCTAGCATGCAAGCCGCCGAGCAGGCGGCTGCCGAGAATGGCTGGACGCTTTTGTCGGACAGCTCGTGGGAGGGCTATGTCGATCTGCCGCTGCGGGTGATGGAGGGTTACACCCAGCTTGCGGCGGAGGCCGTCGCGCAGATCCAAGCGCCGCCCACCCATATTCTGCTGCAGGCGGGCGTTGGTGGTCTCGCGGCAGCCGTCGCGGCTCATGCGCGGCTTGTCTGGGGCGATGCGCCTCAGATCATCGTGGTCGAACCCGATGCGGCCCCCGCGCTGGTCGAGAGCATTCGCGCAGGCCATCTGGTGACCACGCAAGGGCCGGTCTCTGCGATGGGGCGGCTCGATTGCAAGACACCGTCGATGGTGGCGCTGGCGGGTTTGTCGCGCGATGCGGATCGCTTCGCCACGATCACCGAAGCCGAGGCGCAGTCCGGCGTCGATATCCTCGCCGCGCACGGGCTGGCCACGACGCCTTCGGGCGGCGCCGGGCTGGCGGCTCTGCTTGCCGGGCTGTCGCTGGGACCGGAGACGCGCGTTCTCGCGATCCTCAGCGAAGGCCCCGAAGATGGCTGAGCGCTCGCTCATCTTTCCGGCCAAGGAGTATCGCACCCGCGTCGGCCGCCTTCGGGCCGAGATGAGCGAACGGGGGCTGGATGCGCTGTTCCTGACCGCAGCTGCGGATATCTTCTACGTCACAGGCTTTCTGACCCGGTTCTGGGAGAGCCCCGCGCGCCCGTGGTTCGTGATCGTTCCGGCCAGCGGTGCGCCGGTCGCGGTGATCCCCTCCATCGGGGCGGAACTGATGGGCCGCACCTGGATGACGCAGATCCGGTCATGGGATGCACCCGATCCGAGGGATGACGGCGTGAGCCTGCTTGCCGAGACGCTCTGCGATCTGCTGCCCGAGAGCGCGCGGATCGGCGTGCCGATGGGGTTGGAGACGCAGCTGCGGATGCCGCTCGCGGATTTCACGCGGCTTGGGGAGCGTATCGCGCCGCGCCGCTTCATCGACGGCACCGCCGCGATCCAGCGGGTGCGTGAAATCAAGAGCGCGGCGGAGATCGAGAAGATCCGCAGGGCCTGCGCCATCGCGGGCCGCGCTTTCGCGCGGGTGCCGGAATTCGCGGGGCAGGGGCACCCGCTCGACGGTATCTTCCGCGCCTTCCAATCGGCGCTGCTGGAGGAAGGAGCCGATTGGGTCAGCTATGTCGCCGGGGCGTCGGGACCGTCGGGCTATGACGATGTGATCTCGCCTGCCGGGCCCGCGCCGCTGCAAGCGGGCGATGTGCTGATGCTGGATACCGGCGCGGTGCGCGACGGGTATTTCTGCGATTTCGATCGCAATTTCTCGGTCGGTCCGGCGTCGGATCCGGTGCGGCGCACCCATGCCGCGCTCTGGGAGGTGACCGAGGCGGCGATGGCGCTGCTGCGGCCCGGGATGCGGGCGCATGATGCGCATCGTCTGCTGGTCGAGGGGCTGGCGGCGCGCGGTATTGAGGCGGGCAGCGGACGCCTGGGCCACGGGCTGGGGATCACGCTGACCGAATGGCCCTCCTTCACCCCGCGCGACGACACCGAACTGCGCGAGGGCATGGTGCTGACGCTGGAACCCGGCGCGTGGGTCGAGCCTGCGCAGGGCCCGCGCCGCCTGTTGGTCCATGAGGAAAACATCGTCCTGCGCGCGACCGGGGCGGAGCTGCTTTCGCCACGCGCCCCCGAAACCTTGCCGGAGCTGAGCTGATGGCCGATTTCCCCTATCGTCTTCGCGAAGACGCCACGCCCACGATGGGACTGATCGTGCTGCGCGTGGACGAGACCATCGAGGACGAGTTCCGCCGCTACATCCCGCCGGACGACGCGCGGATGCATGTCACGCGCGTTCATTCCGGCGACGACCTGACCCCGTCGAGCATTGCCGAGATGCAGCGCGCTCTGAGCGGTGCTGCGGCGCTGCTGCCACCTGCGGCGAAGTTCGACGTGGTGGGTTATGGCTGCACCTCTGGCGCGGCGCTGATTGGGCCGGGCGAAGTGCGGGCGAATGTCATGGCGGGCGTCACGACGCGGCATGTGACCGATCCGCTGAGCGCCGCGTTGGCCGCGATTGCGGATCTGGGGCTGGAGCGGGTGGGGATCGTCTCGCCCTATGTCGCTTCGGTCGCGGAGCCTTTGCGGGCGGCCTTCGTCGCTGAAGGGATCACCGTCCCCGCGACGCTCTCTTTCGGCGAGGAAGCGGAAGCGCGGGTGGCGCGGATCGACCCGGCCTCTATCGCGGAGGCTGCGCGGAGCCTTGCGGGGCAGGCGCGTCTGGACGGGATTTTCCTGTCCTGCACCAACCTGCGCACGCAGGGGATCTTGCCGGGGTTGAGAGCGGAGCTCGGGACGCCGGTGCTCAGTTCGAACCAGGCGCTTGCGTGGCACATGCGAAAGCTCGCAGGGATCGCGGCGCCGGGATGAGACAGGGCAGTTGAATGGCTGGCCGGCCATCCGGTCGGTCGCGCGAGGGAATGAATGGTCCGCTACGGAGACGTCAGCCGCCGGACCTTGCCTCCACCGGCGCGCCATCTTCCAGCGTTTCGACCGGATAGAGCACGACACGGTCGCCTTCGCTCAGACCGTCCTGAAGCTCGGCATAGGTGCCGTTATCGGTCCCGACTTCCACGTTCACTTCCCGCGCGTGCCCGTCTTCGACCTTGAAGACAGCCCAGCCGGTGCCGCGCCGGAATAGCGCGCTCGACGGCACCCGCAGCGCATCGGGGTTCTGCCAGACGACGATCCGCGCGGTCACCTGAAAACCATGGCCCAGCCCCGCCCGTTGCGCGGCATCGCCGGTGAAGGCGATGACCACGCCCACCCGCTGTTCCTCGACGCCCAAGGCCGAAACCTTCGTGGTGCCTGACGGGTCGATGCGGACCACCTTGCCTTCCAGCACGTCCGGCCCGCCCCAATCGGTAATCTCCACCGGATCGCCTAGGCGTACGCGCACCGCGTCGCGCGACAGAAGATCGGCCACCACCTCGAGCCCCTCCGAGATGTCGCCGATTTCCATGATCGGGGAGCCGGCCGAGAGCACGGTCTCGTTTTCCTGCAGGATTTGCAGCACGGTTCCGGTCGCGGGGGCATAAAGGGGGATCGGCTCGGCCCCGTCGCTGTTGCTCGCGGCGGCGTCGTTCTGAAGCACGGATTTCGCCGAGGCCAGCGCCGCCTCGCGCATCGCGATGGCGGCTTTCGCGGCGGCTTCCTGCGCGGCGGCGTAATCGGCATTGATCTGATCGCGGTCCAGCTTGGACTGGCTGATCGTGCCGGAAAGCGCGAGCCGCTGCGACCGCGCGAGATCGCTATCGGCCTGTTCGCGCATCGCGACGGCGGCGCGGTAATCGCCTTGGGCCGCGCTGAGCGCGGCCTGCGCTTCGGCGAGCGCGGCCTCTGCCTGTGCCCGGCTGCGGGCATCCAGAACGGCGGGTAGGGCGGGGCGCATCCGGGCGACGACTGTCTCGTTCGCGACGACATGATCGCCGACATGGATATCGAGCCGCTGTAGCCTGCCGCTGACCGGGGTCGAGACCGTGTAGCTTTCGCTGACGCGGGTCCGGCCATCATCTTCAATGACGAGCTTCATCGGACCGCGCGTAACCTCGCCCATGTCGACGGTCTGCGGCTGCGGCCAGAGCAGCGCGGCGATAGCGCCCGCCGCGATCAGGCCGATCAGGATGAGAATGAGCCATCTGGTTCGGGGTTTTGGTGTCACGGGTCAGTCCCTCGCCTTGAGCGCCGAGATCATGTTCAACCGATCCAGCGCGCGGCGCAACATCAGGATCGAGGCCAGCGTCGCCGAGACTACGACCAGCACCGCGGTCGCGATGCTGGGTAGATCGAAGCTGACGCTGACCCGGTAGAGTTCATTGGAGAAAACCCGCGCGATCAACTGGGCAAGTGTCCAGCCGAACCAGATCCCGACCGGGAGCGCACAGGCCACGAGTACAGTGATCTCCCCGGCGAGGATCAGCGTCACTTCCCCGCGGGTGAAGCCCAGCACTCGCAGGCTCGCCAACTCATGCGCACGTTCGGAGAAGGCGTTGCGCGCGGCGTTGTAAACGATGCCGAAGCTCAGCACGAAGGCGATCGCGCCGAAGACGAAACGCATCTGCCCCGCGCCCTCGTCGGCAATCTCCCTGAACGCGGCGAGACTGTCGGATTTTATCGAGACGCCCGCGACCTTGGGGCGCGCGCGCAGCTCGTGCAGAAGCTCCGGCGACGGTGCACCTTGGGTACGGATCGAGACCGAGGTGATCCGGTCCGCCTCGCCCACGGCCCGGGTCAGCGAGTCGAGGCGCATATAGGCCGGAGCGCCCAGCAATGTGTCGGAGATCGCAGCGACGGGCAGCGAGAGGGTCCGCTTGTGGCCCTCGGTGACTTCGGCGGTGAGGTTTTCGCCCGGCTGAAGTTTCAGCACATCCGCGAGCCCCCGCGAGATCACGACGCCCTGCGCGGGCAGGGCGATCGGCTCCAGATCGGGCCGCAGCGCGCGATTGAGCTGCGCATCCTCCGACAGGCCGGTCAGTTCGCCGCGATGGGTGATGACGCCGTTGCGGAAGAGGACCGGCACGTAGCGCGTCGGCTCGGCCTGCAGCACGCCGGGAAGGTGCGCAATCTCATGTGTCACATCGCGCGAGACGGGGTGGATGAAGCTCACCGTCGCGTCGGAGCGGTCGGCAAAGCCGAAGGTGACGTCCATCGTGTGATCGAAGCCCGAATAGATCATCAGCATCGCCATGTTCAGCGCGAGGCCCGCGGCCACGCCCGCGATGGTGCCGAGGCTGCGTACAGGTTGCCGCGTGATCTGACGCAGGATCATCCGCCCAGGCTGGTCGAGGAATTTCGTGACGATCGCGAGGAAGCCGACCCGGCCATGGGTAAAATCGGCCGGGGCCGGGGGGCGCATCGCCTCGGCGGGTGTCAGGCGGAACACCGTGCGCAACGCGATCGCCGCCCCGAGCGCGGCGGCGATCAGCGAGAAGGCGAGGCCCCCGGCGAAGGGGCCGGGATGCATCGAGAAGACGAGGTAGGGGAATTTGTAGAATTCCATGTAGAGACCGGTCAGAGACCGCCCAAGCATCACGCCCAGAGCCGATCCGAGCAGCGCGCCGGCGAAGGCGATCATCAGTGCCATTTCGAGGTAATGCCCTGCGATCTCCGCCCCGCTGTGACCGAAGGCCTTCATCAGCCCGATCTCGCGCCGCTCGGCCTGCACGATACGTGTGATCGTCACGTTGAGCAGGAAGGCCGCAACTGCGAGAAAGATCGGTGGCAGGAACAGCCGCGACTGGCGCAGGCCCTTTAGTTCTTCCTCGATGAAGCGCGCAGAGGTCTGCTGATCCTGAACGAAGCCCGCGCCGCCGCCATAGGGCGCCATCAGCCTGTCGAGATCGGCGAGCACCGCCTTGCGCGGCCGCTCGCGCGTGGCGAGCGCCAGCACCTCGTTGAACGCCCCGTCGAGATCGAGCACGGCGGCCGCTGCCTTGCGCTCCATCCAGATCACGGCGAAGCGACCGTCGTTGGGAAAGAATTCGCCCGGCGCGGGCATGAACAGGAACTCCGGCGCGCGGGCGAAACCGACGACCTGCAAGCGCTGGTGACGGCCCTCGACGGTGACGCCGAGCGTATCGCCAAGCGCGATCCCGCGCGCGGCTGCGAATGTGTCGAGCAGCACGACCTCGTCGCTGCGCCCCGCGATCGGCTTCCGCCCCGCCGTCATCAGGATACCGTTGAGGCCTGCGGGGCCGGGTAGCGACAGGACACGCGCCTGTATCGGCTCGCCCCCGTCCGCGTCGATCCGGCCGAAACCGCTGACCCGCCCTTCGGCGGCCAGCACGCCGGGAATCGCGTTGACTTGTTCCATCATCGAGCTGGGCGCGCGGGTGAGCGGCTCGAAGACCTGCGCAAGCCGGTGCCGCTCGAAATAGGCGTCGCGGGTGACGGTGAGCGTATCGGTCAGCCCCGCCATCATCACCTGTACCATCACGCCCAGAGCGACGACCGCCGAGATCGCCAGCGCCTGCGCCCGGATTCGCCAGAGGTCGCGGAAGAGCTTGCGATGGAGAACGGTCAGGGCCATCGGCTTACCATTCGATCTCGGCGGGGTCGGCGCGGGTCTCGTTGACGATCGTCTCGCGCAGCTGGCCATCGGTGAAATGCAGCACGCGATGCGCCATCGCCGCCGTCGCCGCCGCATGGGTGACGATCAGAACGGTCGTGCCCAGCTCGCGGTTCACATCGTTGAGCACCTGCAGCACGCGCCGCCCCGTCATACTGTCGAGCGCCCCGGTCGGCTCGTCGCAAAACAGCACCGCCGGACGCTTCGCGATGGCCCGCGCGATGGCGACGCGCTGCTGCTCGCCGCCTGACATCTGCGCCGGGAAATGGTCGAGTCGTCCCTCCAGCCCGACCAGCCGCAGCGCTTCGCCCGCGTCCATCGGATCGTGCGAAATCTCGGTCACCAGATCGACATTCTCGCGCGCGGTGAGGCTGGGCATCAGGTTGTAGAACTGGAAGACGAAACCGACATGGCTGCGCCGGTATTGCGTCAGCGCCCGGTCGGACATTTCGGTCAGGTTCTGATCGCCGAACCACGCCTGGCCCGAGCTTGGTCTGTCGAGCCCGCCGATGATGTTGAGAAAGGTGGATTTGCCGCTGCCCGAAGGTCCGAGCAGCACGACGACCTCGCTGCGCGGAATTTCCAGGGTCACGTCTTTGAGGGCGTGGACCGCGGCTGGTCCCTCGCCATAGGTTTTCGACAATGCTTCGGTGCGAAAGGCAGGCTGCACGCTCGGCCTCTTCAAACAGATTGGGCGCGTCACCCGTCCCGGATCAGATCACAGCTTCTTCAGGCAGTCAAAATTTGTCGAGGCTGAGGGAGAGTTGAGGGCGTCCGCGTGGTGTTCGCGCCTCACCGGTCGAAGGCGACGTTTCCGTTCGTCGGGCGTCACGCGCTGAGGCCGTGGACGAAGAGATCAATCTCCAGCGCCAGACCGAATTCGAATTCGTTGAGTTCGGGGCCAGTCCATTGATGCTCTTCGAGATGGTCGAGGAAGTCGCGGCGTTTGCGTTCTTCGTCCGGTCCCAGCGACAGGGTCTCGGCAGCGCGCAGCAGGTCGATCCGCTTGTGGACCTCGCACATGGCGGAGAAGGCTTCCATCATCACCGCTGCCAGACGCGGTTCCTCCTGCCACGACTGGCCGCCGAAGACCTCCTGCACGACCCGATTGCCGGAGCCGAGGCAATCATAGGCGACGCAGCCTGCCATGCCTTCCTGGGTCAGTTTGTCGTGAATCGAGCAATCGTGCCCGCAAAGGTTCCGGCAGGGTTCTCCGGGGTTCTTGCTGAAGGCGAAATCCTTGCCCTTGTCGAAGGACAGCACCACGCAACAAAGCGCCGCGCATTGGGAACAGTCGGTCTTGAGGCGGTCGGTCCGGGGCATACTGGCCTTCGCTTGGCTTGACCTCTCAGCGAGGTCGTCGGGCCGTCGTATCCCGCGAAACGGGCCTGAAATGCAAGGGGCGCCCGGGGGGGCGCGACGCGAAGCTCCGGCAGCGGACAGTGGTCCGCCGCCGGGCCGGTTCAGCTCAAATCGCCTCGATCGCCTTTGCCAGCATGTCGCGCACGTCGCCTGCGACCGATTTCAGCCGGGGGTTGTCGATCGCCATCATCGAGGCCGCCGGGTCGATCGCGCAGACGAGGATATCCGCGCCGTCCTGCCGCAAAATGACGTTGCAGGGCAGCATCGCGCCGACGTTCGGCTCCAGCTGGATCGCCTGATGCGCCATCTTCGGGTTGCAGGCGCCGAGGATCATGTAGCCGGCCATGTCCTCATCCAGCTTCTTCTTCATCGTGGCCTGCACGTCGATTTCGGTGAGCACGCCGAAGCCCTGCTCCTTGAGGGCCTCGCGCGTCCGGGTGTCGGCCTCTTCCAGCGTGGTATTGGTGAGGCGTTTGTCGATGGTGTAGCTCATTGTCTTGGATCCTCTGATGGTGAGCGGTTCAGGATTCGACCGGGTAGTCCTGCGCGGACCATGCGCCGAAGCTGCCCGGCACCGCGGAGACGTTCTTGAACCCGGCGCGGTGCAGCAGGCTCGCGGCGACGCTGGCGCGGTAGCCGCCCTGACAATACACCGCATAGTCGGCGGAACGGTCGAGTTCGTCCATCTCGTCTTCGATCGTACCGAGGAAATGGTGGAGCGCACCGGGGATTCGGCCGCCGTCCCATTCCTCGTCCTTGCGCACGTCGAGCGGGGTCAGATCGCTGCCCTTCAGTTCCTGCACGGTGACCTGCGGAATATGCGCAAGCGGTCGCCCGGAGGTGCGCCACGCGGCGATGCCCCCGTTCAGGTAGCCCGCGAATTTCGTGAAGCCGACGCGCCAGAGCCGCAGCACGGCCTCGTCGATCTCGGCACTCGTTTCGCTCACAAGCGCAATCGGTTTGTCGGGATCGAGCATCCATCCGGCCCAGACCGACAGGATCGGCTGCAGCCCGATATTGAGCGAGCCTTCGATGAAGCCGCCGCCGAAGGCGAGCATGTCGCGGATATCGACCAGTTGCACGTCCTTGTCGGCGATAAGCGCCTCGAACTCCTCCGGGGTCTTGCCGATGCAGCGCGGCAACCCGTGCATTACCTCGGGGCCCGCCGCATTGACCTTCTTGAGGCGCGGGTAATGCGTGGGCACCGGCGGAGCGTCCTTCGTCATCGCCTCCTTGAAGGCCTCGAGATCGGTGATCCGGGCATATTGGTTATGGGCTTTCTCATAGGCGATGCTGGTCGACATCCGGTCGCCGATATTCGGCCCGCAGGCCGAGCCCGCGCCGTGGCAGGGATAGACCAGAACGCCCTCGGGCAGCTGCATGTAGAAATCCTGCGTGGTGCGGAACAGCGCCTCGGTCAGTTCCTCGGTCTTGTCGTCGCCCAGGAGGTCGGGGCGGCCGACCGAATCCACGAAGAAGGAATCCCCGCTGAGCACGCCCCAGGGGTCGTCATTGTCCTTCTCGTAGAGCAGGAAGGAGACGTGTTCGGGCGTGTGCCCCGGGGTGTGCCGCGTCTCGAGCGTGAGTTGCCCGAAGCTGAACTTGTCGCCGTCGCGGATGCCCTCATGCTCGAAATCATATTCGGCGCCGCCCTCGACGCTGACGCAAAGCTTGGGCGTGCCATCCAGCCGGTCCACCAATTCGCGCGCGCCTGACAGGAAGTCGGCGTGGATATGGGTCTCGAATACATGGGTGATCGTCAGTCCGAGCGCCTTCGCGCGCTCGATATAGATATCGCAATCGGGGCGGGGATCGACGACGGCGGCGGTGCCGCTGCCAGTGTCGCCCAACAGGTAGGAGCACTGGGCGATCCCTTCCGCGAGAATCTGTTCAAAACGCATGGTCATGTCATCTGCCTCCGAATTTCCGTCAGTTCGGGATTGCGGAAGGAATGCGCGGGGGGCGGTTCATGTTCCAAAAATTGAATATGTGTCCTGGCGGTCAGGCATGAAGTTGCGATAGGAGCGTGACCCCATTTCCAGAACCACGCGCGCTCATCGCTCAGAGGCCCGAGAGAGCGGGTGATTGATCGCCCCTTTCGCCTGCCCGGGGGCCGGAGTTTGCTCGCAGCGAGAGGCATCAAGGTTTCGGAAAGCGTATGTCCACTCGCAGACCGCGCTCGAGGTTCTGCAGGCGCAGCTCACCGCCATGAATCTGGGCGATGGCGTCGACGAGGCTCAGGCCCAATCCGCTGCCCTGCGTGTTTCGGCTCCGGTCGAGGCGCACGAAACGTTCGCGCACCCGTGCCAGATCTCGATCCGGGATACCGGGGCCGTTATCGGTGACGCTCAATGTGATGTG